>JAVVUO010000001.1:0-200414 GCA_036653135.1 Lachnospiraceae bacterium
ATATGAAAGTACAAATCACTGCGTCCAGAAAAGATATTTATCTGGTGCTCGTTTATGGAATCACTGATCATCCGATGATGCTTGCCACCAACAAAGAAATCAAGTCAAAAGACGATGTGGTTCGGGTGGCAAGGATCTATTTCTCACGCTGGAAAATCGAAGAATATTTCCGCTGTAAAAAGCAGATGTTCCAGTTTGAAAATTTTCGTGTGCGCAAACTTGCAGCAATCAACGCACTTAACTTTTATATCACCTTATGCATGGCATTTCTAGCAATGATTTCCATAGAATCTGAATCAAATGCACTTAAGGTTTCCATTATAAAAACAGCAGATCCTATAAAGGAAAAAGTTTTTTTCTGCTATTACCGACTAGCAAAAGGCATCTCAGGCATACTGTCGTATGCAAAAGAGGGCGTCAGGCTTTGGTTTCGGACAAAACGTCCGGCATACCGTCAACTCTGCCTCAAGTTAGTTGCTTAAATAGATAAAAGAATAGTTCTCCCAAAGTCCGGTTCCAGCGGGGCTTATTTAAGTGCCATTGCTCTTATTTCTGCCATTCTTATATTTCTCAAAAATCGGCAGATTGGTACTTTGGGAGGATTTAATTATTGCAGATTTACATTTTGCGGAAACTCAAGTATATCGTGAAATGCACTTTTTCTATCATGAAATGCATTTTTTATCATAAAATGCATTTTTTCATTTTCATTCCTGGGAATTTAATACCTCTAATCCTTTTAACACCTGATTATCATGCATGGGGTTATACATTTCATCTTCTCCTTGATATTCATATTCCAATGTAATATCTGGTTCAATTCCTACTTCATGAATGTAATTCCCTTTTGGAGTATAATATTTTGCCATAGTTAATTTAACTGCACTTCCATCTTCTAGTGGAATAATCGACTGCACAATCCCTTTTCCATAAGAAGTTGTTCCAATTAAAGTTCCATATTCATAATCCTTAATTGCTCCGGCAAATATTTCAGAAGCACTGGCGCTGTTTTCATTAATTAATACTGCAATTGGAATTGTCAAACAGTTTTCATCCGAAGTATAATCCATGCGTTTTCCATATTTATCCACAGTATAAACCACCGTTCCCTTAGGAAGCAATTCATCTAACATGGTACAGGTTGCTGGAAGTACACCTCCTGGATTATTTCGCAAATCAATCATCATTGATTTCATTCCCTGATTCTGTAAATCCTTAATTGCAGCATCAAACTGTTCTGGTGTATTATCGGTAAATTCTGATATTTGGATTAATCCTGTACTTCCTTCCAACATCTGGTGTTCTACTGTAGGTACTTCTATTTGGCGGCGAAACACATCAAATTCCTGATAGTCACTTTCTCCTTCTCTAAGTAGCTGCAAATGAACACTAGTTTCTTCTTCTCCTTTAATATGCTTCACTAATTCAGACAACTCCATGCTGTCTCCTGGAATATCTTCTACCTTCACAATAATATCTCCGTCCTTCACTCCGGCTTCTTCTGCTGGTGAACCTGGATATACATGCAAAATAGTAACTGCTTTCGTGTCTGGATTTTGACTTAGAACAGCACCAATACCATAATAGCTTCCTGTGGTACTTGCATTTAAGGACTTATATTCTTCTGCTGAAAAATAAGCAGAATATTTATCCCCCAATCCACTTACCAAACCTGCATACATGCCTTCTACCACTTTTTCCTCATCAATGTCTTCATAATAATATTGATCTATTAAATCTGCTAGTTCTCCTGCTTTTCCCTGCACTTCTTTCTTGGAAATTGACTGGCGTGTCTGCTCTGATATCTGCCCTGACCCACTTTTTCCTTCCCCTTTATCTGCTTTTTCCTGCCCGATTCGAATCCACAATGTAATTCCAGCAGCTAGTATGACGATTCCTAGTAATGCCAGTGTTCCAATGATTCCCCTTAACATTCCTTTGCGATATTCTGTTCCTTGTTTTGTACCACTTTCTAAATCTTTCGAATTCTCCGGCAGATTCATTGGCGGCTCATAATTTTCTGTGTTCATACCTATTTTTCTTTCCTTTCTAAACTTATAAATAGTTCCACGGATTTACATACTCTCCATTTATGCTGACACCGAAATGCAAATGATTTCCTGTGGAAAATCCAGTACTTCCTACTTTTGCAATTATCTGTCCTCTCGATACTTTCTGTCCCTTTGAGGCCGTCAAAGAGGAACAATGCATATAAACCGTATACATTCCATTTCCATGATTTACTGTAAGATAGTTACCAGCAGAATTGGAATGTCCTGCAAAAATCACTGTTCCATCTGCTGCTGCCACAATGTCTGCCCCATATGATGCACCAATATCAATTCCCTTATGATAGCTAGAGGCTCCTTCTGTTGGTGATGTTCGTGGTCCATAATCACTGGTAATTCTTTTAGAGGAAGGACATGGCCAGGTAAAAGCTCCAACAACCTCCGGTTTTCCCTCACTGCTGCCTGAATCACTGGGATTATCTTCTGGTTTTGGAGTCTGATTTTCGGCATTATTGGCAGTTTCTTCTTCCTTTTTACGCTGTTCTGCCTCTTGAGCTAAACGCTGCTCCTCCTGCTCCTTTTCCTTTCGTAACCGTTCTTCTTCTGCCGCCTGTATTTGGGCAATCATTTCATCCTGCGCCTCAATTTCCGCTTCATACACCTTGGCTATTTCCTGTGCATCAGTAATATCTCCTTCGGCGTCTTTTAATGCCGTTTTCTTTGCTTCCATTAAAGCCACTACTGTCTTTTGTTCTTCCTGAACCTGTTGTTTCATTTCTTCTAATTCTCCAAGTTCTGTTTCTAACTGTGTTTCCATCTGAGCTACTGAATTCACGGTATCTTCATATTTTAATAGCATATTACGATCATATTGTGAAATCTTGGTAATATATTCTGCATGATTTAAAAATTCTGCTATACTTCTAGAGGAAAGTAATTGTTCTAAAAAAGAATTGCTACTATTTTCATACATAAATTGAATTCGAAGTTTCATATCTTCATACTGTTTTTGCCTGTCTAAATTTGCCTGCTCCAGTTCTTCTTGGGTATCGGTTACCTGTACCTGCTTTTCTCCTAGTTGTTCTTCTAGTTCATTAATCCGATTTGAAATTTCCTTCAATTTTGCATCTAATTTTTTTACCGTTTCTTGAATGTTCTCCTTGGAATCTTTTAAATGATCAATGAGTTCTTGTGCCTCTTTCAATTCATTTTTTAAATTTTCTTTTTCTTCCTGTGCCTCTGATATATTTTGGGCACTGGCATACCCTACATAGGAAAACATTAAAATTGCAATTAATGTAACGCTTATGATTGTAATCTTACTCCACCAGTGTCTCTTACTATTCATTCTTCTAACCTCCAAAAACGATAATAGCCCGGAAGTTATTCTCCACCGGGCTGTCCACGTTCTTTTCTTCTATACCTGTAGATGTTTACGAATGGTCAATCGGCTTCCTAAAAATCCAATTCCAACTCCCAATAGTAATCCTACCGGTATCAACGTTGTAAATACTTGATTCGCTGGAAGGAAATTCATAATTCTGCTTACCCATTGAAACTTTTCTGCAACATATACAATAATATTACGATACATAAAAAATAATAACAACAGTGGAAAAACAGAGCCTAGTACTCCAATTAAAATTCCTTCTACAATAAATGGAGCTCGTACAAAATAATCGGTAGCTCCAATCAATTTCATAATAGAAATTTCTTCCCGCCTCACTGCAATCCCCACCGTTACAGTATTGCTAATTAAAAATACCGCCACACATAGCAAAATCAAAATAATTCCCGCCGAAATATATCCAATCAGTTTGTTAAAATCAGACAAGGTATTTGCCGCTATAGCAGAACTTTTTACTTCTCGAACGCCCTCTAAAGACTGCATGTAGGTCACCAATGATTCCTGCATAGAAATATCATTCATATAAATTTCGTAATGAGAAGAATTCAGCAATGGATTATCATTTGCAAATCCCTGTGCCATATCTTCGTTTCCTTCAAAATAATCCTCTTGGAATCCTGCCCATGCTTCATCTGCCGATACAAAAACCTTGCTGGATACCTCAATTCGTTTATCAATCTGTACTCCAATATTATCCATTTGTTCCTGTGTAATTCCATCTACGAAAAATACTGTCACTGCAACTCCTGCTTCTGCTTCCTTTACAATACTTTGAAAATTCACTACGATTGCATAAAATAATCCAAACAGAAAAATACAAGCTGACATCGTTGCAATGGACGCCAAGGAGAACATCTTATTACGCCAAATATTTTTTACGCCTTGCTTGAAGGTATATATAAATGTACTAATCCTCATGTTCATCACCTAATTGTTGATCACTTATCACAACACCCTTCTTCATAGTGATGACACGTTTTTTCATTGATTTTACAATTTCAAGATTATGCGTTACCACAAGCACCGTGGTTCCCCTTTGATTGATTTCATCTAAAAGTTTCATGATTTCCCATGCATTGTGGGTATCTAGATTTCCAGTTGGCTCATCTGCCAATAAAATATTAGGTTCATTTACCAAAGCCCTTGCAATTGCCACACGTTGCTGCTCTCCTCCAGAAAGCTGTCTTGGAAAAGATTTATACTTTGCCGCAAGTCCCACCATAGACAATACCGCCGGAACTTTTTGTTTCATGGTCTTAGTCGGCATTCCTATCACTCTTTGGGCAAATGCTACATTTTCATAGACATTGCGATCCTTTAGTAAGCGAAAATCCTGAAATACTACACCTATATTTCTGCGAAATTTTGGAACATCTTTATGTTTTATTCTCTCTAGCTTTTGACTGTAAATTAAAATGCTTCCATCTGTTGGCTCTAATTCTTTTAATAGTAATTTAATCAATGTAGATTTACCGGAACCACTGTCTCCTACTACGAAGACAAACTCTCCTTCTTCTATATGCAGACTAACGTCATTTAATGCAGGTATTCCTGCCGCATATGCTTTACTGACATTTTCCAGTGTTATCATGTAAGCCTCCTAAATAGTGCTTAGTAATCCAAAGACTCCATATATTTCATGTATTTTACAACCATCAATGCTATTTTAAAAGTAATCGCATCTTCAAATACACGTAAATCCAGCCCTGTACTCTTTTGTAACTTATCTAATCGGTAGACTAACGTATTACGGTGAATGTAAAGCTGTCTGGAGGTCTCGGAAACGTTTAAACTGTTTTCAAAAAATTTATTAATTGTTGTTAAAGTCTCCTCATCAAAATCATCTGGTGATTTTCCGTCAAAAATTTCTTTAATAAACATTTTACAAAGGGGAATAGGCAGCTGATAAATCAATCTTCCGATTCCAAGGGTAGAATATGCAATCACATGCCGTTCTTCAAAAAATATCTTACCTACATCCAATGCCATGCGTGCTTCCTTATAGGAACGAGATACTTCTTTAATCTCATTCACAATTGTACCATAGGAAATATGAGCTTCACATTCTTCACCATTTTTAAATAAATTTAATATAACTTCTGCCGTTTTACTCAGTTCGCCATATCCTTCATTTTCCAACACTTCTTTTACAACAATAATATTCTTTTCATCTACTGCGGTAATAAAATCTTTTGACTTTCCACCAAAAAGGCTTCTGACTTTTTCCAATTCATTTCCATCTTTTTCTCGGCTTGTTTCTACTATAAATACTACTCTTTTGGCCTCTGTGTCAATACGAAGTTTTTTGGCACGATTGTAAATATCTACCAATAGTAAATTATCCAGCAATAAATTTTTCACAAAATTATCTTTATCAAATCTTTCTTTATAGGCAACCAACAGGTTTTGAATTTGGAAACTTGCTATTTTTCCTACCATATATACATCTTCACTATCCCCATTTGCAAGCAGTATATATTCTAATTGGTGTTCATCAAATACTTTAAAAAACTGAAATCCTTGTACTACCTGGCTATCTGCGGGAGATTCTACAAACGCCATTGCTGCTGTCATATAATTCTCTGCATCCGGAAACGTAGTTGCTAATACTTTGCCTTCTGTATCAATAATACATAAATCCATCCTAGTAATTGCCTTTAATCCATCGATGGTATTTTGAAGTATCTGATTTGAAATCATTCGCTTCACTCCTTTTCTTTTCCTTTTTTTCTTCTGTCATTTACCATTATCAAATACACTCTTCTATTACTTGTGCATATTTTCATATACAACTTTCACAAAGTTCTTAAGTTCATTTTGGAAAACCAAAATACTCTAATATGTATTTTAATGCAAAACCACAAAAAAAGAAAGAGGAAATCCACTTTTTTTATGCATTTCCTCAACTTTTCTTCTAAATTATTCAATTTTTCCTCTATACATAGTACACAAAGAACATTTTATCGATATTCAATAAATCCTTCTCCCAATACTTCCCTTACATCTCCTACAATTACAAAAGCATTTTTATCTATATCCGTAATCAATTCTTTTAAAATTACAATTTCCTTTTTAGATACCACACAATAAAGCATACATTTTTTATCTCCAGAGTACATTCCCCTAGCTTCTAATCCTGTCACTCCACGATCCAATTCCGACATGATTTTTTTTGCAACTTCTTCATATTGTTCCGTAATAATATATGCCGCCTTTGAGAACTTCATGCCTTCCAACATGGTATCCGTAACTTTTGAAACAATAAAAATGGCCACGCTGGCATAAAGGGTAGGTTGAAGACCAAACACATAAAGACCCAGTAACACAATGATTCCATCTAGCATCTGTAATATCTGTGCAATGGAATAATGTCGAAGTTTATGCTGAATCAATGCAGCTACCATATCCGTTCCACCTGTGGTAGCATTTGCCCATAAAATCATTCCCAGTCCAACTCCTGTAAGTACCCCTCCAAAAATAGCTGCAAGGGTAAAATCTCCGTTCACTATATCCATCTGTGGAATCACATATAACCAAGTGGAAAGAAGTACCGTAGCAACTGCTGTTCTTCCTATAAAACGCTTTCCCTTAATTCTTAGTGCAACTAAAAATACCGGAATGTTTAATACAAGGTTCGTTAACCATAATGGAATGCCTCCATTGATTGCTGTTCCCGACACTTTTTTAATCAAAATTGCTACCCCGGTAAAACCTCCTGTTACTAGGCTGATGGGATCAAAAATACATTTAATTGCCAATCCCATAATTCCAGTTCCTACAATAATGGCTAGATAAGATAACCAAGGCTTTCTTTTGTTACTACTCACACTGTCCATTTTTTAACCTCATTCCTCTTTATTATATCGTGACAGCATACTATGAAGCATTCCCTTATGAAGCATTTTTTTTGCAAACTTTCTCACTTCGGAAACGCCCTTTTTCCCAGCATAATCATTTCCTAATCCATACCAAATTTTTGCATTAAATTTACCCACATTATCCTTTAAAAAATATTCCTGTTCGGGAGTTGAAATTACCGAAAATATCAAATCTGGCTCTGCAATATTGGTTTCATTTATAATATTATCAAAATCTCCTGTGCAATCTTCTAACGCATACGAACCACATATCTTTAGTTTCTCATAATTGTTTTGTAAAAATTCCTGTAATTCTAAAATTTTCACGCTGGTATCCCCTAAAAGATATACCGTTTTATTGTTCCGAATAATTCGTTTCATAAATTCTTTAAAAAACTCATTATCCATTGTTTCTCTCATCCGTTGTGCGGAACTTACTCCTGCTGCTTTTAAAATTTCTTTTTCACATACAATTGCAAGATCTAACTTTTGAACACATTCTCTTAGCACTTCATCCTCTTGTGCTTTCATAAGCATCTCCATGGAAATGGTTTCAATGGTATTCATCACCGTATTATTTAAGTATACCTCTACCTGGAGCATTGCCTCACGGACGGTATAGTTGTCCAGTTTCATTCCCAGAATCTCTATCTTCTTAATCATATGACACCTGTCTTTACCGTTGATTTTCCAAATTTAAAAGTACCTATGAAGTATAACAAACTGTGGAAGATTTTTCAACTCCCGTTTTTACAGATAACTTCTCACAATAAACTGACATTTTCCGACATAAAAACCCTTTTTTTGTTTTTGAAAATGTCAATCCTTTTTCTGTTTTTTTTTCAAAAATCGCAACTTCATCATATTCTTACAAAACATTTGTTCTATTGTTTTACTATGTAAACCACTCTTTCCACATGCTTTCATGTGGATACTGTTGATAACTCGGTGTATAACTTACTTTTTTCGATATTTTTGCCTCTTTTACGATGTGGATAACTTTTTTCATATTCTTATGAATTTTTTCATATTTTTATGATAATAGAGATTGCTTTGTGCATTTTTTATGAGCGCCTTTTTTAATTAAGTTTATTGTAATTAATACAATAAACTTTTTATTCGAATTCTTTAAAGTGTGTAACAATTCCTTCTCTTTCCCTGACATTTTCACAATCATTTCCTGCTACAAAATAGACTTATTCTGCTAATAGCGTGAAAAAATGTCCTGCTTGCAATCTTTTTCCCATAGTACCATCCTCGCGGAGCATTTTTTATTATATAGGAATCACTTTCTTATGTAATAAAAAAGAGACTGCAATGCAGTCTCCCTTAATTTATTTTCTTAAAAAATTCTTCTTACTGTAATAATGCTCTTATAATTTGCAGGTGAGGTATATTTAATTCCTGTACTTGACGTACTAGCATGTACAATTGTGTTATTACCTGCATACATTGCAACATGTCCACTATAACAAATAATATCTCCCGGCTGCATTTCATCCTGACTTACTTCATATCCAACACTTCTCATTCCACTAGAAGAGTGAGGCAATCCTACCCCAAATTCTGCGTAAACGCTCATAATAAATCCAGAACAATCTGCACCATTTGTTAAACTAGTACCTCCGTATACATAAGGATTCCCTACAAACTGACTTGCAAAATTAGCTGCTGCTTGTCCATTTCCACCGCTTGGAGGATTGTAGCTTGCTGCAGATGGAGAAGATTTTCCTGAACTTTTTGCACTTTTTGCACTTGCTGCTGAATTCTTTGTAGCCTTTCTAGCTGCTGCTTCAGCGGCCTTTCGCTCATCTTCTTCTTTCTGTAATCTTGCTGCTTCTTCTTCTTTTGATTCTGCTGTAATATAAGTGGTGCTGCATTGTACAAATTCATTAGATACATAGCCGTCACCTTCTTCAATAGATACCTTAACCCAGCCATCTGCTTCTTCTACCACGGTAAGTTCTTCACCTTCTGGTACTTGTCCCAAAATGCCTGCTTCTGTACTTGGCTCTGTACGAACATTTAAAGTCTGTGTTCTTACTCCTGCCACTCTATTGCCTACTGACTTTGATAATTCTGCATTTCCCACTACTAAAAACTCTGCTTTAATGTAACCTTCCACACTTCCCGAATGAATCTTATACCAGTCGCCTTCTGTGCCTAAAACAGTTGCAGCTGAATTATTATATAACTTTCCTAGTACTTCGCCGTCTTCACTTGCCGTAGCACGAACATTAACATAGTTATCTACCTGTGCAACAGCAATATCATCATATTCTGTCTTTACTATAGGTGTTTCATTCTGGACAATTTGAATGGCAGTATCTACTTTTTCTGATTTTTGAGATAAATTTTGAGATAGCGCAAGGGAAATCCCTGCATTAGTTGAAGAATCTATACGAACTCCTGTTGTGTCTTCCAGCTGCGTTGCTGCTGCGGAAACAAAGCTTCCGGCTCCAGCTGTAACTGCTGCGTGACCTACTAAGGAACTACTTGACAAAACTATGGTTGCCGTGATACAGCATGCGGTTATTCTAATTGAATTTCTGTTCATGTTACCCTCCATTTTTTCACATTCTCTATTTTCATGTTATACCAGTTCAAGTAAAACATTTGTTACGAATTTATTACAAAATTTATTATAACAAAGGGTAGCACTTCTGTCAACCTTAAGTTGAATTATTCTATTAGGATTCCTGCCACTGCAATAAGTAGTTTTCTACAGATGTAATTGCATTTGCGCCATCCGCTGCTGCTGTAATCACCTGACGCAATTGTTTTGTGCGTACATCTCCTGCTGCAAAAATTCCTTCTTCACTTGTTCTAGTATCTTCTCCTGCCACAATATATCCTTGTTCATCTCGTTTTAATATTTCCTCTGCCTCAATGGAATTTGGCGTGATTCCTACTGCAATAAATACACCTTGAACCTCCATTATTGAATCTACTCCTTCTATAATAGAGTGTACTATAATTCTTTGGACCATATTTTCGCCTTGAATTTCACGAATAGTACTATTTAAGACTAATTCTATATTCTTGGTATTTCGTACTTTTTCCTGAAGTATCTTTGCTCCTCGAAACTCCTCTCTTCGATGAATGAGATATACTTTTTCACATCCTCTCGCTAAAAACAAAGCATCTTCCAACGCTACATCTCCACCACCTGCTACCGCTACCGTTCTTCCCTTGAAAAAAGCTCCATCGCAAGTGGCACAATAGGAAACACCCATACCCATTAATTTTTCTTCTCCTGGAATTCCCAATTTTCTGTGATTGGCTCCTGTTGCCACAATTACACTTTTGGTTAAATAGATTTCCTTGTTTGTTACTACTTCTTTATATTTTCCTTTTCGTCTTACCTGCATTACCTGGACATTTTCAAAAACAGTTCCAAGTCCGTCTGCATGAGAACGAAGTTTACTTCCCAACTCAAACCCACTCATTCCTGGAAGTCCAGGATAATTGTCCACTTCATAAGTGTCCAGTATTTGCCCACCACTTAATGGTTTTTCCTCAATTACTAACGTATTCAGTCGTGCCCTTTGAGCATAAATAGCCGCGCTCAATCCTGCTGGACCACTTCCTAAAATAATAACATCATATACCATATCGTTACCTCCTAATACCTTGATTTCTTGCTTTCAGTTTCTACTTTTGTTTTCTTATTATACACATTTTTCATCTTTTTTACATCCGTTTTTCCTATTTCTTCCAAAGACTATTGCTTTTTTATCTTTTGCATGTCATAATAAAAAAAAGAAAGGTGGAGAGTAAGATGGATATTGCTTCTTTATCAACTGCATTAAGTATGTCAAAGTTAAATAATGACGTAGGCGTAGCCATGTTAGGGAAACAGCTTGATATGGTAGAAGTAATGGGCGATTCCATGGTAAAAGCCTTAGAGCAATCCGTGAATCCCCATCTCGGTGCCAATATTGACATCTCGGTTTAGTAAAAAAACAGGCTGCCCAAAGGGCTTCGACAAATAAGGATGTTTTCCGTCCTTAAGAAAAGCCGTAGGATATGTTTATCGTATCCTACGGCTTTTTCACACTTTTGCAGCTACTTTTTTAAATGATGTAGCTCGATGGATACATGTTTAGCATATTTGTTCGTGGCACTGAAAAATTATGGAAGCATCCGACAATAAGATGATTGATATTTACAGAGTGCTTTGGAGAATTGAAGAATCCTTTTACCATGATGATCTATTAAAAGATATTGAAAAAACAATGGATATAGATTTCAGCAAATGAATCCTTACTCTTTAAGATCTGAAAAAATCAATACTTGAGTTTCCGTAGTTTTATCCACAGAACCATGATTTTATCACATTCGTTATACACAACTTTCACTGCAAAGTCTCCTTGTGTGTCAATGGTTTTCGGTAGCAGCGGAGGAAGAAGATTCCCGCGCAAATCAGCGCAAATAAAATACCGATGGGATAGGCTATGCTTTCCGCCAACTTTAGACCCTCATCTGCCATCAGGATATAGGTACTGCACACCGCCGACATAAATGTGGCGGGTAGGGCTGCCATAAGACTGTTCGCCTTGCCACAGTTTTGGCGCAGATAGACCGCCACCGCCCACAAGGAAATCATGGCGAGGGTTTGGTTGCTCCATGAGAAATAACGCCAGATAATATTAAAATCAACCTGCGTGAGCACGGCACCAATTGTCAGCAGTGGCAAGGTCAGCAGAAGCCGTTTTCCAATTTTATTCTGGTCGATGTGAAACCAGTCGCCCAGAGTGAGCCTGGCCGAGCGAAAGGCCGTATCTCCACTGGTGATGGGGCACATCACCACGCCGACCACAGCCAGTGCCCCACCTGCGACACCCAAAAGTGTGGTAGAAATATCGTAGACCACGCCAGACTGCCCTAAGGAGGAAAGCGCTGCCTGCAAGCCGCTCGTGGAGCCGTAAAACGCCACGCCTGCCGCAGCCCAGATGAGGGCAATGATACCTTCGGTAATCATGGCTCCGTAGAACACCTTGCGCCCGTCCGCTTCTTTTTTTATACACCGAGCCATTATGGGCGATTGGGTAGCATGGAAGCCGGACACCGCGCCACAGGCTACCGTAATGAACATGTACGGCCAGACCGGTTTTCCGTCCGGATGGAGATTTTGCAGTGTCAGCTCTGGGATTTGGTAGCCACCCACGAGAATGCCACCCGCAACGCCCAGCACCATAATGATGAGGATTGCCCCGAATACTGGATAAATTTTACCAATCAGCTTATCAATGGGCAGTAAGGTTGCCAGCAGGTAGTAAACAAGGATAACTATCACCCAAAAGGAAACATTTAGAGCTTCTGGGGTAAGCATGGCAATGAGTGTAGCCGGACTGGTGACGAACACCGTACCCAACAGTATGAGCAAAACTACCGAGAACACTCGCATCACCTGCTTCATGCCATTTCCCAAATATTTTCCTACAATCTCGGATACCGACGCGCCACCCATACGCACGGAAATCATGCCGATACAGTAATCATGAACCGCTCCGCCTAAAATACAACCAAATACAATCCAGAGGAACACCACAGGACCGAATACCGCTCCCATTAGCGCCCCAAAGATGGGTCCAGTTCCCGCGATGTTGAGTAGCTGTATGAGAAAGACCTTCCAGGTTGGCATTTCCACATAGTCCACGCCGTCCGCCATCGTCACAGCGGGTGTGGGGCGCGCATCCGGGTGAAAGACATGTTCCATAATCTTTCCGTAGGTGAAGTACCCGATGACCAATAGAGCCAGGGCAATCAAAAATGTTATCATGTGACAGCACGACCTTTCTTTTCTTGTTTATCGAGATACATACGCCGATCAGCCTCCTGCACCAATTCCTCCAGGTCAATGATTTCATCCGACCAGGCCGCGCCCACCGCAGCAATACAGGTCAGCTCCTCCCCTTTGTTCCTGCGGCAGAGATCCGCTAAAATCCCAGATAGGCAATCGGACAGCTCGGCTTCGGTGCAATTCTTATACAGCACCACGAATTCATCACCTCCGATGCGATAGACTCGCCGATCCGGACTATCAGCAGGTCCTAGACTGGCTGCCAGCCGCCGCAGAAGCATATCTCCCGCGGCATGGCGATAGCGGTCATTGACTTCTTTGAGGTTATTCAGGTCAAAGAACAATGCCCCAGCGGAGCGGACTGTTCCACTCAGGCTCATATCGTGAATGTACTGATTACGGTTATAAAGCCGGGTCATGCGGTCATGGGTAGACTCATACTCCAGTTCGTTTTTCGTCTGGTTGTACTGCTGAATGACCCGATTTAAAGCCCCCATTTCCGTCACAGCCTCGCGGCTCAAATCCATCATGTCGGTCACCGCATTGAGGTTGCCCACCCGGTAGCGCACGCCGTCCACTGTGACCAGGCGATTTTTAATTTTCAGCCACATACCACTGATGGGGTCAAACCACTCCCAGCTATAAAATGCGGTGTCATCTTCCCGCAATGCGGGACAAAACAAACAGGGCGTGTCTCTCCCCATAAGAGCTCGATAGCACGGCTCACCCTCTATTCGGCGACCGCGGCTCTCGCTGAGGAAGTGGTTGGCGTAGACAATTTTGTAGGTGTCCTCTTCGAGCGCATAAACACCTTCCACGCAGTCAAGAAACGCCTCCAGCAGGTTTTCATTTAGCATCATTTCATACTCCTCTTTATTATAATCTCCGAATACTGGTTGAAGTAATTTCGATTTTTCTTTCCTTATATAAATGTCCTACTGCACGTTTAAATGCATTTTTACTCATTTTCGTCTCACGCATAATCACTTCCGGTGACTCCTTATCCGTAAAGGGAAGTACCCCTTCATATTCTTCTAAAAGTTCCATTACCTGCAGTGCATCCATATCTATCTGCATATATGCTTTTTCTCGCAATGTTAAGTCTAATTTACCATCTGGCTTAACTGCTGTTACCCTTGCTTCTATGGTATCACCTAATTTCAAAGAAGTATGATCCTCATGATGAGGAATCAATGCGGAATAACGGTCATCCACTGCTACAAACGCTCCAAAATTATCACTAAATTCATAAACACGTCCATGTACGATATCACCAATTTGATACTCTGAATCTTTCTTTAATAACTCATAGATACCACGCATGCTAGCGCAAAGACGACTGCTTTTATCAATATAAAGTCTAACTAAAACCTGATCTCCCTCACGAACTCTGCCCATCTGTTCTTTATATGGAAGAAACAAATCTTTTTCCAGTCCCCAGTCTAAAAATGCTCCGATTTTCTGAACAGAAATCACCTCTAATACGGCAAACTCATCTATCTTAAGCTTAGGTTCTACCCGAGTAGAAATAATCCTATCTTTAGAATCCTTATATACAAATACCTCTAGGGTATCTCCAATCTCTATTCCTTGCGGAACTTGTTTTCCTGGCAATAAAATTCTTTCTTCTTCTCTGTCTTTTTCTGCCAAATAAATGCCGAATTCTACTTGTTTTACTACTGTAAGTTCCTGCTTTTCTCCTAATCGAATCATATGGTTTCCTCCAACTCTATAATGGCGTATGGATTTTCTTCCCTGTCTGCCAAATTCACAATGATCTTCCCTGTTTCTTCTGCTATAAAAGGATAAATGATATCCCCATAAACAGCTGCTTTTTTATATTCTGCCCGCATCCTGCCTATCTCAAATGTTTCCGGCAGGTATTCCTGAGCCATTCCTACATATCTTCCATTATTGACATGTTGGTTGGTATCAATATGGTCATGATGTACTGAAAAAGACTCTTCTGCTTTCATCTCTTTGGGCAGTAAAATTTTCCTTGCTCTTTGTTCCATGGGAAGTTCTTTTGATAATTGATACACTTCCTTCATTTTAGGCAATAATCTAGTAGGATGCATGGTCTGTAAATCCAATAGCGTCCATGTAGAATTAGCATAGGCTAACATTTCTCCCTCTTGGGTTTTCATGGTAAAATTACGACCTCCTAAAAAACCCTTAAAACTATATGGCCAAGTACTGATGGTAACTCCTTCCCCATAACCTGGATAACGTTTCACCTGAACCTGCCACGCATTGAGTACCCATGCTTTCTGCTCCTGTTCTAAATATTTTATTCCTATCCCAATATCTTCTGAATGAAAAAAACTGCAGTCTTGAAAATAATTTAGAACGGAATTTAATGTTATCTTTCCTTCTTTATTCACTTCACTGTACCGAATTCTGCTATCAAAACTGTACATAATCGTTCCACTCCCCTATCTTTTTTTACCAAAAAAGACCATCACATGTTGTGATGGTCTGTAACTGGCCCACCAGGATTCGAACCTGGAGATGACGGAGTCAGAGTCCGTTGCCTTACCGTTTGGCGATGGGCCAATATCCAATGTTTTTCAACATGTTGTATTATACATTAGGAAAAATAAAAATGCAAGTCCTTTTTTGATTTTTCTTAAACATTTTTTTGATTTTTCTTAAACTTTTTTCTTTACTGCTTATTTTTTCTCTATCAATTATTCTTTTATCGTCCTATTGTAACAGCTTTTATGTTCTAGGAAACAGTAGCACCTTTCCCTCTAATAGTCCAAATTCTACTGGTTTTCCCAATAAAATAGCTGCTGCTCCATTGGTTCCTTCTGTAATTATTTCTTTCAGCATTGTCTGCTTATTAGCAGCTACCACCACTTTTATTATCACCTGTTCTGTATATTGTGTATCAGTGATGTTGATATTATTTTGTGCCAACAAATATTGTATTTTACCTATGTCACCATATTCTGTATGTATTTCCAATTCCCTGCCAATATATTTTTCTAAAATTATGCTATTCTCCAGTGCCATCTGCGTGGCTTTTTGATAAGCACGTACTAAACCGCCTGTTCCAAGAAGTGTACCTCCAAAATATCTGGTTACTACTACTAATGCGTTATGAATATCTTCCCCTAATAATACATCTAAAATAGGCCGTCCTGCGGTTTTGCTTGGCTCTCCATCATCACTGCATCGTTGAAGCTGATGGGTAATTCCTGCCACATACCCAGAGCAGTGGTGAGATGCATCTCGATATTCTTTTTTTCTGTCCGCAATGATTTGCAGTGCCTGCTCTTCTGTTTCTATGCTTCGAACTATGGCGATAAAACGTGACTTTTTTTCGACAATTTCTCCTGTGCCACCTTGATATACTATCTTATATGATTCCTGTTCCATCTCTATTCTCCGTATTTTAAAGCAATATTAGACATTAGTGTATCATACATTTCTCTTTTACGCAATTTGCATTCTGGGAATATTAAGGAACTTTTTCTTTATTTAATGATTCTTTTTTGCTATAATGAACGGATAGGCAATTGAGGCTTCTCTCTTTTGCTGCTTTGACCACCACAGGGTCATAATGTTTTTCTTTATTAAAGGAGGCTTATTATGAATTATGGTAAAAAAGGTGCAGCTCGGAAAAATAAAAAAATTACTTCCAAAGCAACCTTGATACGTAAGAAATTTACAGTAATATTTTTCAAATCGTTACTTGTCTGTTTGTTTGCAGCCATTATCGTTGGCGGCTGTGCCGGCATTGGTATTTTTAAAGGTATTATTGATTCCGCACCAGACATTGCAGATATTGATCCTACTCCAACTGGCTATTTATCCGTAGTTTTGGATAACCAAGGCAATGAAACTGCTACACTAGTAGCATCGGGTTCCAACCGTGTATTTGTTAATCTAGGGGAGATTCCCATAGATATGCAGCATGCTTTTGTCGCTATTGAAGATGCGCGTTTCTACGATCATAATGGTATTGATCTGAAAGGAATTCTCCGTGCAGGGGTAAAAGGACTTACTAGCGGGCATTTTTCACAAGGTGCCAGCACGATTACCCAGCAGCTGCTAAAAAATAATGTATTTGAAGGCTGGACAGATGAATCTCCATCCGAACGAGTAGAGCGAAAACTTCAAGAACAATATCTTGCTGTTGAGTTAAGCAAAATCAGATCCAAAGATTGGGTTCTTGAAAATTATTTAAACAGCATTAACTTAGGACAAAATACCCTTGGTGTTCAAGCTGCATCCAGACGCTATTTTGGTAAAGATGTTTCTGCTCTTACTTTATCTGAAAGTGCTGTAATTGCCGGTATTACCAAGAATCCAGCTGCATATAATCCAGTTAGTTATCCACAGGAAAATGCCAAACGTCAAAAACTTGTTCTTAAAAACATGAAAGAACAGGGGTATATTTCAGCTGCACAGTATGAAGAAGCCTTAGCAGATGATGTTTACGCAAGGATTCAACAGGTGAATATTGAATTTGCCGAATCTGATCCCAATTCCTATTTTGTAGATGCTGTAATTGATCAAGTTATTGCGGATTTAGTTGAAAAAAAAGGTTATACCGATACTCAGGCATATAAGCTCCTTTATAATGGTGGACTTACCATTCAATCTACCCAGGACATTGGAATTCAGGCAATCTGTGATGAAGAAGTCAACAATCCGGATAATTATTCTAGTAATGCAGAATATTCCTTTTCCTATCGTCTGACCATTCAAAAAGCAGATGGTACGATTGAAAATTACAGTGATCAGACGATGATTTCCCACTATAATGCTTCCACACCAGGCTATAGCCTAAATTTTGATTCTCAGGAAGCTGCACAGGCCGCGATTGACACTTACAAATCCGAAATTATGGCTGAGGGAGATATCATTGTAGATAATGGCGAATCTGTTATTTTTACCTTACAGCCTCAGTCTTCCCTTACCCTCATCGATCAAACCACCGGTGATGTGAAAGCGATTGTAGGGGGACGCGGAGATAAAACCGGCAGTCGTACCCTAAACCGTGCAACCAAGACTACCAGACAGCCCGGTTCTACCTTTAAAGTCCTTGCTGCCTATGCACCAGCTCTTGATACTGCGGGCATGACCCTTGCCACAGTTCAAGATGATGCACCATTTGCCTATGCAAACGGTACTTCTTTAAAGAATTATGATAATAGTTATCGTGGTTTTACTACTTTGCGTTATGCTATTACCAAATCTATCAACGTGGTAACGGTTAAAACCTTGACGGATATTTCACCTCAACTAGGATATGATTATTTGAAAAATTTTGGTTTTACTACCCTAGACAGCCGTGATATTGGTCAGCCCATGGCTTTAGGTGGCATTACCAAAGGAGTTACCAACTTAGAACTAACTGCCGCATTTGCTACCATAGCAGATGGTGGTACCTACATCAAACCTAGATTTTACACGAAAATTCTAGATCATGCTGGAAATGTTTTAATTGACAATACACCAGAGACCCACACCGTATTAAAAGAAACTACTGCATTTCTTCTAACTGATGCTATGAAAGATGTTATTTCGGTAGGAACCGGTGGTGCTGTTAATTTCTCCAATATGCATATTGCCGGAAAAACTGGTACCACTACCAAGAACCGTGATGCGCTGTTTGCCGGATTTACTCCTTATTACACCTGCTCTGTATGGTGCGGATATGATGATAACAGTCCACAAAAAAAATCAGGTATGACCAGCAGTCCTAAGACGCTTTGGAAAAATATTATGGCACGTATCCATGAACCTTTGGAAGATAAAGATTTTCCAAAACCTGAAGGCATAGTAACTGCTGCCGTATGCAAGAAATCCGGTAAACTTGCAGTAGAAGGTCTTTGCGACTGTGATCCTAGAGGCAGTATGGTGGAAACCGAATACTTCGCCGCCGGCACAGTGCCTACAGAATATTGTGATCATCATGTACGTGCTACTATCTGTACTGTTTCTGGAATGCTTGCAAATGAGCATTGTCCAGAATCTTCCAAACAGACCGGTGTTTATATCGTCGGTGGCTCTGCCAATACCGATGATGGTGCTTACTTATTATCAGAAGTACAGGCACAGAGTACCTGTAACATACACAGTGCATTAACTCAGACACCTGTACCTGCTGCTCCAACCATACCAGATATTAATAATCCTGGAACTGCTTCTGGGGGCGGCACCTCTGGAGGCGGTACTCCTGGGGGCGGCACTTCTGGGGGCAGCACTTCTGGAGGCGGTACTCCTGGGGGCGGCACTTCTGGAGGTGGTACTCCTGGGGGCGGTACTCCTGGGGGCGGCACTTCTGGAGGAACCAATCCTCCCCATACTGCCACACCTTGACTTTCTCATTTTAAAAACAGCTTTCCTGGATAAAGCAATTGCTTTATCCAAGAAAGCTGTTTTTTCTTATTAGATAGGAAAGTGCTCCCTACGTAGTAAAAAGCACTCTGTGAGAATCGCACTGCAGCAAAGATGTAATAGGTTAATAAATTAACCCGCCGCAGGCGGAGAATCCTGCAAGCAGGATTCTTTTCATTACTGTCCATAAAGTACTTTTCTACCATAGCCTCCGGCTCTAAGCTCTACACGATACTGTACTTCATTTCCCTCTATCACTCTAGTGGTATCTTTTGACACATTTTCTATCACGTTTTCTGTGACCTTACTTAACATTTGAAATATTTTTTCATTTTCTGTGTGTTCCCAACCGGCATATGGAAACACAGCCGTTACAATCACAACCGATTTATTTTGATTGAAAGATTGAATTTGTGCCGTAACTTTATATTCCGGAGAAAACATTTCGAATCGTTTCAATAACAACCAAATCACCAGATATACATTTTCATAAAATCCTGCATCGATATCACCTTGAACATCTTCTGCCTGTATGACAATTTCTCTGTGTTCTCCCTTAAATTCTTTCTGAATCCAGACTTCCATTTCTTCCAAATTTCCACACGGTTTGCTATCTTTCTTCAAACCATAAGATAAAATTTCCTCTTCATAATTTAATAAATACTGCATTCTTGCCTTAGTCAATTCCGGTCCATATTCTTCTACCGTAAGTCTGACCAAAGGAAACAGAAATTGTGCAAACAGTTCTTTTTCCTCTTCCCATGAAATAAACACCGCTTCCATTTCGCTAATATTCACAACAGCATTTTCTTTTTTTTGTTCCAATAATTCCTGCTTTATTTTTTCCGCTTCTTTCATATCGAAATAAGTAAATCCATCTTTCAGTGCATTATAAAAATCCCCACGATAATTTGCTGGTCTTAAAAAAATACGAAACACATTGCGCTCATTTACTAATAGTCTAAGCTGGGCTAAATCTACTCGTATCGTGTATACGATACACACAGTCTCAGGATAATGTTCATTCAAATACATAATAAGTTTATTTCCGTCAAATGTGGATAAACTCATTCCGGTAATTACCACCTTATAACGTTTTCTTTTGATTAAAGCTGCTGCTTCTAATCCACTGTCCACTGTATCAATTTCAAATTTGTAGTCCTGCATTGCATCCAAAAACTCTTGAATTACACTTTTATCCCGATTAATAAATAATACGTTATCGTTCATGGAGATTCCTCCTTCGCATGGTGTCTTGATAATCTTATCATATAATTTTTTACTTAAAATTGCAAGTTTCTCTTTTTTCTTTTTTCAATCATAAATTCATCGTTCACAGTTTATTCATTTTACATTCAAAGAACTTTCACTTTAAAAGCATGGAAACTTCATTTCTACCGCATATAATAAAATCATGATAAGCGACAATCTCAAGTAATTAATTTTACTATTTCGAATAAACTTTTTCATAATAAATGCCAGACAACATTAGTTGCCTGGCATCCTCCCTTTTATACCTCAAATATTAAGTCTCCATATGATGGCATTGGCCACATATCTTTGGATACCAACATTTCTAATCTGTCCACCGGTATTCTTAATACCTCCATGGCAGTCTTTACTTCATCTCTATAACAAATTGCCTGATTTCTTCCTTCTTCTATTTTAGATGCCCGATCCGTAGCTTCTGACAATGTTGACATAGCAACTTTGGTATCCGATAGCAAGTCTGACACTTCCGTAAGCAATTCAATCTGGACACTGACATCCGCGTCGCATGCCGCTTTCACAGCATTAATGGATTCTGCCAGCAGCGTTGTATACTTAATAACTGCCGGAATAATTTGTTTGCTGGCCATATCCATCATGGTGCGTGCCTCAATATTAATTGCCTTTGCATAATTTTCATATAAAATTTCTGCTCTGGATTCTAATTCAGGTCTGGTAAATACACTAAATTTCTCAAATAATGCAATCGCTTTATCTGTAGTTACTGCTGGAATTGCATCCACCATAGATGTAATATTAGGCAATCCCCGTCTTTGGGCTTCTTCTAACCATTCTTCGGCATATCCATTTCCATTAAATACAATTCTCTGATGATTGGTAGCTTGTTCTTTAATTAAATCATGAACTGCAATGTCAAAATCCTCTGCCTGTTCCAACACATCACACACATCGGAAAATGCTTCTGCCACTATGGTATTTAGTACCACATTTGGTGCTGCAACAGAATCATTAGAGCCAACCATACGAAATTCAAATTTATTTCCAGTAAATGCAAAAGGTGATGTTCTGTTCCGATCCGTGGCATCCTTTGCAAAATCTGGAAGTGTCTTAACTCCCATCTGGAAGGTGCCGCCTTTTAAGCTTCTTGTGGCCTCTCCTGTGCTTATTAGCTGCGACAGTACATCTTGTAACTGCTCTCCCAAAAATACAGAAATAATAGCAGGAGGTGCTTCATTTGCCCCTAGTCTGTGATCATTTCCTGGATCTGCTGCTGATTCACGAAGTAAATCAGAATATTTGTCAACTGCTTTTAAAATACAGGTTAATACTAATAAAAATTGAATATTTTCATGCGGTGTTTTTCCCGGTTCCAATAAGTTAATGCCATCATCTGTTGTAAGGGACCAGTTATTATGTTTACCAGAACCATTGACTCCAGCAAAGGGCTTTTCATGAAGTAAACAGATTAAATCATGGCGTTCTGCCACCTTCTTTAACGTTTCCATAATAAGCTGATTATGATCCACTGCAACATTAGCTTTGGCATAAATGGGTGCCAATTCATGTTGTGCCGGTGCAACTTCATTATGCTGGGTTTTAGAGCTTACTCCTAATTTCCATAGTTCCTTATTAACATCTTTCATATAAGATGCCACACGTTCTCTAATGGATCCAAAATAATGGTCATCCATCTCTTGTCCTTTGGGAGGCATTGCTCCAAAAAGAGTACGTCCAGTAAAAATCAAGTCTTTTCTTTGCAGGTATTTCTTTTTGTCTACTAGAAAATATTCCTGTTCTGGTCCTACACAAGGGGTAACTTTTTTAGATGTTGTATTTCCAAATAAGCGAATTAGACGCATAGATTGATCATCGATTGCTTCCATGGAGCGAAGCAGCGGCGTTTTTTGATCCAACGCTTCTCCTGTATAAGAGCAAAATGCAGTCGGAATACAAAGCGTCGCACCCGCTGCATCCTGTCTTACAAATGCCGGTGAAGTGCAGTCCCATGCAGTATATCCTCTTGCTTCAAAAGTTGCCCGTAATCCACCTGATGGGAAAGAAGAAGCATCTGGTTCTCCTTTGATTAATTCTTTTCCTGAAAAACTCATAAGTACTTTTCCATTTTCCATGGGAGCTGTAATAAAAGAATCATGTTTCTCTGCTGTTACTCCAGTTAATGGCTGAAACCAGTGGCTGTAATGTGTTGCACCTTTTTCAATTGCCCATTCTTTCATTTCATGTGCAACAACATCTGCTGTTTCTGGATCTAAGTCTTTCTCTTCGTCAATTACTTCTCTTAATTTGTTGTATACTTTTTTTGGTAAACGCTCCCGCATTACAGTATCGTTAAATACATTTTCACCAAAAATTTCTGCTACATTAAAATACTCGCTCATTTTTCTACATCCTTTCATATTATGTTACCTTAATAAAAAAGGGCATTCCAATTCCCTTGGAACACCCTAAAACTAATAAAGTGTTATTCTGCTTTTCCTGCAGAACCAAATAATTCAATTTTTTCTTTTACTGTTGCACTAATTGCGGCTGCACCAGGAGCTAATAATTTTCTTGGGTCAAAGCCTTTTCCTGCAATATCTTTTCCTTCTTCAATATATTTTCTAGTAGCTCCTGCAAAAGATAATTGACATTCTGTATTTACATTGATTTTAGCAACACCTAGTGTAATTGCTTTTTGAATCATGTCTTCTGGAATTCCAGTACCACCATGAAGTACCAGTGGCATATCCCCTGTTAACTTCTGTACTGCATCTAATGTTTCAAAGCTTAATCCAGCCCAGTTGTCTGGATATTTCCCATGAATATTGCCAATACCTGCTGCTAACATATCAACACCTAAATCAGCAATTAATTTGCATTCCTGTGGGTCAGCACATTCTCCAGCTCCAATTACACCATCTTCTTCTCCACCAATAGAACCAACTTCTGCTTCAATAGACATTCCTTTTTCATGAGCACGTTTTACTAATTCTGTTGTTTTTGCTACATTTTCGTCAATTGGGTAATGAGAACCATCAAACATAATAGAAGAGAATCCTGCTTCTACACATTTTAAACATCCTTCATATCCGCCGTGATCTAAATGAAGTGCTACCGGTACAGTAATATTTAATTCTTCCATCATTCCATTTACCATGCCTACTACTGTTTTATATCCTGTCATATACTTGCCAGCACCTTCAGATACTCCCAAGATAACTGGAGCCTTTAATTCCTGTGCTGTAGTCAATACGGACTTTGCCCACTCCAAGTTATTGATGTTAAACTGACCAACCGCATAGTGTCCAGCCTTTGCTTTCTGTAACATTTCTTTTGCAGATACTAACATAATCATTCCTCCATATATTTTCATATTTTATCCATTGCGGAAACCCGCCCTGTCTTCTAGTTTACTCTATTTCTTCCAAAAAGAAAAGAACCAACTTTACAAAATCTTTTTCTTTCCCTTGTTCAATTTTAGACAATTTGTCCAATCTCTTCTGTTTCTTCTGTTGCAGGCAATGATTTAGGTTCCTTTTTTACCATAATCTGAATCACTTGTTTCTCATTGCGTATTGTAATATCTTCATGAATTCCACCATATTCTCCGTCTAATGTCCAAGAAACTGGATCTTTTGATATAATTTGAATGCAGTCTGTCTTAAATGTATAGATAGTGTCTGTATTATCAATCATATTGGTAAGACTGGCTATAATTTCATTTAATTCCAAAGGATTTTTAGGCATCCGAATTAAAGTTACTTCAAAAAGACCATCATCCAACTCTACATTCTTTCCGGTTATATTTTTGAATCCACCTGCGGATACAGAATTTGTAACCATGCCGTAAATAAATTCATCTTCAATCACCTGATTATCATAGGTGATTTTCATGTGATAGGACTGAATCGTATGAAGCTGCTTGACCCCTTCCAAAATATATGCGGCATGTCCAATACGATTTTTAAGCTCCTGACTAGTTTCATAAGACACATTGGTAAATAGTCCAAATGCTGCAATATAAACAAAATAATCCCCTGCAAAACTTCCTACATCACAGCGAAAGGGTTCTCCTTCCACTGCTATTAATGCCGCTTTATCCATTCTTTTTGGAATTTTAAGGGAATTAGCAAAATCATTTGTACTTCCTGCTGGAATATACCCAATGGGAACTTTTTTTTCACGCTTCATCATTCCGGTGACTGTTTCGTCTAAGGTTCCATCTCCTCCGCTGCAAACCACTAAATCATATTTTCCTGCTTTTTCATGTACCAGTTCCATCGCATCCTGTGGGTACTGGGTGGAATGAATGGTTACCTCGTAGCCATGTTTTACAAATAGGTCTACGATTTCCATCAGCTTATTTTTTATTTCTCCCTTTCCGGAAAAAGGATTAAACACAAATAGTAATTTCTTTTTTTTCATACACACCCAGCTCCTTTTATTTTCTACGCAGTTCTTCTGCAATTTCACACAATTTCCGTAGTCTGTGATTTACTCCAGATTTTCCTACTGGTGGATCTAAAAATGTACCTAATTCCTTTAAAGATGCTTGTGGATATTCCTGCCTTACCCACGCAATTTCCTGCAAATTTTCCGGTAAATTTTCAAGTCCCATTCTTTTTTGAATATACCTAATATCTTCTCCTTGCTTTACTGCTGCACTTACGGTTTTATTTATATTTGCTGTTTCGCAATTCACCTGTCGATTCACAGAATTGCGCATTTCCTTGAGAATGCGAACATTTTCAAGCTCCATTAATGCCACATGTGCTTCCATAATATTTAACATATCCACAATTTGAGAGCCTTCTTTTACATAGACCACATAGCTTTTTTTGCGCATTACAACCTTTGCATCTATGTCAAAACTATTTATAATATCCATTAATTGAGTTGATTTTTTTTGGGAAGAACAAACAATTTCAAAATGATATGATTTTTCCGGATCACTCATAGAGCCGGCACTTAAAAACGCTCCTCTAATAAAGGCACGGCGGCAGCAGGAATTTTGTACTAAAAGTTCTTGTACTAATTGATTATTATGAATATTTTCTCCCTTTTCATTCTGCCATTTCACCGTTTGAAGCACTTTGTCAATTTCTTTTGGACTAGTAAGAGACATGATAAACGTTCTACTCTTATGTAAATATACATTCTGTCTTACTGCGATGCTGGTATTGATATGAAATATTCTTTTCATCAGCATAAAATATTTCCGTGCTAAAGGAAGATTCTCTGTGTATACTCGTAAATTTCTTACACCCTCTTCCTCCTCTATCTTGCCTGCAAATCCTAAAATGGCTGCGATTTCTGCGATTTGGCAATGCCTGCTCTTGTGAAACTGCCTTGACAATTCCTCTTTTACATCACTGGAAAAAGACACGATGTTTCCTCCTACTTGAAATATACCCGCTTTCTGCGGTTATGCCTTACCTACTTGCGTAAGGCATCTTTTTGAATATCTCTATGTTCTATTTTAATTCCAAATTCCTTTTGGTTCTTAATTCTTAAATATAATTCATTGGCAAGTGTTACCGAGCGGTGTTTTCCACCAGTACAGCCTATTCCAATTACAAGCTGCGTCTTTCCTTCTACAATATAATTTGGAATTAAAAATTTTACCATATCTTCTAGTTTATCCAAAAATGTTCCTGCTTCTGGATACTGTAATACAAAGTCTTGTATTTCTTTGTCATTCCCTGTTTTTACTCTAAGTCCATCTACATAATATGGGTTGGGAAGAAAACGTACATCAAAGACCAAATCCGCATCTGCCGGTATCCCATATTTGAATCCAAAGGACACAATGGTAATAAACAAATTCTTATATACCTGATTTTGAACAAAAATCTTAGAAAGTTCACCTTTTAATTCTCTGGTAAGCATATTGCTGGTGTCTAGTATATAATCTGCCTGCCTTTTTAAAAACTCCATGCGTCTGCGTTCTTCTGCAATCCCTTTATCAATCCGTTCTCCACCTGATAGGGGATGGGTTCTGCGGGTTTCTTTGTAACGTTTCACCAGTACTGCATCTGTAGAGTCCAGATACATGATTTCAAAGAGTTTCCCCTTCTTATGCAATCGATCTAAAACATCCTGAAGTTCTTCTAAACTTTGACCACTTCGAATGTCAATTCCCACTGCTACTTTTTGAAGCTCTGAATTAGGTAAATCTGCTAACTCTGCAAACTTATCAATCAATGCAATGGGAAGATTATCCACACAAAAATATCCAATGTCTTCCATTATTTTTAATGCTGTACTTTTTCCGGCACCTGACATTCCTGTTAAAATTAAAAATTTCACGTAGTTCCTCCTTTAAAATTCTCCAATGAATTTCACTTCCGGTTCTAATTTCACATTGAATTTTTCTTCTACTTTGCCTTGTACTTCCTGAATTAATTGGTAAACATCTGTCGCTGTGGCATTGTCTTTGTTAATGATAAATCCACAATGCTTCTTTGAAACCTGTGCACCACCTACCTGATATCCTCTTAATCCTGCATCTTGTATCAGCTTTCCTGCAAAATATCCATCTGGTCTTTTAAAGGTACTGCCTGCACTAGGGTACTCTAGTGGCTGCTTGGCAATACGCAGCTTTCGCAGCCTTGCCATTTCCTGTTCTATGTTCTTAGTATCTGCCGGATTTAGCAGCAAGTCTGCTGAAAGAACAAGATAAGAATGCTCCAAAATACAGCTTTTACGGTAACTTAGCAAAAGCTCATCTGCCTCTAGCACACAACTATCGCCTTCTGGTGTCAATACTGTTACTCGTGCTATAATATCTTTCATCTCTCCCCCATAGGCTCCTGCATTCATTACTACCGCGCCTCCTATGGTTCCTGGTATTCCCGCTGCAAATTCCATTCCGGAAAGTCCATGATTTGCTGCATTTCTTGCAACGGCAGAAAGCAATGCTCCTGCTTGTGCTTTTAAAGTGCTTCCCTCTATGGTAATCTCACTTGCCATTTTTCCAATTTCTATTACTAATCCTTGAATTCCCTTATCACTTACCAGTAAATTACTTCCATTTCCAATTACCATCCATGGTATCTGATATTCTTTGCATACTGTAATCACCTGTGGAATTTGAGAAACAGAAGGGCGGGCATAGTACTCTGCTGCCCCCCCTGTTCGAAATGTGGTATGAACATTCATAGGTTCTTTTACACAAATCTGTTCTTCTTTTAGTATCTTACGTAACTCTTCTACAAATAAGCTTTCCACCCTATGCCTCTTTCAAAAATGCTTCATAGCCGCGTTTTGCTTCATAGAGGTCTACTTTGCTGATAATTTCCCATGGTGCATGCATATTAAGCACTGCTACACCACTGTCAATTACAGACATATTATAATTTGCCAGAATATATGCAATGGTTCCACCACCGCCTTGATCTACTTTCCCAAGTTCTGCTGTTTGGAATGAAATATCGTTATCATCCATAATTTTACGTAATTCTGCGATATATTCTGGATTGGCATCATTAGAACCACCTTTTCCCTTAGATCCGGTGAATTTATTAAACACCATTCCTTTTCCAAAATAAGCACTGTTCTTTTTCTCCATAACAGAAGGATATAGTGGATCATATGCGGCACTTACGTCCGACGAAAGTACCTTGGAGTTGTCCATGGCACGATTAAATGCAATCTGTCGATATCCTCCCATTGCTTCTAATATTTCTGCAACTGCATAGGAGAAAAATTTAGACTGCATACCGGTTGCTCCTACACTTCCAATTTCTTCTTTGTCTACCAATAAGCATACACTTGTTTTCTCACAGGTTCCTGCCTCTAATGTAGCAATAAAAGATGGATATGCACATACACGGTCGTCATGACCGTAGCCCATAATCATACTTCGATCAAATCCATAATCTCTAGCTTTTCCTGCCGGTACTACTTCTATTTCAGCCGAAAGGAAATCCTCTTCTTCAATGTTGTATTGTGCTTTTAAAATATTTAATACATTTGTTTTCACCGTATCTTTGGCTGCTTCTTCCTCTGCCAAACTCTTAAAAGGAATACTTCCTACTAGGATATCTAGATTTTCTCCCTCTATTGCCTTGCTTACTTTCTTCTCCATCTGTTCTCCAGAAAGATGGATTAATAAGTCACTGACACCAAATACAGGATCTTCTTCTTTTTCTCCTATATTTACCGTTACCACAGTCCCATCTTTTTTCACAATCACACCATGGAGTGCTAGTGGAAGTGTCACCCATTGATACTTTTTCACACCACCATAATAATGTGTATCCAGTAATGCCAGTCCTGTTTCTTCATATAATGGATTTTGCTTTAAGTCTAATCTTGGGGAATCAATATGTGCTCCTAAAATATTCATTCCCATTTCTAATGGCTGCTTTCCAATAACAAAAAGCGCTAGCACCTTTCCCATATTTTCTGCATATACCTTGTCACCGGCTTTTAATTCTTTTCCTTTTGCAATGATGTCTTTTAAATTACAAAACCCTGCCTCTTTCGCCTGTAGCATCAGTTCTGTTACGCATTCACGCTCTGTCTTACAATTTGAAATAAATTGCTTATATGCTTCACCAAAGGCAAAGACTTCCTCGCGTTTTTCTTCCGGATATTTTTCCCACGCATCTTTTCTTTCCATTTTAAATCCTCTTCTTTCTATCATTTATCAGTCCTATTTCTATATTTATCAGTCTATTTCTTTTTTATAATTAATCCTCTGAGCCTTTTTGCAAATTTTCCTGCACACGACGATATAATTCGTGTGCTGCATTGTAACCCATTTTCTTTTGTCTATGGTTTACTGCTGCTGATTCACAAATAACAGCAAGATTACGACCAGGACGAATAGGAAGAGAATGACAAACTATTTTATTTCCCAAAAACTCTGCATACTCTTCTTCTAACCCTAAACGGTCATATTCATTTTCTTTCTTCCAGTCTTCCAATTTAATGACCAAATCGATATTTTGCTTTTCCTTTACGCATTCCACACCAAACAATGTCTTCACATCTATAATTCCAATACCACGTAGCTCGATAAAATAACGAGTAATATCCGGAGCTGTCCCAACTAAGGTGTGTTCATTGATTTTACGAATTTCCACTACATCATCACTTACCAGCCGGTGTCCTCTGCGAATTAATTCCAGTGCTGCTTCACTCTTACCGATTCCACTTTCTCCGGTAATTAAAAGTCCTTCTCCATATACATCTACCAGTACTCCATGAATGGAAATACTAGGTGCCAGTTCTTCGCTTAAGCAATAAATTAATTCTGCTGTAAACGTGGAAGTTCCATAGTCTGTGCCTAGGATAGGTGTATTATTATCTGTTGCAATACGAAGTAATTCTTCATCTGGCTTTAAATCCCGACAAAAAATCATACAAGGTATATTATGGGAAAAGAATTTTTCATATACATTTAGTTTTTCAATTTCACTTAGTTTCTGTAAATATGTGTATTCCACCATACCAATAATCTGAATTCTATCGCTCTCAAAATGCTCGAAATATCCCGTCAATTGTAGTGCAGGACGATTGACATCTGCCATTGTTACCTGTTGGTCGCAAATATTAACAGTCGGATTTAAAATTTTGAGTTTCATTCTATTTACTATTTTCTTAATACTTACACTGTCCATCTGTTTCTCCTTATCTCCGTCATTCCTTACCGGATTGCATTCTGTGTACTTTGTTCATTTTATCACAGAACTTCATCTTCTTCAACTGCTCTAGTGTGGAAAAATTCATATACATTTTGCGCGGACTGTTCATTCATTCCAGATATCCTTGCCAATGTTTCGACTTGTGCATTTTTAATTCCATCTAGTGAGGAAAACTCCCTCATCAGTACTTTTCTTCTAGCAGGTCCAATCCCTTTAATATCGTCTAATACAGAATGCACCTGCTCTTTGCTTCGTAAGGAGCGATGATATTCAATTGCAAATCTGTGGGCTTCGTCCTGAACTCTGGTAATTAATTGAAATCCTTCACTATTTTTATCAATTGGAATTTCTACATTGTCATAGTATAACCCTCTGGTGCGGTGATTATCATCTTTTACCATACCACATACAGGAATATTTAATTTTAATTCTCCCAACACCTTTAATGCTATGTTTACCTGTCCTTTACCTCCATCCATCATAAGCAAATCTGGAAAGCAGGTAAAGCTGTCATAGACATTCTTCTTTTCTTGCTGTTGCTTCATTCCATGTTCAAATCGTCTAGTAAGTACCTCATACATAGATGCATAATCATCCGGTCCTGTTACGGTACGCAGTTTAAATTTACGATAATCACTGCGCTTTGGCTTTCCTTTTTCATATACAACCATGGAGCCTACTGTTTCAAATCCATTAAAATTGGAAATGTCAAATGCTTCTACTCTTTTCAAATCCTTTATTTCTAATAAATTGGCAATTTCTTTTAAAGCCCCTATCGTTCTTCCTTCTTCTCGTTTCATGCGCTCTTTGTCCTGATTTAGCACCATAGATGCATTTTTAGATGCCAGCTCCACCAGCTTTTCTTTGGTTCCCTTTTTAGGTACCCTAAGATACACTTTCTGTCCTCGTTTCTCACTTAGCCATTGAGAAATAACCGCCTCTTCCTCTATTTCTTCCTGAAGCATAATTTCTCTGGGAATAAAAGGGGTTCCCGCATAAAATTGCTTTAAAAAAGTTGCCAGTACTTGCTGACTGCTGTCACCACTTCCAATGCTGACACGAAAGTGATCTCTTCCAATAAGCATACCATCCCGAACAAAAAACACTTGTACCACTGCATCCATTTCATCCCATGCCATTGCCACAATATCCTTGTCTTCGCCATCTGAATTGGTTATTTTTTGTTTTTGGGCAATTTGTTTCACACTATTTAACAATTCTCGATATTCAATAGCACGCTCAAATTCCATACTATTTGATGCTTCCTGCATTTTTTCTTCCAGTTCCTTTATCACTGGCTGATAACTGCCATTTAAAAAATCCATAGCCGCATGAATTTGCTTTTGGTATTCCTCCTGACTAATATAGCCCTGACACGGTCCTTTACATTGATGAATGTGATAATTTAAACAAGGCCGATCTTTCCCTGTATCTTTAGGAAGCGCACGATTACAGGTTCTTAAATGATAAATTTTTTGAATTAGTTCTATGGTATCTTTCACTGCTCCTGCACTGGTATAGGGACCAAAATAACGTGATTTATCTTTTTTCATTTGGCGTGAAAAAAGGACTCTGGGAAAAGCTTCTCCCAGGGTCACTCTAATATACGGATAAGACTTGTCGTCCCGCAACATGGTATTGTATTTTGGTCGATGTTCTTTGATTAAGTTACATTCTAAAATCAAAGCTTCCAGCTCGGAATCTGTGATGATATATTCAAATCTTACAATTTGCTTCACCATCTGTTCCTTGCGGATTCCTTCATTATGGCTTGGACGAAAGTACTGGCGGACACGATTACGTAGGCTAATTGCCTTTCCAATATAAATAATCGTATCCTCCTCATCACGCATAAGATATACTCCCGGTTTTTGAGGGAGTTTTTTCAATTCTTCCTGAATATCAAACATTATTTTAATCCTTTTAATAATTTATCTAAATAATCTTCTGCTGTTTCTGGCTTAGGTTGAACCTCTTTTACTGGTTTAAGATCTTCTGATTCCACCGCATTCACTTCTACTGTATTGGTTTCTGTGGCATTCACTTCTGTAGCATTTACTTCTGTAGCATTTACTTTTGTAACATTCGCTTCTGTAACATTCACTTCTGTATCATTCGCTTCTGTATCATTCACTTCTGCAACATTCACTTCTGCAACATTCACTTCTGCAACATTCACTTCTGCAACATTCACTTCTGCAACATTCACTTCTGTGGCTTTCACTTCTGCGGGATTCGTTTCTGCGGTTTCCCACTCTGTCACATTCTCTTCTAGAGTATTAATTTCTATTATATTAGTTTCTGAGGCATTCTCTTTTGTTATGTCTGCTTTTGCAGCTTTCGTTTCTAATTCCACTCTATTTTCTTGGAATTCTATTGTGTTTGTCTCTTTCACCTCTAGAGGAATTTCTTCCGTTTCCAGTCCTACATTTTCCAACTGCGTTTCTGCTTCTTCCAAGCATTTCACTTCTGGCTGAATTTCCCTTGTCTTGATTGCCTTTAGTTCTTGTTGAGCAGCTTCTAGTTTTGTAATTTTTACTGTATCCACTTCCAATGCACTCAGTTCATTCAACTTTGCCGCTATGCTTTTGGTATCTATGGGTTCTACACCTATTTCCTCTGCAAGTTCTGTTGTTTTATCCTGAAGTATCATCGTTGATTCTGTCTGTAACTTTTCTTGGTTAGCTGTAATGGCTTCTTCTAAACGTTCCTCTAGTTTTTCTTTATGTTCACTTAATTTTTCTGCCTTAAATTCATTTGCCGTTTTTTCAGCTTCTGTCTTTTCTTCTTCCGGCTCGGGAATTCCTTTTAGTTTACGGAATATCTTCATAAACTCTTTGCCATTAATATTTTCATGTTCATACAAATAATCAGCAATTTCGTCCAAAACTGTTCTATTCTCTTTTAATAGACTCTTTGCCGTTTCATAGCTTTCTTTGAGAATACGCATTACTTCCTTGTCAATTTGGGCTGCTGTTTCTTCGCCACAATTTAAACTTCCGCGTCCATCCAAATACTGGCTCTCAACTGTCACCAATCCCATTAAACCGAATTTCTCTGACATACCATACTGGGTTACCATTGCTCTTGCAATCTTGGTTGCCTGTTCAATGTCATTAGATGCTCCTGTGGTTACAGAATTAAATACAATTTCTTCTGCTGCACGTCCACCCATATAAGTAACCAAATGCGCTACCAGTTCATCTCTGGTCATAAGGAATTTTTCTTCCTCCGGCACTTGCATGGTATATCCCAATGCTCCCATGGTTCTTGGTACAATGGTAATCTTTTGAACCGGTTCCGCATCCTTTTGCAATGCCGTCACTAATGCATGACCAACCTCGTGATATGCAACCATTTTCTTTTCTTTTGGTCCCATAATCCGGTCTTTTTTTTCTTTTCCTGCAATAACTACCTCTACAGATTCAAATAAGTCTGCCTGATTTACAAATTTTCTTCCCTGCTTTACTGCATTAATTGCAGCTTCATTAATCATATTAGCTAAATCAGAGCCTACTGCTCCAGACGTTGCCAATGCAATGGCTTCCATATCAACTGACTCATCCATTAAAACACTCTTGGAATGAACCTTTAAGGTCTCTGCTCTTCCCTTTAAATCCGGCTTGTCCACAATAATTCTACGGTCAAAACGTCCTGGACGCAACAGTGCCTTATCTAGCACTTCCGGACGGTTGGTTGCTGCTAAAATCAATAAGCCCTTAGAAGTATCAAATCCATCCATTTCAGCCAGTAACTGATTCAAAGTTTGTTCCCGCTCATCATTTCCACCATATCTAGCATCACGGCTCTTACCAATTGCATCAATTTCATCAATAAAAATAATGCAAGGTGCCTGCTTTTGTGCTTCTTTAAATAAATCTCTTACACGCGAAGCACCTACACCTACAAACATTTCTACAAAGTCAGAACCTGCCAATGAAAAGAATGGTACTTTGGCTTCTCCTGCGACTGCCTTGGCAAGAAGTGTCTTACCTGTTCCAGGAGGTCCTACTAACAGTGCTCCCTTAGGAAGCTTTGCTCCTATATCGGTATACTTCTTCGGATTATGCAGAAAATCCACCACTTCCTGAAGTGATTCCTTTGCCTCGTCCTGCCCTGCAACATCTTTAAATGTAACTCCAGTAGACTTTTCCACGTAAACCTTGGCTGTTGTCTTGCCTACTCCCATCATACCGCCGCCGCTTCCCATTTTACGGAAAACCAAAAAGTACAAAAGGATCCATACCAATGCCAACGGAAGAATATAACTTAACATATTCCATAAAATTGCTGTTGATACTTCTTCTATTTTTCCGCCAAATTTTATATTATGCTTCTCCAATAGCGGTAATAGATTGTCATCATTTAACTGTGCTGTATAATAACTGATTTTGTATAGTGTCTTATCACTCTTAGGAGTAATCAAAATCTTACCGGCATCAAAGGTTACACTTTCTACCTTATCTTCCTCCACCATGTTCAGAAATTCGGAATACGTGACTTCCTTTTTCTGGGCATCCTGCATGCAGCTATTAAGCAGACTTGTGAAAAACAAGACTACCAGTGCGGCTAAAATAAAAATCATAATCGTCATTCCATTTTTATTATTTCCACCACTGTTGTTATTGCCACCATTATTGTTGTTATTATTTCCTTTGTTCTCCATGTGCTTCCTCCTACAAGTATCACACATTCTGTTCTGCGATACTTTTACTATTATATGTGTATTTCCCTATAAAATCAATATATACTTCCTAAACTTTTCTTCATATTTATAAAGTTTTTCTAAACTTGCTGTATTTATCACATTTTTCGTTTCTTTCATTACTGATAGGGGTGTCAAAACCTGATACCAATCTACCTTCACTCTCGCTTGATATTGTATGAAAATTTTACACTTCACACTTGAATAACTTCCTATTTATACAATGAGAAAATCAATAAATTGATAGATGGCATTTATGGATACAATACCAGCCTTGTTAAAGTCGAAATTACAAATTAAAATTATAAGTCGCATAATTTACGAAAAATCTATATATGAAGTTGAATTATCTACTTTTGCCATCTTAATCCCGCTTTGCTCACAAAAAAAAATTTTGTCAAGTACAAATTTTGCAACGTTTTTGAGCAGTTTTGTGACTTGAAAACGATACGTGTTTCCTTTAAAATAATAGTAACAAGTAAAAAGGTATTGCTCTATCTGTGGAAGGGAGGTAGACAATTGGAAGTAAAAAGGTATTTTATTCTGTGTGAGGAGCAAATGCCGCAAAAAGGTAGCGAGCTTTGGCGAACCTCTTTTACGTTGCGCCGAAATGGCGTAGACACCATGGAGGAGCTTTGGTGTGGGACTTGCCAATATTGCTCTTACCGAAAGTTCTTTTGAAAAGAACAGCTTAGACCCCTACGAAATCATAACACTCTTAAATAACGGCTACTCCTTAGCAAACGCCAAAGGCAAGCAGGAGATGTGCTTTGCAGCCGCAGGGATTATGGCAAGTGTGCATATCGGACGAAAGCCGCCACAGATCGCCTATGATTTAGTTGCTGACTTGGGCTCTATGAAGAAAGCATATGAAATGAAAAAAAGGAGGATTTCAGATTATGAAACAAAATTTCAAGCGAAAGTTATTGGCAGGGCTATTATCCGCCTGTATGATTTTCCAGACAGTAGGCACAGTCCCAGTATATGCGGTGGACAGCGGTGTGCCAATGACGGTAACAGCCCCAACAATAGACGGCCAGAACATCTACGCCAACGGCACGCCTATCACCATTGAGGCGGGTACAAACACAAACACCAAAATCAAGTACAACGATGGCACACACGATGTGTATCTCAAGTTGAGTGGTGAATCAACAGAAGCTGATTTATACAACTACTCAATCTACGGCGGTGGCAATACTATAGCAGTAGCCAGCACCAGCATCACTATGACCGGCGGCGCGGTAGGCAATGTCTTCGGCGGCGGCAACTCCGGCACAGTAACCGGCAACACGGCTGTCACCGTCAGCGGTGGCATGGTATACTCTGCCTACGGCGGCGGCGAGTACGGCGCGGTAAACGGCAGCACAGTTGTCACCGTCAGCAACGGTGCCACGGCAAATGATGTCTACGGCGGTGGCATGGCTAACACAGCTGGCATAGCAGGAAACACCAAGGTAGAAATCAGCGACGGCACAGTAAGCAATGTCCACGGCGGCGGTGTTTACTGTGATGTAACGGGCAACACGGCAGTCACTGTCAGCGGTGGCACGGTAAAAAGCTATGTCTACGGCGGCAGCACGAACGGTACAGTAACGGGTAGCACGGCTGTCACCGTCAGCGGTGGCACGGTAGGAAAAACTGTCTTCGGCGGCGGCACGGTTGGCAAAGTAAACGGCAACACGGCTGTCACCGTCAGCGGTGGCAAGGTAGAACAGAATGTTTATGGCGGCGGCGAAAGAGGCGAGGTAATCGGCGGCACGGCAGTCGCCGTCAGCGGTGGCACGGTAATCGGAACTGTCTTCGGCGGCGACAGTATAGGTAAGGTAACGAACGGCACCACTGTCACTATCAGCGGCAATGCAAGGGTCCAGCATGTCTACGGCGGTGGCGATGATGCTAATTCAACAGTAGACAGCACAGCTGTCACTGTCAGCGGTGGCACGGTAGAAGATGTCTTTGGCGGTGGCAACTTCGGCACGGTAACCGGCAACACGGCTGTCACCGTCAGCGGTGGTACGATAGGAAAAAATGTCTACGGCGGTGGCAACCAAGGCACGGTAACCGGCACGAAAACAGGCTATGTTGCCCTTGTGGGGAAAGCGCAGGCTGATAGTTTTACCGGTCTGCTTCATAAAACAGATCCCACAAACTGGGAGGTAAAGGGTAGCTACACCCTTACCAATAATCCGACCATCGAAGCCAGTACAGTGCTGACGATTGCGGCAGCGGCGGTCTTAACGGTACCCAGCAGCATCACTCTGCCTGCCAATACCACAATTACAAATATCGGTACTCTCTCGATTGAAAGTGAAAGTAGCCTGCCAAATGGCACTGTTTTGAATGGTGATGGCACATTTAAGCTGCTGGTTACTGAGTTAACCGCCGACTTTATTCAAGTGCCGCAAAACCTTGTTTACACGGGAGAGGACCAGACTACAGCGGCTACAAAGGCAATTTCCCTTACTACAACAGGTGGAACAAAGACGATTTTAAACAAGGACTTTATTCTTGATGCAAAAGGAATAGACCTTTCAACGTGGCTCCTTGCGATTTCCCCCGCAAAGGTAAAAAATGCCGGTACCTATACGGCAAGCTACACCAATGGCAGTAAAACAATCAGTAAAACCTTTACGGTGGTGAAATCCGGCACAACCTTTGACGGCGGCATTACTGTAGATAAAACCGACAAAACCTACACCTATGGCGATACCATCACCGTAACCGCAAAGCCAAATGCAACAGGCATAGCGGCACGTTCATTTACAGCCCCAACAGCCAATCAGATGGCACTGTTTGTGGGTAGTACGCAGATTACCGCACCTGTTAATGTCGGTGCAAACGGTGTCTACACCATGACCTATGACACAACCGAAAAAGGGCTTGCCGTTGGCTCTAACACCATTACCGCAAAATATGTGGGCAATGAAAGTATGGCAGATTACAGCGGAACGGTTACTGTGACGCTGAATCAAAAAGCAATTACTTCTGCAAGCGTAAACGCAGGTGCAACCAAGGTATATGACGGAACAAACAGCTTTACAGGCGTTGCACTAACGCCAAAAGCAAGTGATATTTTAGGCGGAGATACCGTCACTGCAACCGCAGGCGGCACAACGACAAATGCCAATGTGGGTGCAACCAAAACCTTTACCGCAACAAGCGTTGCTTTGGGCGGTACAGAGGCAGGCTATTACACCCTTGCCGCCAATAAAGTCAACGGCAATGTGGCGATTACAACCGCAACCCCAATGGTTACCGTAACCGCAGAGAAAAAGAAAGTAAACTTCTTTAGCCTTGGCAACCATGACGACACCATTATTTTAACAGCAACCGTCACAGGTGTGACAGGTGGTACTGTGCCAACAGGTAATGTGACCTTCAAACATGGGGGCACAACTATTGCTACGAATGTTGAAATAACCAATGGCTTGGCAACTTATGAATGGGTAAACCCCGATGCGGCAAACTATACCATAAACGCAGAATTTGTAGCGACGGCAAATACCAATGCCACAGGCACTTCCACCGCCTTTGACATTGACAAGGCAGAACAAAAGGCACTTTCCATCAGTGAGGTGCCAAATAAAGTGACCTATGGTGACAGCACCTTTACCCTTTCCACCACAGGTGGCAACGGAGACGGTGCAGTGACCTATGCAGTGACAGCAGGCGCTGACGTGGTTTCCGTGACTTCAGCAGGCGAAGTAACCGTGCTGAAAGCAGGCACAGCCACCATTACAGCTACCAAAGCAGGTGATACCAACTATAATGCCAAAACCGGCACAGTGGAAATCACAGTACAGGGTGCAACGCCTACCGTAACATGGGGAACAACAGAACAGTCCACTACCCATACAGGCAGTGCTGTTTTGGCAAATGTACTGACAGCACCTACTGTTACGCTTGTAAAAGGTGAAAGCTACACCGGAACCATTCAATACGCATACAAATATGTTGGCGGCTTAACCAAAGGGTTATTTGCAGATTATACCGATGGTCTGCCAACCAATGCAGGTGAATATACAATCAAGGCTCACATAGCGGCAGAGGGCAACTACACGGCAGCAGACAGCATCAACACCATGGCCTTGACCATCAACAAATCCACCCCGACCCTTACCATCGGTGCAGGCTATACCGGCAAAACCTATGACGGCACGGCAATGGCAAATCCAACAGCGGAAAACATGACCATCTCCGGCGCAGCCTATACCGAGTTGACCTTTGCTTACAGCAAGAACAGTAATATGAGTAATCCTCTTGCCGCAGCACCAAAGGACGCAGGAACTTACTATGTGCAGGCAAGCGTGGTAGCGGGCGCAAACACCAATGCGGCAATCAGCACGGCTGTCAGCTTTACCATTACCAAGCGCCACTAACCATTACCGACGGCACAGTAACCCCGAAAAAATGGGATAACACCACGACCGCTTCCGTGACTTCACTGACCTTTGGCGGCTTGGTAAACGGTGAAACGCTTGCCATGAACACCGACTACACCATTGTCACAGCTAACTTTGCCGATGCCGCCGTCGGCACAAGCAAGGCAGTTTCAGGAACAGCGAAGATGATTTCCAATGACAAAACAAACAACTACAATCTGACAGGCATTCTTGTGAATGTGACAGGTGAAATCACAGCCAAGGCGATAACAGACGCAACCGTCACCGTGGGTGGCACCTATACCTACACCGGCACGGAGCAAACTCCGACAGCGGAAAATGTCACCGTCAAGGACGGCGCAACCACTTTGGTAAATGGCACTGACTATGACTATGACGCAAGCAACAATATTAACGCAGGTACAGCTACCGTAACAATTACTGGTAAGGGAAATTACGCCGGCACAGCAAAACAGACTTTCACTATAAATAAAGCCGATGGCACACAGGTGAAAGGTTACGCAGTTCCAACAGCAAGAAAAGCTATCACAAATATTTCTCCTAAGCTATCAAATCTTACTCTAGATGGCAAAGGCGAGGGTGCTTGGAATTGGAGTACTGACAAAGATTTGACGGCTGACAACAAGAACAAGGAGCAAACTTTTAAAGCAACATTCACACCAACCGACAGCAAAAACTACAACACAGTAGAAGTTGATGTGAAAGTTTCCGTTAGCAAACTCTCAATTGCGATTGATGGCAGCAAGTTGCATACGCTAGCCAAGGGCACAACAGAAACTTTAACAAACCATGTTGCTGTAGTTGGTGCACCGCTAATTGATGGTACTGATTACAGCACTAAACTAACTGTACGCAACGAGAATATTGTATCCGTATCAAACAATAAAATCACTGCTGAAAATGTTGGTGCCATTAAGATACTAGTTGAAACAATGATTGGCGAAAATAAAGCTACAAGTGACTATATTATAGTCGAAGTTATCTCAGACAATCCAAACGAGCATTCCATGAATACAGCAGATGAAATCACGGAATTGACCAATGATGTACTTAGAGAAGAAAATCCACCTAAAGAAGTAGTTAATGCGATTGCAAACGCTGCCATTAAGATGGTTGCTACGGAAAAAGAAAAGCTTAGTGACGAAATTGTAGAAAAACTTGATACACTGTTTCAAACTGCCAATCCAATGCTTGAAGTGAAAGATCCAATAATCGAGCATAAGGACGGCGTAGAAAATAAGATTAGTAGCGTAGAGGTAACAGGTATGGCTCTAGCTGCTGAGCTAACAAGTGCGCAGATAAAAAAAGGTGACACCGTTCAAGTTAAGATTGAACAAGAACAACCTGCTAAAGTTGCAGATGGTAAAAAAGCTCAAATACAGTTGAAATTAACCTTATTAGTAAATGGCAAAAAAGCCACGCTAAATTCACCGCTATTAATCGATATACAGCTAGACAAGAACATGAACACTGATGGTTTGGAAATTGAACACAAGCATGATGATGGCAAAATCGATATACTAACCGAGGGCGCTAAGCTTACAGCGAAGAACTTTATAATCAACAAGGAAACTAAAGTTCTTACAATGCGATTAAGCTCATTCAGTACATTGACCTTTACTACGGCAGTAGAAAAACCAATAGACCCGACGCCATCTAAACCAGTAGATCCGACGCCATCTAAACCAGTAGATCCGACGCCATCTAAACCGGAAAGTGGTGCTGCCAATAGTACCACCAGTGATACTGTAAAGACTACATCAAAACCACTTACTGGAGATGATACTCCATTAGGTGAGATTACAAGCATTCTAATGTTAGGATTAGTCGCCATAGGAGAGCTGCTTTGGAAGAAAAAAAGTAGATAAAATATAAAACCGTAGGGAGTGCCAACGCCAGCACCCAGCAAGGCTGCAAAACAAATGAGCCTATGTTTCACGACATTGCAAACCATTGGGCAAAAGATAACATTAAATTTGTAGTTGCTCGTGGTTTTCTTGCAGGCATAATAAAGGTCGTTGTAGCACTTCCTACATGATAAGTGTCTGAACCATTAATTTTTTCAAGAAAGCCCTAGATTTCTTCTTCATAAGGTTGTATAATATATTAGTTAATTAGTAATTAGAACATTCACATATAAAGGAGGAACTACCTATGCCCGTAAAATACGTCTTTGTCACCGGTGGTGTCGTTTCCGGTCTTGGTAAGGGAATTACCGCCGCTTCTCTAGGTCGCCTACTGAAAGCTCGGGGATTCAAAGTTACCATGCAAAAATTCGACCCCTACATTAACATTGACCCGGGAACTATGAACCCCATTCAGCATGGAGAGGTTTTTGTGACCGACGACGGTGCAGAAACAGATTTGGACTTAGGACATTACGAACGTTTTATTGACGAAAGTTTAAATAAAAATTCCAATGTAACTACTGGTAAAGTATACTGGACTGTTTTGCAAAAAGAACGTCGGGGAGATTATGGTGGTGGAACTGTTCAGGTTATTCCACATATCACTAATGAAATTAAAAGCCGTTTCTACCGTGATTTTACAACGGAAGAAACACAAATTGCCATAATTGAAGTGGGCGGTACCGTAGGAGATATTGAAAGTCAGCCTTTCTTAGAATCCATTCGTCAATTTCAGCATGAAATTGGACATGAAAATGCTATTTTAATCCATGTCACCTTAATTCCTTATATTACTGCTTCTGGAGAAATGAAGACAAAACCTACACAGGCAAGTGTAAAAGAATTACAGGGAATGGGAATTCAGCCTGATATTATTGTCTGCCGTTCCGAACACCCACTTGACCAAGGAACCAAAGATAAGATTGCACTTTTTTGCAATGTACCTAATAAAAATGTGTTGCAGAATTTAGATGTAGAATATTTATATGAAGCTCCTCTTGCTATGGAACAAGAAAATCTTGCTCAGGTAGCCTGTAACTGTCTGCATTTAGATTGTCCAGAGCCTGATTTAAGTGACTGGCGCGACATGGTAGATGCACTTCGACATCCCAACAAAGATGTGGAAATCGCTTTAGTAGGAAAATATATTCAGCTTCACGATGCCTATATTTCCGTGGTAGAAGCATTAAAGCACGGCGGAATTGCAGAACGTGCCACAGTTAATATCAAATGGGTGGATTCCGAATTATTAACTCCGGATAATATAGAGGAAGTATTAGGAAGTGTGCAAGGTATTTTAGTTCCAGGTGGTTTCGGTGACCGAGGCATTGATGGGAAGATTTTAGCCTGCCAGTACGCCAGAGAACACAAGATTCCATTTTTAGGTCTATGCCTTGGTATGCAGCTTGCCATTGTAGAATATGCACGCCATGTTTGTAATTTTAATGATGCCCACAGCATCGAATTGGACCCACAAACCACGCATCCTGTGATTGCACTAATGCCTGACCAAAATGGTGTAGAGGATATTGGGGGAACCTTACGTCTTGGTTCTTACCCTTGTGTATTGGACAAGACTTCCAAAGCTTATAAGGTCTATGGAACGGAACTTATTCAAGAACGTCATCGTCACCGTTATGAATTTAACAATGATTACCGCACTGTTCTTTCCGAACATGGCATGAAATTATGTGGACTTTCCCCAGATGGAAGAATTGTGGAAATGATTGAAATTCAAGATCACCCTTGGTTTATTGCAACTCAGGCACATCCAGAGTTGAAATCTAGACCAAACCGTCCACATCCTTTATTTAAAGGGTTTGTGGAAGCTGCTATTACGTATAAATACTAAAAATAATATTCTAATCATTTCCACTTTGAAGAATACAAAAGGAAGAAAAAATGCCACTATACAAATTGGTTCTTTCTTAACTCTAGGTAAAGAGTGATTATCGCCTTGAATAACAAAGGAGCTTTAAGTCTGCATTCCTTACAGATTTAAAGCTCCTTTTGTTATTTTAGAACTTTCATATTACCCAAAGTATAGAAAGAACCCACAAATTTTACAACACTTTTTATTCCCTTTTCTATTCCCTTTTCTATTCCCTTTTCTATTCCCTTTTTATTGTGAAATTCCCCACAGACATTTTATCTGAGAACTTAAGGTTTGATAGCTCCATTGTTTTTCACTATTCTTTTCGCTGTTTGGATCATTTACATAAAATCCCTTTTCATCATATCCCCGTAATAAAACAAAATGTCCGGTAGTAGTGAAATCCCCCGGGCGCATACTGCAAATAACCACTCCCCTTTGGTCTAATACTTGTTTTATCTCTGTTTCACTTAGTCCTAGTTCTTTTCCCTGTAACCCCAGTTTTCCTGCTCCCTCTGTAAAGAAACTCCAGCTGGTTCCTTCTTGAGTATAATATCCTTGTTCATATGCAAATTTTGCCATTTGACTTGGGTTTTCATCTGTGTTTCCGGTAAGAAATACAGATGCCATGCTCATGCACACCGGTCCACATCCTGCCACCCCAATAAATTCATCTCCATAATTATGATATCCCCACCGCAAATCCCACTGTAGAAACAACGGAACTTTGTCTGTTTCTATTTCCTTGGAAATATCAATTTCATTTTCCTGATACTGCGCACGATTGGGATACTGAGATACAAACTCAGCTGTTTCTTCATTTCGTTCCAGCATATTTTGTAGTGCTTCAGGATAATTTTTACTTTCCAGCTTTAATGTCTCTACTCGTTTTTGAGACGTATTCTCGCCAAACCATGATAATTGTCCCTGACCACGCAATAGTGTGTTTCTTCCCCATAAAATTATTCCAAAACATAGGGCTGCTATCCCTATTATGCAGTATAAAGCATGTTTGATTCTACGGATTTTTTGTTCCCGTCTATGCTTTTTTCTTATTTTGTTACTGTAAGTATTGTTTGCTATATTTACTTGTCCCACAAAAATGCTCCTCTTCTTAATTCTTAATTTCCTTTATTATAAGAAAAGAAGCCAGTTGATATCGTCGTTTTTTCTCGTAATTTTCTTAATATTTCATGAAGTTTTAAGATTCAACGGTTTTTCTTTTGGAAATCCTATGATAAACGTAGTTTTTCCTCTATAGGCAGGTCTTTTAGCACATCTGGAAATAATTCCACACTTCGTCTTAGGATTCCTTGCATATAAGCTATGGCAATTCCGTAATTTGTAATTGGTATTCCCTGATCTTTGGCACATTTTTGTCTATATTTCATTTCCCGTTCATTCAGCATACAGCCACCACAATGAATAATCAACTGGTAAGCAGATAGCTCTTTGGGAAATTCTGTACCTGAGGACAAGGTGATAGAAAGTTCCTTTTGTGTGTATTTTTGTAATAATTTAGGCAATTTAACAGAGCCAATGTCATCACACTGACGATGGTGGGTGCAGCCCTCTGCTATTAGTATCTTATCACCATCTTTCAGCCTTCCAATTGCTGCTGCTCCTTGAACTGCTGCCAAAAGATTTCCTTTATATCTCGCAAATAAAATAGAAAAAGAGGTAAGTGGTATCTCCAAGGGCGTGTCCTGGCTCACCTTTGCAAATACTTGACTATCGGTAATCACAAGGGCTGGTTTCTTTCCTAAATGCTTTAAGGTTTCCTCCAGTTGGTATTCTTTTACCACAATTGCCACAGCATCTGATTCTAAAATATCCCGAATGGTCTGCTGTTGTGGAAGAATCAGTCTTCCCTTAGGTGCTGCCTTATCTATGGGCACTACCAGTATCACAAAATCTAATGGCTGAATCAAATCCCCTACAATTCTATGATTGGATTCTTCCAATGCAGCAGTTACTGCAATTTTATCTTTTAATTCTTGAATTCCAAATCCTGTTTTGGCACTGACTGTTAGTTCTTCTTTTGATAAATTCTCAAGCTTTTGTGCAATATCCTGCTTATTGTAGGCAATGAGGTAGGGGATTTTCTTATCTTTAAAAATTTTAACCAATTCCTCATCTATCTGTGTCATGCCTGTCATACCATCTATAACCAATACCGCTACATCTGTCTTGTTTAGTATTTGTCTGGTCTTTCTTACACGCAGTTCTCCCAGTGTTCCCTCATCATCAATCCCCGGTGTATCTATTACAACCACCGGACCTATCGGCAAAAGTTCCATTGTCTTTTGCACCGGATCTGTTGTAGTTCCTTTCACCTTAGAAACCACAGAAAGTTCTTGACCTATGACTGCATTCACCACACTGGATTTCCCAGCATTTCTTCTTCCAAAAAATCCAATATGCACACGTTCTGCACAAGGAGTGCTATTTAATCCCATCTCTTACCTCCTGTCTGCGGCTGTCTTACAGCACATCCTTTTATTCCTTTTATTTCTTTTATTTCTTTTGCCGCTTTATACCTTAGCATAAGCTGCTTTGCTGCTAACACCTTCCAGCTTTCCTATTTTACCGGAAAGCGCACTAATAATATCTTGTGGGGCATCTACTGCAATACTAATAATATTGACTCCTTTTTTGTGATACGGAATTCCCATTCTGCCAATAATATAGGTTCCATATTCATGAAGGATATGATTTAATTCTTCCACCGAAGATTCTTTCTCTACGATAATTCCAATCATTGCGACTCTTGTTTCCATCTATTTGTTCTCCCTATTCGTCAAACTCCACCGTAACAAAAAAGCCTTTGGGGGTTTCATGCACTTTTATGACCTTACCTTCTTTAGATTGTAGCCGCTCACTAAAAGTATAATTGGCAGACATTGCATATGCCTTTCCCAGGGTATAGTAATAAGAGGTTGGCAGTTTTCCCTCTGTAACTGGTAAAATGTCTCCCTCTTGTAACAGACCTGTCCGCTCCATTTTAAATTCCATTTCACGCATACGAACACTTCTTTCTATCTATTTTCTATCTATTTTCTATCATGTCTATCATGTCTATTTTATTTATCATATCGCTTAATCAATCCAAGACCAAGTGGATACGGTCCTGTGTGTACTCCTATGGTAGCTCCAATTTGATACATATCAATGCTTTGATGGTTGGAGTAAAGGGTTAGTGAGGCAAGTAATTCATCTCGAAATACTTCCCCTTCCTTTTCATCATATCCGTATCCTACTACTATGCGGTAATCATCTGCTTTCTCTCCAATTTTTTCAAAGTGTTCTCTTGTTTGCTCAATCAGTCGTTTCTTGGCTTTCACACGGCTTCTGCTAATTCCTGTGGGGAAAATTTCTCCCTCGCGTAGCATAATCAAAGGCTTAATTCCCAAAGTAGAAGCTGCATTACCCATTACCTTTCCAATTCTTCCTCCGTGAATCAGATATTCATAATTTCCCACGGTAAAGATAATTCGACCGGTTGCAGAAATACGTTTTACCCCTTCTAGCGTTTCTTCCAAAGATAAACCATCCTGCTGCATTCTTACTGTTTCCAACACTAGCAAGCCTTGCAGCACTGTATTTACAGTAGAATCCAATACTTCTATGCGAGCATCCGGATACTTTTCTAATATCATTTCAGCCGCTGTTTTAGCTGAATTATAAGAGCCACTAAATTTTGTCGTAATGCAAATACAGATAATGTCAATTCCCTTTTCTGCATATGGACCAAATGCTTCCAAAAAATCCTGCACTGATGGAAGGGAAGACTTTGGGAACACCTTAGGATTATCTACCATCTGTTGATAAAATTCCCGAACCCCGATTTCTTCCATTTCTTTCTTATAGTTTACTCCATCAAATGTTACATAAAATGGTACCACCTTCACCCCTGTCTCTTTTAAAATCTTCATTCCTAAGTCACAAGAGCCGTCTGTTATAATTTGAAATGCCATGATTTTCCTCCTTTCCATTAAACAATTCTAAAAGTCCAACTGCATATTACTTCACTACATAATTGATAAACTGCTTTATTATTTCTGGGTGTTTTGCATAGCGAAACGCCACTAAATAAGCCGGTTCTGTTCCAGTAATTCCACTGCTTTGAAGCAGTTTACTGTTCTCGATGCGAATAGCATCCTCTAGGCAGATTGCTTCATGCTCTTTCACAAAATCTTCTCCCATTAAGTCTGAGATTTCATAGAGCAGCCCATCTTCCTTTGCATAATTTTGATAGATTACTTCTGGACAGATATAAATATCTACAGTTCCTGCACCTACCAATGTGGTAATTTTCATCTGAGCATTGTAATCAATGGGTACATCCGCATTTTCTTCCTTACCAGTTCCCACAAAAATAGAAGTATCTAATACAAACTCATGATATTCATCTGTATCGTGAATGGATTTTCTAAAATCATCCATAATGGTTCCTGCATCTAGTTCAGAATTAATCGCTGCCACATAGAGTAAGGTTTCCTTTTTCAAATCATCTGCCCACTTTACAATTCCAATGATTAAAAAAATAATAAGAATTGCTGCTATGATAGGAAATTTATAATATGTTACTACATATTCCAGCTTTTGTTTCTTGCTCATGGATGCTAATTTTTCACGCTCTAACTCCCGTTTTTCTTTTTTTGTCATATCTGATTCATGCTTCTTTTGAAATTTCGTATCCATTTGCCTACCTCTCTTTCTATTAAATTTTAGTCAATGCCGCGCATCCTTCCGCTTAGCATTATGTTGCTGTCTGCTATTGTGTTTGGGCTTCTATCTGCTCTGCCAAATCATTGAGATACACCCAGCGTTTTATTTTTTCTTCTAACGCTACTTCCTTTGTTTCCTTTTCTTTCATAAGTTCACCCAGTTTCAGGCTATTGGTGGCATTCTTCTCCATGTCTTCTTCCAAAATTTCCAACTGTTTTTCTAATGCTGCAATATCTTGGTCTATGGTATCAAATTCTACCTGCTCTTTATAAGAAAATTTTAACTTTTGGGGCAGGTTATTTCGCTTTCCTTTTTGCTCCACCTCTATTAAGGGTTTTTTGTTTTGTTCTTCTTGTATGTTTTCCTGCTGTCTTTTTTTATCTCTTGCACTGATATAATCTAGATATCCCCCTTCGTACTGGCTGATACTTCCCTGTTCTTCAAATGCAAAAATTCGTCTTACCACTCGTTCCAAAAAGTAACGGTCATGGGATACTGTAACCACAATTCCATCAAAAGTATCCAAATAGTCTTCCAAAATAGTAAGTGTTTTAATATCCAAATCATTCGTAGGCTCATCTAACAGTAGCACATTGGGTGCTCCCATAAGGATTCGAAGCAAATAGAGTCTTCTGCGTTCTCCGCCAGAAAGTTTTCCAATCTGAGTCCACTGCATGGTTCCATCAAATAAAAATCGTTCCATCAACATGGAAGCTGTAATCTTACCATCATTGGTTTGAATATACTCTGCTACCTCCCTTACATAGTCAATGGCTTTCATGGTGGGTTCCATATGAGAATTGTCTTGGGAAAAATATCCAATCTTAATAGTTTCTCCTATTTCCACTGTTCCAAAATCTGCCTCTTCCTGTCCTAGTATCATTTTCAAAAGTGTAGTTTTTCCACATCCGTTTGCTCCCACAATTCCAATTCTATCCTGTTTTAAAAAAATATAGGTAAAATCTGCTATGAGTACTTTTTCTCCATATGTTTTTTTTATTCCATTTACTTCTATGGTCTTTTTTCCCATTCTAGAAGCTACGGAGGATAATTCCACTTCTGCATCTTCCATAGGACCTTCTGCATCTAGCATCGTTTCAATTCGCTGCAAATGTGCTTTTTGCTTGGTAGAACGTGCTCTTGCTCCCCTTGCCAGCCATTCCAGTTCCTTTTTTAAAATGCTTTTCCGCTTCCGTTCACTTGCCTGTTCCATACTTTGGCGCTGCATCTTCATTCCTACATAATCGGAATAGCTCCCAGAATAACTATATATTTTTCCGTATTCAACTTCTACTATTCTGTCTACTACACGATCCAAAAAATAGCGGTCATGGGTTACCATAACTACCGTTCCTTTAAAATTCACCAAAAAGTCTTCCAGCCATTGGGACATTTCATTGTCTAAATGGTTCGTAGGTTCATCTAGAATAAGAATTTCTACCGGCTGCAGTACTGTATTGATTAAGGAAATTCGTTTCTTTTGTCCACCGGATAAGTGTTGAACCTGTTCTTCCAAATCTAAAAATCCCATTTGATACAGCATGGATTTCGCTTCACTTTCCAATACCATATCTTGTTCATCCAATCCTAACATGGCTGCTCTTAATATTGTAAGGGTATCTTCAAACACTGGTGTTTGTTCTAAGTAAGCCATTTTAATATTGTTTCCCATAATTACAGTTCCGGCATCCGGTTCTTCTATTCCTGCAATCAGCTTTAACAGGGTAGATTTTCCCATTCCGTTAATTCCGATTACTCCAATTTTTTCTCCCTCTTGAAGACTAAATGATGCATCTTCTAAGAGAATTCTCTCCGGAGTAAAAGACTTTGTAAGGTGCTCTGCTGTTAATATATTCATCGTTTATTTCTCCTCGCATACCTGGAAAATATAGAATTTCAGATAAAAGGATTCTTCAGCTCCTGCCCACAATACCGGGTGATCCGGTGATTGAGTACGAAATTCCACTTGACGCAAACGCTTATGGACATTTTCTGCTGCCTGATGCAGTGTCTTGGTAAATAGTTCATAATCCATAAAATGAGAGCAGGAACAAGTAGCAAGATAACCACCGTCCTTTACCAGTTTCATTCCTCTTAGATTGATTTCACGATATCCTTTTACTGCATTTTTAATAGAGTTTCTGGACTTTGTAAATGCCGGTGGATCTAAAATCACCACATCAAAGGTCTTTCCCTGACTTTCTAATTCCGGCAGTAATTCAAATACATCCTGACATTGAAAAGTTACTTTGTTGGAAAGTCCATTTAATGCCGCATTCTCCATTGCTTGATTTACAGCAAGCTGGGACGCATCTACACCTAATACGCTTTTTGCCCCTGCCATTCCTGCATTAAGTGCAAAGGAACCTGTATTAGTAAAGCAGTCTAGCACTTGAGCATCCTTGCATAATCTTTGAACTGCTTGGCGGTTGTACTTTTGATCTAAGAAGAATCCCGTTTTTTGTCCATCTTTTACATCGACCAAATAGCGGACATTGTTTTCTGTTATTTCTACCTTGGTATCAAATTCATCTCCTAGAAATCCTTTTACCAGTTCCATACCTTCTTGTCTGCGTACTTTTGCATCACTACGCTCATATACGCCTCGAATGGTAATTCCATCTTCCGCCATACAAGATTTTAAATCTGCAACAATTGCTTCTTTCCACTTATCTATTCCAAGAGCTAATGACTGTACTACCAACACCTCTTGAAATTTATCAATAACAAGTCCTGGAAGCCAGTCGGCCTCACCAAAAATAACACGGCAGGAACTAGTGTCTACGGTTTTCTTTCGATACTCCCATGCCTGTTTTACACGCATATGAATAAAATCACTGTCTATTTCCTGCTCCACGTTTCTTGTCATCATACGGATACGAATTTTAGAATTTGTATTAATAAATCCTTTTCCCATGGAATACGTGTCAAAATCATGTATCACTACCATATCTCCATTTGTAAAATTCCCCATAATACTGTCTATTTCATTGTCATAAATCCACATACCTCCGGACTTTATGGTTCTTCCTTGTCCCTTTTTCAGGGTTACTACTGCATCACTCATATGATACCTCGTCTTCCTAATCTGCTTGGCTTTTGGGTATAAGTATATCACAAATATCATGACTTTTACAATTTTTAAATATGATATTTTTATAAACTTGGTGGAGAGTGAAAAGGTTGCATAGAAAGTTCCATCAGAACGGACACCGCTTTTGTCCTCTTGGTAATTGATGGCTTCCGGTACCATGGCCATGGGAATAGGAAAGGAAAAGCAGAAAAATCCATACAATCCGTGAAGTAGTACCAACAGTGGAATATTGGTATAGCCCATGGTTGCACCCACAATATAACTTGCAATCAGGGAACAGCCGGCACCTATATATCCAATGGTGCACATTTTTTTCTTTCCTACCTTGACAATATGATTCTTGGTCACAATAATTTCAATGACGGTGCATAAAGAAGGCCGCATCATAAATACGGAAATTAAATCGAAACGCTGTACATTGTACATCAAATAGTAAATTACAACTCCCATTTTTCAGATAGTCGTCCATTCTTTCAATTGCATCTTTGTCGTCTGTATACTCATTTTTTCATTCCATTTACATTCTATATTAAGTACAGATGTCGGCATTCCTATAAACTGAACATCAAATTTTAAGCTTGGTTCAACTGTAGTAGATGCATTATGAATTCTAAAGCTTAACTGCCAGCCATTATCCAAATACATTTCTACAGTATTTTTATTGTTCGGTTTCAATTCCAATGCCACCAATCTAGTAGGTAATTCCACAATTGGTACGGTAATAGCTGATATCTTTACTTCGCTAGGTTTATTCAATGTTCCATGCATATTGAATGTATGAATAAGTGTTAGTCTTTTACTATCTCTACTTACAATTTTATAATAATCTTCTATTCCTATTAGATACTCTATCATTTTTCTTGGCATAGTAATATCCTTGGCATATGCTCTTTTAACTTCACTAATAAACGCCTGCAATAATGGAATATACACACTTTCGTTTTTATCATCAATTGCTGACCATTTTGTTTTCTTATTCTTTTCTTCTTTGAGCATATTAAATATCGGTGTAACACTTTCCCAATAGTCTTCACTACAAGGCATATTGAACCATTCTTTTCCAAAATCTAATTTATGACTTAATCTACTATGCTTTACTGCATCATGATTATGTTTAATGCTTAAGCCTATTTCCCAATTGATATTTTCTCTTCTAATGACTATATCTCTTACATCTCCCTCTACCCCCTTTCCATCTTGCTGAAGTTCAAGAAGAAGTTCCTCGCCGTCATTTTCGGACATCCTAGGTTCCATCTCTAATATAGCATCAATAGCTGAATCTGCTGACACAAGAAATGTTTCTTGCATTTCTTCATCCATTACTGACCATGCACGTTTGTTAGTTTCAAAACTTGAATTTTCAACGATACGTGTCTTTCGCATTTCATGAAGTGCCTTATATAATGTTTTTATCCATGCATATTCATATGCTCTTCCTTGATCATTACTTTTTGTGCTCATCTTTTTATCATTATCCTCCTTTGCATCTAATACTTCATCATCAACCACAACTGAATCTCCATTACCCTCTAAATACTTTTTAATTGCAGATGCAATTTCATACGCTAAATTAACTGGAACTGCATTGCCAATCATCTTATAAGCCGTATTGGTATCTTTATATAGAAATTCAAAATCATCTGGAAAGCCTTGAACTCTAGCCACTTCTCTAATTGTCATTCTTCTATATAGTTCTTCTTTCCCCTTTACAAAACGACAATCATTTGTATCCACCTTTACCATTTTAGGTGCTTGTGGATGCAACTGACACTGTCTTCCAGATGCTTGAACAGTAAATGCCTGCTCATCCCAAGATTTAACTCTGTTTCGGCTCATAAATATAGGGGAGTATGCTCCTGTAAAATATTCATTATTATTAATAGCTTCTGGGTTATGATGATTTTTAGGTCCTGACGGAACTGCTGTATCCTTTAAATCCCAAATAATATCTCTTAATGTAATCTTCTTTGAATCATCTTTTGTAGGTCCCTTTGGAAAACCAAATTCTATATTTAAATCATTTCTGAATCCAATATAAAAAACACGCTTTCTTTCTTCTGCAACACCATAGTCTTTTGCATTCACAAGTGTTAATGTCACATCATAACCTACTTCTTCAAAAAGTTGTAGAATATTCTGTACTGCCTCTGAATGTCTGTTAGCAAGCATTCCACTTACATTTTCTGCCAAAAAGAATTTAGGCTTGAACTCTTCTAAAATTCTTATATAATCATAGAATAATTGACCTCTTGCATCTTTGATACCTTTTAACGAACCTGCTTCTGACCACGATTGACATGGGGGACCACCAATAATACCATCCACTTCTCCATCTATATATTGAGCTATTTCCTTTGTAGTAATCTTTCTTACATCACCTTCAATCAAATGTGTATTAGGATGATTAGCTTTAAATGTTTCCCATATATTCTTATCAAATTCATTTGCAACAGGAATATCAAATCCAGCCTTTTCAAATCCGAGATCAAGACCTCCACATCCACTAAATAAACTAATTATATTCATCTGTACTATCTCCTTTTTCACTTTCCTTAATAATTTTCGCTGCTTCTATAAGTGCCGTTCTCCTCACAAATTCACTATATGAAGCATATGCTTCCAGTTTAGCCGCTTGCCTAAACCTTTCTAAATCTTCCTCGCTTACTCTTATGCTAATTGATATTGATTTCTTCACTTTGGAACCTCCTTCAAAAATCATTCTATTCTATTTGTAGTGTACAACAATATCCGCACTTTGTTGCACAAACGTTTGTTCTTATATTATAGTATATACCTATGCTTTTTTCAAGCACTTATATTTCGTTTTTCTGATAAATATATCTTTATCTATTACGGTCTTTGACCGTTGAATACTAAAAAAATGTATTGCAAGTCGCACAAATATCCTATGAAATCCTTAAGACTCTACGAGAAATAAATTTTGTGAATCTAGAGAAACAGGGATATATGCCAACATATCGACGAGATAAACTTAGCATACTTTTCTCCTAATGAAATTTATTCTATCGAAAAACTGCCCACGAATTTCTTCGCGGGCAGCCTTTTTCCAGTAATTTCATATCATTTTTTTAGTTTTGTGCTTTTTCCTTCTTCTTTATGATTACTGCCACACCTGCTGCTGTAAACATGAGCATAAGCAATGCCATAGAATTAGAAGAATCTCCTGTCTTTACAGCTGTTTGATTTGGCTGTTTGGTTTGGTCATTCTGGTTGTTCTGATTGTTCTGGTTGTTCTGATTGTTCTGGTTGTTCTGATTGTTCTGGTTATTTGATTCCGTTTTTTGAAGTGCAATCATAAATGGTGAGAAACTATCCACCGTAATGGAAACCATTCCATTTTTCACAATTCTTTCAAATTGTTCTATGGTGTTGTCCTTTTTCTGATGAAGTATAATTGCTTTTCTGTTGTTATACTCATTTCCAATGGTAAAGGTTAATGTAAATGGTCCTTTTGCCTCTCCGGTAACCGTTACTTCATATGCACCAAATACTTCTGTATTATTTGGAAGGTAACCTTTCATTGCTGTAAATGTACCATCTTCCTTTTGAATTAGGGTAACAGAAAGTTGAGCATCTTTTGCAAATTCTCCTTGAACCCATGTCTTTGGTACAGAATTGCCTGTATTTTCTGACACAATGATATCCTTTTTATCATCTGGGTTTGGATTTACATCTTGTTTTTTAATTAAGCTATTTTTAGTTCTTACTAATTCTTCTTTTGCCTGGTCTACTTCTGCCTGTGTTGCATTTGTTTTTTCTAAGATGGCTGCTGCCTTCTCATAAGATGCTGTAAATGCTTTCCAGCTTTCTTCTGTGTAATCCGCTTGATTTAAAGTTGCTGCTGCTTTCATTTCCTTATCCAGTTCAGCCTTATTCACTTCCACTACTGGCGGTTTCTTTTCCAAATTAGCAATTGCGTTTAACAGTTCTGCGGTTGCCTGGTCTACTTCTGCCTGAGTTGCCTTTTCACTTCCCATAACCACATTTGCTTTTTGCAATGCAAGGACAAATACATCCCAGCTTTCTGTGGTGTACTCTGCCTGATTCAATGCTATAGTACTTGTAATTGCATCCTTTAGCTCTGCTTTATTTACTGGCTCTTCTTTCTTTACTAATCCTTCAAACGCTGCATTTAATGCAGTAGTTACATTTGTAACCTGCTCTTTAGTTGCTGCTGGATCTGCCAATACTGTCTTTGCGTCCTGTATTGCATTTGTAAATGCTATCCAGCTTACATCTGTGTAGTTTACATTCTCCACAGTATCCATCTGTGCGATAACATCACGTAATTCTTTTACGGATACTAAGGCTGCCATACTGTTATTTAAGTCCATTACTGCCTTGTCTACTGTAGTCTGGTTCGCTTCCTTGTTACCATCCACTTCTTTTGCTTTTGCTATTTCATTTGTAAGTGTTTGGAAACTTCCTACCGTATAATCTGCTGCTGTCAATGCTTCTGCTTTTTGAATTGCTGTTTTCAATGCATCTTTTACCGTTTCTGAAAGCGGTACTAAATTCTTCACTGCTTCTTTTAATGATGTTATAGTATCTGCAATTTCTGTTGCTGTGGCATTTTCTTTTGCTAGTATCGCTGTTGCTGCATCTTTCACCTTCATCAATGCTTTCCAGCTTGCTTGGGTATAATTTGTTTCCTTATAGTTTGCAAGAGCATCTAGTTCTGCTTTTAATTCTTTGGTAGAAATCAGATTCTTCACTGCACTATCCAATGCCTTTTTAGCTGTATCTATTTCAGCTTGAGTAATATCCTGTTTTTGCAGAAGTGTTTCTACCTTTCCAATCTCTGCCTGCAATGCGGCATAGCTTGCCTTGGTATAGTCCGCTTCTACTGTTTTTTTAGCAGCTGCTACTGCTTCCTGTAATTCTGTAGTATCAATTGTTTTTACTTTGAATGTAATATCCAGTGTATGATTTGCTTGAATATACTCAAAGGTATAATTATTTCCAGTTACTTTTACTGCTGTTCCATCTACCGTTACCGTATCTACTTCATACCCTGTTTCTGGTGTAAAGGTAATGGTTTTGTTTGCTTCATCATATGTCTTTATGGTTCCTACTTCACTTACAGTTCCATTGGCACCGGCTGTAACTGTAATATCACGAGAGGGTGCATTGGTGTAATATACTTCCTTAATTTGAAGATTATGTGCAGCCCTTCTGCTTGCAAAAGCAAACGTTCCGCCAGCTGTGCTATATGCTTTTCCATCACAGGATCCTAAACTTTTTCCATCAATCCATAATGCCAAATCATATGTTCCTGCTGGATTTACTGCAAACTTTAATTCAAGTGTATGCTCTTCATTTGCTGTAAGTGGTAATGTCTCTGGGAAATTTCCCCATCCACCACCTTGTGCATTATCATAGAACCAGGTACCGCCACCGGAATCATATCCAATATTTATTCCATCACCTACAATAAACTTGGTCTGATCTGCGATACTGTCTAGTTTGAATCTTGTAAAGAATGTTCCTTGTTTTAATTTTGGTGCTCTGTTATCTGCTGCCTTGCCGTTAACTCCTACTGCAAGTTTTAATGCCTGATTTTCAACAACAGCATTTCCTCCTGTATAATCTGCTGTGGTATCTACTCTGTAATCAGTATGGTAGGTTTCATATTGCTTTACGTTAACAGATGCTTTGAATAATTCCATGGCTTCTGTTAATTTCAAATAAACCTTTTCTATTTCTGCCTGTGTTGCTGTGCTTGGAAGTTGTTTTGCTATAGCAATTTCACTTACTAACGCATCCTTTACTGCCTGCTTATATTCTCCTGGTTTTGCTCCTATCACAGCTTTGTCTGCTAACTCTTGTACCTGTGTAATTAAATTTGTTAAATCCACAAACTTAAATTCATTTGGCACGTAAGTCTTTGTGGTCTCTAGCTTTGTTTCATGTCCATCTGCTGTAGTAAATGTTGTAGCTATTTGTACTAAAGAACGTTGTCCCGTCAAACTCTTTAACTCTACGGACAAGGCATTGGCTGCTGTCTTAAATGTGCCCTGCTGTTTTAAATCAAATTTCACGTTCCATGTCTTAGTGCCATCTGTATTGGTTATAATTTCATTATTTACCATAGCAAGTGCAGCTTCTGCTAAATTCTTTTGAGACTCTGCTACTGCTTCTACTTCTGTGGGCTGATATGTTATTCCAAAAGTTAAGGTACGATATTTGTTATAGATATTTTCCAGTCCTATGGTTGTGGCATACGTAGTTTCATTCTTTTTCTCGGTTATTGTCTTTGTAGCGGCTTTTCCACGTATTTCTTCTCCATAAATTCCAAGTTCTGTTAAAGACATACCCCATTGGTCGTTAAATTTTTCTCCTTTTACACGTACATAACGTGCTTCTACTGGATCTATATTTAACACATTAATACCCGCATAGGCAGCGTTTACACTTTTTACCGGTGTCCATTCATCTGCTTCATTTACTTTTACTTCTACCTTATAATCTGTAGCATAGGCACCTGGTGTCCAGTCAACTACAAGGGTATCTACCATATAGTTCTTTGCTAAATCAATCCCAATCCATTTTTCTGGAGTACTTGTTCCACTTGCCCAGCGTGTGGATTGGTTGTTATCATTTACGTAAGTTGGCTCCATACTTGTACTTTCAGAGCCGCTTGCTATTGGGTTTTTTCCAATGGCAAGATTCTCACCTGATAAGTTTACTTCATAAGGCTCTACTACAATAGCATTAATCATTGCAGTTCCAGAAGTTGCCTTAAATCCAATATCAATGGCACCATTTTGTGATGCAGCTACTTCTGTAATATCTACTGCTTTATCTTTTCCTCCTGCTGCTGTGACAACATCAAACTCACTTTTTACTTTTTTACCATTTATTGTAATATCAAACTTACCTGGTGTTTCTGTTGCTGCACTTGGCATATTAAAGTACAATTTCACACGGTAATTCCCCGGCTTTGCCTTAAACTTATAGCCAAAATCAGTTCCAGTTCTAGCACATTTTAATGCCGTTCCCATTCCTGCATCCGGTACTGGTTTTCTTCCACCTAATGTATCATTGGAAGTTCCTGTGGTTGTACTGTTATTAGCATAATATCCGCTTCCGCCTTCTCCAAATGCTGTATCTGCGCCTAATCCATCGTGATTTGGATTTCCATCTTCTGCTGTATTTCCACAGTTTATAGTCATTTTCACATCTGTCATAGGTGTTTTTTCTGCACTAATTCCATTTAGTACTGGCTTTGTTAATGTTCCCTGACTGTTATAAGCGGCAAGTAATTTAACGTCAATCATACCGTTTACTGGATATATAGAAGGAATTTCCAATACTTGGTTTTCTTTGGAAAGTGCAAAACCTTGGGTATAAAGAGAACCATTGATTAAAATATCCATTGCATTGCCTTTGCCAGACAGATACAATTTCAGATTATGGTCACCTTCTTTGGCATAAATTTTGTATCCAACTTCTGTTCCTGTAATTCCTGTGGCAAACACACCTGTTCCTGTTTGTCCTGTGGCAGGCGTAATGGTTCCATAGTGACCAGATGTTTTCTTGTCTGCAATAAATTCCTGATCCTTTGAAAATCCATCCAGTAAAGCTCCTCCTGCATTATAGAATTTAGAGCCTTCCTGAAGCTGAAGCTGCCATAATGTTGCAGACGCTTCTGCTGCCATACTTAATGTTCCTTTATCATTCTTAAGAGCAGTTCCGCCTGTTTTTAAGTAATGGAGTCCGTTCTTCTTGTCTTTTATTTCCCATACTGTAGTGTCTTCTTGCGATAACACTACTTTTCCCCCAGAAACATTCAAATACAAATAAGCATTCTTTTGCTCATTCCAAACACGTACTTTGTATCCTGTCCCTGAATTAACTAATATAAATTCTGACCCATTTGGATTCATTGCTGTTGTTCCATCTACTGCTGTATTAAGATAAGATGTGGTACTTTGATCATAAATTTTATAAGATCCGTTTGCTTCTACAGGACATTCTCTTCCTGTAAAGTTTGGCATTTCCACAATTCCTAAATCAGCCGCTCCTTGATACAATGGATTTCCAAAGAAATCTTTGTGTACATTACGGTCTGAGGTGGTATCCCATTTTCCTTCATTGCTAGAAGAAGCCTGAGGTACTACATTTACAAAAGTTCCCGCATTAATAGCTGGCGAATCTCCTTGCAATTCATATGATTTCAGCGAATTCCAATCCGTTGGTGCTGTTGGCAATACCGGTTTGGTCTCCCAGGCAGAAGAAGTTCCGCCACCCGGTTTTACAAATTTAGGGTCTCCATAAATAGCATCTGGAATCTCTCCTTCTGTGCCATACTGTCCACTTGCTTCATATACCATATTGGTTGCTGTTACAACTTTAGACCAATCTGCTTTGGTGTTAGCCACACTCATCCAATTACTTGGTGTTGTAGTATTGGTATTGTAGAAAATATTATTAAACATCTGCCAGTTGGTTTTTTCACTCATGGCATTTCCAGTATAATTATACTTCCATTTGGCTCCATCATATAAAAATACATTGTTATAAATATAACTTGGTGTTCTACTGTTACCTGCTACATGCCTCCAAGCAACTCCATCATTTTGGCTTACATTGTAGCGTACAATATCTGTGTCATTATTACCCATAAGTAGCATAAATCCCATTTGTGTATCATGACTATAATTGTATTCAAAAATAGTTCCGGCACTTAAATAATCACTGTCAAAAGAACAGCCATCCTGATTATAGGTTGGTCCGTGAAAACTCTCGTTGTAGCGAAAAATAGTGTCAAATGCATTCCATGACCAGATTCCTGCATTAGCACCTGCTGCACGCATTGCCTGACCATCTAGTACATTATGTTCTACCACAGCTCCTTTGGTTTCACATACTAAGATTCCATCTCCTCCAATATCGGACAAATAGTTTCCTACTACACGGTAATTGCGCTGTGTCTGATCATGGTTTCTAATATTGTCTGCTCTAGATCCGTCATTTTCTGCATTCTTATCCATATCACAGTTTGGATCATACTGTGCACTGCTGGAATCATTGTACATAAAATTGTCTAAATCAGAAATACGGATTCCCTTAATACCAGTACGGTCACATTTTTCCAACCGGTTATTCTGAATGCTTACTCCATCAAAATATGGGAAAACTCCTGCTTTGGTGCTGGAAATAACTTCGATTCCAATTCCACCGTCTACTTTGTTCACACCACGATTTTCATTGCCATCTACATTATGAATATAGCAACCATCAATTACCACACTTTTGTAAGCACGTTCAGCCCCTTTGTAGCTGTTATTGCGTCCTCGCTCATCAATGGTTACATGGATACCAAGACGTCTTGGATAATCTCTGTCTTTATTGGCTTGTCTGCTTTCCCATTCCTTTGTTAAATCATCATCATTGGTTACTTCCAATCCTGTTACAAATACATATTCCATGTTCTCAATGAGAACAGCCTCTTTATGTCCTGCATATTCTGGTGTATTGTCTGCATTTTTATTACCAGTTTTGCGAAATCCACCAGCATTGATTACAGGCATCTTTCCTGTACCATAAGTATTGATTAAAATTGGGCTTGTCTGAGTTCCCCTTCCCTTTGGTGCTAGCTGCTGATTGTCAAAGACACTGCCGCATTTCAAGCTTATGCCATCACCTGGCTGAAGCACTTTTTTGTTTACCTCCGCTAATGTTTTAAATGGACTGCTCTTGGTACCTGTTCCACCAACTGCTGCTGCGCTGTCCACATAGTAGGTAGTCCCTGTTGCCTGTGTTGGGACAGCTACCGTTTGTGCCTGTGGAATTCCACTGGCAGCTCCTTTGCTTTCCTTGGCAAAACCTGTCATTCCAAGAGAACCAAATACCATAGTCGCTGCTAGTACGGTACTTAAAATGCTTTTTGCTAGTTTTTTCTGTCTCATCTTTTTTCCTCCTTTGTTCCTATGTTGCTTCTTGTGTATCATTTACGATGTTTTTTCAAATGCTTTTTTTACCGTATTGATGACTGCTTCTTCCTTGACATTGGTAATTTTGCTCTTCCCTTTTAGGTTTTCTAAATATTTCTTGTATTTTTCTTCCAATGCAAGCTTTTTAGCAGAATCACGTACCGTATCATATGTTTGGTTGTCAAAGTAAGACAGGTTCGCTTCATAGCATGTCCTACTTTCTTCCTCTGTTACGGTAAGCACTGCATCGTTTATGAGCTTTTCTTGATACCGCAGTTCCAAATTACTATTAAAATAATTATAATATTCCTCTTTTGAATACTCTACTACACCATATACCGTTTCGCCTTGTTCCTTCTTGGCTTTTCGTTCCTTGTTCTCTTGTTCTCTCTGCCTCATTAACCATGAATAATCTGTGTTAGACACCAAATGCAATGCTTTTGCCTCTCGCTGAATTACCTTAAATGAAACTGCATATTTCTTTGCTTCTTCTGCCAGATACTCATATCCTATCTTTCCATTCACTTTGTTGCTCCACTTAAATTCCTGCATTTCTTTTTGGGATTCTCTTTGGGATTCTCTTTGCAGTGTTTCCCTTACCACAGGTGTCACTTTTTGCAGATAGAATCCGAATTCTTCTTCTGTAACCGGTTCTCCACCTACAAGAAACAATGTTTGCTCCCCACTGCTATAAAGATTCCACACGATTACCGCAGCAACCAAAGCACTGCACAACAGCAATACTCCTCCAATTCCTGCGACTGGTATCTTTTTGTGCTATTTTTTATATCTTTCTACTATTTTCTCTTAGTTTCTTTAAATTTTATGTCTATTTTGACCTTTTTTTATTATTTTTCTCCTCTCTTGTTAAATATTTTTTTTCATATTATAATAATAGCAGTAAAATATTCGTCATATATAACTAACCGAAGAAAGAAGGTGTTTTTTTGAGTTACCAACGATACAAAATGAACAAAGACCTGATACCGACTCAGGCAATGAACATTAATCTTTTATATATTACGCAGGCATGTTATGAGGTGAATTGGAAAAGTGTTCCGCATACTCATCATTTTACAGAACTTTTTTATGTAGTGTCTGGGGAAGGAATTATGGTAATAGAAGAGAAACAATTTAGTTTACGACAAGACGATTTGATTATTATTAATCCAAATGTATCTCATGTAGAATTTGGGGACGGTATCCACCAATTAGAATATATTGTTTTAGGCATTGATGGACTGCAATTTCAAGCACCTAACAGTGCTGTTTTATATAATTACAGTCTGCACAATTTGCATTCTAGTCGTGATGAGCTTATGGGATATTTCATAAAAATGCTAACGGAAGTTCGTTGTCAAAATGATAATTACGAAAGAATCTGTCGAAATTTGCTGGAATGTCTGATTCTGTTTTTTACTAGGCAGACCAAAGATGTGCTTTCCTTTGCTACTGTTAAAAAGACTTTACGGGAATGTCGTTATATTGAACAATATATTGAAGAACATTTTTCCGATGATATCACCTTGGAAACCTTAAGCGCCATTACACATATGAATAAATATTATCTAGTACATACTTTTCGGGATTATAAAGGAATTTCTCCTATTAATTATCTGATTGAACGAAGAATTCAAGAAGCGGCATACTTGTTAGAAACTTCTGATTATAGTATTGGAAGAATTGCCCACGCGGTAGGCTTTTCTTCTCAATCTTATTTTTCTCAAGTATTCCGTAAAGAAAAGGGGCTTTCCCCCAAGAAATATCGTAATACATTTGATTCCTAAAGCGGAAAAAAACAACCTTTTTCCACTTTTTTTAATAGCACTGCTGACACGGTGGAAGCAATAAGTTCCGCTGCTGGAAATGCAATCCAAATTCCCACAGGTCCTAAGATACGTGATAGTAAAAAGCCCAGTGGAATTGTAATGACAAACTGACGTAGTAAGGACACCATAAGAGAATCTTTTCCTCGTCCCAATGCTTCAAATACACCACAGAATATAATTCCGACTCCGGATACAGCAAATCCCAACGAAATAATTCTAAGTGCAGTTACTCCAAACGTAAGAAGTTCTTCCTCTGCTTTAAATAAGCTTAAAATCTGTTCCGGAATTAAAAGGGACAGTATCGTTCCTACCACCATAATCACTTCTGCTACGACTAATCCATAGCGTACCGTCTGCTTTACTCGTTTATATTCTCCAGCTCCATAATTGTAGCCAATCATAGGGCGCATTCCCTGCACAATTCCATTTGCTGGCATGTAGAGAAACGTCTGAAGTTTAAAATAAATGCCCAACACCGCCACATATACTTCTGAAAATGCCATTAACATTCCGTTTAATACACTGACTAGTAAGGACGGCATCATCATCATCAAAGATGCCGGAATTCCAACGGCGTAAATGCGTTTGATTAATTTCTTATCCCAGCTAAAATAACTTGGATGAATATGAACCCCTGGATTTTTACGAAGATATGATATCACGTATAGCAAAAATGCTGCGCTTTGCCCAATCACCGTAGCAATTGCTGCACCTTTCACTCCCATTGCCGGAGCCCCCAGCAGTCCAAAAATCAAAATCGGATCCAATACAATATTAATGAAACATCCTGCTGAAAGAAACACCATAGCCGTCTTCATATTTCCAATACCTTGATAGATTTTCTCCATTGACACTTGAAGCAAACAGCCTGCTGAAGCGCAAAGCACAATATAGGTATAGGAACTTGCATCTTGAAACACTGCTGCATCTGTGGTAAAAAGAGACAAAAACGGTTTTGTAATAAAAATTCCCAGCAACACAAATAAAAGACAATGTACTACGCTTAATACCATTCCTATGGTTGCCGCCTCATTCGCCTTTTTCTGATTTTCTTCTCCAAGGCTGATAGACAACACAGAGGAAATTCCTACTCCAAATCCTACTGCCACAGAAACTACAATATTTTGAAGGGGAAACGCCAAAGAAACTGCGGTTAATGCCTGTGTTCCCAAATGAGATACATAAATACTGTCTATTATATTATATAATGACTGTATCAGCATGGAAAATATCATGGGTAATGACATACTGATTAAAAGTGATGGAATTGGTTTTGTTTTTAAAAAATCTTGTTTATTTTCCATTGAATCCTCCTGTTATCTTTCAGAACAAAACTCGATTTCCGCCATATCTAACCAACTATCATGTTTAATCCCGACGAAATTGACCCCGCTACCGCCAAGAGGAACGATAGTTTTTGAGAAAATAGCACACCGTTAGGTGGACTAGCAGACGCATAGCGGATTAAAAGGGACAGACCCCCAAAAGCTCCCCCACACCTCAATCATGAGCGGTGGGAGAGCTTTTGTGTCAGTTGAATATCGTAGCTTGAATGCTAAAGGACGTGAGTCCTTAATGAAATTCTTACTTATTCTCGGCTTCCTTGATTATCGCAGTAATTTCTTTGGCGCTCATTTTGGAAAGGAGGTATCCACTGGATTTAAGATATGATGTTGTTACAGCATATTTTTCCGCCGTCTCTGTGTCGCCCTCGCCCTCGGGTTCATTACTTCTCATCCAAAATAGCATATCTACAGTACCCTGCTCAAGTGCGATAAGGCGTGCATCTGCCTCAATCGTTACAAGCTCAAAGTTTATTTTTAGTTCACTTCCAAGTGCTGCAAGCAAGGCAACATTAAAGCCACTTGGCTTGCCATCAGCAGAAACATAGTCCATAGGAGGTATATCGCCTGTAACGCCAACTTTTATCGTTTTTGCTCCGTCGGTTTTTGGCAATACTACTTCACTGCTATCAACAACATTCGCAGTGATATACTTCGCTTCTAGTGCAGCTAAAGTGCCGTTTGTAGTCAATGTAGTAAGTCCACTATTTAGCAAATCACGATCCGCAGTATTATCCTTTTTGAAGGCAAATTTGAAGAAGATCGACTCGTTTCTTTTGTTCGGAACCTCCGTAAGCTTTGGATCAGTACTCCTAATATACTCACTAACAATCCCAGGTACCTGAATCATATCTGCCTTGCCACCATTGACAGCAGCAAGAAGTGTTGTAAGGGAATTGTACGGCGTTATCTTTATCCAATCGGGCAGTCTAGACATTCGTGCGTCAGTCGTCTTGCCACCCTCGGCATCATTCATCTCCAAGATACCAACGGTTACCGTTTTCTCAGATGCTGCCGGGGTAGGTGTGGGTGTTTCCGTTTTTGGTGTGCAGGCAGCACACCCAAGTACTAGCGCCAGCGCTAGGATTGCTGTAAGTAGTTTTTTCATTCTAGTTTCTCTCCTTTTTGTCAGTTGAGTATCGTAGTTTGAATGCTAAAGGACGTGAGTCCTTGATGAAATTCTTACTTATTCTCGGCTTCCTTGATCATCGCAGCAATTTCTTCGGCGCTCATATTGGAAAGGGCGCACCCATTTGTTTTAAGATATGATGTTGTTACAGCATATCTTTCCGCCGTCTCTGTGTCGATCTCGGGATTATTACTTCTAATCCAAAACAGCATATCCACAGTGCCCTGCTCAAGCGCGATAAGGCGTGCATCTGACTCAATCGTTACAAGCTCAAAATTTATTTTCAGTTCACTTCCAAGTGCTGCAAGCAAGGCAACATTAAAGCCACTTGGCTTGCCATCAGCAGAAACATAGTCCATAGGAGGTATATCGCCTGTAACGCCAACTTTTATCGTTTTTGCTCCGTCGGTTTTTGGCAATACTACTTCACTGCTATCAACAACATTCGCAGTGACATACTTCTCTTCTAGTGTAGCTAAAGTGCCGTTTGTAGTCAATGTAGTAAGTCCATTATTTAGCAAATCACGATCGGCAGTGTTATCCTTTTTGAAGGCAAATCTGAAAAAGACACTATGCTCGTTACTTGGGCTCGGAACCTCCGTAAGCTTTGGATCAGTAGTCTTAAGATACTCGGCAACAATCCTAGGTATCTCAATCGTATCTACCTTACCACCATTGACAGCAGCAAGAATTGTTGTAAGCGAATTATACGGCGTTACCTTTACATAAGCGGGCAATTTCGCTGCTATTATTGAGTCATACGTCTTGCCAGCCTCGGCATCATTCATCTCCAAGATACCAACGGTTATCGTTTTCTCAGATGCTGCTGGGGTAGGTGCGGGTGTTTCCTTTTTTGGTGTGCAGGCAGCACACCCAAGTACTAGCGCCAGCGCTAGGATTGCTGTAAGTAGTTTTTTCATTTTAGTTTCTCTCCTTTTTATCAGTTGAATATCGTAGTTTAAATACTAAAGGACGTGAGTCCTTGATAAAATTCTTACTTATTCTCGGCTTCCTTGATCATCGTAGCAATTTCTTCGTTGCTCATTTTGGAAAGTGTGATCCCATTGGTTTTAAGATATGATGTTGTTGCAGCATATTTTTCCGTCGTCGCTGTGTTGTCCTCTACACTTCTAAGCCAAAATAGCATATCCACAGTGCCCTGCTCAAGCGCGATAAAGCGTGCATCTGCCTCAATCGTTACAAGCTCAAAGTTTATTTTTAATTCACTTCCAAGTGCTGCAAGCAATGCAACATTAAAGCCACTTGGCTTGCCATCAGCAGAAACATAATCCATAGGAGGCATATCACCTGTAACGCCAACCTTTATCGTTTTTGCTCCGTCGGTTTTTGGCAATACTACTTCACTGCTATCAACAACATTCGCAGTGATATACTTCGCTTCTAGTGCAGCTAAAGTGCCGTTTTTAGTCAATGTAGTAAGTCCATCATTTAACAAATCACGATCAGCAGTGTTATCCTTTTTGAAGGCAAATTTGAAGAAGAGCGACTCGTTCCTTAGGCTCGGAATCTCCGTAAGCTCTAGATCGGTAGTCTTAAGATACTCGGCAACAACTCCAGGTACGTGAATCATATGTGTCTTACCACCATTGAAAGCAGCGAGAAGTGTTGTAAGCGAATTGTACGGTTTTAGCGTTATCCAATCGGGCAGTTTCGCCATTAATGCGTCAGCCGTCTTGCCAGCCTCGATATCATTTATCTCCAACATACCAAGGGTTACCGTTTTCTCAGATGCCGCAGGTGCGGGTGTTTCCGTTGCGCAAGCAGCACACCCAAGTACTAGCGCCAGCGCTAGGATTGCTGTAAGTAGTTTTTTCATTCTAGTTTCTCTCCTTTTTAATTTTTATTATATTTTTATCGGCCTCATGGCTAAATAAAATCTCATCAACTGTTTTCTTAAGTATCATTAATGATAATTCGTTCCCGCCTTCAAGTGGATTTTGCTCCTCGCCGCCATAGGCCACTGTGATTTCAGTTATATTGCTTTTCTCTGAATACTGGACGTTAAATGATGCATTCCCCTCTGGGATTATGTTGTATAATAATTCCTCACTCACAAGCTCTATCGTGCCAATTTGCTTATCTGTAAACATCTGCTTTTTAAGAAATTCCTCAAGCTTTCCATTGAATTCATAAAGATCAAAGTATTTGCTGGAAATAAAATATTCAAACGAACGAATTTTGTTGATAAATGCTCTTGTTTTAAGCTTACTAGGATTAGAAAAAATCTGCTCTGGTGTACCCTGCTCATAAATGCCGCACTCATCCATATAAAACACTCTTGTTGACACATCACACGCAAATTTCATCTCGTGAGTTACAATTATCATCGTAAGCCCCTCGCTTGCAAGCTTGCGAATTACAGCCAAAACCTCTGACACCATCGTTGGATCAAGGGCGCTCGTTGGCTCATCAAATAAAATAAATTCAGGGTTCATAGCCAAAGCCCGTGCGATAGCTATACGCTGTTGCTGTCCGCCCGATAGCGATTTCGGAAAGCTACTCGCTTTCTCAGTAAGACATACAAGCTTTAACAGCTCCATAGCACGCGCTATCGCTTCTTTTTTGGGTAATTTAAGTATCTTTATCGGCGCAAGTGTAATGTTTTCTAGCACGGTAAGGTGAGAAAATAGGTTGAAGTTTTGATATACCATACCCATGCTTTTTCGCACCAAATTGATGTTGGTCTTTTTGCTTGTTATATCTACATCATTTATCAAAATATTACCGCTATCTGGTTCAAGCAGCCCATTTAAGCAGTTTAGAAATACGCTTTTACCAGTGCCAGATGGTCCGATAATTGATATAACCTCGCCTTTTTTTATAGAGCATGAAACATCCTTTAGCACATCCAATGCTCCAAATGACTTTGAAAGCTTTGTAACCTCTATCATAATGAGCTCTCCTTTTCAGTCAGCTTGAAAATCAAATTAATGACAGCTCCCAAAATGAGATAAATTGCTATGCCAAGTGCCAACGCAAAAAATGGCTTCGCTGTGCGTGATCCAATATTATTTATTACCCTTGTTAAATCCGTAATGGTTATATATCCCACAACCGATGTCCAATGCAAGATGGTTATTGTTGCGTTTTGGTAGACAGGTCTTGCAAACACAATAGCCTGTGGAAGCGTAACGTTGAAAAATGCGCCGCTCTTTGAAAAGCCGAGCGTTCGTGCGGCTTTTATCTGACCATCATCAACGGCAAGTAATGCCGATAACATTATCTGGCAAATGTGCGCCGAACTGTTAATGGAAAATGCAATAATCGCAACTACAATAGCCTCTATATCGCTTCTCGCAAAAACAATATAATAAAGTAGCATCAAAAGCATAAGGATGGGTGTACCACGCACAAAAATATTGAACCACTCAATAAAGCCACGAATGATCACCCACCGACTGCGCACAAGGTAGGTTAAAATGGTAGCCAAAATAGTGCCGAAAAATAGGGACGCTACGGTAATAATAAGGGTTGTTATAAGCCCTGTAAATATTGGCTCATATGCTCCTTCAACAATAATAAATTGATAAAACTGTGAAAAAATATTCAATTTTATTCCCCCGAAAATTTGCTCTTATAATTTCTATCATATTTAATGATGATTTTTACTGAATATTAAAAAGTCCTACACAAAAAAGTAACCCTACCGATGGCTTTGTTAAACGAATCCGAACTGTTGTCCCTTTGCGTATCATGAAAGGGAACAACCAAACAACGTAGTCACACACCTTTTTGTGCTTGGCTAGTTGACTCAACTATTGGAATTTAGTTTAACATACTTTGCTTAAAAAATCAAGGTTTAGGTGACTTCCTTAAGCTCCGAAAGGAGCTGCATTGTTATAACGTTGATATGATAGCTCACCCAAAAACAAGAGGAAAAAACTATTCAGATGCGAATAGTTTGATGAAGGATTTGCTTGGATAAAATATACTATACAGCCGACAAACAAATTCAAAAAGGACTTAAAACTTATACAAAGCAGAGGATATAAAATTGATTTACTTACAGAAATAATCAATCAACTTGCAACTGGTGAATCTTTACCAGAAAAGAACAAAGACCATGATTTACATGGAAATAAAGTAGATGACAAGAATGGGAACACACCGCAATTTATTTTAATAAAAATGTAATTGCACTAATAAAAGCACCAACGGAAGAGATTAACCTTCTTCTTGAACTTTTTCACGTTTCTTAATCATTGGTAATATCACACCTAATACTGTTAATACAATTGGCGTAATAATGTTTAAGGCAAACGTAAACATATCTGTTGAGTACATTCCTGCGATACAACAAAAAACAGTTACAACGAAACACCAAATACCCGCAGTTATCGCAAATCCTTGATGTTTACTGAACTTGTATTCACTATGGAATTTATTTCCTGCTTTACGTAATGCAATATAGGCAACAAATACCCATAAATAACATAATGGCATACAAACAGAGTTTAGTTTAGCTAACTGCGCTAAAATTGTAGCCGCTCCTGGTACAAATGATTGAATAAAAATAATACTTCCAGACAATCCTACAATCATCCAAATACCATTTGTATAAGCACCATATTTGTTTTTCTTGAATAATTTTGTTGGAATAAATTGTCTGGAATTTTCATTATCTAATAACATACGTAATGGAGCATCAATACTAATAACAAGTGTTGAGAACTGTCCAATCATACTACATAATGCATAAATTACTAACAACGTATTTCCAATGTGGTAATATTCTCCAAGTTTTTGGAATGCCCAATAAGAACCATTGGATACATAAGAATTAAAGGTTTCTGTAGAACCATTAATAACAGTTGGATCAAACATCATCGTCATCGCAAGTGTTCCTAATATAGCACAAACCATAACTGTAATAGCCAATGCTATCATTCCTTTAGGGAATCCTTTTGCAGGATTTTTTACTTTGTTTACATAAGGAGCTATTTGTTCACATCCTCCTATAGCAAATGCTAAAATAGACAACGACGTAAAGTAATTTACGTTAAATTGCGGTATTATCTTATCAAAGCTAAAGTCAACAGCAACAAATCCTCCATTTGGATTAATAAAAGGAGCTGCAAACATTAAGACAATGTACAAGATTGACATAACGAACATTGATGTTCCTGCAAGCGTTACTAACTTCTTTAATGGATTTAGTCCACGACTTGCCACCCAACAGAAGAATAAGAATACTGCAAGCGTTACTAATTGTACATAGATAGATGGTAATGAGTCATAAACTTTAGCATTTTGGAAAACTGCCCAACTTAATGCTTTTAATCCTCCACTTCCTTTACTAGCGATGTACGTAATATGACATGCCCAGTAAGTCCAACCAGCATAGTAAGCAAATTTTCGACCTATTGTTTCATTAATCCAAGAACTAACTCCTCCACCAGAGTTCTTAAACGCAGATCCTAATTCTCCTACCATAAGTGCATAAGGCACAAAGTAAAAAACGAACATTAAGACCCAACTAAATATAACCTGTACTCCATTAAAGTATACAAAACCGTTTATGACATTACCAAATCCCCAAACAATTGAGAAAGCCATAAAAGCAAGGTTATACCATGCTATTTTTTTTGAATTTTCCATATGTTCTCCCTTTTTTCCCCGACTTTATAATAACATAAGTTTACATTGAATATATCATTGTAGGAATTTTCACAAGGCAATTGCATAAAGCCTGAATGAAAGTATCATATTGCATAGAACAGTAATAATACTAATAAACGATTGAATAGTCTGAGAATACTTTTGTATTACACCATAGACGTTAATTTCTGTCAATCCTTCTTTAATGCATGAGCGTAGTGTCAAGAAAAAAAGGGGCAAATGATGTAACACGTTTGATTAAAAGGATATCATAAAAGTAAGTTCAATGCGATATAAATTCGACTTAAGATTAGACAAAAAATATTACTAACCGAAAGAATTAAATTGAAAAACAAAAGAAATTTTTGAGTAGGATTTCCATACAACACATTAAAACCAATAAAAGAGGCTACAAATGACGTAGATAAGCCATTTGTAGCCTCTTTTACTTTTAATAACTGATGAAAACGAGATAATAGCATGGGATTCTATCTCTTGTCAAGACCTCTGGCAAGAGAAATTGGCAAACCAAGGTCACCTTGTTAGCTGTTTTTATAGCGCATTCTCATCTCTTCCAATGATAACTGCTCTACCAAAGGTGCTTTTCCAAAAGAGCCAAACTCTACGATTAAAGTACCAATGGCTTCCTTTACCCCTGCTTCTACTGCTTTCATCAATTCTGCAACATCTGCATCTGGTATATTTCCATACATTACGGTATCCATTAAAGGTGTTAGGAATGCTCTTGGATCAAATTGTTCCTTTTTTGCTTCTAGCAACTGATACACGCCACCTACAGAACTGCTGTTTTGCATATCCTGATGTTTTTCAAAAAATTCTTTCATATTTCTGGTAACCGCAAGACGGATATCAGTATCAACATTGATTTTACCGATTCCACATGGAATGGCTGCTTTTAATTGTGCAATGTCAATTCCATGTGCATTTTGAATGTTTCCACCAAGAGCATTGATTTCTTCTACCATATAAGAAGGTACGGTAGAAGAACCATGAGATACCAGCACTCCAAAAATAGCTTCGTGATTTAAACATTCTTTAATTGCAATGGCAATTTCTTTTCTCAGCTTAACTCCCTGCCCTTTGGAAGCTCCATGCATGGTGCCATAAGAAATAGCAAGTGCATCACATTGGGTCTTTTTAAAGAATTCCACTGCTTTTAAAGGATTTGTATACGTAGATGTTCCTGAAAACACATGGTCTTCTACTCCGGCTAATACGCCCAATTCTCCTTCTACAGATACCCCTCTTTGATGGGCATATTTTACTACTTCTCTTGTAAGTGCTAGGTTTTCTTCAAAAGCAAGAGAAGAACCATCAATCATTACAGAGGTATATCCTCCATCAATTGCTGCTTTACAGGAATCAAAATCCTTTCCATGATCTAAATGCAGTACTACCGGAATATCTGTGTTGTCCGCAAATTTTTTTACTGCATTTGCAATATTAATTGCTCCCTTTTTCTTGTCTTCCAAATTAGCATTTAAAAAATCCGTTCTTCCTCCCATAAATCCATTGGCTAAATCTGCTCCTTGTAAAATAGCAGGAGAACGAAACATTTCATGAACTTCAATGGCAGCTTTTGCCTGCGCTACTGAATTGACATTAAATGCTCCCTGGGCAAATCCATAAGTATTTACTGTTTCTAATAATGGTCTAAGTGGTATTAATGGCATATGTTTCTCCTTTTCGTCTATATGCAAACGTTGTCTTAATTTCCGTTGCATTTTGAGTGATATATCGTTATAATTTAATCAACTAACATCATATCATCTATTTTGAATCCGGAGGTTTACTATGACATTAAAAGAAATTGCCAAGGAAGCAAACGTTTCCGTATCCACTGTTTCAAGAGTTATTAATAAAAAAAATACAAAAGCAGCCAGTAAAGAAGTTCAGGAACGCATTTGGGATATTGTCCGAAAAAGTGGCTATACACCTAACACCACTGCGCAAAGATTAAAATCCGGAAATTCGGAAGAACCTATTATTGCTGCTTCAAAATATATTGCATGTATTTATGCAAGAACCAATACCAATAGTTCTGATCCTTTCTTTTCCCAAATTGCCAAAGCAATTGAACAAGAAGCCTTTAATCACAGCTACTTTATTCGCCATACCTTTACTGCATTCGATATTTTACAGCATCAAATTAATTTTGAAATGTCACAGCTTTCTGTAGATGGTGTTGTTTTATTAGGGCGCTATGACAATCAGCTATTAAATTTCTTTAATAAAAATTACAAAAATGTAGTATATACTGGTTTAAATCCCATGGGCTCACAATATGATCAAGTGGTCTGTGATGGCAATGACATCACCTTTACCGCCTTATCTTATCTGAAAGAACTAGGTCACACTAAAATAGGATACATTGGGGAGCAGGCCTGTGAAGTGCGTTTTACTGCCTTTAAAGAATCTCTTGCCAAACTGGAACTTCCTTTTTATCAGCGAAATACTGCTAATATTAAGCATTCCGCTGATGGGGGATATCAAGGAGCCAATCTGCTAATCCGTGGAAAAGCTGATATTTCTGCCATCTTTTGTGCCAATGACGCTACTGCTATTGGGGCAATCCATGCATTAAAGGAACATGGATTTCGTATTCCGGAGGATATTTCGATTATCAGCGTAGATGACATTGACACAGCGCAATACCTTTCTCCCATGCTTACCACCGTACACATTCCCACAGAGGATTTAGGCAAAATGGCGGCAAAGACACTTTTGGATCGGATTGAAGGAGGACATCGTCTTCCTGTCAAAATATCACTTCCTTTTTATATTGCCAAGCGAGATAGCTGCTGCAAGTTTTCCACGCATCAAAAATCTTTTGCGTCCCCAAAGTAATTGCTTACAAAAGCCGGTATGGAATCATAAAATACCGGCTTTTTTTGCAATCTTACCCTTGGTACACTTCGTCTTTCATGGTTAAATGTACTGCTGATAATTTAAATGCTTTCGGCAGTGCTAGAATGTTGGGATTTTGCCCTACTATTCTCTTTGCATCTTGAAGTGCTTCTTCAATGGTAGCTCTCGTCTTTAATCCCATTCCTCTTGCATAGCCTGGTTTTTGTGCGCCACACAGGTAGATTGCAGAGGTATTCATTTCTGCAATATGTCCACAGGATATCATAGAAAAACCATGGAATGGATGAAATGCATTTGCGTAACGATATTTGCGGATATATTCCTCATTGGTTGCAAAATATTCTCCATATCGGTCTAAATCCGGTAAAATCTGCATACTGTCTTTTTGAAACATATCGTACATTTCTCTTAAATAAGGCCACAATTCTTCATGAAAATATCCATCGCAAGCAGAGGCACAAATAATAACACAATTATCTGACATAATACGTTTATGACGAATTACCTGAGCCGAAAGCGCCTGCATCAACATAATAGGATTGGTTCCCATGCCATCTCCATAATGGAAGAACTGAGGCATACCAAATATCATGACATCATATTTTTTTTCTGCCCATGGCACATACGTACGTTTATCCGCAGTTGCCCACGAAATAGGCTGCATTTCTTTGGCATATCCACTATTAATTTCAATTTGTCTGGAATACGTATCCAATACTGCGTCACAGCAGAAAAATTTCTTTCCCATACAAGCTTCCATATATTGTCCAATTTGGTCAAACTTGGTACGCATAAGAGAATGACCACTTACGGGAACAAAATCCTCACGGTGCATTACCTGCGGCACATGATGTGTGGCAATGGATCTCCAGTGCGTAATTCCCGTGGCACAATGCTTATACCCACCAGAATATCCTCCATATGGATTTCCTTGTGTATGACCAATTAAAATAGCCACATCACTATCATACACATATTTATTCATAAGTACTGGATCTCCTGCTTCTGTCTTTCCAAGATCTACTAAGTGTTGGTAATCTTCACTGTCGTGATTGATAATCTGTCCGCTAAACCAAAACTCATGAAAAATTTCTTTCCCTAAAATATGATATATTTCTTCTTTTGTATTTTTTCGATGAAGACCATTGGAACAAATCAAAAGAATATCTTTTTTTTCTACTCCAACATCACTCAATTCTTTTAAAATCAGCTTAATGGACACTTTTCTGTGGGCAGTTTCCTGTTCTCCACCTTTTACACGATCTGGAAATACAATAGTAACTTTAGCTCCCGGAAATGCCAGCTTGGAAATCGGCTCCATTCCGATTGGATTTCTAAGAGATTCCAGTGTTTTTTCTTCTAACAGTTCTTCTGGAATACAAGGTGGATCCAATACCGTTTCTCCTGGAATAAACACATCTGTGGTATCCGGTAATTCTGCTGTCATCATTCCTCTTCCATATTCAAATTCTAATTTCATATGCTGCCTCCTATTCTGATAAATATGTCTTGATAATGGTTAAATATTCTTCTGGGTAAAATCCGATATCCCCATTAAATCTAGTTAATGCAATTAAACCTCCATCAACTTCCTTGATTTCTGCCAGCATTTTAGCATTTTCTTCCTTAAGTCCACCACCATATACTACATCTAAGCCACCGGTAACTTCCTTAATAAAGATTGCTATTTTTTTAATATAGTCTGCATCTGGTGGAGTTTTCCCAGGTCCAATTGCCCATACCGGTTCATATGCAATCACAACTTTTGAAGTATCAATTTCCAAAAGTCCTATTTCTAACTGTTTTCTTAATACTTCCTGCCAGTTTTCCTGCTCTTCCTCTTTTTCTCCAATACAATACAGTACCTTTAAGCCGGCATTTACTGCCTGCCTTATTTCCTGATTTAGAATTCTGTTTACTGCATCATAGTCTACCACACCAGCCTCTGACAAAATCCCCGCTTTATCTTTTCTTTCCTCACAGTGCCCAATGATAGTACTGCTACACCCTATTGCTTTTACTGCACTGGCTGTTCGATTTGTAGTGAAAGCTCCAAAATTACCACCCTTTTTTGTGTCTTCCCGATAGATGCTTTGGCAGCCTATTTCTATGGCAGAATTGGTTTTTTTTGCTTTTAATGCTGAAATTAAATGGGCTTCTGGAAAATATGCTGTAAATTCTACGTCCTGTGATTTGTATTGTTCCAGCTTTTCCTGCGTCTGCGTTACAATATAGTCTGCCCAATCTTTTATATCTGCAATCTTATTTACTCCATTGTAATTACACGGAATGTCAAATCTTTTTAAATTCAGAAATATATGCTTCATTTTACTCACTCTTTTCCCTTTTTATCTGTATTGTCATAGTCAATAAATTCCGGTAATTTTCCACCAATCAAGGGGCTGCACCAATCGAGAAACTCTTGTGTTACATTATTTCCACGCTCATTGATGTAACATTCTGGAACTGTTTTTTCTAACATCATTACTTGTTCTACTGGTATTTTAATTATCTTAATTATATAAGAACCGTCCTGATTTTCCTCTCTTTGAAAACCAATCATAATTCCATTTTCTCCGGCAATGGCTGCTTCTAATGCCTTTGCCCCTGCCAGCACTGCTTCTTTTTGATCCACCGGTGACTGCCAGGCAATGGATGATCTTCCAGAAAGTCCCGGTTTTTCACTGCGAGCCTTAATTCCTAACTTCTTTATCACAAGATTGGCAAGATGTGCACTAACATCTCCATAGTATACTGCACGTTCTGTTTGAAATACCGGTTCCACAATAGGAGTCCCATCTGCATACTTTAAGCCTTCACTTGCTACTACTACCACACCGCCCTTTTCTTCATACAAGGCTTTTACATCTTGCAAAAATTCTTCTTCCTGAAACGGACGTTCTGGAAGATAAATCAGGTGTGGTGCATCCGTTTCTTTTTTTCTGGCAAGCGCTGCTGAAGCTGCAATCCAGCCTGTATTTCTCCCAAGTGCTTCTATGATACATACATGAATTGGCAAAGAACGAATATCTGCTGCTATTTCTTGCGTAGTTGCCGCTAGATACCTTGCAGCACTTCCAAAACCCGGTGTATGATCTGTGATTGCAATATCATTATCAATGGTTTTTGGAATTCCCACCACCTTCACTTTATCGTAACCTTTTTTTAGACATTCTTTATAAATTTTCCCACAAGTATCCATGGTGCCATTTCCTCCATTAGGAAGTAAATATCTAATATTATATTTTTCCAATATGGATGGTATTTTTTCATAATCTTTTAGAGTCACCGGATATCTGGAGGAACCAATTGCCGATCCTGGTGTATGCAGTAAAAGTTCCACTTGCTCTTCCTCTTCTTGGGACAGATTTACAAATCGTTCTTTTATGATTCCCAAAATTCCTCCAATGGCTCCATAAACCACACCTATTTCCTGATGTTTTTTTGCTTCCTTTATAACACCGTATAAAGATGCATTCATTACCGCCGTAGGTCCGCCCCCATGGACAACCAACACATTTTCTTTCATTGATTAGCTCCTTTATTTCTTCGATCTCATTCCTTCTTTATTTTTAAAACAGCAAACGTTTGTCTTCCCTGCATATTGATTTTTTATCTCATTACAAGTATAGTTAAGTTATTAAAAAAAGGAGTGTGATACATATGATTATTGAAATTCAAAGTTCTTGTGCCAAAGCACAAATTGACAGTTACGGTGCCCAGCTTATTTCTCTTATTGATAAAGAAGGAACGGAATACATTTGGCAAAGAGAACCTTCTCTTTGGGATAACTGTTCTCCTATTCTTTTCCCCATTATAGGAAACTCTCGGAATAATATTACCATTGTGGAGGGAACGCCACTAGAAATTCCCAAACATGGATATTGTAAGACTTCCTCTTTTGAAGTAACAGAGCAAAGTTCAAACCGTGTGGTATTTTCTTTTGATGACACTGCCGTACCAGCAGGAGGCTATCCTTACCGTTTCCGTTTTTTTGCTGAATATGAGCTTTGTGAAAATACCTTAAAATTTTCTTTAACTGTAAAAAATCAAGATACCAAAGATATTTTCTATTGTATTGGTATTCATCCCGGCTTTCGATGTCCTCTTTTAGAATCGGAATCCTTTGAAGATTATGTTCTGCGTTTTGAAAAAGCGGAAACAAATGGCTATCGTACGTATGATTCTATAAATCGTCAGTACAATATGAATTCAGAAACTTTTCTTTCCAATGACCAGCGTACAATTCCATTAACCCATGAACTTTTCAGTGAAGATGCTCTATGGTTTGACCGCCCTGTTTCTAGATGTGTCAGCTTTGTAAACCCTGCTACTGAAAAAGGGGTTCGTATGTCCTTTGAAGGCTTCGATACCATTGCTTTTTGGACACTTACCGCAAAAGATGCCTCTTTCATCTGCTTAGAACCTTGGAATGGTTCTGCTATCTGCTCTGATGAAGATGACTTGTTCTTACACAAAAATCATCTGCAAAAGCTTGCACCTAAAGATTCTGCTTTTTATGGTTCTTCCATTACTATTCTTTAATTCTTTAATTTTTTAAAACGGGAAAAGCATTACGCTTTTCCCTGTGCTTTTGCAAGACGAATCATGTCTTTAATATCTTCTCTCAATAATTGTTCCGCATACTGAGATAATTTCCATGCATGTCCTTCATCTTTGCCAAGCTCTAATCCTTGTTTTACATATTTAATATAATTACACCGTACCTGAGTACCAAAATTGATTTTTGTCACGCCACTTTTGATTGCACGCTTAATTAATGCTTCATCCATTCCGGTACAACCGTGAAGTACAAATGGAATTTCTGTGAATTCACGACATTTTTCCAATACTTCTACATGAATATCTACCGGTCCTTGATAGAATCCATGAGCATTTCCTATTCCAATTGCCAAAGAATCTGGTTGACATAATGAAAGATATTTCTTAACAATTTCCGGATCTGCAATATTGGAAGAACCCAGTTGCTGACCTTTATCATCAAGACGTGCCAGTTCTCCAATTTCCGCCTCTAGTGGAACACCAAAGCTACGGCACACCTTCGCCACTTCTTCTGTTGCGGCAGCATTTTCTTCTACAGAAAGATGGGATCCATCAAACATAATGGAAGTAAATCCAATTTTCAGCATTTCCATACATCGTTCAAAGCTATCTCCATGGTCTAAATGAATTGCTACCGGTACACTAACCTTATTTGCCATCCATTTTGCTGTTTCATAGAACCAGTCATGTCCGGAATAATTTCCAGTATTTACATAGTGAGCTAGAATAATCGGAGACTGCATTTCTTCTGCCGCCATACAAATTCCACGAATTATATCATATGTGCCACCTTGTGTATTGATGGCTGGTACTGCATAATGCCCTTCATAGGCTTTTTTCATCATTTCATGCGTTGTTGTAAGCAATAGGAACCCTCCTTTTGGGATTTTATATCTCTACAATTACCTTTAAGTATTCAGATGGTCTTTGAATCATATCTAAAATGGTATCTTCTACCTGATTCAATGAAATTTTCTTCGTAATAAATGCATCCGTAGGAATCTTATTTTCATGAATTAACTTAATTGCTTCTGGAAATTTTGCATTGGAATTTCTAGATGGACAAATATCAATCTCTTTTTGCATTAAGCGTACTGTATTGATAGCTACCGGATTATGTGGCCAGCCTACTAAGGCAATTCTTCCTCCATGGCAGACATAATCATGCATATTTTCCATAATAATTGGTGCACCGGTGCAGTCAATCATTCCTTCTGGCATCTTTCCATCTGTTACTTCCTTTAAGTACTCCACAATGCTTCCTTCTTTGGAATTAAAAATATAGGGAACACCATTTTCTTTGGCGTAATTTAAACGTTCTTGTATGATATCTACTAAAATTGGCTCTGCACCATAGTTAATACAAGCAAATGCTGCCATCATTCCAATGACTCCTGCGCCAAATATTACTACTTTTTCACCTTTTGATACTCTAGCTCTAGTTGCAGCATGAAGACCTATGGTAAATGGTTCTACTAAAGCGGCATGTTCAAATGTCATATCTTGTGGTAATTGATAAAGAAGTTGTATAGGGTGTTCAAAGTATTCTGCCATCATCCCATCTTTATGAACACCGCATACTCGAATATCCGCACAATTGTTAAATCTTTTCACTGCACACATATGGCACTTATTGCAAGGTACATACGGTTCTAATGCCACTCGATCTCCTACTTTTAGACCTTTGTCATTTTCTCCGATTTCTGCGATAATGCCTACTCCTTCATGTCCTAATCCATTTACTGGATATTTCATGGTTGGATTTACTCCTTTGTAAGCAGTTACATCAGAACCACAGATACCGCACATTTCCATTTTTATCACTGCTTGTCCTGCACCTGCTTTTGGTACTGGAAATTCGTTCATTTCAATTTTTCCGGGTTTCGGAAGGCATAATACTTTCATTTCTAATCCTCCTTATCATTCTCTCTAATATAATCTAACGCATTGGGCATAATTCCTGTACTCCACCCACCATCTGTAAAAATAATCTGTCCAACAATATAATTTGACTCTTCGCACCCTAGAAAACATGCTAAATTTGCTACTTCTTCTACTTTTCCAAAACGTCCAATGGGTGACACTGACATAATCTTATCTTCATCTAAAATTCCAAGCTTTAGAGGACGCTCTACCATTTCAGTGCGTATCCATCCAGGTGCTATGGCATTTACTTTTATATTGTACATCGCCCATTCTGCACCCAACTGCTGGGTCAGAAGGTTGATGGCTCCTTTCGTAATTCCATAAGGCACACGTCCTACATTAATCATGCGTGTATTGCCGGAAGAAATATTTATAATACTTCCTCCCCCATCTTTTCGCATATATGCTCCCATTGCCTGACAGCAGAATAGAGGAGCTTTCATGTTAATATCAATAACTTCATCTAGTGTTTCTTCTGAAAGTTTTAACGTAGGACATGGTCTTGCAACACCTGCACAATTCACCAATATGTCAATACGACCATATTTCTTGTGAATTTCATCTGCCATTTCAAATATTTCTTTACGGCTTCTTAAATCTATTTTATAAAAGCAAGCCTCTGAGCCAATTTTTTCTATGGCATTTTGACCTTCTTCCAATACATCTGCAATGATTACTTTTGCGCCTTCTCTTGCGTATTTTTGGGCAATTCCGAAGCCAATTCCTCTTGCTCCTCCAGTAATTACTGCAACTTTACCGATCATTCTATTTCCATCCATATCATCACCACCATTTAATTTTATCTGTAATATAATTTCGATATTCTATAAATTTAGGATCTGTAATATTCCTAGGTCTTGGCAAATCAATCATTACCTCTTCTTTTATCTTGGCTGGTTTGTTGGTTAAAATCATTACTTTTTCTGCAAGATAAACGGCTTCTTCTATGTTATGAGTAATAAATACTACTGTACTTCCTAGTTCTTTCCACAGGCGGATTACTTCGTCTTCTAGATAAAATCTCATTTTTACATCCATCTGTCCATAAGGCTCATCCATTAAAAGAAGGTCAGGCTGCATGGCAAAGGATCTTCCTATAATAATTCGCTGCTCTGCAGATACGGATAATTCACCCGGATATGCATTTTTAAATTCCTGTAATCCCATTAAATCCAAAATTTGATTCACACGTCTGCTAATTTCATTTTTAGGAAGTTTTTTAATTTCCAGACCATATGCAATATTTTTTTCTACGGTCATCCAAGGCAATGCACTTGGCTCTTGAAACACAAAGGAAATATTGTGTTTTCTAGGGTCTGCCGGTACACCATCAATGTATAAATCCCCTTCACTGGGCATATGAATACGGGTAAGACAATTTAAAAACGTTGTTTTTCCACATCCTGTTGGACCTACTACACATACAAATTCACCTTTTCGGATATGAAAGGACATATCATCTAATACTAGTAAATCTTTAAATCTTTTCGTCAGATTTTTTACTTCAACCTTAATTGGTCTGTTATCTTCTTTCACAGCTTTTTCCTCCTTTCCCTGTTAAACTGATAAATCTGTATTATCAGAAATTTTCGTACGCAATGCAAGAAACTCTCTGCTCACCAAATCACGGGGTCTTGGAATTTCCATTTCATATATTTCTTTTACTTTAGCCGGACAATCACTTAACAATATAATTCGATCTCCCAGGTAACAAGCTTCTTCTATATTATTAGTGACAAAAATAATGGTACGTTTTTCTTTTTCCCATATTTTCAACAAATCATCCTGCATTTGATAGCGAGTCTGAGCATCTAATTTTCCAAAAGGCTCGTCCATAATTAAAAGTTTAGGATCTGCTGCATAAGCTCTTGCAATTCCTACTCTTTGCTGCATTCCACCAGAAAGCTGTTTGGGATAATAATCTTCAAATCCTTTTAAGCCCACCAGTTCAATATAATATCTAGAAATATCTCTTCGCTCTTTTTTGTTCATACCACGAAATTTAAGCGCTAGTTCCACATTTTGAATGACCGTTTTAAATGGCATGAGCGCCAGTTTTTGAAACACCATTCCGATTTCCGGATTTGTGCCTTTCCATTCTTTTCCGTTATAAATAATCTGTCCTTCTGTCTGTGTTTCCAGTCCTGAAATAATATTCAGCAGCACTGTTTTCCCAGCTCTTCCAGGTCCTAACACTACTAAAAATTCTCCATCATATACATCCATACTCACATCTTCGATGGCTGTAAAGTACCCTTTTTCACCATAAAAAGTCTTTGATATATGTTTTACTTCTAAACGTTTATTTAATTGTTCCATGGGCACACCACCTTTTCTAATTTCTGTAAAACGATGGACAGTAACGCACCTATTATTGCAATTGTAATAACAGATACCAGTACCAATGCCAAATCACTTCCCTGCCAGCCTTTGGTTACTAGGGAACCTAGACCTTCTTTGGCTCCTAACATTTCTGCTGCTAAAACCGTAGTCCATCCAGAACTTACTGATGTTCGGATTCCTGCAAATATAGAAGGCAGTGCTGTTGGAATTACAATGTCTTTTAATATTTGACGATTATTTCCTCCGAAAATGTAACCGACGTGAATATTAATTCTATCCACCATTTCTATTCCCGTAGATGTATTGATAACCAGCGGAACGAATGTTCCGATAAAAACCAATAGTATCTTGGGAAATTCTCCTATTCCAAACCACATGATAATAATTGGAATCCAAGCAATTGGTGGAATTGGTCTAATTACTTCAAATATTGTTCCAAAAAATGCGCATGCTTTTTTATTCCATCCTATTAATATTCCAAAGGAAATTCCAAATGCCCATGCTACAAACAATGCCAACAGTACACGTCGTAAACTTGCCCATGCATGCCCTATTAATGTTGTTTTTGCAATTGGTCTTGTGAATGTTCGTAAAAAACGATCCCACACTTCTCCAGGAGCTGGCATTAATTCAGGATTGTAGGAGGAAAATAGTACCCAGCCTACTGCAATCAGCAAAACCGCCAGCACCGGAAGTCCCCAGTACAATATGTTTCTGATTGTTTTTTGTTTCTGATTGATTCTGTCCATTGTGCTTTCCTCCTAACGATTAACTTTCCAGCGAAGGAAATATTTCTCCGCTTTTGAAAGGAACATGGAAAGAATTGCTCCGATTGCTCCAATTACTACCATACCTACAATTACAATATCCGGTCTTGCCACTGTACGACCAATCTGAATCATATATCCCAAGCCAGCACTTGCCGCCAGCATTTCCGCTGCTACTAAGGTTGACCACGAGTTTCCAAGTGCCACACGAATTCCTGCAAATACCATGGGCAGAGAAGAGGGCACTCCAACCTTCCAAAATATTTCAAAATTAGATGCTCCAAAGGTCTTAGATACATTGATTAATGTTTCATTGGTAAGTTTAATGCCGGTATATGCATTAATAACGCAGGGCACAAACGCTGTGAAGAAAATAATCAATGCCTTTGCTTTTAAGCCTACTCCCATCCATACAACCACTAATGGAATCCATGCGATAGGTGGAACGGGTCTTACCAGTTCAAAGATAGGACGGATAAAACGGTCTGCATAAGTCCACCATCCCATGAAAAGTCCTAATGGCACTCCAACTACTATTGCAATTAAGAATCCCGACAATGCCACTTGAAGACTGGCAAATATATTGGTTATCAATATGTTTCCATCCGGTGCCTTGTTTCCTAACTTAAATAATAAAGTTTCTAATATTTTAGTAGGAGGCGGCAGCATTTTTGCATCCACCAATCCTAACATTACTACTCCCTGCCAGAGCAGCAGCAGGCTAAAAATGCCCGCTGCACTCAACAGTGCGTAATTAATCTTATCTTTATTTTTTTGCTTTTTCCAGGATACTAAACCGGCTTCTAACGTTTGCTTATCTGTAGCCATAGTAACTCTCCTTTTTTATTTTTCCAAAGATTCTGCCAACACTTCTTCTAACAATTTAGAATCCGTATGTCCCATAAATTTTTCATCATCACCTTTAGCATAATTTCCTACACTGATAAAGAAATCAAGTACACTCAGTAAGCGTTGTTCTATTACGGAATTTTCAGAACCTTCTGCTGTTGTTGTCAACATCTCCACTGCTTCCTCAATGGAGTAGTAGGTATCTGCGGCAACATATTTTCTTACAGTTTCTTCATCCATAGTACTGCCATTTTCATCATTCATATCCATACAGTACTGTACTGTTTCCTCTGTGTTTTCCTTCATCCAGTCTAGAGTTTCAAAGTAAACCTTTGCAAATATTTTCATTGCATCATATTTCTCTGGATCGCTGTAACTATTTTTGTTTGCCACAAAGCTGCACATTAAACCAGAATCTGCCATAGGTCCACTTGCAATGGCTGTATATTCATCAGTATTTGCCAGCATTTTAAAGGTTCCACCACTTCCGGTAAGTACACATATATCACCTTCTCCTGCAAGGAAAGCACTATATGCTGTTGCCGGATCCATTGCTACAAATTCTACATCTTCCTGAGTTAATCCAAATCCTTCTAATGTTTTAATCAGTACATATTGGGTAACGCTTCCTGTATTACATAATACTTTTTTTCCTTTCCAGGTTTCTGCGCTTCCGTAAATATCATCACTTAAACTGTTATTTCCTTTTCCTGCTTTTACAATATCTGAGTCATTTCTTGCAAACACGTACTGTGTTCCATCGTCGGTATTACTAGAGCCTAACACTTTTGCATCATATCCGATTACTCCTGCAAATACACCACCCACTCCGGTACATCCAATATCCCAGCCATTGGAAGATAATGATTCCATCTGAACCGGTCCATTTGTGAAAAGAGTTTCTTCAATGGTAAGTCCTTCTTCTTTAAACTTTCCTTCCTGTTCTGCAATATATACCGGAAGCCAGTTCAAACTTCCACCAACACCTGATACCGTTAACTCATACTGTTTTTTATCATTTGCTGTTCCACCTTTATCACTTGTTCCCTTTTCACCACATCCTGCCAGCATTCCGGCACACATCATAACGGTCATTAACATTGCTACTGCTTTCTTCATAAAAATTTCCTCCTTTTTTCATTTAACGATTGGTTTTGTCTGCAAAGCAATCCCCTATTGCTTTATGCAATTTGACTATTTTCTCTTCCTTACAATTGAAATTATATCAGCTTTTCACAAGGTCTCACAAGGTCTTTTTACTCAAACGTTTGTATTCTTCGTCACTTGTTCTGTAAACGTTATATTTCTACTGTGATTATTGTGCATTTATCCAATATTTGTAAAAAACGGAATGCAAACACATCGCTGCACCCCGTTTTTTATCCTATATTTGCATTGCAAACTGAACAACATTATAAATATTAATCAAAATAATAATTCCCATTAACATCATAAATAATTGATTCACTTTCTTATCTTTAATTTTTCCATTTAACCTGCTGCCTAGATTGCCTCCCAAAATTCCTCCTAAAACCATAACCACAAAATAAATTGGTTCTACTTTTGGAACTGTGTGGGTTACACAAGTTTGTACTAAACTTGCAGCTTGGGAAAACATGATAATGTAAAGGGAGCTTAATGCTGCTTCTTTCGTGGTCATAGAAAAACAATAGACTAAAACCACCAGATTAATGGGACCTCCGCCAATTCCTAAAAAGCTGGACATAATTCCCAATAGAATTCCAATTCCCAAACACAGTACCGGGTTCCTATACTGTTTGGTTTTGATTTTTTCTTTCCATATGGTGTAAAGCAAAGTTCCTCCTGTAATTCCAATTAGAACACTAGCTTGCACCAATCCTACCATACTTTCACTTTCAACAATATTTTTAAGTTCCTGAAACATGGTCTTTCCTAAAATTCCACCTGCCGCTGCACCTATTGCAAGTGATGTTGCTGTCTTTAGATTAAGCTTTGCATTCTTATTACGTACATTTCTATACACAGATACTAGGGACATAGCAAATACGGTGCAACCGGATAAAAAACTAATTTCAGAAACACTCATAATTCCCAATGCATCCAATACCGGTTTTATAATAACACCACCGCCTATGCCACAAATCGACCCAGCTGCAGAGGCGAATAGGCAGACTAAGAATACAAGAAAAATCATAATTTTCCTCCTTCTACCCCAAGACGGTTTATCTGTGCTGCCATATATCCTGCCCCAAAACCATTATCAATATTCACAACGGAAAGTCCTTCTGCGCAAGAATTCAGCATGGTCAAAAGTGCAGACAGACCATGAAAATTTGCTCCATATCCCACCGATGTAGGAACTGCAATCACAGGACGCTCTACTAATCCTGCAATAACGCCTCCAAGTGCTCCTTCCATTCCAGCAATTGCCACAATACAATTTGCCCTGCGAATTTCTTCTGTTTTGGACAGTAGACGATGAATTCCTGCTACACCTACATCATAAATACGATTTACCTTACATCCAAAAAATTCTGCTGTTAATGCAGCTTCTTCTGCTACCGGTATATCCGTAGTTCCACCGGTACACACTGCAATTTCTCCAATTAGCATTATTTTTTTAAATTTTAAGCTTAAAATTCTTCCGGTTTCTTCATATTCTACGTTTGGTATCATGGCTTTGACTGCCTCATATTGTTCTTTGGTAGCTCTAGTTCCCAGTACATTTTCGCCCCGTATTGCAAAACTTTCATAGATTTTCACTAACTGTTCTTTGGTCTTTCCTTCACAATATATTGTTTCTCCAAAGCCTGAACGCAATGCACGATGATGATCTAATTTGCAAAAACCCATATCTTGATAAGGCAGTTCTTTCAGATATTCCTCTGCCTTTGAAATGTCAATTTTATTCTGCTGGACACCCAGCAATAATTCATGTATCTCCATAGAAAATCCCTCCTTTTTTATAGTATAGAATTTCGTTGGTTAAAATACAACGAAAAGAAAGGACAACGTTTGAACATTCTAAAAAAATCACAAAAAACCGGTGATAATTTTCCTCAAAATTCATGTACTTCAAAAATTAAAAGTGCTACTATATAAATAACAATATCACGTTAATGCAGAGAGGGAGGAACGCAACTATGAGCAATATAGTTCAAAATTATTCAATTCATGATTTGTCATCCTATAAAAAAAGCTATAAATTGCATACAAGTATTGACAAAATCAATGAAACGCAAACAGAAGATAGAAATGGTGCATTTTCCAAAGTCACATCAGATGATGCTGCAACTGTCGAAATAAGCAAGTTTGCAAAAGCATTATATGCATCTTCTAGTGAAACACAAAGTCAAAAAGAAAAAGAAATGAATCAGAAACTGGCAGAAATAGTTTCTAACGAGCAGACAAATAAAAACGATTATGCCGGCTTATCAAATTCGGAACGTGAACAAAAAGAGCTGGAGGATTATATTTCTAATCATAAACCTGACCCATCCATTGATGTTTTGAGAAATGGAAGCCTGTCTAATCGGGTTGATGTAAATATAGTGAATTTAATGGATGAAGAGTTTATAAAAGCAGAAAAGGAATATACTGATGCGCTATCATCTGTGGCAGATGAATTCTGTGATTTTTCAATGAAAATTACATATGGAGATTACGACAGTAATGATGTATCTGTAAATGACTTGAATTTCGATGCAATTGACAACATGGAACAAACCTATCAATTCTATAAAGATCAAATTCATTCAACCTGTAGCAGTAGTGAGAGTGACAAATATCTGAAAAAATTAGATGAAGTTTATAATTCCGTATTCAATGAAAACATAATTAAACCTATCTCGATAGCATATCAGCATAAGCTTACATTTGTGCAACCTAACACTAAAGAAACTACAAGATCAATCAAAGCCAGTGCCGCCACTAAAGAAGGTTTACAGAACATGATTTCTAGTTATATAGCTTGTCAGTCTATAAAAGAAAAACAATATGATAAGCTTTCCTCCGGAACACAGGCATTTTATGATATGGCATATGATACTTCTACATGGCACAATAGCGATAAAATAAAGAATGTATTAACGGATACCATGAATGTTTATTCCTCTGTAACGGAAGTAAGCTTCGATTCTTCTACCTATCGTTCAGCAAAATCTGCTGCAGATGCAATAGCAAAAAAAGTATCTGACCAATATGCAGAACAGCTTGCATACCAGATAGACCAAATGGGCTTAAAAAATAATGGCATTGACATTCCAGTTGATGATGAGGTTCAGCAGTCCATAAATGATTACATAACAAATTCATCGTCAGGCATGTATATGATAGACTTCAGCAAAATACCAGATTTAAACATATTGAAAGGGTTGTCATAATACCATTCAGGAATTTTGATGGTTCTGTCCATACGTCCGTTTTGATATATTTAATAGCTTTGCAATCTTTTCACCATCGTAAATAAAAACACAGTAGGGATACCAGATAGGCATTTCTGCTGTGTTTTTTTAAATAATCATTTCATTCTTGATTTTCTATTGCCGGAATTTAACCAATGACGGCTACCATTGGTACTGCCGCAGCATATAACTCAATCTGGCTTATAAGTTTTCTTTTAAAAATCTTTCCAGTGCTGTAAAGGCCTCTTCTTCATCATTCCCTTCTATGGTAAGGGTGACTTCATGTCCCATTTTAACACCTAAGCTCATAAGTGCCATAATTCTTTTAGCATCTACTGTTTTTCCTTCTTTGGCAATAGTAATCTTGCTTTCAAACTTTCCTGCCTCTTTTACTAAAAGACCGGCAGGTCTTGCATGAATTCCATTGGAATCTGTAATGATATAAGTTAATGTTTTCATATTGTATTCCTCCTTTTATACTACAATGATACCACACATATCTTTATCTTGCCAACTATTAGAAATACAAAAATCCTAGCACCATTCTTTGACTTATTCATATAATAGAAAGATAATACGCAACTATTCCAACGCATTTTATGAATAGTTGTAATCATATAGTGAAAGGAATTCCATGTCAATTTCAACAATTACCATTGCAGGCGGGGACTTACGTCAATGTTATGCTGCCAAATACCTAGCAGAATCCGGTTTTGCAGTTACCTGTTTTCATACACTTGATTTTCCTTACAATCTTGATATACATCAAGAAAACCATTTGGCTACTGCACTTGCCCATGCTCAGGTTATTCTTATCCCCACTCCTGTATCCATGGATAACATTCATTTGACCCAAAAAAACCCTAAATTCCCACCGACTCTTTTTCAAACATTTGCTGAAGCATTGCCTCTAAAAGGTATTGTAACTGGCACTGGTCTTTCGGATTCCTTTACTTCTGTTTTAAGTAAAAGACAGATTTCCTTTTGCTCACTTTCGAATGATTCTGTCTTTATTAGAGCCAATTCCGCTCTTACGGGAGAAGGTCTATTAGCCGAAATAATCCGCAACACTCCTTTTTCTTTCAGACAATCTACTGTTGTGCTCCTTGGTTGTGGTAACTGTGGAAAAGCTGTCACAAACATAATGTCTCCACTATGTAAAAAATTCTATATTTTCGAACAGAATCCAAAAGAAGAAACCGATTTTTATGCTAATACTACAACATGGATTTCACCAAATGAGCTCATCCACATTCTGCCACATTGTGAAATTATTATTAACACAATTCCACAGCAGATTTTAACAAGAAAACAACTTCTCCTGCTCCCTGAAAACTGTCATATTTTTGATATTGCCTCTGCCCCTTTTGGTTTTTCTTCGGATATTACTGCTCAATATCTTCTGCCATATTTTCGCCTGCCTGGTATTCCAGGAAGGTTCAGTCCACAAACCGCCGGTACTATCATCGGCAGTGCCATAGAAAGGATGATTGCCCATGAATTATGATTTTCATGATAAATCCATTGGAATCGGCTTTACTGGTTCTTTTTGCACCTATGAAAAAATATTTCAGACACTAGAAGAACTAAAAGATACTGGCGCTAGTCTGCTTCCTGTATTTTCTCATCACGCTGCAACTTTAAATTCTCGCTTTGGTTCAAGTGAAGAATTCTTAGCCCGTGCCAAAGTTCTTACTGGAAAAGACCCTATTACCACCATTCCTCAAGCGGAACCCATAGGACCGAAAGCTCTTATGGATATTATGGTAATTGCTCCCTGCACCGGCAATACCCTTTCAAAATTAGCAAATGGTATCTCTGACACTCCTGTTCTTATGGCAGCAAAATCTCACTTGCGCAACAACCGTCCTTTGGTGATTTCACTTTCCACCAATGATGCCCTTGGCATGAATCTAAAAAATATTGGTATTCTTTTAAATACCAAAAATATTTATTTTGTACCCTTTGGACAGGATAACTACCAAGCAAAACCTAATTCCATGACAGCATTTACTGAATTATTGCCAGAAACTATTTTCTGTGCACTAGATTACCGTCAACTTCAGCCTGTGATTCGAAGTCCACATCTTAATTGAATTTTTAGATTTTCCCCTATGCTTTTTGTCATAGGGGATTTGATTTCATCCATTATATCCATTTACTCAATACTTGGCACAATTCTATAATATCTGTGGGTTTTTTTAAATAGTCATCTATTCCTGCCTCTTGATATTCCTCCAAATTTTCTGTGGAAATTCTGGTGGTATAAGCTATTATTACTGTTTTTACTTTTTCTTTTTTCCTTATTTCCAATGCTGTCTGCACACCGTCCATAATAGGCATCATAATATCTAAAAGAATGATATCATAGTATCCTGGGGGACTCGCAAAATACTGTAATAACGCTTCCTTTCCATTAGATACACATTCTACCTTGATTCCTAGTAAACGTAACAATGTCTTTGCTATTTCTCTATTTATTTCATTATCCTCTGCCAGTAATACTCGTTTCCCTGCAAATAATTGTTCCCGCATTGCCTGTTCTGTTGTAATTTTATTTGTTTTCACTTTGGTTCTCCCCCTAAGTTTAATATTATGCAACTATTTTTAGTTATATTATATATCTATATATTACATCTAACTATATTTAATTGTAAACACTATACTTTAATTAGTTCTATTTTATTTTAGGAGGTTTTCTATGAATGTGGTAGAAAGAATTGAATTTTTATGTAAAGAAAAGGGCTATTCTTATTACCGACTTGCTAAAAATTCTGACTTAGCATATAGCTCTGTTTCAAATATGTTACACAAAAATACAACCCCAAGCATTTCTACTTTAGAGAAGATATGCTCGGGGCTTGATATTACTTTGGCACAATTTTTTTCTGAAAATATGGAGTATCCTGATTTAACTGTGGAACAAAAAGAATTACTTCGCCTGCATCATTCCCTAAGTCAGCACCACCAGGAACTTCTCTTAACTTATGCAAGAGGATTAGCAGAATAATTCACTTTTTTCTTTATTGGTGTGCTGTTGAACTGATGATAAGTAAGATAGCACACTACCTCATTTCCCCTCCTGTGGAAACCAGATATTAAGGTCTACCGTTCCATCTATCCCCTCTATTTGTCCTTTTTCGGTATACTGCCACATTTGAAATTCATACGGATACAATGGCTTTTCCTGATAATCCGCATACCATATTTTATACTGCGACAGTTTTGATAAATCAAGCTTTGTCGTCAGCCATTTCGCATTTGCATAAATCATAGGTTCATACCCATATTCCTTTATTTTCTCGCAAAAAGCAATGGTAATCTTAGTCAGTTCTTCTGGTTTTAAATCATCTGTTCTGGCTGTATCACCTTTGATTTTTTCAGTATCAAAGACTACCGGATAAGATAATTCATACGTTTCACACTGTTGGTACACAAATTCTGCTTCTTCTTTGGCTTCTTCCTCATTAATTGCCTGTGAAAAAAAATAGACACCAACCCCAAGACCTGCACTTTGAGCTTCCTGCAAATAGGAATGAAATTTCTCATCTACCACTAATTTTCCATCTTCACCATAACCACGATATCCCATTCTAAGAATAACAAAGTCAATACCTGCGGCTTTTACCTTATTCCAATCTACTGTCTGTTGAAAATAGGACACATCAATTCCAACTTTAGATTTGTTTCCAGTTTCATCCATATAATATTTCAATCCATTTTCTTCCAAAAGATTTTCCCAGTGGTAAGAATGTAGCGCAACTGTTTCCTGATATGGCACCTGCATGTATCCATCTTCAATATCATAAATTGTAATCGCTTTTAGTCCATCTTGCATTGTAACATCTGTTCCTGTGGAATGATCCAGTTCCTGATTCTTTTCCGGTTTTTTTGTCTTATCTGTCTTATCTACTGTTGTGAATGATGTTTTTCGCTCTACCTTATCTTTCGTAGTAACTATTGTTCTTCCTATAAAAATTCCAGTTATCAATGTTAATACAACCATACCGGATATCAATATCATGTTTCTTTTCTTCATGCACAATCCTTCCTGTGGTTATTTCTTACTGACCTACCTGATACGCAAATACATAAGCAAACTGTCTGTGGCTGCTATGCAGCTCATTTTTTATTCTTTATTTTTTATTCTTTATTTTTTACTTTCCTTGCCAATGCCAAAATGTCCCTGATTTCTTCTTCCGAAATCTTGGTATAATTTACCAGTTCCTCTATGGTAGGTATGGTTTCTTGTTCTTTCGCTAATTTTTCCTGTGCCTCATGAATCAGGCTGACCTTTGCCAAAATTGTACTTTCCTGTGTATCTTCTCCTACCTCCTCTTCTAAAAATTCTTCTATAGAATCCCGAATACAAGTGATAAGAACCTGCTCTATGTTCTCCTGTTCTCCTTGTCCTAGCATTTTCTTTAATCCCATTAAAAGACCAATATTTCCTTCCTGCACTATATCATCTAACAGAATTTCCCTATTTACATATTCTCTGGCAAGATCAATTACTCTGGTGAGCCATTGATTGGAAATATTCACCACTGCATGTTCTTCTCCTGCAAAAAGATGCTGATATAGCTCTTGAATTTCCTCAGAAGTAAGCTTTGGAATTTCTTTAATTTCATCTAAATATAATTGAAAATGTGCAGAACTGCCTGCTTTTCCAGCACCGCCCAATTTATTTGAGTCCCTTGGTTTTTCTAAGCCTTCTAGTTCTTCTGATTCCATTGGTTCTTCCAGTCCATCTAGCTCTTCTAGTTCCATTGGTTCTTCCAGTCCATCTAGCTCTTCTAGTTCCATTGGTTCTTCCAGTCCATCTAGTTCTTCTGGTTCTATTGGTTCTTCCAGCCCATCTAGCTCTTCTGATTCCATTGGTTCTTCTAACTCCTCAGGTTCTTCTAATTCTTTTATTTCGCTATTTTTAGAATTCATTACATATTCAAATACCATTTCCTGTTGTGTTTGAGTCAGTTCCATATCTTTAAAATAAAACTCTATTTCCTCTTTTGTCAACGGCTGTGAGGATGTTCTTACGATGTCCTGCACAGATCTTACCGTTTCCATAAATGTAATCTGATCTAACATATTGTCCTCCCTAATTTCTTCATTTAAAATATAGTTTCCAGTTTATCATATTTTTTAATTTTTTTCCATCTTAGAATATTTTTAATCAGCTTCCTCCCTTTTTATCTTTTTGTAATCTTTGTATTGCCTTGGAAAAACAGGAAATCAAAAATCCAGTAGAAGCTATGGAAATAACAGTTCCCACACCAAACGTCCCCCCCAGCAAAGTTCCCACAGCTGAATAGGTGAAATCTGTTCCAGTTCGAAGTACTGCATATGGCAGTTTCGTTTTCTCATGGACTTTGTGAAGTACTGCGTCCAATGCATTCATTCCAAGAGATAACTGTATCAGAATTGCCAATGCCAGTGACAAACACAACTGACCTAAAAAATATCCCAAAAATCTAATTGCAAAATGATTCTGCCCCATTTGAAGAGGATGAAGTACCCAGCAGTAAAAATCGATAAAATATCCAGACAGCAGTGCATATGCAATGGTACCTACTCCAATATTTTTTCGGGCGACCACCAATGCCACTAGAATAATCAACAAATTATATAATAAAGACGCGGTTCCATAAGATACTGGAAGCACATGATAAATTCCATCACATAGCAATGCGATAGAATCACTTCCCAACTGATTTTCTAAAAACAGTGCCACTCCAACACCTACCAAATTCATTGCAAGAAAAATCAATCCATATTTTTTCATCTGCTTCATTTGTCCTCTCCTGTAATATCTTTTTCTTTCTATTGTACTATAAATAATTCTAAAGAAAAATACCAGAATTAATTTCTTTTCAGAAATCATTCTGGTATTTTTCGCTTTTTCTATTCACCGTTTCTACATTTTTTTCTAAAAAAAGAACACCTTTTGTTTAAAAAAGTGTCCTTATTTGCAATCTCTATATTTTTTTAGTGTCATGTTATATTTTTTTTGAAATATATGATGAAAATAGCTTAAATTATCATAGCCTACCGCCATTCCTATATCCATAACGGACATTTTGGTCTGTTTCTTGATTTTTCTAGATAACCAGCACAAATCGTAATGCAGCACCTCTGCAAGATTTATTATTCCCTCGAAGACAATCAATTACAAAGTTTCGAAGAAAATTCTCCTCCATTTCCATCATATAATCTCTCGGATTCTCTAAGGCAGTGTTTATAAGGCTTTCAGATTCTTTTTTTATAAAATCGCCCTACGCATTATCTTATTCTTAATTAAAACAATCCAACTACACGTAAAATATTTAAGATTACTCCTGTTGCAATTGCCGCAACCGGACCAATTGCCATCTTCGTAATTCTTCTACCGGTTAACTCATTGATAAAGTTGATCATTACCCCAATAAAGAAACCTGTATATCCACCCATCTTAACGGTTGCATTAATTGAGCCAATCAAGAGTGCAAACTCCATAACCGTGAACATCGCGGAACGAATATTATCCGATGATGCTCTGATAGAAGGAAACTTTCCTAAAATTTTCCCAATGCCTCCCAGTAAAGACACTTCTAAAAAAATCACAATTGCTCCACCGATTGCTGCCAAGATTGGGTTTGGCATTAAGTATCCTATCGGATATATAAAAGTAAGACCTGCTATACCATATACACCAGTTGTAATTGCTGTTGTAGCTATTAAGGGAATAAAACCTAATCCACGCATAAATTCTGCAACGGAAGCTTGTTGAGTTAAGGCTCTTGCCACTTCGGGGTCTGTAGCTTTGTGTGCGTCAGCCAACATATAGATGGATACATCAGAACCAGCAAAAACACCTACATTACAAGCTACTGCAATTAGCGCTCCACCAATCATAAGCCATATTACATTCTTTTTGATTCGAGCCGTTCTCTCAGAAAAAAGATTTACTTCCTTGTCACTAATTTTAACTGGATTCTTCTTATCATTCATAATCGCGAATGTAAGGAGTAATAAAACTCCAATAAAAACTTGAATTGAATCCGGATAAATAGTTGTATAATTTGCAACTAACAGTCTAATTATCAATGTAATTGTAGTTGCAATCGCACCTTTTTTTGCTCCAAATTGTGTAAAGATAGCTATTAATGGGAAAAGAGCAAATGCAGAAACAATTGGATCACTTATGGCCACCATTGCTCCAATTAAATCAACCGGTAAACTAGTAAGTAAAGTATTAATGAATCCCAGTGAGGTTATTGTTAAAGCTCCCCATGCACCACCTAAAATTAGTGCCAACCATTTTTTCTTAGCAACAATACCCAAAATATCTGTTGTTAAAAATAGTAACCATGGATTCAAAATACCAGTTGGCAGTGTACGAGCAATACCCACAGATGCAATTAATCCAACACTCAATCCAAATGCGATAGAAATGATGTGAATGCACATAGTGCTACTACAATTACTAGATTTACAATTGTTACTTCTCCAAACATTTTCGTTCCCCCTAGTGTTCATTTTTCAGAGCTTCTATTAATACTGGTACTGTTTTTTCAATAGAATCATGCGTCATGCCAAATATTACTTTTCCTTCTTTAATAAAATCTCTTTATCTAACTGTAAACAGTTGGATTTCTTTTATTTTATGAGATACAATTCTCGCATATAATTTTTGCGATTTTTGCACAGGCACATCCATCTCCATAAGGATTACAAGCATGAGCCATTGTCTGATATGCCTCTGTATCTGTTAATAAACGATTACATTCTTCATAAATCTTAGCCTCATCCGTACCAACCAGCTTCAAGGTACCCGCCGCTATTCCTTCTGGACGCTCTGTGGTATCTCGCATTACCAAAACAGGCTTTCCAAGGCTCGGCGCTTCTTCTTGAATTCCACCGCTGTCGGTTAATATAAAATAGCTATGCGCCAAAAAGTTATGAAAGTCCAGTACATCCAATGGTTCAATAATATGAAATCGTTCATCTGTACCAAAAATATCGGCCGCTGCCTTACGTACCAATGGGTTCATATGAATGGGATAAATAACCTTTAAATCAGAATGTTCATCTACAACACGCTTAATAGCGCGGAACATGTGATACATAGGTTCTCCTAAATTTTCACGGCGATGTGCAGTTAACATAATTAATCGACTGTCCTTTGCCCACTCAAGTTCTGGATGTGTATAGTCACTGTGAACCGTTGTTTTTAATGCATCAATGGCTGTATTTCCCGTTACATAAATACTTGCTTCTTCCTTACCTTCACGTAAAAGATTATCACGGGACATATTAGTGGGTGCAAAATGATACTTGGCAATAATTCCCACTGCCTGACGATTAAATTCCTCCGGATAAGGAGAATAAATATGATACGTACGTAAACCGGCTTCTACATGCCCCACCGGAATCTGCAGATAAAAGCAAGCCAATGCCGTAACAAAGGTGGTAGATGTATCTCCATGTACTAAGACAATATTCGGTTTTTCACTCTCTAATACAGCTCTAATATGTTCTAAAATATTAGTGGTCACATCAAATAAAGTTTGTTTGTCTTTCATAATGGATAAGTCATAATCAGGTTTTACCTTAAATGTATCCAACACCTGATCTAACATTTGTCGATGCTGACCTGTGACACAGACAATAGTCTGTAGTTGTTTGTGTCCTTTCAGTTCATTTACCAATGGACACATTTTAATAGCTTCTGGACGAGTACCAAAAACAAGCATTACTTTTTTCATTATTTTTTCTCCTAGTTTGTTCTGTTTTATTTTTTTATCCAAACTTGTAAAATTCCAATCTGTTTTTCTCGGTATAACTTGGACATATACTCACATGTCCGAATCATCCAGGCAGAATCTGCATTATATAATGGTTTCTTGTGTTCCCTTCCTGTTTCTTTCTGGTAACTTTCTATATATGAATTTACTCGGGTTTCATCTTCCATGCAAGCCCCTGCATAGGCAATCATACTCCAGTAAAACGAAACATCCCCCTTGTGATAATGTTCTAGTATTTCCCAACGGTATGTTGTAGAAAACTGTTGATATACTGCTTTTGATTGCTTCATATCCGGTTCATTCACTCCAAATATAACAGGGAATAGCTGCGCCGCTGCACAAGGATAAAACTCCTTCCAGTCAAAATCAAAAGCCGGCTTACCCAATTCATCCACTGCTGGTTCATAATATTGACCTGCTTCATTCCATAATGCATTCATATTTGTGCGTAGTTCTTTTTGTGTCTGAATCAGATTTTTCTTTAACTCTTTAAATTTTTGTTGATTAAATCCAACACGATCTAATTCCATCATAGAAATAAGTTCTGACATATCATGACATCCTGCATAAACCTCTGCATTATCCATTAAATTCTTGATTTTATAATCAGGCTTGGTGTAGCTAAGTCCTTGATGCATGGTTGCCAGCATAGCATTTGACACGGCAAGCAACTCCGGTTCATGTGCTCTTAAATATTCTGTTTCTCCATATTGTTTGGCAAAACCATACACTGCTGACAAAAAAGTTGCAGCATAGGAATCTGTAGAATCATATTCACCTGTAGCGCTTTCCTGTATTACTTTTCCATCTTTCACTACCATTTCATAATTATAAATGGTACCTGCCATACCGTTATAATCACCTTTTTCATCATTTAAGTGAGAGAATTGCCATTCCAAATAGTCCTTTACCTGTTGGTTATACTCCCCTTGCGTATCTCCTTCCATCAATGCTTGTGCTGTAACACACGAAAAATACGGTATCACCAATGCATTTCCATTGTTTTCCGGACGCTTTGCAAACGCACCATTGGAAAGCTGAGTGGTAATCAGCCATTCTTTTTCCTTCTGGGCTTGTTGATGATAATGATCTGCTTTCTCCATATAGCTTATATGAAGCTGTTTCATTCTTAAAAGTGAAACTAAAATCAGCAGCATAACGATTCCAATCAATATTGTGATCACAATATATAGAGTTTTTTTTCTTCTCATAGTATCCTTTTCTTATTTATTTTTTCTGATTTATTTTTTCTGATTATTTTCAAATGCTTGCTGCATTGTGAAGTAGGCCTGTCTTTTTCGGAAATGGTACTCAGGCTGTGCACCCCATTCCGGTTTGGAAAGCGGGCGGCTTGGAACATTGGTAACATTGGTGTCATGTTTCCATACAAGTCCCACATACCATTCTTCAAGGTCACAAAATTCAATGCCATAGCTGGTATAGAAATCCTTTACTATTTTTCCTTGGGAAGGATCTGCAAAATTCAGCAGTGCCCAGGGAATACGTACCTCAATATCTTCGCCATTGATAAAGAAATCCGAACGTGAATCATAATTTGAAGCAGATGGATTAGCATTGCCATGATGTAAGATACCCATATCCAGTGCTTTCGGTGGCTGAAAGTCATTATGAGAGTTACGTCTATATTTGCGTACATATTGACGTACTGTTACAAATTCTCCACTGTCTGTTGTGGGCATTGTATGTTTGAAATATACATTTTCCTTGGTTTCTTCTCTGTGATGCAGTGCATGATATGAATCATATCGACTTTGTACCATTAATCTTGAAGTATCCGCATCTTTGATAACCAATGCATAGTCTGCCTTTTTGTCATAAGACACCCCATTTGTTTCATCTTGTAAGGTACCAATATCCGGCACAAGGTCAATGGGCAAAATCACTTCCTGATTTACAGAAGAAAAGTTTGGAATATGAATTTTAAAATATACATAAGCTTCATCTAGTAACGTCTGCACTGTTATGCCCTCTTTTTGCAGTAACGGTGTAACACCCTCCCACTCCATAAATTCACCATCTGGATAGCTTATTGATTCTTTATTTCCCGGTTCTACCGCCATCACACCCATGTTTTGATTTGCCGACTGCACATCTTTCCAGTTTGCAAGCGTGCTGGATACACTTAGGTTTGTACAGTTCCAAGTATCCGCAGACCAATCATCTTGCCATGCCGCTAAGCACCCCCCTGTTATACCGGAATCCATAATGTCCACAAACAATTCCTTTAAGAGAATTCCTTGCTCGGACTCCGATAATCCACCACCATTTCGCCCTGATATTTCATCCACTCCTGAAACTCCACGAGATGCTGGCAGTCCAAAGGAAGAAATCAATACCGGCGTATATTGATGGTATTCATTTAATTTTGTAAGATAAGTATAAAACGCATCTGTCTTTCCTCTTAGATTCTTTCCACTGGTGTATACAGGATCAAAGCTTAGAAATTGTGGCTCATAGGGACGTAAATCATAGGCTGCAAAATAACCGGTTTTTACATGTTCACTTGTAGCAATGAGCTGTGTATTCACATGCGCTAGATTTTCATACAACCCTGGACTAAACGAAGTATCATGTGAAAGTGGATCTGTAAATGCACCATTGCGGAATGCCAATAATTTTTGTGCTTTAAATTTCCCTGTTTCGTATGCAAACAAATTGTCGCCTACACGAGCAAGTACCGTTTCAAATGCAGTGGCACTTTCCCAGGTATGACAGTATTTACCTTTAAATCCGGCATACTCGCTTTGTATCTCGTTTGTGTAAAGCACCAGTTCTGAATCCCATTTATCTCCCACCAGATATCCCATTACCCACGGAGAAACATCTTTTACATAGGCTGAATTTCCTACACCGTGGAGCACGTTAATAATTTCACATCCTGCCTTGGTAAGTTTTTTTTCCAATTTTCCAGTAACTGCATCCTGCATATTGTCATACTCCTGCCCTGGCAGACTCACTCCTTGTAATAGATACAAGGGCTGATGTTTTGCAGTGTTATATTGATAAAGTGCTTCATAAAAAGCAGGATTCATTTTATCCGTCACTTCAATCACGGTTGCGTTCATATTGGCTATTTCTAAAAACCATTCCAAATATAGCTTTTTGGAAATCTCTTTTTCTCCGGGCAGGCATGGACTGATTACAACTCCTGCAGTTTTAAATTCTTTCCATTCACCGTTTTCGTAGTGCTCTATTCTTTTTTCACTGCATCGGAATGTCGGCACAACTTCATGGCTTTGATGAAACAACAGCGGCACTGTTGTATTTTGATACAGATAATAAAACATGCCTGCTGATAAACAGATGAAAAGAAAGGTTGCAAAAAGACAAATCCATTTTAAGCTTTTTTTGTGTCTGCTCATATGTCATTCTCCTTTTCTGCGCTTTATTGACGGCTGTATTGATATAATGCTTCAATATTTTCATCCATAAACTTTCCACGTTTCATAATAGTACTTTTTAGCTGTTCCAATGCTTCTTCATAACTATGTGGGTCACCAGATACCCCAGTTTCATCTATGCTGCGCAGTGGTTCCACAAAAGTATATCCCCATACAGCAAAGTTACGGTCAATGGCCAAACCAAGGTTTTCCACTGTTTCATCAATTTCTTTCAAAAGATGTTCTTCACTAAGAATTGTTTTCCGCAGCAATCGATATTTTTCTATTACTTGTCTGGCAAATTCTTCATCTTTGAATAAAGGCTCAAACCAACCATTTTCATTCACGTAAAAGCCTTCCGGCTTTGCTCTATTCCATGCGTAGTTATCAAGTGCATTATTAAAGTCCCATACAGACAAAGAAATTTTTCCTCCAAGATCCTTATAGATATAGGTGGACAAGGTACCGGCATCATTATTCATAAAAAATTCATTCAACACATAGTAGGTGACAAAGGAATCCACGTCAATATACGCTGCATATCCTTTTTTCTTATCCTTAAACGTTTCTGAATATAATATTCGTTCAAATTCACTAATATCATTTTGAATATACTTAATTTGTTTCTTGGTCAACTTTTTCTTACTTGGATAGGCAATACTTAATTTTTGTGAAGTCAGCCCCGCATAGGTACCAAAGTTATTTAGTTCATTCAGTTCGGTTCCTTCTCTGTCCCTTTTTACAAGATAAGCTGTCTCCCCTGTAATAGAAGAAACCGTTTGAAGATTTAGTCGATTTTCTGATACCCTAACTGGTTCAATTGCAAGATATATTCCCTGATATATTCCATTTAAAAACAATTCACAGTAACGAGTATCTGGAGCCCACTTCATCGTTTCACGAGCAACCCCATACATTAAGTGGTTACGTAACAAGGTACGGTCTAAGAAAGGAGCATTTAATACCCATTCTGAATCGTTTTTCATTCCCAGTAATTCGATTTTATCTTTATTTTCTGTATTGGCTTTTTTATAAGTTTCCACGCGATATTGCTTTTTATCAAAATTAAGATATGATGAATTTCCACGATACTTCACAGTAATAGGCACTGAATAACGGGGTTCATCATCTAAATAATTTCGTTTTTTATTTTGATCAAATACCTTCATTTTACCCCAAATAATATTATCTTTTGCAATGTCTTTCCCATCTGTTTCCAATGTTATAATTGGCAGATGAGAAGAAAAAATACCTTTTTCATGTGTTTTTTCCTCTATCTGCTGCTTTTCTACTATGGCTTTTTCCTCTTTTTTCTTTATTTCATCAGACAGCATTTTAGGCTTTGCCACACTGTCAATCCATCCCACCGAACTTATCAGCAGTAGCAGTATTACTGCCGAGGTCCATTTTTTACGCATTTTTCGTCCTCTCCACCATATGATATGATATCATTTAGCAAACGTCTCAGCGGCTCATATCATCAGATTGTTCTATCTGATTCACACTTGTAACTCCTTCAATACAAAATAGTTCCTCTTCAATGGAAGGTCTCTCCGTTTTTGCCGCACGTTTCAAGGTTTTTGTATTTACCTCATATATTAAATCCATACTATCCTCAAATACATTTTTTGCTCGTAAATGTGCATGCCCACAATAGTATTCCATGATAACCACTTCCACAGAATGTAATGATTTCCCTGTACCTTTGATGATGATAAGATATTTGTCTTCTGTTCCAATTTGCCGAAATAGGAATAAAAACACAAAAAGTGTCACTGAGCCAATTAATGCTGGCAGATACTTGGATATTCCGCATGCAATACCTGCTGCAATGCACCAAAATATAAAAGTTGCATCTCGTACATCCTTCACTGCTGTACGGAAACGAATAATGGATAGCGCACCCACCATACCTAGAGAAAGCGCAATATTACTAGATATTACATTCATAATCAATGTAGTAATAATTAGCAGCATCCCCAGTGATACATTGAATCTTTTACTGTATGCTATTCCAGAATATGTTACCCAGTAGGTGAACATAATAAACAGACCTAGCAGCAATGCCACCACATTGTTCAGTAAAATTCCACTAACGGTAGCATCGCCAATGTTGGAAAAATTATCAAGAATAAATTCTTTCATTATAGCCTCCTTACAATCTAGCTTGTAAATATTTACTGTTTGAAGTTGCAAGTGAATCAATGGGCGCTAAGGCCTCTTTAAAAGGAGTAGGTAGAAATCCATCGTACTTTACCTCCAAAACACCAATGTCTGGAAGCATCATTGGTATTTTTCCAAATACAGGGCGTAAAAAATCCTCTACAACAGGGCAAGATGCAACATCATAATCGAAAGTGATACGGATATTGTTGCTTGCATATAAATAGGCGATACGCTTATATTCTACAATCACTTTAGGTCGATATGCTCCCAGCATGAGGCGCTTATAGCATTGTAGGGCAAGTGGCTCCTCTTTTTCCAACAAAAAGCTATAATTCGTATCCATCATCTGCTTTGCTTCCTCACGCGAAATCAGTATGGTCTGTTTGCGTCCATCGCTACCGAATTTTTGTTTATATTCCAACTTTACCTCATGATCATCTGGCGCATACATGCGCAATCTGATTTTTGATTTTTTAAATAATCCGTCCAATACATCTTGCATATCCCTATCATACTCTGAATCAAAATACAGTGTTCGAACAAGATATCCTTCACTTCCTGCATGCATATCCTGCGTAAGATATGCACTTAGATGATGTCGTAGTTGTGCAAATTTTACAATTGGAATAATATACTTTATTTCTTTACGGTAAATATCCAACATTTTAAACAATCCTTTCTGCTACATGAAATGTAACTTTTATCTTAATTCAGATGCTATTTTTATCTTAATTCAGATGTTATTTTCATTTATTCTGGAATAAAGCAGCGTATTAGGTACTGTTGTGCCGTCAGTGAATATATGGTTTCTGCTTCACCAACAATCATAACATCCGTTACATTGTACTTATCTAAATATTGCTCCATGGTTTCATTTCCCAAATAGAAAGTATCATCATTTAATAAAATTACATTTTTAAAATATGGTGTAAGCCATACTGCAAGTCCATGCGACATACGCCCACCTACCATTAATAAAGTTCTTGTTGCTTGAGGAGCACCATATAAAACAGCTGAATCAAATTTTGCGCCAATAAAAACATTATATCCTCCGCGTGATAAAGCCATGGTAGGAGCCTCATATTTTTTTTGTTGGTTTTTTACCATTTTCGTTATCTGTGCTGTATTGTTTTCACGCCAAACATAAAAATCCACACTGTCAGAACTAGATTTCACAGGATAGCCCAACAGCTTTGGGTCTAATGCACCAACATATTTCTGCACACTTTCCTTTTTATATTCTGTAAGTGGCACAGGGGCAATCTCCAGCTGTGCTAAAAATTCATTTGCAGCGTAATAGGCACCCATGGCAGTCCACATAATATCGGTTTTCAAAAACATTTGTTCTTCCTTGTGTGCACGTAGTGTGTCAAATGCATCCACAGTAACAATATCTGGTGAAAGTCTATCATAAATATCATGCACTGCCTGTTCATAGCCATTGGAGTACATGCTGTAAGCGCCTGTTTCAATTGAAAGTGCATCCGGTGCTGCAAGATAATATTTGCCCATTTCTGCCGGCAGGCTTTCAAATGCCTGATTGAATGACTGAGCTGCACTTGCAATATCCTTCTGCGTTCCACTATATCTGCGCATAACACGAGTATTCATTACAACATAGTCTGATGTAATATCCAATACTTTCTCAGGTTCTGAATTTGTTGAATCTTCTGTTGTTTCTGTTGTTTCTGTTTCTTTTATCTGCACAGGTTCTTTTATCGATGTATTTACCTTTTGCAATAATGGTAATATAACAGGTGCCTCCGCTTTTTGCCGTGAATTTTGTGCAAAATTTGCTTCCCGTTGTAGCTCCGCCTTAGAAACAATAATTTTCTGACTAATTTCTTGTGGCATTTTGTACATGACTATAGCACAAATAGTGCAACACATCAATAAGACTGCCGTAGGAAACTGAATCTTGTACTTTTTCTTTTGTGAAACAAACTTTTTCTTTTGTACTGTTTTCGTCTTTTCTGCAACATTTTGGGCAAATGGATTTATTTCTTCTTCCTGTAGATGCGGCGGCTGGTAACCACAGCCTTCAAATGCATAGGCTCCAATTTCCGTAATGGTTTTAGGCAGCGCAAGGTGCATTAGTTTTTCACATCCATAAAATGTACTAACCCCAATGGAAGTAATCCCTCCCTCACCACAAGTAAGCTGCAGGTTTTCTAAGTTTTTACAGTTTTGAAACAAATGAGACGGCAAATAGTTTAGTACGGTATCTCCTTCAAATTCCACGGTTGTAAGTGCACTGCAATTTCGAAAAATAGCTTCTCCTAATTTGTTCACACTTCCTGGAATCCTAACTTCCGTTAATCTAATGCAGCCCTCAAAGACAGAATTTCCTATTTCTTCGAGGCAGCTATTCCCTATAAATATTACTTCCTGCAGCTGTTCACAACCATAAAATGCAAATTCATTGATTTTACGTAAGCTTTGAGGTAACACCACCCTCTTTAGATTTTTACACTCATAGAAGAAGCTGTGTGTAAGTTCCTCTACACCTTGAGGAATGGAAATAGATGCTAGATGATTCTGTCTGCGAAAGCAAGAATGACTCAATGCCTGAAATTCTTTGGGATCTGAAAATTCCAAAAAATCCATGGTTATTCGGTAACCAGAAATTGCCGCTGCTTTTTCTGTTTTTTCTGTTTTTTCTGCTTTTTGGGGTATCGATTCCTTGATTTCAGATACATTTAAACAGCATGATCCACCCTTTTCTGCTCTAATCAAACCATAAATAGCACAGTCATGCCCTATACGAATATGCTCCCGAGCAATCACCGATTTTATTTTTCCATATTGTCCAATGCATACCTTATCACCTATGAAAATATTATTTTGGGTAAATATATTTCCATACACACAAGCACCTTTTTCAAGAAACACATTGCCCTCTGCAAATAAATTACCACAAACCACCGTTCCTCTATCCAATCGTATTGATTTGTGTGAACGCACATCACCTTGTACAACGCAGCCACTTAAAATCGTTAATTTATGTTTTGTAACAATGGATGCATTAAAATGTTGATTTTCATCTGTATTTTTTTCATTTACATAACGAATATTGCGCTCTATTTTTTTATATACATCTTGGTTCCGATTCAAACTTTTTTTCGTTTCATTTTGCTGTTGTTGAGATTTACTGCCTTCCAACTTTTCATTTGCTGCATCAAATACAATTTCTTTTGCATATAAACGAAAAAAACTACATTTTTTTCCAATCCGTATTACATTTTCAGCCGTAACACTAACACCTAGATTGCAATTTTCTTCTACTGTTATATTTCCAACTGCATCTGCCCATCGTACAATATGGGTATTTGCACCAATATAGAGATTTTGTTGGCAGGCAACTGCACGGATACTTGGTATGGAAATAAAACTTGCATTCTGCCTTGCATAAATTTCTTTCTTAAACGTGATATCCTTAAGAGGTACAAAATCCTTCTCCCACGCACAGACCATTTCATTGCATATGGTGTTAGGCCATATTTCTTCCTTATCTGCCTCTAGCACTTTTTCTCTTTTTGACAACACTAAATTTCCATATCCATCATACTGTTTCCATCCTTGCTCCATCATTTTGCAAAAAGACATGGCAAAGTAACGAGGATTTTTAGAATTTTCCTGTGGAATAAACAGTGGTTCACTTTTTTCACAATGCGCAGAAATAAGTGCCATAAAAATAGGAGCTGTCATTAGTACAAAGCTTAATATCACAAAACAAATCAATATGCTCATGTCTTCTTCTCCGCTTCTTTTTCGGTATTAAATCGTTCTGTTTTCGCCCACCGCACCGCACGGCCTGTGACTAAATCAATCAGTGCATCTAAAAATCCTAATACAATGTTCCACAGATAAAAATAAAAACTAAACGCCATTAGCGGCAGCAGCATTACATCATGATAACTGCCATCTACCAACAGTGCCGAAGCAATTTCGTAAAACGGAGCAAAATTTCCATAAGAATTGTAAATTGCCACCAATAGTAACACCCACCAGCCTTGAAACACCTGCATTTCCCCTAGAAAAAATAATACCAATGAATCAATCAGTCCAAGTGCCAACACAAACGGTACGGCATAAATAAGCAATAAAAACATTCCATCTATCTTTTCCCAAACCCTTAAATGACGCGACATAATAGTTGGAAAAAAATAGCGAAACATTACGCAGTTATGACCTCGCGACCAACGTCTTATCTGCCGTCCACGCACATTCCATGTCTCTGGGGATTCCTCATAGCACTCTGCATCGTTAGCATAAAGTACCTTGTACCCTTTGGTATATAAGCGATAGGTAAGCTCAGTGTCTTCCGCTAGTACAAACGTATCAAAGCCACCTGTGGCAAGCACAATATCCTTGCGAAAAGCTCCCACTGTGCCGCCATATTGAGGCATCAGCCTTAAATTATACCGTGCCTGCTGATCCGCCTGATATCCTCCGGAACGTTCTAAATTTAATAATCGCGTCAGCAGATTCACATTGGTATTATAAGGAATTACTCTTCCCATAACTGCTCCGATTTCAGGATCACAAAACGCAGTTGCCAACGCACGCAGCATATTTTTGCTGGGACGATAATCTGCATCAAAGATAATCATAACATCACCTGTGGCAAGAGCCATCGCATCATTTAATCCTGCTGGCTTTCCTCGTGTGTCTGATTTTCTGTGTAGTGGACGAATACATGGATAACGGCTGTGATATTCATCTAGCATTTCGCATGTTGCATCGGTAGAATGATCATCAATTGGAATGATTTCTAACTTATCACGATCATAGTCGCATGCCAAAAGACTTGTTAGAACATGGTCTAACACCTGTTCCTCGTTATGCATAGGTACCAGCACTGAAATTTTAGGTAAATCACTGTCATGAATATCATTGTAATACATTCTCTGGCGTCCGTACAGGCGGTTAAGTGCAAAAAACAAATGGCGTACCATATAGCACAACATAATAATAACCGTGACAATCAGATAAATCTTAAGAATACAAACTATTACATCCATTGCCAATCCACCCCCTTCTCCCTTTCTCCATATCCAATGATTACCCGTTTGATAAAATAGGAATAAATGCAGACTAAATACAGAAAATCAAAAAAGGGACCAAGTACAAAAAATAATGCCGCCATATATAAGGACGATGCTTTGTATAGCAAAAACAAAAATCCCACGTAACGAATACATCCAAATACAAAAGAATAAATCATCGTGGCTAAAAAAGCCAAATGCTTTTTGAAACCACTGTTTACCGTAAGACCGGTAGCCATGCCTGATACCAGCATAAATAATAGCCAAATCCCTATTTGCTGTTTCATATACAAATCTGAATAGTCTGATAACGTATATGGAAAGTTTGTTCCCCAAAAAAGAAAGTAAAAACAAGAAACCAAATGAGTGGATAGGGAAATGATAGAAAAGACCGCCACTGCCTTACTCGCACCTTTCATTCTTGTGCAAATCAAAATTAAGAGTAATGATACAAGAATATTGATTAAAATGAAAGATACCGACGGCATAGTCCCCGGAAGCTGCACAGAATAAACATCTCCAAAAAATGGAAGAAACTCTCCCTTTGTTATACTCATTTGTGCAGTAGGTATGACCGCCGACAAAAAATCATATGCTTTTTGAGCAAGATACCATGAAATTTTACTATAAAAAAGCAAATACAGTATGACACATGGTAACACAAAAAAAACAAAGTAGGGAAATACCTGCTTTGCAGAAATTTGTAAATGTCGATATGTTCTGGCATAATAAATGTTTTGCTTTTCTAATGATTTTTCCTTGTTTCCCATTGTATATTCCCCTTATACCATGATAGTAGTGATTATCTTATACTTAATAATATCTAAACAATCCATCCTATACAAGTCTAACTGAAAAAGAGAAGAAACGCACTAAACTCAACGTTTCCTCTCTTTACGCTAATGCCGGCGACCGGAATTGAACCGGTACGATATTGCTACCACAGGATTTTAAGTCCTGCGCGTCTGCCAGTTCCGCCACGCCGGCCTCATGGATGGAGAAGGATTCGAACCTTCGAAGGCGCTGCCAACAGATTTACAGTCTGCCCCCTTTGGCCACTCGGGAACCCATCCATACGTTAGACAAACAAATATTTTTTTGTCCTAACAATTAAATATTATAGCACATGATTTTTTCTCTGGCAAGACTATTTTTTAAATTTTTAGTTTTAGTTTTTAGTTTTTAGTTTTTAGTTTTTAGTTTTTAGTTTTTAGTTTTTATTATAGAGGCAGCGGTGACGCTATATATTTTAATACGAGTGCACAATGACTAGGGAGAGAAATATTTAGCCGTCCGTTATGCACCTCATAAGTTACAGGTGTTGTAGAATGCGTTTCTTCCGTGGTATACATGCACTGTTCCATTTTAGTTTCCTTTGGCATTCCTGCTTCCCAAACAGACACTTCCATATTACGCTGCACATCATCATTATTTAAAATACATACAAATACTTCCTGACGCGTAAATCTTGCATAACACATCATCTGATAATCTCCACCTAGAAATTTAACCGATCCCGTGCGAAAGGCAACACTGCTCTTATGAAGTCTAATCATATCCTTATGAAATTCCAGCAATTCTTTGTCTTCATTTCCCCAAGGATATGTTCTGCGGTTATCTGGATCTGTAAATCCGCAAACACCTGCTTCATCTCCATAATAAATAGTAGGAGCACCAGGCCATGTCATCTGTACCACTACTGCCTCTTTCATTACTCCCTTATTAATTCCTTCAGAAGCAGCATTATTTCCAAGCTGATCTACACGCCCTACTTTGTGGTTGGTTCTAGTAAGGAAACGTGAATGATCATGATTGGAAAGTTCATTCATGGCACACTGTAAGGACGGTGTCATAAACCGTGCCATATAATAATTCATTGCTCCTTCAAAATTTTGATAATTGCCAAGCATATCCTGACGAAATCCATCACTATGTTTCTCCATACCGGTAAGAAACCAAGTAAGTGGCTCCATAAAAGCATCATAGTTCATTACCGTATCCCACTGATCCCCTTTTAGCCATTCCGCCGGGTCACCATAATGCTCCGCTAACACAATAGCTTCAGGATTTGCCTCCTTCACTGCATTGCGAAAATCACGCCAGAATTGATGGTTAAATTCTACGGAATGTCCTAAATCAGCCGCCACATCCAAGCGCCACCCATCTACGCAAAATGGTGGTGATACCCATTTTCTTCCTATTTTCAAAATATAATCATAAAGTTCTTGTGAGCCTTCGTAATTTAACTTAGGTAGCGTATCGTGTCCCCACCAGCCATCGTAACTCCTATTGTAAGGCCACTGGCTTTGATCTGTAAATTGAAAGAAATCCCGATATGGACTGTCCTCTGAAATATAGGCACCTGCTGCATATCCTATTTCTCGCTCATATATTAATTCTCGGTCTAACCACTTGTTAAAAGAACCGCAGTGATTAAATACACCATCTAATATTACGCGCATTCCTCTTGCATGTGCTTCTGATACCAGCTTTGCAAATAATTGATTACTAGCTTCTAAATTCTTTCGGTCTGTAACACGCTTAATGTATTTTGTAGCATGAGAATTATCGGTATCCTCTTCTGCAAGCACATCGCCTCCATCTTCTGCAATTACACCATAATGAGGATCAATATAGTCATAATCTTGAATATCATACTTATGATTAGATGGAGATACAAATAAAGGATTGAAATATAGAACTTCTACACCCAGCTCTTGTAAATAATCCATTTTTTCCAAAACACCTGCTAAGTCCCCTCCATAAAACTCTCCTACACCAAAATTAGCCGGATATTTATTCCAGCTGTCTACCTCTTGACTATGAATTTTAATATAATAATATTCATTGGTCTTCACATCATTAGAAGGATCTCCATTATAGAATCGATCCACTAATATCTGATACATAACAGCTCCTTTTGCCCAGCCTGGTGTGGTAAATCCTGGAATAATGCTATAAGCATTCTCGCTTCGTGGTTGAGGAGACACTCCTAAACGATCATAATAACAGTGAAGCATTCCCGTTGCGGCTTCAAAATAATAATAAACCGGTTCTGTGTTTAGCTGTACCTTAATACGATAGTAATCAAATTCACCTTCTGTTTCTTCTTTCTTCATAATATGTTTTTGATTTTCCAGCCACAGCCATACAATATCCACATTGTTTTTTGCCGTACGAAAAGTAAGTGTTACTTCTTCATTCTCTTTTGGTTCCGGTGGGTTGCGATAATCACCGGTGGCATCTGCAAATAGAGCACGCTTACGCAAAAGTGGCCGCATCTGCATCATATACTGTAATTTTTGATTTAATTCATAATTTGATAATTCGCTCATTTAAGAAACCTCTCTAAGGTCTTTTTCTATGGTCATCCCTAATACCTGATATTTCGTTTTCATTTCATTTTCATTTCTTACTCTCTCTATTTTATAGGATAGCTCAGTGTAAAGCAACCATTTCTTCTATACTCTCAAAAAAATGCAGTAAAAAAGGCAGCCATTCAATCTGCTGCCTTTTTAGGAGAAGGTATTTTTACTATGGGGTGTAGCAAAAACTATATAATGTATTGGGGGGTTTTTACATTCATTATAATATCATAATTATTCCATAAAGTGTTCACAAAGTTCACAAAAAACCATATTGGTTTTTATACAGAATGTACAGTACCTTTTCCCTGTCTTCCCCTACCTTCCTTGTCATTTTGCACAATTATGCCTCAAATAGCTTTTCAAATTCATCTCTTCCGATTTTTTCCTTCTCTAAGAGAAGATTTGCGCACTTATGAAGTGTCTTCTCGTATTCCATTAAAGTGCTCTTGGCCTTCTCATAACATTCATCAATAATACGCTTAATTTCCTGATCAATAACACTGGCAACATTTTCTCCATAACTTTTTGTATGTGCCAAATCTCTTCCAATAAATACTTCATCATCATCACTGTTATAATTAATCAGACCAATATTTTCAGACATACCATATTTTGTTACCATATCCCTTGCTACTTCCGTAGCCTGTTTAATATCCTGTGATGCTCCTGTAGTAATGTCATCAAAAATCATTTCTTCTGCCACACGACCGCCTAAATCCACTACAATTTCCTGAAGCATACGTCCTTTCGTATTAAACATTTCTTCTTGCTCTGGTAATGGCATCGTATAACCTGCTGCCCCTACACCAGTAGGAATAATGGATACAGAATACACAGGTCCTACATCGGGAAGTACATGAAATAAAATTGCATGACCCGCTTCATGATATGCAGTAATCCGTTTCTCTTTAGACGTAATAATTCGGCTCTTTTTCTCTGCACCAATTCCCACCTTTACAAAGGACTGGCTGATATCTTTTTGAATTAAATACGCTCGGTCTTCCTTAGCTGCTGTAATTGCTGCTTCGTTTAACAGATTTTCCAAATCAGCTCCGGTAAATCCTGCCGTAGTTTTGGCTACCACTTTTAGATCAACATCATCTCCAAGAGGCTTATTCTTAGCATGTACGCGAAGTATTTCTTCCCTTCCGCCTACGTCTGGGCGTCCCACATGTACTTTGCGGTCAAAACGTCCCGGACGTAAAATAGCCGGATCCAAAATATCCACACGATTGGTAGCTGCCATGACAATAATGCCTTCGTTAACACCAAATCCATCCATTTCTACCAATAGTTGATTTAAAGTTTGTTCTCGTTCATCATGACCACCACCCATTCCGGTACCACGACGTCTAGCTACTGCATCAATTTCATCAATAAATACAATACATGGTGCATTTTTCTTTGCTTCTTCAAATAAATCTCGAACACGGGAAGCACCTACACCAACAAACATTTCCACAAAATCCGAACCAGAAATGCTGAAAAAAGGAACACCTGCTTCTCCTGCTACTGCCTTTGCCAGTAATGTCTTACCAGTTCCTGGAGGTCCTACAAGTAATACACCTTTGGGAATTCTAGCACCCAGTTTTGTGTATTTTTTAGGTAAACGCAGAAAATCCACAAGTTCCTCCAGTTCTTCTTTTTCTTCCTTTAATCCTGCTACACTGGAAAAATTAACATTTTTGTTCTCATCTGTGGTCATCTTGGCGCGGCTTTTACCAAAATTCATCATCTTATTGCTACCGCCACCTGCTGCTGCCGCTCTGTTTGACATAATAATATAAAAGATAAATACCACCGCAAACATAAGTAACATAGGGAGTAGCTGAATCAGCCAGTTCTCCTGCGGCATTTCTAACACCTTATATTTTGTATATTTATATTCTTTCATGGTTTTCTGAAATTCATTCACATCAGACACATACAATATCTGAGTGATCCCTTTATTGTCATCACTTTCTATTGTAATCTCTGCTTCTCCACTTGGTACTTCACGGTTCTGTGAAACAACCACCGATACTACTATTCCCTCGTCTAAATCCTGCTCAAACTGCGCTAACGTATAAGTTTGTGTCTGACTCATTCCCGTAGAAGTATCTCTTAAGAACCAAAGTAATACCAAAACTGCAATGACACCGATATACAGTCCATATGCTCGGTAATGTTTCTGCGTATTCATATATACGCCTCCTTTCGCTTTTTATTTATTCAGCATCTAACTCTACCGCACCTATATATGGCAAATTTCTGTAATGCTGCTTGTAATCAAGTCCATATCCTACTACAAATTCATCCGAAATTTCAAATCCTATATAATCTACATGCACATCCACTAACCTGCGTTCCGGTTTGTCCAATAACGTACACAGTAACAAACTCTTTGGTTTTCTGCTCTTTAAGTTCTCTGATAAATAGCTGAGTGTTTTGCCTGAATCCATAATATCATCCACAACCAATACGTTCTTTCCTTCAATTGATTCATCTAAATCTTTAATTATTTTTATCACGCCACTTGTTTTCGTATCATTTCCATAGCTGGATACCGACATGAAATCAAGAAATACCGGAATTGTCAGATGCTTTGCCAATTCACAGCTGAAAAAGATACCACCTTTTAATACACTTACCAGATGTACTTCTTCCCCCTTATAATATTCACTAATTTGTTCACCTAATTCACAAATTCTCTTTTCTACTTCTTCTTCTGAAATTAATACACGAATCTTTTCACTCACAAATCTTTCCTCCATCTACTTGTATCTCTAAAATTCTTTTCGTATCTTGGGTTACCTTCACATCCTCACTAATGCGATAACCAATGGCCCAAATAATATGCGTGTCATCCACAAAAAGCAGCATTTTTTCTCGTTCATGCTTTGGCACTTTTTCATCAATAAAATAATTCTTTAATTTCTTTTTTGCTCCGTCTGCATTGATGATAAAATAATCTTGTTCTTTTCTGGTTCTTAATTGCATACTGCCTTTTATTCTATCATAATCAAACCACTTCGTATATCTTTTTTTTGGAATTTCTTCTATCTGAACTATATTTTCCACTATTTTAGTATGAATACAATACCCATATTCACAAATCTGCAGTTCTTGTTCCGGTTCTAACTCCCATATTTGACTGTTATCCTCTTTTATTGAAACTATTTCCCGCTTTTTCTTTCTAAGGCAGACTCCCTGATACGTTCGCTCCGCTTCTATCCCATAGGGAAGAGATAATTGTTTTCCCACTTGTTTTTCAAAAAGTTCTTTTACATTTTGTACATGAACCGCAGAAATATCCTTGCTGTTTCCGGCTGTTTGTGCAAGCGCTGCATGTAATAATGACTTTTGAAGTATGGGCTTTTCTTGGATTATGCTATCTGAAATATTCATGTTCATTGCATCACGTACTACATATTGTTCCATACTTTTCTTGGTTAATTCCTCCAGTAAGTCCACGGCTTCTAATGCCATTTCTGCCATTTGATTCATATGAAATACTGCCTGGTTATTAATTGTTTCTAAAACCGGCAGTACTTGATGACGAATTTTATTTCTAGTGTAATTTAATTCCTCATTAGTACTGTCTGTACAAAATTTCTGATTTTGACCTTCTAAATACGCTTCAATTTCCTTGCGTTCCACACAAAGTAATGGCCTGATAATTTTTTCTCTTACTGGCTGGATTCCTCCTAAACCACGTAATCCTGTTCCTCTCGCCAGATGAAACAGCATGGTTTCCGCACAGTCATTTTGATTATGGGCCACTGCTATTTTATCTGCCCCTAACTTCCTAGCTCCTTGGGCAAAATATTCATACCGCAGCTTACGCGCCCCTTCCTCTACTGTCATTTTATGAGTTCTTGCATATTCTGCTGCTTTACAATGATATACAACGCAAGGAATTCCATGTGTTTTGCAATAATGTTCCACAAATTCTGCATCGTTCTGACTTTCCTTTCCACGTATTCCGTGTTCCACATGCACCACACCTAATGTAAATTCCATGTGTTCTTGATATCTTTTTAATATTTCTAATAAGCAAATGGAGTCTGCCCCTCCTGACACTGCTGCCAGAATACAATCTCCCTTTTCTATCATATGATGTTTTTCCATAAAAGACAGTATTTTCTGATACATTTATTTCTCCCATATTCCTGCTGCAAGCACCGTCATGTCATCCGGTACTTTTCCAGCTGTAAATAATAAAATCCGTTCCAATATTTGTTTTGCCAATTGTCCAGGATTGCTGTTTTGTATTGTTTCTATGATTTCTCGTAAGGTTTCTTCTGGTGCAGGCACATGAAGATAATCCAATACACCATCGGTCACTAAAATTACAAAATCACCGTCTTCTAGCTGACGGCTGCTTTTTTCCACCTCTACCTGATGAAAAATTCCTACCGGAAGGCTGGCAGATGAAATGCACTCTACTTCTTCCCCATGTTTAATAAAGGTAGTCGCTGCACCAATTTTATAAAACTCACACTTTCCCGTATATAAATCCATATTTGCGATATCCACTGTAGAAAACATACCATCCTCTCCTTGAATTACCATAGCTGAATTCATCATACGAATTGCCGTTTCTTTGGGAAATCCTGTTTCTAGAAATTTCTCTATTAACTCTATCACCATTTCGCTTTCCTTACAAGCATGGATTCCAGATCCCATTCCATCCGATAATGCCATCACACATTCTCCACCTTCTAATTCCAAAAAAGAAAAATTATCTCCGGAAACCTGTGCCTGGTCTTTGGTCAGTTTTGCAACTCCATGAAGCGTATGATAACCAGTATCTTCTTCAAATGTCAAAAATGCTTCTTCTTTGTTAATTAAAGTATGAACATATTTTCCCGGTACCATATCACGCCGCATTCCAAGGCTTACTGCCTTGGCAGCTTCTTTTATTGGAATACAGTTCCCCCATTTAGAGCACGCCGTTACCTGGAGGGATAATCTTCCATTTTTACGTTTATAAAGATGGCTGTTTTTTATTACAATTCCCCTTTCTTTTAATCGGCATTTCACCGTTCCTAACATTCTTCCTTTGGATTCACTTACATCAATATATTCCTTTGCACAGTCTTCCATAATATCCGCCATTGCATCCAGCTGTTGGGCGATCACTCCGCGATTTTCTAAAAGCCTATTATACCATGCCATATTTAGTCTTGCCTTTTCAAATACACCCATTGCCTCTTCTACAATGCTTTCTGAATAGGGGCAGTATTCCGACAGTTCCTGCTGCACTTCTTCTTGTGCATTCCCTCTATTTTCTATAGAATGAATCAGCCGGTAAAACACCTCATACATAGGACTTGTTTCTTCCTGCCAGCATATGGCACATTGATTACAAGACATGCATATCTTTCCTGCAATTTCTTGTTGTATCCGTCCCATTTCTTCCGGTTCAAACTTACTTTTATAATTTTCCATCTGTGCGAATATCCGAGATAGTCCATTAAATGATTTGGCATAGGATTGAAGTTTTTCTCCATTTTCTGGCGCTTTTGTTTCCTCTCTTTTTATTCTAGGAAATCCTTGCATTTCTAAAAAGCGATGAAATAGTGGAAACATCACCATCACCATTGCCGCAACAAGCAATGCTTCCATAGCTCCCATCCATATAGTAGTACGATTTCGTATTTGAAGCATTTCTCCTCCCAAAGTAAGAAGAAATACACTAATTCCTGCCGCAAGGGCTCCTATGTATGTTCGGCAGCTCTTATTTGCCCACTCCATCAGCTTAATTACCACTGCTATAATCAGTATTGCCATGGTATATTTTGCCATAGCCTGTACCGGTACAAATAATGCCATTCCAAAGATTGTGAAAATCAAAAGCAGGGTTCGGTTAATTTCTTCCAGATATGCCGCTGCAAAAAAGCTTGGTATGAGAGGAAAGCACCCTGCAAAATCCCCTTTTGCCACTACCATCGCCAAACCATAGAATACAACTTCTTTCCATTTTCCTTTATTCATTCTTTCCGTCCTCCTTCTGCCCGTATGTTTTACGTGCAGTGGATATTATAAAAAGAATCTTATGAAATCTTTGTCAAACCAAAGACAGATTTTTAAAAACTTTTAGACAAAAAGCTCCTTGAAATCACTGCTTATGGCGATTCCAAGGAGCTTACGTCTTTTAAGATATTCATCCTTGATTTCCTAATCCTGCTTTACCTTTTCTTTGAAAATAATCTCATTGGAATATACTAGCCCTAGTTTTGTCTTCGCTGCCTGTTCTATGTATTCCTGGGTTGTTACATATTGTTCATATTCCTGAAGTTCTACTTGACGCTGCTGCTGCGTCTCTAATTGTCCCTGAAGCTGTACTTCTTTTTCCTTATAACTTTTGTTCTTCTGATATAACGAAACAATTTGTACCGACATCACTCCAATTAGAACTAAGACAATCAGGGTAATGTAAATAGTACCTGTTTTATTCTGCTTTTTCTGCCGTCTCATACGAGTTCGCTGTACACTTGAAGTTCTTGCCTGTTTCTGTTTTTCCATACTCTATACCTTTCAAACATCTTTTGTCTTACAGTTTACATAGCCCTATTTTAACTGTTTTCCATAGCTTTTTCAATTGTTTTTTCAGGAATCGTATGACTTTTTTCATGCTTCTTTTTATATATCCTATGGGTTTTCTAAATCCCATCCACAGCCAGGCAAATGGTCTGCTTACTATAAAAAATATTTTTTTCATAATAAACACACTAAATTTAACTACCCAATGACTAATAAGTACATTATAAAGCAGCATTCCCAGCAATACGCCACCTATAACAAATCCACGGATATACCCACTATTTTCTTGGTATAGCATAGCAAACAAAGAAATTGCGCTGACAATCCAAAATATCAAGTCTTCCATTCCAAGCATTATGCTTCCATGACGAATCAGTCTTCGGATAATCCGTAGCAGATCATAAACAAATAGCATTGCCATGCCCATGACTAATGAAATGAGAAGCACATCTGCTTCTTTTAAAATTTCTGCACTGATTTTCATTACTTAAATAATCTCCCCAAAAAAGATTCCCCTTGTCTGGATACATTCTTTACATCTGAGTACGCTAGACTATCTATTCTCCCTTCAATATCAATTTCTCCCTTTTCTAATGTCAGGCGTTTTACATGAAGGTCTGTTCCTTTTATCATAAGCATTCCCAATTCTGTTTCTAATAGAATTTCTCCTACATCAAAAGACAGTACATCTATGACTCCACTAAGTACTCCATTTCTGCGGTTTGAAATTACCATTTTATGGGATTTTTGGGATATTTGTTTCTCTTCCATAAAAATAACCCTCCTTCTTTCAGTCAGTTTCTGAAACTAGTCCTTTTTTAATTACCTATTTTTCAATTATATGGAAGGAGGGGGAAGGTTATGACTACTTCTAATATTAAAGGTAACGGAATAATTCCTTTGCTTCTTCTTTCTTAGTAGTGTCTTGAATATCCAGCACCTCTATTTTCACATTTTTTGTTCCAAACATAATTTCAATGATGTCTCCCGGTTTTACATCTGAAGATGCTTTTGCCACTTTTTCATTGATTGTAATACGTCCTGCATCGCATGCTTCGTTTGCCACAGTACGTCGTTTAATTAGACGTGACACTTTTAAAAATTTATCTATTCTCATTTTATTTTCTCCTTCTAATTTCATTCAAACTGCAAAAAAATACAGAGAACTTCCTTACGAAAGTCCTCTGTCATAATTATCTTAAACTAAATTACGCGTTAACCATATCTTTTAAAGCTTTTCCTGCTTTAAATTTAGGAGCTTTAGAAGCTTGAATCATCATTTCTTCTCCACTCTGAGGATTTCTTCCGGTTCTTGCTGCTCTTTCGGATATTTCAAATGTACCAAATCCAACTAACTGGATTTTTTCTCCCTTTTTTAACTCTTCTGTAACAACATCTGTAAAAGCTTTTAATGCTTTTTCAGCATCTTTCTTGGATAATTCAGTTTTTTCAGCCATTGCTGCAACTAATTCTGCTTTGTTCATGACAAAATTCCTCCTCTGGATTCTCTTCTTTTATAATTATATCATTGAGGTTCTATTTTCTATCAAAGTGATTACTCATCTAGATTACCTACGAATATATTTATACTTGTTTTTCCTATGTTTGTCAAGAATTTTTCCACTTTTACAAGGTTTTTTGAGCTTTTTATCAAATCTGCTAAAATATACTTTTTTACTTTGTATAATTTTTCTCTTGCTTTTTGACTTTAGTTCTGAAAGAATTCTTGAAATCCACGCTCTTTAAAGCATTTTATTAATCATAGCAAGCACTTCTGCACCTAAGTTCTCGGATTTTTCCTCTGCATCTGCTAATGAAGTTCCCTTTATTCCATAGTAAAACTTCACTTTGGGTTCTGTTCCTGATGGTCTTACGCATACCCAGCTATTTTCCGGAAGATCATAATACAACACATTGGAAGAAGGAAGACCGGTAGTTGTTACGGTGCCGTCTGCAATATTTAAAATGCTGCCATTTTTATAATCTCTTGCGGAAACTACCGGATAACTACCAATATTCTTAGGTGTATGATCTCTTAAGGTGTTCATAATTTCCTGAATTTTTTTCAAGCCTTCCATTCCTTTTAAGGTAATGGCCTTTACATCATCTTTATAATATCCATAACGGTCATACATAGCTATCATAGCATCCCATAACGTCATGTTATTCGTCTTGTAGTATGCTGCTGCTTCACATAGTGTCATAGATGCCACTATAGCATCCTTGTCCCTTGCATAGGTTCCGGTAAGGCAGCCATAGCTTTCTTCCATTCCAAACAAGTAGGTGCCAGTTCCTTTGGTTTCAAATTCTAAAATCTTTTGTCCTATAAATTTAAACCCTGTTAATACTTCTACCAACTGAATTTTATAATAATCTGCAATAGCATCTGCCATATTAGTAGAAACAATGGATTTAATAAATGCTCCGTCTGCAGGCAGACCTTCTTTTTCCTTACGCTGGCTAATCACATACTCACCAATTAAGCAGCCTGACATATTACCAGTTAAGCAATGATACGTTCCTGTCTTGGAATCCTTAACATACACACCTAAACGGTCTGCATCTGGATCTGTAGCTAAAATCAAATCGGCATTTACTTCTTTAGCCAGCTTTAAGCCTAACTGAAACGCTTCTTCTGATTCCGGATTTGGATAACTTACTGTAGGAAATTCACCATCTGGCAATTCCTGTTCCGGCACTACATATACATGTTCAAATCCCAGCTCTTTTAATACACGACGTACTGGAATATTTCCGGTTCCATGAAGCGGAGAATATACAATCTTCATCTCCTTGCCTACTGCATCAATGGCATCTTGATGCAATACTAATTTCTTAAGTTCTGCAATATAAGCGTCATCAATCTCTATTCCAATTGTAGTATATAATTCTGCTGCCTGAGCAGCTTCTTTGCTTATGGTTTTAACGGATGCTACATCTGTCACCTTTTGAACTTCATCCATAATTCCTTTATCATGAGGCGGTGTAATTTGTGCTCCATCTTCCCAATATACCTTGTACCCATTATATTCCGGTGGATTATGGCTTGCTGTAATGTTAATGCCTGCCACACAGCCTAATTTACGTACTGCATAGGATAATTCAGGCGTTGGTCTTAAGGATTCAAATACGTATGCTTTAATTCCATTTGCCCCAAGACACAGTGCTGCTTCATCTGCAAATTCTGGAGACATTCTTCTAGAATCATAAGCAATAGCAACTCCTTTTGCCTGCTTGTCTACTGATATAATATAATTGGCAAGCCCTTGCGTAGCCTTGCGCACCGTATATATATTCATACGATTTGTTCCTGCTCCAATTACACCTCGAAGACCGGCTGTTCCAAATTCCAAATCCATATAAAATCGTTCTTCTATTTCTTTCTCATCGCCAGCAATTTCTTGTAATTCTGCCTTTGTTGCTTCATCAAAATAAGGATTATTCAGCCACTCTTGATACATTTCTTGATATCCCATATTATTCCTCCTACTATCATTTATTCTCTTTATCATACTTCAAGAAACAATTTTTCTCAATACTTTTCTGTGAGAAAATTTCACCTTTTAATAAATAGAAGTTGTTCCTGAAGATGTTGAAATCACATTTTTCTTTAGTATTTCAAGGAGTGACTGTATTTGTTCTTGTGTGATATCCTTGTTCGGATTCTCTGTTTCAGTCTTCTCCGCTGCTGCTTTTTCTGCCTCTGCTTTTTCTGCTGCTGCTTTCTCTGCTGCTGCTTTCTCTGCCGCTGCTTTCTCTGCCGCTGTTTTCGCTGCTTCTTCTTCTGTGGTCAAAGACAGATTGATTGTGGATTCTTGGGAATTTACTACAAGTACTCCATTAAAATCAGCATATCCTTCTGCTGTTACTCCAATTCTATAACTTCCATATTTTAATTCTTGAGGATTTGTAACCTCAATGGGGTTCCCTGATAATGATACCGCTGCAGTTTCAGGTGTAACCTGAAATTGAACCATTCCAGTTTTAGGTCCTTCTCCCTTTAATTCTTCCAAGTTAAGAATTGTCTCACGATTGGCGTCTACTGTAATTTCAGTACTTCCTCCATATCCGTCATTTGCCACTGAAAGAAGATACTTTCCTTCCGGAACTTCAATTCTCATCCCTTGGGTAATCTGCAGTGATAATACGTTGCCAATGGTAACATATCCTCCTTCCAACGACTGTGTATTCTCAAGTACCACCGTCCCATGTCCCTCAGTTACCTGAATGGCATATACCTTCTTGCCACTTCCTTTTAGACAAATCGTATCTCGATTGCTTATTTCAGCTACAGATATTCGATTGTTTTTATAAAACACAAGAAGATTATCATCAAAATAATATTGAGACTTTCCCACAGTTAAGCTTTTATCCTCTATATTCAATTGGAAATGTTTCACATCTGCATAGGTATCTATTTCTTTGGATACTTGAATCTCTTTAATCTGATTCTTTTGTATCGTAACTGTAACGGCTTCTCCTAAAGGCAGTTGGCTCATCGAGATACTTTTTCCATATTTGTCCTTTACATAAGTAGCACCTGTATACTCATATGGAATTTCTTCCAAAGTGGTACTATTCTTAAGGACAATACTCTTTCCCTGGGTGTCCATTCCTATGATAAAGCACAGACTGCTTATTTTTTTCGCTGCTTCCTCTTGATTTGGTTTTGCCTCTTCCTTTGATTCTATTTTCCCTTTTTCACAGCCTGTAAGGAGCAAAATGCCCAATATCAGCAGTAATCCTATTTTCCATCTCTTTCTCTTTCGCAAATTATATCCTCCGTATATCCTAATGTTTTTCCGATATCACATCAATATGATACCATTAATTCAATTTAAAATACAACGTCATGACCCATAAGATGCAAAAAATTTTCTCTGTTTTCATTTTGCGAAATAATATTTTGAAGTTTTTCTAAATTTCGTCCGCAAACCCATGATTTACTGGTATTAACATAATGATTGGCAATTTTCCAATATTTTTCAGGATATGCCAATCGAATATATAGCTGTCTCATTTCAGCTTTATTTAACGGACGCACCTTGTGATAAGCCATACACATATCCATTCCAAGTCCTATATTCCAGTTGTGCTTTTCCATTATTTTACGCATAAAATTTCCTAAATCTCCTGCTTGAACATCATAAGATGCTTTTTCAAAATTCAACACTGCAATTTCCTGACCCATAAACATTACATTATGTTGATTGTAATCTCCGTGGCAAATACCATAAATACCAGATTCTTCTCCTGTGTTTTTCAAGCTTAATTCTTTCTTTTGGAGTTCTTCTACCTCTTGAGCCTTTTCATAAAACTGTGGAAAACTTTTTAAAAACTCACGTTCCATATCATTTTTCTTTTTTCTGGAAGATATATAATTTTTCACTTTTTTCAGTTCTCTTGTGTGGCGCTCATATTCTAGCAACAACGTATCATCTTGAACTTGTAGATAATCTGGAATTTCCTGTGGAAATCCCCTCAGCACATTATGTAAACCTGCCAGCTGACGAATGGTTCTTAAAATATCATCTCTGTTTTTTGTATCACATTCCTTGCCTTCGTACCAGTCTCGTACCATGTAGGCTGTGCCATCCACATCTATGGCAATGGATTTTTCTTCCTTGGTTCTTACAATCCCATCTACTCGTTCTTGTCCATTGTTCTTTAAAAATTGTAGCAGTTCATACAAAAAATCGGCACGTCCCAAAGAGCCTTTATATTCTTTTAAAATTTTCAACCCCTTATCTGTGTCACAAATAGTTACACCTCTGCCTTTGGATGTCCGTTTTACTTCAAAAGGATACTGTTCTAACATTTGATTTTCTCGATTATACACACAAACCCCTCCACACGATATTCACAACATTACTTCTTGTGTCTTTCTATCATATGTGGAAGGGTTCTATTCTATTCAAATTTTCTCATGTATTTTTACTTGTTCTATCAAGCGTTCTTTGATGTTATTCTGAGGATATTCTAGCACATACTCTAAGAGCCATGTTAAGGTCTCTCCTATCTTTTTACCTGGTTTCATTCCCAGTGCAATTAAATCTTTGCCAGTAACTGCCAGTTCACGTAATGACAGACATTCCTGCTGCTCCATAATCTCTTCATAGCACTGTTCATACTGATCTACATATGCCATCTTCTCTTTGCGTTGATAAGAACTCTTTGCCAAATTATCCGCACGCTTTACTTCAAATAGTGCAGGATACTGCTGTAACCCAATTCGATAAACTGCAAAACGCACTGACTTTTTACTAATTGGAGGATTATCATCATGCCATTGAATTAAAGCAGTAACTTTGTAGATAGTGTCATTGTCAAATTTTAATCGACGTAAAATTTGCTGTGCCATCCATGCCCCTTTTTGGGGATGTCCATAAAAATGATAAATTCCTTCTTCATCTATGGTCTTACACAATGGCTTGGCAATATCATGCAGCAGCATAGTTAACCGCAACACCTTGTCTTTTCCAATGTTATCAATTGCTGTTAAGGTATGTTCCCCCACATTGTAGCAGTGATGGGGATTATTCTGTGGTGTATTCATCAATGCATCAAATTCTGGTAAGAACACACGGCTCATACCGGTTTCATATACCGTTTGAAATGTCTTGGGATTGTCTGAAACCAATAATTTTACCAATTCAATCTGTATCCGTTCTCCACTTATCTTAGATAAATTCTCAGATAACGGTCTAATGGCATTCAGTGTCTTGGCATCAATGGAAAATCCAAGCTGAGCTGCAAATCGAACTGCACGCATCATTCTTAGGGCATCCTCCGTAAATCGGTGAATTGGATTTCCCACACAGCGAATGATCTTGTTATGGAGATCCTCCTTACCTTGAAAAATGTCAATTAGACCTTCCTGCTCATTGTATGCCATGGCATTAATGGTGAAATCTCTGCGTTTTAAATCTTCTGCCAAATTAACTGTAAATGCAACTTCTTTGGGATGCCTTGCATCTTCATAAATTCCATCTACTCGGTAGGTTGTAACCTCAAATCCTTCTTTTCCCAACATAATTGTTACTGTTCCATGTTGAATTCCAGTATCAATCGTCTTTGAAAACAGTGATTTTACCTGCTCTGGCTTTGCAGAGGTAGTAATATCCCAATCTTTTGGATCTCGTCCCAATAGGGAATCCCGCACACAGCCCCCCACTGCATATGCTTCAAATCCGGCACCTTGTAATGTATTAATAATGGTTGTCACTTTATCCGGAAGCTGTATTACCATGATTTCCTCCATTTGTGCAATTTTCCTACGCAGATATGGGTAAATGTAATCCACGGTTCTTCATATGCCGCCCTTATTCACATAATCTAGCAACTACCTGATTAATTACTTTTCCGTCTGCCTTGCCTTTTAATTCTGCCATAACTACCTTCATAATCTGACCTTTGTTCTTTGTTTCCACTATTTCTGCAAATTTATCTGTAATCCAGATTCTCACCTCTTCTTCAGACATCATAGATGGGGCATATTCTCCAATAATGTCATAGCGAAGCTGATATCCTGCTATTAAGTCTGTTCGCTCCTTAGGGCAGCTGTCTAATTGCTCTTTCGCTGTCTTTAATTCTTTTAGAATAACACGGTCTGTTAATTCTTCTGGTATATTTTCTCGGCACCCTTCATCAATTGCTACTTTTTTTACTGCTGAAATTAAAGATGAAATTCCCTCTTTTCTTTCTTTTTCTCTTGCCTTCATAGCTGTAATCATATCTTTTTGCAATACTTCAATTGTCATTTTTTTCCTCCATTTATTTCATAATATCGGGCATAAAATGCGTCCTAATTCATAGGATACAAGAACCAATTTTTTGTCCCCACCCATATAATTATAGCACTCTTCGCACCGTTATAATCGACCTGTACGTAGCATTATCATTTGCCACAATTCCATATGCTGTTCCTTTTGCATGAACAATTTGTCCATTTCCCATATAAATTGCCACATGGCCTGCATAGCAAATCAAATCACCTGGCTGTGCATTGCTGTAGCTTACTTCTTTTCCGACAGAACGCTGATCATAGGAATAACTTGGAATATTGATTCCAAAATGCCCATATACATAACTGGTAAATCCACTACAATCTGCCCCTGTATTAGGGTCTTTCCCACCCCATACATAAGGGTTTCCTTGAAAGGATAGTGCAAATGACACTACCTCACTGCCACTGACTCCTGTGGCATACCCAGGATTTAAGTTCTCTGTAGTTCCAGTACTGCCGCCTCCTGAGCTGCTGCCTCCTGAACTGCTGCCTCCTGAGCTATTGCCTCCTGAACTGCTGCCTCCTCCTGAATGACTCCCACCTGAGCCATTTCCATTGGCGGCATTCGCCTTATCCGCTGCTGCTTTTTGTCTGGCTGCTTCTTCCTTTGCTGCTTTCTCTCTAGCCTGTTTTTCTCTAGCTGCTTTCTCTTCTGCTTCTGCTTTGGCAATAATTGTATTCTGGTCACTAATTGTATTCTGATAGCTTGCTGCAAGAGCCTGTGCCTGCACCAGTTTATCTTTAAATCCCTCTACCGTCTTACTTTTGCTGGCAATAGTTGCTTGATAATTCTCGGCTGCTGCCTGATATTTCTGCTGAGTACCTTCTAGTGCCTGAACTTCTTCCTGCTGCTGCTGTTCTAGTGCCTGAACTTGAAGTTTGGTGGTCTGATAATTAACTAACAGTGTTCTGTCATAATCATACACCTCATTAAAGTATTCCACCTTGTTCAATAAGTCCGTAATACTTTTAGACTCTAAGATACTGGTCATAAAAGAGCTGTCCCCTCGCTCATACATAAAACGAATTCGTTTCTTCATGGCTTCGTACTGATTCTGCTCGTCCACCTTGGCTTGTTCTAGATTTGCCTGTGTCTGTGATAAATCATCATGTTTGATAGACAGTTCTTCTTCTAATGTACTTAAATTTAAAATTACCTGCACCAATTCTGAGTCCAATGCATCAATTTCACTTTGTAGCTGGTGCTGCTGCTTATCTATTTTATCAATTTCTTCCTGTTTCTTTTCCAAACCTGCTTCTGCTTCTGTTTTCTTCTTCTGAGCATCCGATTTCTTGTCTGCCAAGGCTGTGGAAAATTGTAAAAAACCCATTGCAACTACCAGTAATACTGCTACCAGTTTCTTTGTTTTCATTGTTTTCCCCTTTCTTTTGTAACGGTTCACTGTATTTATACGAACTAAGTATAACATTATATTTTGGAGATATCAACCGTCTGATTATGACTTCCAGCAGTGAATTGTAAATAAAAATCAATAAAAAAACCTCCCATTTTATGCAAAGTTGCAAGATCATATAAGTGACCAAACAAATATTTCTTCACAAACACATAAAAAAGGGGGGGTTTTAGCAGGAAAGCAACTACAAAAATTACAAGGAAAGATACCATGAAACACCTGGAAGAGTTTCATCTTGCTTGCGAACTACTCAAGCTTATAAAACATTTCTTTCCTCTATATTTTACATTGGAAGCATGAGAAAAACAAGTGAAGAATATGAAGACATCATCAAACTAGAAAGTCACGCGGAAGGAGGAAAAACAGACGCAGAAGTTTATTACTTCTCTGCGCCTGCCTTGTTTATCCTACATTTTTAATAATCAAAATCTTATCTCCTGCCCGAATCTGCTCTAAGGCAAGGTCATTGGTTTTTACAATATCAGGTATCGTGGTAAAATTTTCCTTGGCAATATCCCATAATCTATCCTGATTCTTCACAATATAGCCTATAATTCCAGGTTGTTCCTGCAATAATTCCAAGTTAAGTGCTTCCTGTTCTACTGCCAAAAGTTTTTTCACCGGTTGTTTTGCAAATACAATGCAATTCAAATTCAGCACTGCTTTTACTTCCACCTGACTGCTGTCTGTCATTACCGTAGTAAGCTGGTCTATCCCAGTTCTAAGATGAAATCTGCAGTCCTTTGTAATTCCAGGCACTTCAATTAAATAATGAAATGGCAGCACATCTCTCATAGAAGATACTGGCATTTTATCGTCTGCCGTAACATATAAAATACTCATTTGAAGTACACCCTCTACCTGTATACCATCTTCTACAATTTCTGTCTGCTCTATTACTACGTTTCCTTCACTTGCACAAAGCTGTAAGATAGGTTCTTGATTTTTTTCTGCTGTCATTTTTTCTATAACTTTACATTTTGAAAAATTCTTTATCTGCAGTCTTTCAAACACCGTATCTTCGTATACAGGAGTTAACTTTGCATTTACGGTATATAAATCCGATATAATTCTTGTTTCCTCTTCTGTGAAAATCTGAATATCTAAATCCAAAATCAATTCCAGATGAAGCATTCTTTCTTCTCCATCATAATCTGGCTTCGCTTCCAGCTCCACCCCTATCATCTGATAAGAAACATCATATATCATATCTTCTTTACTTCCTGCGCAATCAATAATTCCTGCAAAAGGCAATGCATTTTCAATCCATTGAAGATGTTCCTCTTCCTCTTCTCCTTGATAGAGAACAAATACCAGTGCTTCACCTTTGATGTTCATCTGGTTATTTCCCAGTTTCATTTCTACGCCTCGAAGTTGTACACTTTTCCAAAGAATCTGACGAATATTAGGTTTATTGGAAGGCAGCATAATTTCCTCTTTAAAACGATATGTATCCTTTTTTGCCTGAAACAGCTGTATTGCCGTAAGCGAATCTTCCAATGTCTGTATCTGTTCTGTTGATTCTACTCCAGTTACTAAATCTTCATCATATACCTCATCAATGCTCACTCGAAGTGTCACAAGTGCTTTTACACTTAATTTACGTGAGTTAATAATGCCAATAGATAAATCTTCCATTTCCCAGCCAAGCCTTGTGGTGTCGTACTCCTTGGCGCCATCTATAGCAAGACTTTCCTGAAAAGGAATCTCTCCGGTCATACTATTGATTTTGCCGTCCTCTTGATCACTACGATACAATAATGAAAATCTCAATACCCCTTTCAACCACACATGATCTTGGGTAATGGTAGTTTCTTCTGGGCATATCTCTCCTTTATCTAAAATAATCCGTATTAAATCCGGTTTGGTATCCGGCACATTAAAATCATCATCCAATGTAATCTGAGTTGCTGCTTTTCCCTTTTCTTTACTCATGTGTATATACTTTTTTGTCAATTCCAAATTAAAAACTCTCCAATCCTGAACTTTTTGTACATTCTATTCAGAATTGAAGAGTTTTATTCATTTTTCGTCCTATTTCTATTAACACAATTTCATTCTGACATCTCTGGTCAAAACGTCCGCATAGCTAAAAGACAGCAATTGCGGTGGATTTTTTTCATTATCGTCCCTCACTTGTATGGTAAATACACATGGATATGCTCCCTTGATAACTCCTTCCTGTACCTCTACACGGTTACGCCCGCGATCCAGCTGAATCATTACCTTGTTCCCCAGTTGCTGCAATACTGATGCACGCACTCTGATGATATCTTCCTGTTTCACTACCATTCTTTCCACCTCATCTCATTTGTCCGGGTTATACTCCCCGTATATTAACCCAGCCGTAATTTTTAGTATAGCACTGTGTTAAAGTCTTGTCAAATGGCAAAAAGTACTAATCATTTTACTTTCGAACTGATGTATGGTATATTGGTTCTATAATTCTTTTGAGGTGAGCACATGGAACGATTGATTTTTCATATTGATGTGAATTCCGCCTTCCTTTCCTGGACGGCAGTTGAGAAGTTAAAAAATGGAGAGCTTATAGATTTGCGGGTGGTTCCCTCTATTATTGGTGGAGATATTACCAGCCGTCAAGGTGTCGTATTGGCAAAATCTATTCCTGCAAAAGCATACAAGATTACTACTGGAGAACCTGTGGTACATGCTTTACGAAAGTGTCCCAAACTTTTAATTGCCCCTCCTGATCATTTGCTTTACTCCCAATATAGTCAAAAGTTAATGGAGCTGCTGCGTACTTTTTCTCCTAAAATAGAACAAGTAAGTATTGATGAATGTTATATGGATTTTACTGAATATCAAGCTCTTTATGAAAGCCCAACCGCTGCCGCTTCCTTTATCAAGGATACTGTACGAAATACTTTGGGGTTTACTGTAAATGTAGGGATTTCTTCTAAAAAGATTTTGGCTAAAATGGCTTCTGATTTTCAAAAACCCGATTTAGTGCACACCTTATTTCCCAGTGAAATTCCCACTAAAATGTGGCCACTTCCGGTACGGGATTTATTTATGGTAGGAAAAGCTGCCGCCGCAACCTTAGAAAAGCTAGAGATTCTCACCATTGGAGAACTGGCTCAAATGGATGTAACTATTTTGGAAAGTCATATGAAAAGTCATGGACGGTTAATTTGGGAATTTGCAAATGGATATGATGATTCTCCAGTACAAACAGAAGACTCTGATTTAAAGGGAGTTGGAAATTCCACTACACTTTCTGTAGATGCTGTTACTTCTTTGGAAGCTAAAAAAGTACTCCAAAAGCTTTGTGATCAAGTGGCTTTCCGCTTAATTAAATATGGACAGTTAGCTGGTATGATTAGCACCGAAATACGATATGCTTCTTTTATCAATGTGTCACATCAAATGCAGTTTCCCTATGCTACAGACGATGCCACCATATTGTATCGCCATTCCTGTCTGCTGTTTGATGAGCTTTGGAATGGTGAGCCAATTCGTCTTTTGGGTGTCCGTACTTCAAAGCTCATTACAGAACCGGAACCTGTTCAAATGAGCCTGTTTGATTTGCCTAAAACCCAAAAAGAGTTAAAAGCTGACCGCGCTGCCGAAAAACTGCGTCTTAAATTTGGTACTGATGTTATTAAAAAAGGTTTTTAATTTCAAATAGTATTATACTACAAATTGACTATTAGACTGCAAATTGACTGTTGTAAAGTGCTGCATAAAACCCATTTTTCTCTAAAAGTTCCTGATGTTTTCCCTGCTCCACAATTTTCCCTGCTTTCATAACCAAAATAGTATCTGCTTGTTGAATAGTGGACAAGCGATGTGCTACAATAAAGCTGGTTCTCCCCTGCATCATTGTTGTAAATGCATTCTGGATCTTTTGTTCTGTTCTAGTATCTATAGAAGATGTTGCCTCATCTAGAATCAACATAGGCGGCAGACACAGCATTACTCTTGCAATACACAACAACTGCTTTTGTCCAGAAGATAAACTTCCCCCATCTTCCCCAATTACTGTCTGATATCCTTGTGGTAAACGTTTAATAAAACTATGAGCATGAGCAGCCTTTGCCGCTTCTAGCATTTCCTCTTCCGTGGCATCTGCCTTCCCAATTCGAAGATTTTCTTCGATGGTTCCTGCCTTTAACCAGGTTTCCTGTAATACCATGCCATAGCTGCTGCGCAGACTCTTACGTGTAACTTCGCGAATATCCCTGTTTTCCACACAGATTTTTCCACTATCCACATCATAAAAACGCATGAGTAAATTAATCAATGTTGTTTTTCCACATCCAGTAGGTCCTACAATTGCGACACGCTGTCCTGGTTTTACTTGTAGACAAAAGTCTTGAATTAATGGTTTCTGAGGCTGATAAGAAAAACATACATTGCAAAGATTCACTTCTCCTTTTACCTCGCAAAGAGCTATGGCATCTAAAGGCTCCGTCTTTTGTGGTTCTTCTTCAATCAGTGCAAAAATCCGTTCTGCACATGCCAATGCATTTTGAAGCTCGGTAATGACACCTGAAATCTCATTAAAAGGCTTGGTATATTGATTGGAATAACTTAAAAAGCAGGATAGTTGACCTATGGAAATCATTCCTTTCATAGCACAAAATGCTCCTGTAAAACCAACTGCTGTATAGACCAATCCATTGACAAATCGAGTGCATGGATTAGTCAGTGAGGAATAAAATGTTGCCTGCAAAGATGCTTTTCCCAATCGCTCATTGATTTCATCAAATTTTTCTAGTACCTTCTCCTCTCTGGAAAATGCTTGGACTACTTTTTGATTTTCTATCATTTCATTAATAAATGACGTCTGTTCTCCCCTGGTTCGTGATTGCAAATGAAACATGGAAAAAGTGCGTTTTGCAATAAATCCTGCCATAAATAAGGATACTGGAGTGATTACCACTACTACCAGCGTAATACCCACATGAATACTTAACATAAACAGCAGCGTTCCTAAAATCGTAATGACACCTGTAAACAACTGGGAAAAACCCATCAATAATCCATCTGCAAATTGATCTACATCTGTAATCATTCTACTCACCAATTCTCCATGGGAATGACTGTCGATAAATTTAAGTGGAAGTATTTGGATTTTAGCAAATGCCTCTTGGCGGATATCTTGAATGACTTCATACGTAATCTTGTTGTTGCATACATTCATCAGCCATTGTGCTAACGCTGTAATTCCCATAATCATAATCATATGCCAAAGAATCGGAAACACCACAGAAAAGGAAACCTGTCCAGGTGCAATTATAGCATCAATAATATGACCTATAAGCACTGGAAGATACAAGGTTCCTGCTACCATGAACACTGCTAAAAAAAGCGAAAAAATCAAATACCATTTATACTTTTTTATATAACGCAATACCTTTTTTATGGTCTTTGTTTTCATGATTTTGCCCCACCTTCCTGTTTCTTGTACTGAGATTCATAAATTTCACGATACACTTCACAAGTACGAAGCAGTTCTTCATGTGAAGCTATTCCTGCAATTCCACCATCCTCCAAAACAATTATTTTGTCTGCATGCTGAATGGAGGACGTACGCTGTGATACAATGATTACCGTTGGCTGTTCCTGCATTTGCTCTATGGCTTTTCGTAATCTGGCATCTGTGGCATAATCTAGTGCAGAGGCGCTGTCATCTAAAATCAAAATTTCAGGCTTACCTAGCAATGCTCTTGCAATCGTAAGCCGCTGCCTTTGTCCACCAGAAAGGTTCTTCCCGCCTTGGTCTACAAAAGCTTCCAGTTTTCCGTCTTTTTCTTCTACTATTTCCAGTGCCTGTGCTGTTTTCAATGCTGCTTGTATTTCTTCTTGTGTGGCATCTTCTTTTCCCCAGCAAAGATTTTCCCTTATGGTACCTCTAAATAGTACTGCTTTTTGCATTACTATCCCTATCATTTTACGAAGTTCTTTTAATGGATATTCTTTAACATTTTTCCCATAAATACGCACTTCCCCACTTGTTGCGTCGTAAAATCTTGGAATGAGATGAACCAGTGAAGTTTTTCCGCATCCGGTTCCCCCAATAATGCCTATGGTTTCTCCTTTTTGAACGGTAAAATTAATATCCGTCAGACTTTCTCCTCCTGCATTTTGATATTTTAATCCTACTTGGGAAAATTCCAAAATAGGAGTATCTTTCTTCTGCTTGTCTTGTGTATTCTTTTTAGAGTTCCACATATTCTCTAATGGCATGCTGCTTTGCATTTCCAATACCGAACTAATTCGATTTCCACAAGCCACCGCTTTGGTAATGAGTACAATTAAATTTGCAAGCTTAATCAATTCTACTAAAATCTGTGACATATAGTTCACCAAAGCCACCAATTCTCCCTGTGTAAGCATTCCGCTGTCTACCTGAAATGCTCCTGTATACAGTAATGCCACAATTCCTCCATTGATGATGACATAAGTAACTGGGTTCATAAATGCACTGATTCTTCCTACTTTATTCTGCATAGAAGAAAGGGAAAAAAGATTTTTCTGAAATTGAACTTTTTCCTCTTGTTCTTTATGGAACGCACGAATGACACGTATACCGGTAAGGTTTTCTCTAGTTATTCCCAGTACTTTGTCCAAACGTTCCTGCACTTTTTTATATAAGGGAATGGTAACCCCCATAATGCCAAAAACCACAATAGATAACAATGGAATGGTAATAACAAAAATTATTGCTGCCTTTACATGAATGGTAAATGCCATAATCATAGCACCAAATACAATAAAAGGTGAACGTAAGAGCAGGCGCAGCACCATGTTTACACCAGATTGAACCTGATTGCTGTCACTAGTCATTCTAGTAATTAAGGTTGCGGTTCCCACTTTGTCCATTTCTGAAAAAGAAAATGTCTGAATATGGGAAAACAAGTGATGTCTTAATTTTGTTCCAAATCCAACTGCTGCCCTGGCAGCAAAATACTGGGCTGTAACAGAACAAATCAGCCCTATTAGTCCCAGTAATACCATAATCAAACACATTTTTATAATGTAACCCTTATCTCTATCTGCAATACCAACGTCAATCATTGCAGTAACGACTAGCGGCACAATCAATTCAAAAGATGCCTCCAGCATCTTAAATAAAGGTGCTAAAATACTTTCTATTTTGTAGTCTTTTAAATAAATCAGTAACTTTTTCATGAAATATTCCTTTCGCCTGGTAAACCTCACCACACAATGCTTTTTATTAAAAATAGCACGCTGGATTGATTTAGTCAATAGCCATAGGATTGTAACCACTAAGGGTCTATCTCATACCTGTAACTTGATTTTCTGCTATTTTCTAAGAGCTTCTGCCGGCTCTGTACGAAGCAATTTGTAGCTTGCAATTCCACTTAGCAGCAGAATAATTCCAAACGTTGCCACAACTGTGAATAGCAGCTGCATTTTGGTTACTATAAATGGAAACTTTATGATCTTGCTTATCCCCATACTGCATCCTAATAACGCTAGATTAACCACAGTTGCAAATGTTGAAAGCAACACATTTTCTACAATTATCATTGCAGATATTTCATGTCTGATGAACCCCAATGCTGATAACAGTCCTACTTCATGATAACGAGTATTTTGCAGTTTCACCAACAGCACTGTACAAATAAACAGTCCAATCATTAAAATCAGCACTGAAATTACAAGGAATAATTTATTCAAATTTTGAAAGGTATTTTCCAATGCTTCTACTTGATCCGCCGCATTTTTTGTTGCTAATCCATGCAGTTTCAATTCCGTGCTTACTGGCACAATATCGGGAAATTTCTTTACTTCATAGCTAATAGCGTAATTTTCCTCTTGTGCTACCTCTTGGTAAAGTTCCTGTTCTACATCAGCACTCACAAAAAAATCATCATATCCTGCATTGAAGATTCCGCTAATTGTAACGGTATATTCTTTTTCATTTTGATTTAACGTTAATTCTTCCCCAATTAAGTTTTTGATATTATCATTAAATTTTTTCGCCAGACTTGGTGTAAGAGCTATCTCATTTTTTCCTCGTCGTGGCATCACACCATAGGACAATTTTTCTGTAGCCTTAGAACCTGGAATTTTTTCTAGCATTTCCTCTCTTTTTTCTCCCACTTTCAAGCTAATATTCGTGAGCTTATATTGATAATATATGTGTTCTATCCTATTATCTTTCTTTAAATATTTTAAAATTGTGCCATCATCTGCTCCCTCTATATATCCACTGTTAAAAGCAGTATTCTTTTCTTGAAATTCTATCATAGATTTTTCCATCACATTGCCAAAGGAAAGGGAAAACAAAAATGCCAGCAATCCTATGGAAATGGCCAAAGACACTGCTATATATCGTTTTCCATGTACTTTAAAATTCTTTCTGCCTCGTGAAAATGCAGATATTTTTTTCTTTTCCCCTATCATCAAGCACTTTTCTGTCTCTTGTTCTAATGTTATTTCTCTATCTACTTCAATTTTGTTTTCACGGATGTGAATCACTTCATCTGCTGCTTCACAGATTTTCCCATCATGCGTAATGACCACTACTAGTTTATCCTTTGCAATCTCTCCTAGCAGTTCCATTATTTCGTTGGAATTTGTACGATCAAGTGCCCCTGTCGGTTCATCTGCAAAAATAATTTGAGGATTATTAATCAATGCCCTAGCAATGGCCACACGCTGCTTTTGTCCACCAGATAATTTCTCCACCATTTGTGCTGCCTTTTCTTCCATGCCAAGTCGTTTTAATAATTCCATAGATTTTTGTATGATGCTGTCCTGCTTATTTTCAGAAGATTCGCAGGCAATCATTACGTTTTCCAATACGGTATATCCTGAAAGCAAATGATAATTTTGAAATACAAATCCAATGTTATCTCGGCGATACGCACAAAGTTCATCTGCATTCTTCTCACCTATTGCGGATTTGCCCACTATGATTTCTCCCTGATAGTCCGTGTCAAAACCTGCCAACAAATTAAAAAGCGTTGTTTTTCCTCCACCGGAAGCACCCATTAAACATATGATTCCTTTTGATGGAAACGTGTACTCTGCATGTTCCAAAATCACTGTTTCCCCATATTTTTTAGTAAGATTTTTTATCTGTATCATTTTATTTTTCTCCTGTTGCCAATGTCTTAATGGCTTTGGTTGTAGTGGCAATGACCATGGTCATGAAACCGGTAAATGCACCTGTTACCATTACTAGCAATACTCCAATACTCAATAACTTGCCATTTAAAATAGTTACTTTCCAAAGTGCCGTCGTTGCCAGATTAAGTATCGGTGAAGTTACAAGGAAAAGAATGACCGTCATACCAGAATAAAGCAATGTTTCTGCAATAGTCAGCAATGCTAGATTTCTGCTTGAATATCCGCTGACTCTATAAATTGCATATTCTCTTTTTCGGGAAATAGCTGTCATCAAGGATACCGAAAGTGCGACTACTACCGACAAGATTCCAATTACAATCACAGCCGAACCAGATTGTTCCTTGGTCTGATTGTTTAAGCGCACCATATCCTCTACCAGCTGAAATTGACCAAGGGGTACGATTCCCTCAGCATTTAACTCGTCTTTTATCTCAATAAGATCCGCCGGAGTTTTGGTGCGAATTGTGAAATCCGAAACCGTTTTTTCCATTTTACTCTGTATTTTCATTTCATTCAGTGCAGATTTACTAAAGAAAAATGAATCATCTACAGAATATTCCATTATTTTTCCTTCATATTCATACTTCACCGTAGTATCCACTACCCCTACAACTTTTGCATCTGTGTGAACTGGTACGGCAACAGGCTCTCCCGTGCTCCAATTAAAAATCGTTCCTGCAAAAGAAATCTTTTTTCCTAAAATTTCTTCTTTTGTAAGTCCTGATTTTTGGGCAAAGCTTTGTGGCACTACCACTTCATGACTATCACCCATAGGCATTGTTCCAGCAATAATCTGATTTACAGTGGGAACCGTATTGCTTGTATCAATTTTATACTCCTTGCCATCCAGTGTAATTTGAATATCATTAAATGCCTGAATCGATACAATATGTGAAACTCGCTCATCTTCTAGATATTTTTCATACAGCCCTTGAATATCCTGAGTAACATCAGTGTTGGGCTTCTCTTTGTCCGCATCATCTGTACCACTTGCCCCGATAAAGCTATCTACCACACTAAGATCTAATATACTTTCACCATATGTGTCAAATAGCTCATCAAATGCAGACTGACTGCTGTCTGACACAGCTCCACTCATTGTTACTAAAAGCAATGTTGCTGCTACAAGCACAGACGTTACAGTAATTGCCAATCTTGCATATTTACTTTTCATATTATTTTTTGCCAGTTTCAATGCATTTTTCAAAAACAATTTATGTGGTCGCCTTGTGTCCAGCGTTTTTACTTTATCTGGTACTTCATCTGGAATGGCCATTAGCTCGCCTTTATCCAGTTCATAAATTTTTGATCTGTCATCCATAAAAGAGGTGTCATGGGTAACCACGATAACCATTCTGCTTTTGGAAATATCACGTAAAATATCCATAATGGCTTTCGATGTTTTTGCATCCAATGCGCTAGTCGGTTCATCTGCAAAAAGTACTTGGGGATTTTTCATTAGCTCTCTCGCAATTGCTACCCGTTGTTTTTGTCCACCTGACAGCTTCCCTGCTCTTTGCTGTGCAAGCTCACTGATTTTTAATTCACGTAGCAATTTCATTGCCATCTTTTGGTCCTGTTTTTCATTAAGATACTGAGATAACATCACATTTTCCAACACTGTTCTATCCTCTAATAAGTTAAAATCCTGCCATACAAAACCAAATATATTGTGATAAAAGTAGCTTTTTTCTTCTTCCTTTAAATCCTTAATACTTTTTCCGCAATAAAGCACATCACCTTCAAATGACTGTTCTAATCCACTCATTATTTTTAATAAAGTGGTTTTTCCACTTCCAGAAGAACCTATGATAAAGTTAAGCCCTTTTCCTATCTTCATGGAAATATCACGCAGTATCGTTTCCTCTGCATACTTTTTAGATACATTTTTTATTTCAAACATCTTGTTTTCCTCACTTTTTATTTTGATGATGTCATTGTAGCAAAGGTAATATAAAATTCCTGTTAAGACAATTCAAAATTTCTTAACAGCAACTTTAACCATTGTGCTATACTATGAACACTTAGTGAGGTGTTTCACGAACTTAGTGTGAATGTACATCTGAACACTTAGTGAGGTATTTCACGAGCTTAGTGTACATGATGCACTATGAACACTTAGTGAGGTGTTTCACGAGCTTAGTGTACATGATGCACTATGAACACTTAGTGAGGTATTTCACGAACTTAGTGTGAATGTACAGGATGCACTAGGAAACAGGGAGGTAATCAAATGCGGATTTTAATTGTAGAAGATGAAATTGATTTATGTGATTCCATTGCAGAAGGGTTACAAATAGATGGATATGCCGTTGATACTTGTTATGATGGCAATAAAGCCTATGAATATTTAACCACTGAGGCTTATGATCTTGTAGTACTTGACCTGAATTTACCCGGCATGGATGGAATTGATATCCTTAAAAAGGTACGATTGGAAAATCAGGACTTAAAGGTTTTGATTTTATCCGCACGCAGCAGCGTTTCAGATAAAGTGCTAGGACTAGATATTGGAGCCAATGATTATCTAGCAAAACCTTTTGATTTTGAAGAGTTAGAGGCACGCATCCGTAATTTACTGCGACGTTCCTTTACACAAAAAAACACTATTTTGACCTTTGACCTGCTTTCACTAAATACCGTAGGACGTACTGCTTCTGTAGGTAATACCACCCTATCGCTTACTCGCAAGGAACTAGCTTTACTGGAATATTTTCTGTTAAATCCTAGCAAAGTCATTAGTCAGGAAGAACTAATGGAGCATGTTTGGAATATGGAAGCAGATAGTTTTAGCAATGCTGTACGCGTCCATATTGCATCTTTACGAAAAAAACTCAAATCGGAACTTACCTATGATCCTATTGCCACAAAAATTGGGGAAGGCTACTATTTAACTAAGGAGGCTTAGAAATGTTTAAAAATTTATCACTTCGATTACGACTTACTATACTCAGTGTTTTATTACTAACCGGCTGTTGTGTGGTATTAACAGTCATTTTGAATTTTTCTGCCAATCGCATGGCCAATGTAATTGAGGCCGTGACGGTAATACCGGCACAGACTCCCAATTTAGATGAAACACAACCAGATAGCTCTTTGCCCCAGCAGACACCTGCTGAGGCCTTTTTACCGAAAGAAATTGTTCCCCATCGTATTTTCCCTGCTAATATGGCTCCTACTGTTCCCGCAGAATCCTCACAAATAGCAAGAAATCAATTTTTACAGCAAAGCCTCTTTGGCATGATTTTAGTAATCATTTTAGGTGGACTTTTAACCTATTATCTTTCTGGAAAGATGCTAAAGCCTTTAAAGGAATTAAGTGAACAAATGAAAAATCGTACCGTTCATAATCTTTCCGAATCTTTGCCGGTTCCTAAAACTCATGATGAACTTGCAGATTTAACGTTATCATTTAATGAAATGTCTGAAAAACTGGAACAGGCTTTTACCATGCAGAAACGTTTTTCACAAAGTGCAGCTCACGAACTGCGTACTCCTCTTACCGTACTAAAGACAAAAGTAGATGTTTTCCATAAAAAGCAGGAGCATACTCCGGAAGAATACGCAAAACTGCTTGCTGTTATCACCACACATACCAACCGTCTTGCAGATTTAGTAAAAGACCTGCTAAGTCTCACCAATATGGATGCTTTAGACTGCAATGATACTATTTCCTTAAAATTCATGATTGCAGAGATATGGAGCGAGTTATCCCCCCTTGCCAAGGAAAAAAATATTTCTATCACCATCACTGGTTCAGAAGAACTGGTTTTTGGCAACCATAGCCTGCTGCACCGTGCTTTTTACAACCTCATGGAAAATGCCATTAAATACAATATAGATGAGGGTGCCATACAAGTTTCCATTCATACCCAAGAAGCTCAAAAAATTGTTACCATTTCCGATACCGGAATTGGCATTCCCAAACAGCTTCAGAAACTGGTTTTTGAACCTTTCTACCGCGTAGATAAGTCCCGCTCACGGCAAATGGGTGGTGCTGGATTAGGCCTTTCCATGGTAAAAGCAATTGTAGAAAAACATCAAGGCACAATTACCGTATGGAATGCTTTGGGTGGTGGAACAGTTTTTGAACTTACATTACCCCACGTTGATTAAATTCGCCTGCCCATTCAAATGCCTTCTTTGAAATAATCACTGCAATTACTTCGTTAATGACAGCTGCAGCTGCTATGGTTCCTTGTATAATTTTTGCACATTCTGGTGCCGGTTCTGATAATACTGACACTGCAATTCCCGTAAATACCAGTGAAACACCAGAATGTGGCAGCAGCGTTAATCCTAGATATTTTCTTACTGTATCTGGGGAATGGGTTATTTTCGCTCCTAAATATGCTCCACCATATTTTCCCATTGCTCTTGCAGCAATATAAACAGCCGTAAATAGTCCCGCTCCCAAAATTAAATGATAATCCAATGGTGCTCCAAGATTTAAAATTACAACAATCATGGAAATGCCAAGAATCGGCTGAAAGTACTCCATTATTTCATCTAACCGTTCACATGATACCATATTTGCAAAGGTAGCAGAAAAAGCCATACCAATTAGCATAAAATTAAGAACTGGCTTTGGTAAAACCAATGTATTGATTACAAATCCTATCCCCGATGCAATAAGAATTGTTCCTAGCAACAATGCAAGGGTAATAGACTTAGATGTTTTTTTCTTTAAAAGCATACCTGCTAACAACCCCGTTATCACTCCAATTCCAAGAGGCAGCACTACCACCAGTGCAATCATATAAACTGGGAGTTTTTGTGTTGAAATATTTGCAGAAACAATGGAAATTACCGTAAAGAACACTACTACCCCCACCATATCATCCAATGCAGCCATTGGAATCAGCGTACGCGTAACAGGTCCATCTGTTTTAAATTCCTTCACAATAGACAATGCAGGCGCCGGTGCAGTTGCAAGCGCGATTCCTCCAAAAATTGCTGCAAGATAAATTGGCACATGGGCAAAATAGAACACAATACCAAATACCAAAGTCACCAGAAAAAAAGTTCCAAGAGATTGTGTTAACGTAGTGATCATAATTTGTGCACCGGATTTTTTGATTTTTTTCCAAACTAATTCTGTACCAATCATAAGTCCCACTGCACATTCTAAAATAGAAACAATTGTATGATACCAGCCTGCATCTAACACAACATTGTTCACTAATGTTAACCCATGAGGCCCTAGCAGCATTCCCGTAATCAACCACCCTAAAATCGCTGGAAGCTTCATCTTGGATACAAGTTTGCCCACTAGAAATGCAATACAAACAGCTATGATAAATCGAACCATTGTCATTATAATTGTCATTTTATCTCCTCCTTTGCAATCCCATACAACATCATATTTAAAGTTTTTGATAATTGAGCTTCATGTGCTTTCATTAAAATGCTTACATCAGCACCTGTCTCCTTATTTCTTTGGAAATATTCATGGAACACTTCCTGAAACACCGTAAAATATTCTAATGCTTCCTGTTCTGCAATACCCTCTCGTAATGTAATATGCTTCAATGCTTCCTTATAATAGAAAATACACTGGGCGTCAAAATCTTTTCGCAGTTCCTGTAGCTGCTGCACCAAATGTTTCGGCGGCTGCAATACGGTGTAAAAGAATAGACCACCTTCCCTTGGGTAATTATGAAAAAATAAAAAACGTCTTGCAAAATACTGATTCATTCCACATTGAATGTCTGAAAAGTGATAAGATTCCTCTGCTAAAAAATTGGTGAATTTTTCAAAGCACACTTTAACGCAGCTTAAATACAAATCGTCTTTATTTCCATAGTAGTGATACACAAGACCTTTGGAAATTGCATTGTCATTGCAAATATTATTAAGTGATGCCATATCATAGCTGTTAGCTCCAAATTCTTCCATGGCTGCATCAATAATACGTTCTTTACTGCACTGCACTTTTTCTTCTCGCTTCATAAAATAATACTCCTGTTCTCTTTATTGACCAGTCGGTCTGTTTTTCGTATTGTAACACAAAACAGACCGACTGGTCAATAAGTAGGATTCTATTACTGTGGATTAAATTATATTATAAATTTTTCCTGTACTTTTTTGTATAATTCCTGTGCTGCGTTATATCCCATCTGCTTCTGTCTGTGATTAATTGCAGCTGATTCAATAATAATAGCAAGATTTCGTCCTGGGCGAATAGGAATTGTATGGCATATAATTTTATTTCCAAGAAATTCTACATGTTTCTCATCTAATCCAAATCTGTCATACTCTTTATACTTACTCCACTCTTCCAATGTAATAACAAGGTTGATACTCTGTGTTTCACGCACGCTCTGTACACCAAAAAGATTTTTAACATCTACAATACCAACTCCCCTAACTTCAATACAATGACGAGTAATATCTGGTGCCATGCCTAACAGTATGTCTTCACTGATTTTTCGAATTTCAACTACATTATCTGTCACCAAACGATGTCCATGCTTCATTAACTCCAATGCCGCCTCACTTTTGCCGACACCGCTATCCCCCATAATTAAAACACCTACTCCATATACATCAACAAGTACTCCATTAATGAATATACAAGGTGCTAACTGAACATTCAGCCAACGAATTAACTCTGCTATAAGTGATGATGTTGTATTATCACTCTGAAAAATTGGTGTTCCTGTATTAATTGCATTATCAATCAGTGCCTGATCAGGATTTAGTCCATTACATATAATAATGCATGGAATCCCATGTTTGAATAAATTTGTATAAATTTTTTCTCTTTTTTTTTCTTCAATTCCTATCAGATACGAATATTCTACATTTCCAATAACCTGAATTCTCTCTAAATCAAAATGATCATAATATCCCATCAATTGTAATGCTGGTCTGTTTATCTCCGGTACAAAAATTTCTTTTCCTTCTAATTTAATATTTGGAGTAAGATTTTTCAAATTCATTTTCTTTATAATTTTTTCTAACTTTATTCCTTCTGCCATACTATACCTCTTTCTATTTATTACCTTTTCACAACGAAAACAGCCAATCATATCATGACTGGCTGTTTAGAGCACATTTAGCTATTATAAATGTCTTTATTTAATTCTTTTTCTTTTACATTTACAATCACATTGGTAGCTGCATCTCCTATGACATTTAATGTGATTACTGCCATTCCCGGAGGATAATTCATTGCCAATACAAGTGCGTAGCCAATCATGCAAAGCTCCGAAGTAAAGCCAAGCCCTGTTAATACTGCAAATACCATTGTTGTTCCCGCGACTGGAATTGCTGGTGTTCCCATTGACATACAGATAGAAAGAAATGCTGCCAATACTAGTTGTGATGGTTTTATATCAATTCCTGCGGATGTTGCAATAAAAGTAATTGCCATCATATGCATGACTGTTGTACCATTCATATTAATTGTCATTCCTGTAGGAAGAACAAAACTACTAATTTCTTCACTACAGCCTAACTCTTCAATACAAGTCTTGCGATTTAATGGAAGTGTTGCTGCTGACGAATTCGTCGCTGCTGCAAACAGACCAACTTTAAAAACTTTTTTCATAAATATAAATGGATTTAATCCCGTTGTAATAAAAATACCAATTGGATAAATTGTCACTACTAATATTAATGAAATAATTACAGTTGCAATCATATAGGTAAATGTTGGTGCCAAATACTCCACTCCATACGTTGCAAAGGTTCTGCTTATCATGCAAAAAATTGCAATAGGACTAATTTTATTAATCAAAAATTCCATGTATAGTTGACTAATATGGCTAAAACTCACAAATAATTTTTTCACTGGTTCTGCTTTTTCACCTAAATAATTCATAGAAACACCAAGGATTAACGCCACTACCACAACAGCTAATATACTGCTATTTGAGCTGAACGCAGATATAATATTACTTGGTACTGCGTTTACCACTGTTGTAAGTGGATTATATGATTCAACCCTTACCAGTGCTTCTGTATTTGCTGATGGAAGCTTAACAGAAAACCACCCCATTATTTTAATAACATATGCAAAGCATCCTGCCAATGCCGCCGCCACAATATAAAATGACATAAAACACAACATGGTTTTTCCCGCAATTCTTCCTAGTTTTTGCATATCTTTTGTGCCACATATTGCAAGACTAAGCGATACCAACACTAATGGTACTATTGCAAGTTGTAGACCATGCATAAATAATTGGCCAATGATATAAAAAATTCCTATTGAACGAATTCCTTCCTTCACCGTAATATCTTGGAAAAAAATATTATTGATTGTCACCCATACTATCTCAAACTCATTTGATACCAAATATTCACGAAGAATTAAACATAGCACCCCAACTGTCACTCCGCCAATCAATGCAATTAGCATCTTCTTCATAATCGACATCTGTTTTTTTGTTGCTTTCATAAAATCTCCTCCATATTTACTGGAGGGGCTATCCCACTCTAGTAAACAAGTTGTATGTGATTTTCTTTACAGAATTGAATCCACTCCTCACCCGGTTTTTGATCCGTAATTAGATAATCAACCTCTTTCAAGTCCATCAGGTGCGTAAATGCTGTCTTTTTAAACTTATGATAATCTGCAAACAAAGCTACTTCTGACGCGTGCTCAACCATTACTTTTTTCACGATTGCTTCGCCTTCATTAGAATCCGTAACCCCCATTTCCAAATCCACTCCTTTACAGCTAATCAGTAAAATATCTACATGATATTTTCGAATATTGTCCTTTGCTACTTGTCCTTGCAGCGATAAAGCACTTTTATTAAAATTTCCTCCAGTTGAAATCACATTGATGTTAGTATGCGCCAATTCTCTGAAAATTTCAGTAGATGTTGTGAGAACGGTAATATCTCTGCTATTATTTAACAGCTTCAAGGCTTCCATCACTGTACTGCTTGCATCTGCTGCGATAGTTGCTTTATGTGACAATATCTCTGCAAAAGATTCTGCCATTTTTTTCTTTTCCGCTAAATGAATTGCAGCTCGCTGGTAAAAATGCACTCCTTCTCTTTGTGCAGTCACATTAAGAACAGCACCTCCAAATGTTCTTGTTAGAAACTCTTCATTTTCCAGCTTTTCCAAATCTCGTCTAATTGTCTCTTCTGTAACCTGAAATTCCTGACTTAGTTCGGATACCACAACTTTATTATCCGTTCTTAATTTTTGTTTAATTACTTCCAAACGATCTTTTATTGTCATTTTTCTTTTCACTCCTTGCATATTATCCTCTTACTCTATGTCATAATAGACTTATATTACCATATTTATTGTTGATTTCAAAGCATTTTTCTTCTTTTTTGACATTTTAAAGAGCATAACAGAAGGAGTGAATCTATATTTATTTATCTAATGCTTCAGCAATTTCACGCATATATTGAATATCTTCTTTTGAAATATTAAGTTCCATTGCCTGTACATTCTGCTTAATCTGTTCTACCGATGTGGCACCACTAAGTAATGTAATAAAATCTCCCTGAGCCATAATCCATGCTAATGCAAGACTTGGAACTGTCGCATTGTACTTTTCACAAAGTGGTTTCCACTGCTCTAGCATTTCAATAACTTTAGGCATTTGTTCCGGCTGAAACCATTTCTTATTACACTGTGCTCCTACTGGAACATAATCTTTGGTTATCAGTCCTGTTAGTAGTCCTTGTTCTAATGGTGAATATGCCTGAAGTGTAATTCCATTTTCCTTGCATATTGGGACTAAGTTCTGCTCAACCCCACGATCTAATATACTGTATTTTCCTTGAACAATATCAAGTTCACCATATTTTAAATATTCTTCAATCTCTGCTGGTGTAATATTTGCTGCTCCTATTGCTCTGATTTTCCCTTGTGCTTTCAATTCATTCAATGTATTCATTGTCTCTGCAATAGATGTTTTAAGTGGTTCTACCGCCTGCCAATGTGTCATGTAAATATCGATGTAATCTGTCTGCAATCTTTCAAGGCTCAAATCAATTTCTTCTAAAATAGATTCTCTCGTTAGGTTTTTATATAGTTGTATGTCTCCAACCTTGTTAAACATTCCACCTTTTCTTGTCCACACAATACCACATTTTGTGATAACAACAGCATCTTCTCTTTTCATTTTCTTAAGCGCTTTTCCAACAATTTTTTCACTATTTCCAAAATTATATCCTGGTGCTGTATCAATTAAATTAATTCCTAATTTTGGAGCCGCCTGAATTGTATTTATACTTTCTTGCTCATCTTTATCTCCACCCCATGCCGGGCCACCGCCGATTGCCCATGTACCAAGACCAATACGTGATATATTTATATTTGTTTTACCTAATTTTATTTTATCCATTCTATTTGTCCCTTTCCTGCTTACCTGAATTTACTTGTTTATATAGCTCATATCTTTTATCTGCCTGCTTTCTTGATTGAACGCCTGCAACTGCTCCAATGCTTTCTACTGATATTGAAGCAACTGCATTTGCAAACTCACCACATTCTCTAAGTGTTTTTCCTTCTGCTAATGCACTTATAAATCCAGATGCAAAGTTATCTCCCGCACCAATAGTATCAATGCAATTTGAATTTGGATATCCCGGAATCATCAATGTTTCTTTTTTGGTTTTTATGAAACTTCCTTTTTTGCCTACTTTTACTATGACACATTTTATACCATATGATAATAGAACATCTGCAATATCCTCTACTTTATCTTTTTGGGTCATTTCTCTAGCTTCTTCTAAATTCGGAAAAAAGTAATCTATATAACTCAATGCATCCTTAATATCTTCAAGTGTTTCACCAAGTCTTGGTGCCACCATATCTGCACAAATAATCATGCCCTCTTCTTTTGCTTTTAAGAAAACCGAAAGAAGTGCTGTTTCATCAAACAGTGGATTATTAAAAACACTTGCAAAAGAAAGAATCTTTGCATTTTTTAATGCTGACATATCTAAATCATCATATTTGAATTTCCATAAACTCCCTTGCCTATTTGTAATAAATGTACGCTCCCCATCTTCCGTAACCAAGCCTACGTTTATAGAGGTATCTATATTGAAATCTTTTTTTATATAAGTAGTATCAATATGATTAACTTTACAATGGTTCAGCACAAACTGACCTGGAACATCCATACCAACGACACTCATTAATCCAACTTTATGTCCAAGTCTAGTCATAATCGTAGCCTCGTTAAGCGCATCTCCCCCAATTGTCATCGCAATACCATCAACAGGATATGATGCCACATCAAAAACCGCCTTACTTACTGGTCTAAGTGGCAGATCTACAATTGCTGCCCCAATGATAATAACATCCCATAACTTATCCAATCTTACTCCGCCTTTCCTGTCGTTCCAAACAAGTTGATTTTTTCAAGTGCTCTCTCTTTTACTGCTTCTCTAACCTTTCTCTCTAATGCAAGAAATGGTTCATTTACATTTTTACAAACTGCATCCATTGCTGCCTGGCATAGTTCTGTGTGAATGTTGATTTTTGTAATACCAAGTTCAATTGCTTTTTTTATATCTTTATCGCAAATTCCTGATGCTCCATGGAGCACAAGCGGTATGTTAACTGCATTACGAACTTTTTCAACTACTTCAAAGTTTAATTTGGGTTCTGATGTGTAAACACCATGTTGATTGCCAATAGCCACTGCAAGAGAATCACAGCCCGTTCTTTCAACAAATTCTGCCGCCTGACTCGGATCCGTATAATTGTAATCTGCTAAAGCTTCTTCGTATACGGTCTCATTTCCAACATGTCCAAGCTCAGCTTCCACGGGAATGCCGAGGGGATGAAAATAGTCTACAACTTCTTTTGTAAGACGAATATTTTCTTCCAAATCACATGCAGAAGCGTCACGCATTACTGAGTTCATTCCATGGTTATATGCATTTTGAACTATTTCCATGCTACGACCATGATCCCAATGGGTGATTACTGGAACAGTAGCATTCTTCGCCATAGAAACCATCATTTCACTGAAATCTTCAAATGATGTATTTCCTACAAATCCTGTGCCAAAGGAAATAATAATTGGTGCTTTGGCTTCTTCTGCTGCATCAATAACTCCCATGAGCATTTCTGCATTCCATACATTAAAGTGTGGAATTGCGTAATGACCTTCTTTTGCTTTATTTTCCCAGTATTTTATATTTGCTAACATTGTTTTTCTCCTTTATTTTTGCTATTTATTCAGCTACTTTTATAACACCTTTTACTATTTCCAGTTTTTTTATTGGATCAATTGCTTCCATAAAAGCCGTCTGTACCTCTTTATAATCGTAAATGTTCGTTATCATATCCTTTACCTTAAACTTTCCGGTAGCAATAGCTTCAATTGTCTGTGGAAAATTGTTGCAATATCTAAAAGCCGTTTGAATTACAACTTCACGATTAATCTTCAGGAAATCAATAGAAACTGGCTGTGACTGTGTTCCAACCATCATGATTTTACCACCACGAGCTACAATTTGTAGCGCCTGTTGTGCTGTAAATGTAGAACCAGCCGTTTCAAATACTAGTGCTACACCATGGTTTCCATACAGCTCTGTTGCCCTAATCTGCGCTACAATATCCTGTTTTTTTCCATTGATAACTCTCTTGGCACCAAGTTTTTTTGCAAGTTCTAAACGTTTTTCAATCACATCAACAACTGTAATATCTGTTGCTCCGAGACTCAAACAAGCTTGAAGCGTCATAAGACCAATTGTACCTCCACCAAGAATAACTATGCTTTTACCAACCTGAGCTCCACCAAGTATTGCTGCATGCATCCCCACTGCCGCTGGTTCCACTAATGCACCTTCTAATGTAGACATTCCTTCTGGAATATGATACGTCCACTCTTCGGGATGCGTCATATACTGTGTCAAAGCTCCTTTATAATTGGGCTGTGTTGCCATAAAATCCACTTCTGGACAAATATTATATCTGCCTGTGCGGCAATATTCACAAGTATCATCTGGAACACCTGGTTCAATCAAAACCTTATCACCAATTTTAAATTTTGTAACTGACATGCCAACCTTAACTATTTCACCTGCCACTTCATGTCCTAGCCCTATCTTTTGATTTGGATCTTTTGGTGGAATAAATGGACCAAATTCAAATCCATGAATGTCCGATCCACACATACCAACATATTCAACCTTCATCAGTATTTCATTGTCCTTTGGCTCCGGAACAGTACATTCTTGAATTTCAAACTGCTTGGGAGTTACCAATATTGCTTCTGAATTTTTCATACCAAATCCTCCTTAAGTTTCTCTTGACACCAATTTTTTCAGGCACCTTAAGATTAAATATTACTCAACATTTCCTATATCCTCAACCGACTCGCCTCTTGTTTCAACACCTAAAAACAAAATACTGACAGCAATAATCACAGCTACGATAGAAATTAAAATAAATACTCCACTTGCTCCTATGCTATTTGCAATATAGGTAACCAAAAACGGAAAAAAGATATTACTGACACGTCCCATTGCATTACAGAAACCAGAACCAGAAAGTTTTGCTGATGTCGGCCACATTTCAGGTATATATACTGCTGATGCATAACATACATACATGTAAATTGCAGTATTAAGAAGAAATGTACAAAGAATAAGTCCGCCCATATTTGTCTGTTGTCCTGTAATAATTCCAAATACTGCCATTAACGCTAACAGCATAACTCCCATTACCCGACGTGGAATCTTATCCATAATCAATGATGCAATAAAAATTCCAAAGGGAGCACCAAACAGTCCAAACATTGTCATTAACTGCGATTGAGATGTATCGTAGCCCAAGGATGAGAGCATTGAGGGCATCCAGTTCATCAGCGTATACTGAATGGTATTCATTCCGATTAAAACAAGAGAACCAACCACCGTTCTTCTCAAAAGTTTTCCTTTGAACAGTGCCGAATATGGAAGCTGCTTTACTTCTTTTTGCGACTCCGTTACCGGTGGAAGTGGTTTGCCTGTAGAAGCTTCAATTTCTTTTTCTATTTCTGTCATAATCAAATCAGCATCTTTATATCGTCCCTGAGATTCCAGCCATCTTGGAGATTCCGGAAACTTTTTAGCAATGAAAATACATGCAATAATGGATAAAATTGACGGAATCATAAACTGGATTCTCCAGTTTACTGCATAGCTGATACCTGTTGCAGTAATTAGTAGTGCAATACCATTGCATACCGGATGTGCCCAATTTCCAATAAATGATGTTCTACTTGACCATGTACCGCGATTTCTTCCTGGAACATACTCTGTAAATCCCGCAAACAAAACAACTAAAAGTGCACCAAGTGCAAGACCCTGTACAAGTCGAAATACATAAAGTACATAGATATTAGGTGCAATAGCACCACCTATCATAGCAATAATGTGAATACTTTCATACAAAAGAATACTTTTCTTTCGTCCAATTTTATCACCAATTGGACCACCAATGAGTGCGCCAAACAATTGACCTGCTGTGTATGTTGTACTCCACATTGCAAGAAGTTTCGAGCCTGGTTCTAACCAATGAATCTCATTTAATAAGATGTTTTGTACCGCACCACCAATTCCATTTGACCAACAAACCAATAGAGCAAAGGCTGTTACTAACCACATTTTAATATGCCAGCTTGAATTTGGCAGACGATCAAGTCTTGCTCCTATATTTACATTAGATTTTTCGTTCATTATTGTCCTCTTCTCTTCATTATTTCTCAAGTGTATTTTTATATATCTTCATTTCTCTTAGCATCTTTTAGTTCAGTTTTTAATTCTTTTTCCATCATTGACCAAGATTTTTCAAAATCTTTATCTTTATTCCAAAGCGCAGGTAATCCCATAACTACAATATCTGCACCTGCCTCATACAAAGGACGATAAAGTTCTTTGTTCATAGATCCATCCGCTTCTATTAAGAAGTGTAATCCTTTTTCTTTTCTTTTCTGTGCTAAACGTTTAATTTTAAGATACATCTGAGTGTCGACCTGTTGACCTGCAATTCCCGGATCCACAATCATGATTGTTACCTTATCTAATAGTGGCAGATAATATTCAATTGTCTCAAGCGTAACAGATGGACTCAACGCTATGCCTGCCTTACATCCAAGCTCCTTAATCTTATGAATTGTCACAAACGCATCACCTTCAATGCAGTCAGTATGCGGTGTAATATATTCTGCTCCTGATTTTGCAAAAGTCTCTAAATATTGCTGTGGGTGTTTCACCATAAGGTGTGCATCCATGGGTTTCAGATTTTCTATATGTTTATGCAAATACTCTAGGTAGTCTGGTCCTATTCCATAGCTAGGAACATATACGCCATCTTTAATATCCATATGTAAAAAATCCGATTTTTCATTGATAACCTTCAGTTGTTCTTGTATATGAAACAAATCGCAGCACCCTACAGATGGCGCAATCATAAGCTTTCTTTTCATCTTATTATTCCTCATAGTCATATGTCATAATTACTTTGATTGCTTCTTTGGAAGCCATTGCATTAAACCCCAACTGCCATTCTGAAAGACCTATCCTATGCGTAATCATCGGCTGCACTTGAATTGCTCCTGATTGTAATAAGCGGATTGCATTTCTCCATGATATTGAATCATATGCCATATGCCCGATAATACTCTTGTTCCATGATGTAATATCATTGATTGAAAATTCTAATGGTTTAAATCCCATACCAACACGAACAATTTCTGCATTTGGTCTTGTCATTTCTATAGCTTGCTTTAATGCAATATTTGCACCTGAACATTCAATCACTAATCCAAGATTATCTCTTCCACAAATTTCCTTGCAACGCTCTACGACATCTTCTTTGGATCCATTTACACAATGTGTAGCCCCTAATTCTTTTGCTACATCAAATCGTACTTTCATATCATCTTCTAATCCTACCATCACGATATTAATAGCTCCCATAATACGAGCAATTTGTACCGTAAATAGTCCTAATGGACCTGTCCCAAATACAACTACATCTTGTCCTGGCAGCAAATGAGCCTGCTGTGCAACTGCTTTATATGCATTGCAAATCGGATCTAATACTGCTGCTTCTTCATATTTGATACCTTCTGGTATTTCCCAAATTGCATGTTTGTGGATATCAAGGATTTCTCCAGGAATCAGACAATATTTTGAAAATCCACCACCCCATGTATTGTTATCCAATCCAAGATTTACCTTATGTTCACAGCAAAGAAAATCTCCTGTTTCACATGCTGGACAAACACCACATACATGTGCACTATTATCAGATACAATTCTTTGTCCCAACTTCCAATCTGTAACATCTGCGCCAACTTTCACGATTTTTCCTGCAAATTCATGTCCGCGAATGGAATTAAATTCATCTGAACCATTATCTACTTTATAATGTTTCATATCAGCTCCACAGATTGCTGCTGCCTTTACCTCAATCACAATATCCTTTGGTCCACATACTGGCTCCGGAACATCAATTATTCTATACCCACCAAATTCTTTTCCATATCTTGCTAATGCTTTCATTTTCTTTCCTCCCATTTTTTTGTTTTTAGAATACAATTTAACTTATATTGTTTCGGCCGAGAAGCAATTAAATGTTTTTGATTTTCTTGCTTATATTTACATCTTACTCTCATATATTCTTTTAGTCAATCAAAAATGTTGATTTTAAAGATTTTTATGATTACTTCACAATACTATTACTGTTAATCCCACATTTTATTCTTATTTTTTGTGCATTTATTCCTTTTTTTCTTTTTTCAATTACATATTTCTGTGTTTCAGTATTCTTTTTCTTTGTTTCAAAGATTTTTTATAGTTTTTAAATCATAGTGAACCAATGTCCTTTACTTAAGAAAAATAATAGTGCAAATATTAGGTATAATGGCTGGAACACGATTAACTTAACAAAAGCAATATTGGAAGACGCAGGATAAGAAAATTCTGAAACGCATTAACTAGCTTCTAAAGGATATTAGTCGCAGTCCGTTAAGCTATACACTTTCCACTACTAGGGCGTGTTCGGGACTTTCACCCCTTAAATAGCGTTGCGCCACCAGCCACACAAAAATAGCGAAAGAAATCATTAAATACGATTTCTTTCGCTATTTTCTTTTAAAAAACTTTGAGTCTGAATTGATATGGACACTTTTTCAGTGCCCGCCAAAATTGTAAGTCTTTGCTAGTCAAATTATGCGTAAATTCTTTGCATTTCTTGTGCAATATTTAATGCATGATCTCCAATCCGCTCAAAATCCGTGAGCATTTCAGAATACACGATACATGCTTCTTCTGAGCATTGTCCCTGTTTCATTCGGTCAAGATGTGTTTCCTTATACTGCAATGTCATATCATCGATGTTCTGCTCTAGCTGTGCCACTCGTACCATCCATTCTGCGGTTCCCCGGTCTTCCCGTTCTAGTATTTCAAATAATACCCGAAGTACCTGTTCCATTCGTTCCATTTCACTTTGTGCATCTTGAGAAAAGGAAATCTTCTTATCTCGAAGTATTGTAGTATATTCTGCAATGTTTAACGCATGATCTCCAATTCGTTCAATATTTCCAATCATTTTAAAATACTGGCTGGCATTAAAGGTTTCTTCTTCATTCGGTTCATTTACAATCGTTCTGGAAATATATTGAGAAATCTCTTTATTCATATAATCAATATACTCTTCCGTTTCATTAATTTGTGGAATCTGCTCTGCATCTCCCATACGAAATGCCCAAAATGCCTTATCTACATTGTTCTTTGCCATATCCAGCATACGGTATACTTCTTGTCCTAATTGATTGAGGTAAATTGCAGAAGTACCAATCGCACGTTCTGCGGATTTTCCAAGGGGATACAGATATTTTAAGTGCTTCTCCTTGTTTCTGTCCTGTGCACGTTCCGGAAGTATCTTCTGTGCCAGTAATGCAAGACCATTTCCTGCTGGAAGCAAAAGCAATGTAGTTACAATATTAAATACCGTATGTACATTGGCAATCTGTGCCGCCGGGCTTGCAGTAATGGACTGCATGAACGGAACTAATGGTGTTACAATACATATTATGGTAAATACCGTTGTTCCAATTATGTTAAACATTAAATGAATTAGCGTGGTTCTCTTTGCATTGCGGCTGGTACCAATAGATGCCAGTACTGCTGTAATACAAGTTCCGATGTTTTGTCCAAACAATACAAATACAGCACTATCTAGTCCAATCAATCCGCTTACTGCCAATGCCTGCAATATCCCAACAGATGCAGACGACGACTGAATCACTGCTGTAAATGCAGCTCCTGCCAAAATACCAATCAATGGATTGGAAAATGTGGTCATTAAATGAATAAAGGTGGCGGAATCTTGAAGTGGCAGCATTGCCCCACTCATCATTCCCATTCCAATAAACAAAACTCCAAGTCCTGCTAAAATCTGTCCTAAATAAGTAAATTTAGGTTTCTTTAAGAACATTACCATGGCCACACCTATGAAGGCAAATAGAGGAGCAATCGCCCCTACATCTAATGCAATTAACTGTCCTGTTATGGTAGTTCCTATATTGGCTCCCATAATAATCCAAACTGCCTGTTTAAGCGTCATCATACCTGAATTTACAAATCCAACTACCATAACGGTTGTCGCTGAAGATGATTGAATAATAGCTGTAATTCCCGCTCCCACTGCAACACCCATAAAACGATTTGCGGTGAGCTTCTCTAAAATCTCCTTCATCTTGTTTCCAGCTGCTGCTTCAAGCCCTTGGCTCATCATTTGCATTCCATATAAAAATAGTGCCAATCCTCCTAATAATTCCAAAATCTGTGTTGTTCCCATCTCTACGGCTTCATCCTGCCTTTCCTATTTCTTGTTTCTTGGTCAGCATATCAATATTTTTATGTATCGTCAATCTTACTTTGGATTCCTTAGCATTTTTTTAACGAAATAATTCCAATTTTTTTAATCGTTTTACCATAATTCCTCCCAATATTCCAATTAGAATTCCTGTGAAAACACCGGAAATAAAAAGTACCGGAAGATAATAAAGAAGACTTTTAGTTTCTACCACTAAAATTGCTACCATAATCTGCCCAATATTATGAGATACTGCTCCTAGCACACTTACTCCGGTAATCGAAAATAATTTTGTTTTCTTCCCTAATAGCATGACCACTAAACTTAGCATTCCACCACCTAAGCTATACAACATTCCTGCTAAATTTCCAAACGTAAATCCCACCAGTACAATACGCACCAGTGAAAGCATACAGGCTTGCCCCGTTCCTATGGTATACAATGCCACCAGTACCACCAAATTAGCTAACCCTATTTTGATGCCCGGAATTCCAACATGAATGGGAAGCACGAATTCTATATAAGAAAACACAAATGCCAGTGCTACCAGCATTCCCATATAAGCTGTTTTTTTCGCCATAATTTTCTCCTAATTTGTGGAAGTGTCTACATCTGACACCTTTGCATTTTTTATTTCCACCACCACTTTGTTGGGAAGGCAGACTAAGGTCTCCCCCGTTTTGTGGATTGGCTTATGGCGTACACAGATTTTATCGGGACAAGAAGCATCTTTCATGTCTGCCTCTCCATTTGAAATTACAAGAACATTAAATCTTCCATTTCCGGCGGAAATCTTATATGTTCCATCCTGTTTTAGAGAGTGGCATTCCGTTTCTTTTCCATCTATTAGTACCACTGCCTGTGCATCTTTGGTATTTTCATTAAAATACCAGTTCACACCTAAGTAACCTGCTAATGCGATTATCACAATCACTACAATCATTATTACATCTGTTTTCTTCATATATTCACACTTGCTCCTCTATTTTACAAGATATGCTGAAAATCCACTGGAATATTTTATCGTACCATCTTTTAAAATCCACATAGCTTCTATTTGGGGCATAGACTCTACCAATGCTGCCCCTTTTTCATATTCCATGTTAAATAGTGCTGTAGACATTGCATCTGCTTCTCCTGAATCTTTCATTACCACCGATACAGAGGCAACATATTCTGCTGGCATCCTAGTATCGACATCTATAATATGACAATATTTTTTTCCTTCTACTTCATAGTATCGCTGATAATCTCCACTTGTTACCGCAGACATATCCGCTATTTGTACTTTTTCTATATAATCCTCTTTGCTATCCAAACTCGGATTTTGTATTCCTATCTTCCAAGGGCTTCCATCTAAATGTCCTCCCACTCCACACACATTTCCTCCTGCATTGATTAATAGGTGCTCCATTCCTTGGGTTTTAGCATACTCCGCGATTTTTTCCACAGCATAGCCCTTTCCAATACTTCCTACATCCAAAGACATTTTAGGGTCAGCTAAGTATACCGTTCCTGCTTCTTCATCAATCATCAAATCATTGATATCTGTGTGTTGTGCACATTCTGCCAATAGTTCTTTAGGGGGAAGTTTCCCATGCTCTGGGTTGGCCATTCCCTCTTCTCGATACTCATGCCACACTAAAAGCACACTGCCATATGCTATATTTACCTGACCTTGTGTGATTTCATACATTTCTTTTCCTAGTTTCAGCAATTCAATCATTTCTGGTTCTACCTTTACCGGAGCTTTTCCTGCATTCTCGTTGATGGTACGAATATTAGAAATCCCTTCGTAGGAATGATAAATATCGTATAGATTATTATAATATTGAAATTTTTCCTTTATTTTGGCAACCTGATTGGAAAATTCTTCTTCGTTTTTGGCATATCCTGTAATTGTGGTTACCGTATCAAACACATCCATAAACTGTGCTTGGTACCGCTCCTCTTTTCTTTGTCCATGATGGTAGGTAATTCCAAGCAGTATGACTACCACCGCCAGTAATACCAATACCTGATATTTTTTCTTCATTTCTGCCTCCAGATATGGTTTCTTATTTTCTCATTTACTTTTGTTGTATCTTCTATAATAATACCTGCCTTATCATAGTACATTTGCACTTATTTTTCAACTTTTTTGCTATTCATTTACGTAGATTTATTTTACTTTTATTCCACCTTGAAAAAGTATGATTGATTTTATCCGCATATTGTTTTAAAATGGTGTCCTGAGTTTAAAAAGAAAGATTTTGGTGACAATATGAAATATAACCTTACTGATTCCATTACACACACACAGATACCGGTTGAAATAGTTTATGAAGATGATGCTATTCTAGTGGTGAATAAATCTGCTGATACGGCTTTTGCTTTTCCATACGTAAACCTGTTAGACTCTAATACCACAGGGCTTGCTATCATAGCAAAGCAGCCGTCTTTTACTTCCCTATTAGACCAAATGATATTAAACAAGGAAGTAAAATGGGAATACCTTGCTATTGTTCGAGATAAATATCTGCCCGATATGGGCATTATTAATGCTCCCATTGGACCTAAAGAAGGTTCTTCCACGGAGCATACCATTGATTTTATTCATGGAAAACGTGCCATTACCCAGTATCAGGTCTTAGGTCGTGAGAACGGATATGCTTTTGTTTCACTGTTTCTAGAAACTCAAAGAACACACCAAATACGACTCCATATGAAATATATGAAATGTCCTTTGGTGGGAGATGGGCTTTATAATCCCAATGACTGTTCCTATCTAAGTCAATTGAAAGCAGGTTCTTTGGACACGCGGCTGGTCAAGCGTCAGGCGCTTCACTCCTTTAGGCTTGAATTTTTACACCCTGTCACAAAAAAGCCTCTGTGTTTTACACAGAAGCTTCCTGATGATATGATTGATTTTTTAATTCAAAATATGTCTTTTTTCTACGAAGAATATCGTTAGTAGCTGATTTTTATGCATGTGGAATATTGGTATATTCTGAAATTTCCCGACTGGTGGTGCACAAATCTCCTACACTTAACTGATGTATGTCATCATGACCTGTAATGCGTGCGAATGTTCGCAGTTCTTCTAGTGTTACATTGAGATAATTGGCTACCCGTTTGGCTGACGCCTCTATCTTTAAACGTTTTCTTAATGTTTCATCCTGAGTGGCAGCACCTACTGGACACATGCCACTGCCACAGATTCTATACTGCTGGCAGGCTGCTGCCATTAATCCTGCTGATGCCACTGCTACTGCATCTGCGCCCATGGCAATTGCCTTTGCCACATCAGATGATACGCGAAATCCGCCAGTCATTACCAGGGAAATATCAGAATGTATGGTATCTAAATATTTTCTAGCACGATAGAGTGCATAAACAGTTGGCACACTGGTAGCATTGCGAATCATGACAGGACTAGAACCGGTGGCTCCTCCTCTTCCATCAATGGTAATGAAATCCGGCTCTGCATAAACGCAGTATTCCAAATCTCGTTCAATATGTCCGGCTGCTATTTTAATTCCTATCGGTCTTCCATCTGAACGTATCCGAAGCACTTTTACCAGTTCCTTTAAATCTTCTTTTGTCTCAATTCCCGGAAAGCGTGATGGACTGATTACATCTTGCCCTACCGGCTTATTTCTTGCTGCTGCAATCTCAGGTGTCACTTTATCTCCCGGAAGATGTCCACCCATTCCAGGTTTCGTTCCCTGCCCAATTTTAATTTCAATGGCATCTGCATTTCTTAAATTCTCATCTGTGTCACTGTATTGATTCGGTACGTATTCAAAAATATAGCGATAAGCTTCTGCCATCTCTTCTGGCAAAATTCCTCCTTCTCCAGAACACATTGCAGCCTTTGCCATAGCAGAACCTTTGGAAAGTGCAATTTTAATTTCTCTGGATAATGCGCCAAAAGACATATGGGAAATATAAACCGGATTTTCTAAAATCATAGGACGTTTTGCATGTTTTCCAATTACTACAGTAGTACTAACAGGTGCGTTGGCCTCTAAAGGCATTGGATTTAGCTGTGCACCTAAAATTAAAATATCATCCCATCCTGGCATAGGTATTTGCGTTCCCATTGCCCCGTGAATGGAATGTCCGCTTACTGCCATATCATGTATTTCCTGCATATATCGACAAGAACTGTCTTTGCGTTCCCATTCCTTGGGATAAGATAAATTTAGTTCTTCCAATTTAGAGGCAGCCTCTGAGTCCTCCTTGATTTCTGATTCTGTTTCGGTCTTTGCTGCTGTATTAAGATTTTGTTCTGTCTTAGCATTTGTTTCTTCTACCAATTTAAAATTGGATACCGACTGACCACAAATGGGACATTCTGTCAGTTCCGAAAATGGTCTTCCTTCTGTTTCTTCTTGAAACAGACAGCCACATATGGAGCATTTATAAGTTGCCATCTTTTTCTCCTCCTTTATATTTGATATAATTCTCCTGTTTTAGAATCCATTACCATTCCATAAATCATAACATCTTTTGGAATCAATGGATGTTTTTGCAAAATGTTAACGGTATGTGCCACGGAATCTTCCACACATTGAAATCCACACAGCCATTTACTGTAATCAATTCCACTATATTCTAACATTTCTATAGTTTTTTCCTCAATTCCCCTCTGCTTTAATTTCTCTATCATATTATTACTGTCTATATTCTGTACCCCACAGTCGGTATGACCTATGACCATTATTTCTGTCACTCCTAACTCTAAGATAGCAATTAAAAGGCTGCGCACTACACTGCCAAAAGGATGGCTAATCACGCCACCGGCATTTTTAATAATCTTTGCATCTCCATTTTTTATTCCCAAGGCTGCTGGCAATAGCTCTGTGAGTCTTGTATCCATACAGGATAAAATCGCCAATTTTTTATTGGGATATTTATCTGTTACATAGTCTTCGTACTTTTTTTCTGCTACAAATTTTTGATTATAAGCAAGAATTTCTTCTATCATATCTGTCACCTCCCATTACCCTAAATGACTATTCTATCATAGCATTTTTATGACATGTTGTACTTGTGTTCCACCAATAACCTGTACGCTTGTTTTTCTGGGCAAATGACTCCAGCAACTCCAGCAGATTTGATTTTTTTCATCTACCTTTGTATCATCTTTTGTTTCATCTGCTCCTTCCATTGTGAATGTCACGTTTTGATCTTTTTTATATTTACAGTTCCCTTACTGCCTTCCTAAGTTTTAAAATCCCTGATGCAGAAACAGAAAGTTCATCAATTCCCATATCTACAAATGTTTTCGTCAAGGTCACATCACCAGCTAATTCGCCGCAGATACCAACCCATATTCCTTCTTTATGTCCATTTTCAATTGTCATCTGTATCATTTTAAGTACTGCTTTGTGATGGGAATCATAAATATGGTCTAAATTGGGATTCTGCCGATCAATTGCCAGCGTATACTGGGTTAAATCATTGGTTCCTATACTGAAAAACTCCACTTCCTTCGCTAATTCATCACTAATCATCACTGCTGCTGGAGTTTCTATCATAATGCCAAGTTCCACCTGATTAAAGCTGATTCCATTTTCTTTTAATTCTTTCTTTACTTCTTCTACAATTTTCTTAATCTGTTTAATTTCTGTTACTGATATAATCATGGGAAACATAATAGATGCTGTTCCAAATGCAGAAGCACGATAAATTGCCCGTAACTGGGTCTTAAATACATCTACTCTGTCTAAGCATATTCTTATGGCCCGATAACCCATAGCTGGATTTTCTTCCTTTGGAATGTTAAAGTAATCTGCCTGTTTATCTGCTCCAATATCCAAAGTACGGATAATTACTTTTTTTCCATCCATTTTAGAAAGTACTTCCTTATATACCTCAAATTGTTCTTCTTCTGATGGATAATCCGCTCTTCCTAAATAGAGAAACTCACTTCGAAATAGTCCAATTCCTCCACCATCATTTTCTAAAACTTTGGGTACATCTGTAGCATTTCCTATGTTGGCGTACACATTGATTCTTCTGCCATCTTTTGTAACATTTTCTTTTCCTATCATATCTAGCAATGCTGTCTGCTCTGATTGATATTCCACCTTTTTCTTTCGCATTTCATCCAATGTTTCATCATCGGGATTTATAATAAAAACACCTGTATTTCCATCTACTACTGCTCTGATTCCATTGTATTCTTCCAACAGCCCTACATCTGTTTTCACAAGAGATGGAATATTCATAGCTCTTGCAAGTATTGCCGTATGAGAATTTACAGAACCATGTTTGGTAACAAATGCCAGTATTTTGGACTTATCCATCTGAATAGTTTCACTTGGTGTTAAATCATCTGCCAATAAAATCACAGGTTCCTTAGAACGAATGACACCTTCTCCAATTCCTGCAAGAATTCGAATGACTCTTTGAGAAATGTCTTGCACATCTGCGGCACGAGCTTTCATATAATCATCTTCCATTGTTGCAAACACTGCTGCGAACTGTTCTCCTGCTGTATTTACCGCATATTCTGCATTGATGCTTTCTTCTTTTATTTGATTCTCGATGGTTTCCACATAGTCCCCATCCTCTAACATCATTTTATGTACTTCAAAAATCATAGCATGTTCTTCACCTGCATCTTGTAATGCTGTTTGATACAGCTCATCCAATTCACCAATTGCTTGTTCTTTCGCTTCTTCAAAACGTTTGATTTCCTGATTGATATCTGATATAACTTCTTTTTTTAATTCATATTCCTGTTTCTGATATAAGTAAATTTTACCAATTGCAATTCCTTGTAAGACACTTTTTCCAGAACATTTAAGCACAACATTTCCTCCTTCTTCCTCTATGGCTGATACCACATTATTGTTGATGATTTTCCAATATTCATATACTTCCCACTCATTTATTTTAAATGATTTCTATTAAAAAAACCAAACTCTATAAATTAATCCATTGGGATTAATCTATAAAATCTGGTTTTGCCTGCCTACCCAGTAACAATCCAAATGATTTTCTTTTTCAAGAGCTATCTTCTAGAACTGAAGTTAGCATATCATTATACACAATCATTGTCAACCATAGTTTGGGGGTTTTGTTACTATTATATAGTTTTTATATTTGTTTTTTGTGCAATATTAATAGAAGTTCTCGTGCTATTTCTTTTCTTTCTTATTTTCAGTTCTGTCTTGTACACTTTAACTTCTTTTAACTCCTTGCTATTTTCCAGCCGCATCTTTCGTAGTTTCCTGTTTCACAGTAAATAAATCATCAAATTTTACTTTTTTCCATTCTTCTTTCTTTACTTTGTAGGTAATACCCTTCTTGTATCCATCACATATCTGGGTATAATGCTCCTCTTGACGTTTTGTAACAATGCTCTCTTTTTTAGCTGTTGTCTTTTCTACATCAAAGGTACTGTCTAAGCGCGCTATATAATAATTCTCTTTTGTATCAAGTAAGGAGGTCATCTGTCCTTCTTCTAATGCATCTACTGCGGCAATTACTTCTTTGTCAAAGGAAGATTCATCAATGCCATAAGAATAGGTGGATACTGTATATCCTGCTGTTTTAGCCGCTGCATCTAAATCAGTCTTAGCATTCTGCGCAAATCCCTCTATACTTTTTGTTAACTCCGCTTTTTCTGCATCTGTATAATCAACGGTTTTTCCTTCTGCATCTGTGGTAGAAGTCTTGTTTACCTTTACATAGCTAAAGGTCTTTTGAGCAGCTTCTTCATCTGTTACATTGGTGTCTACCTCTTGATTCATGGCATCTTTCATCTTTTTTTGAATGGTATTCAAACGAAGCATTTCTTTCACATACTCTTCTGTGGCACCAACCTGTGCAATGGCTGTTTTGGTATTGTCCGACATAAACTGCTTAGCAGCTTTGTCAATAGCCGTCATTTCCTCTTTGGTCACTGTAACATCATAATCTTTCATATGATCTTCTAGTAAATACAATATCTCGATATTTTCCGTTGTCTGATCCTTCACCGTAGTTACCATATCACTTCCATTTCCATATAAATCCTGTGACCAAAAATCACTTCCGAACATGGAGCTATAATATCCATCATAAATTGCCTGCTGGTATCTTGCCATAAAGTTCATAAATCCTAAAGAGATTTCCTCTCCTTCTAATGTTGCACCTACTGCATCTGCATTAATACTGCTGCCACATCCCGTTAATACAGACATTCCCATCACTGCTGCTAACAGAAAGGCTCCTAATTTTTTTGCCTTCATAAAATCCTCCTACCTGTCCTTTGTTTTACATACTGTTGTCATTATAGTTCTTTTTTTAACCTGTATCAACTGTTTTTGATGATTTAACAGATTTTTCACGTTTTTGCTATTTTGGTTCTACCAATAGCGTTAAGGTATCTTCTAAAATTTGTTCTACGATTTCCAACACATTCTTCGTCTTTTGCCGACTGTTATGTTCTAATGAATATTCAAAATAAGGTGATTGAGCATCCTTTATAAATTGAAGTGCACCTTCATAATGCTGTGACATTTCTATCATATGAACCGGGCTGATTTTTGCTTGATGGTAAAAGGTAAACTTTAATTTTTTGGAAAATTCCTTTACCTCAGTATAATAACATTCATGAGCTTTGGCTTTTAGCTGCGCAATAGTAAGAAGATTTTCTACGGATTTTGGTGGTTCTCCAAAACGGTCGATTAATTCTTCTAGCATTTCTTCACTTTCTTCTAGATTTCCAATTCCGGTAATACGTTTATAAATATCCAGTTTCTGAAATTCATTTGGAATATAAGTGGGAGGAATAAACGCGTCCAACTCCAATTCTATAGTAGTATCAAACTGCTTAGGTGTTGTAATCCCTTTTAATGTTTTTACTGCTTCATTTAACATCTTACAGTATAAATCATATCCTACCGCTTCCATGTGCCCATGCTGATTTGCCCCCAACAGGTTTCCTGCTCCACGGATTTCTAAATCTCGCATGGCAATTTTAAATCCACTTCCTAATTCTGTAAATTCCTTTATGGCAGACAGACGTTTTTCCGCAATTTCTTTTAGCATTTTATTCTGTTTATACATTAAAAAGGCATAAGCAGTACGGTTGGAACGTCCCACACGACCACGCAGCTGATAGAGCTGGGAAAGTCCTAGGTTATCAGCATCATGAATAATCATGGTATTGACGTTTGAAATATCAAGACCTGTTTCAATAATAGTGGTAGACACCAATACATCAATTTCACCATTGATAAACTGATACATGATATTCTCAAGTTCTCGTTCTCTCATCTGCCCATGGGCAAATGCCACATTGGCTTCTGGCACCAGTTCTGCAATTTTAGATGCAACCTCTGCAATTTGATTCACCCTATTAAAGACATAGTATACCTGACCATCCCGCGCCAATTCTCTGTGAATAGCTTCCCTCACAATTTCTTCGTTGTATTCCATCACATAGGTCTGAATGGGCAGCCGATCCATGGGGGGTTCTTCTAAGACACTCATATCCCGAATTCCGATTAAGCTCATATGAAGGGTTCTTGGAATGGGGGTTGCTGTAAGGGTTAGAACATCCACATCTTTTTTCATTTGTTTTATTTTTTCTTTATGTCCTACTCCAAAACGCTGCTCCTCATCAATAATCAAAAGACCTAAATCCTTAAATACCACATCTTTTGAAAGTACCCTGTGGGTTCCAATTAAAATATCCACCATGCCCCTTTTTAAATCTTCCACGGTTTTTTTCATCTGGGCAGTGGTACAAAACCGACACATTAAATCTACCCTTACCGGAAAATCTTTCATTCTTTGCGCAAAATTATTGTAATGCTGCTGTGCTAGAATAGTGGTAGGTACCAAATACACCACCTGTTTTCCTTCTTGTACTGCTTTAAATGCTGCCCGAATGGCAATCTCTGTTTTACCATATCCCACATCGCCACAAATCAAACGATCCATAATCTTTTTGCTTTCCATATCTTCTTTGGTAGCTTCAATCGCAAGTTCTTGATCTTGTGTTTCTTCAAAAGGGAACAGTTCTTCAAATTCTCTCTGCCATACAGTATCCGGTCCATATTGAAATCCTTGGGTTTGCTGACGGGTGGCGTACAATTCCACCAATTCTTTGGCAATTTCCTTCACTGCGCCTTTCACGCGATTCTTGGTTTTATTCCATTCTTGTCCATCCAAACGGTTGATTTTAGGTTTTTTTGCATCTGCACCGGCAAATTTTTGAATCACTTCTAACTGTGTTGCCAAAATATACAGCGTACTTCCCTTATCATACTCTATTTTAATATAATCCTTGGCTGTCCTTTGAATTTCTATCTTTTCAATTCCACGATAAATTCCTACGCCATACCGTTCATGTACCACATAATCCCCTACATTTAGGTCGGTAAAGCTTTGAATTTTCTCTCCTTCAAATACTTTCCGCTTCTTCTTGCGTTTTTGTTCTCCTCCAAACATATCGCTTTCCGAAATAATTACAAATCTGATATCCGGATATTCAAACCCTTTTTTCAGTTTTCCATAAGCCACCATTACTTCACCTGGCTGCACAAAATGGTCATAGTCCTCACTGTAAAAACAGCTTAACCCTTCATTTTGCAAGTCCTGTGTTAAACGAGTAGCACGGGTCTTTGAACCAGATAATAGAATCACTCGGTATTTATTCTTTTTATACCGCTGTAAGTCCTGAATTAGCAATTCAAAACTGCGATTATATGGATTTACCATTTTCGTATTGATATTGTATCGTGATTGAATTTCTAATCCATTTACCTTTAAATCCAAAGTGGTCACTGCCACACATCTACGTCGCAAAAGCATTGCCAGAATTTCATTACTTGGATATAATGCCTGCATTTGTCCCGGCAGAATATATCCTTTTTCCAAACGATGCTTCATGCTTTCTAAAAATTCCTCTTCTACCACCCGTCCTTTTTCCGTAATTCTTGCCGGTTCATCTAGAAAGATACAGGTTGATTGTGGATTAAAATAGTCTAAAAAGGATACCGTGTCTTCTCTAAAATACGTAAGATAGCTATCCAAATTAGGTGCATTTTCAAGTTCCTTTATTTCTTCTAGAAAGGATTCTACTTCCGTCTTAATTCGATGTGCTTCTTCTGTCTTCCTATTCTTACGAAAGACATGATAACTATTTTCCGCCTCCGCCTGAATACGTTCTATTCCATCTTTTAAGGCTTCTTTTGACAAAATCACTTCATTTGCCGGATAAATATTCACGGTCTCCAAATTTTCAATGGAACGCTGGCTTGATACTTCAAAACTACGGATAGAATCAATTTCATCTCCCCATAACTCAATACGGTACGGATTTTCTTCTGTTAGTGAATAAATGTCTAAAATACCACCTCGTATGGCAAATTGTCCTGCATTTTCCACCTGATAATTACGCTCATATCCCCTTTGCACCAGCATCGCTTTTGTTTTTTCCATATTAAGCGTATCACCCGGCGCATACGTTAAAATACACTGCTTCATATATTCTAGCGGAGCAATTCGATCCATTAAAGCATCAAATGTAGTGATTACCGTAACTTCTTTCTGTTCTAGAATCGCCTTTACCGCCTGCAAACGTTCTGCCGTAAGAAGATTTCCCCGAATATCGGACTGATAAAACAGCACGTCCTTGGCTGGATAATACACTGCATTTTTATCATAAAAGCGATATTCTTCATATAATTCTTTTGCTTTTTGTTCATTAAAGGTTACTAGAACCTTAGGTCCTTTCTGTTCCCAAAGGCTGTAAATCAAATGAGGCTTCTGGGCATCAATACACCCTGAAACCTGCACAACTCCTTTTAAACTGGTAAGCTTATTCTGTAATTCCTCATATTCTTTCAAGTCCGGTAATGGCTCTGTAAAGCTTTTCATGTTCTCTCTGCTCCTAATTTTCTTTAATTAAACAGATTCATTGCCTGGTCTGTTTCTCCTTGCACCAGATAATCCACAGCATCTACTGCTTTTTCAAAGGCTTCTTCTACTTTTTCCCGATCTCCTTTTGAAAAATGTCCCAGTACGTAATCTGCAAGGTCAAAACCTGCCGGTTTTTCCCCTACCCCTACCTTGATTCTTGGAAATTCCTGTGTCCCTACATGTGCAATGATACTTTTCATTCCATTATGTCCACCGGCACTTCCTTTTTTACGAATTCTAAGCTTTCCCGGTTCTAGGCTAATATCATCATAGACCACAATAAAATTGCTTTGAGGTTCTATTTTGTAGAAATTTAAAATTGCTCCGATACTTTCTCCACTTAGATTCATAAAGGTCTGTGGCTTTACCAGCAATACTTTCTCCCCTTGAATGATTCCAGTTCCACAAAGTGCTTTATGTTTGTGTTCCTTTATTTTAATATTATATTTCTCTGCCAGCATATCAATGACATCAAATCCTACATTATGTCTTGTTTTTTCATATTTTGCCGTGGGATTTCCCAATCCTGCAATTACATACATGATTTATTCCTCTTTCTGTTTCGTTTCTTTTGAAACCAGTACATTACTGTAATACTCCAAAGTAAAGTAACACGATGGCTCCTAATATAATCCGGTACCAACCGAATACTTTAAAGTCATGCTTTTTAATATATCCCATTAAGAATCGAATTACAACTACTGACACCACAAAGGATACCAGCATACCGGTAATGAGAATTCCAGCTTCCATAGCGGTAAATCCAAGCCCAAATTTTATGATTTTTAATAAACTTGCTCCAAACATAACTGGAATTGCCAAATAAAAGGTAAATTCTGCTGCCACTGTTCTAGATACCCCGATAAGCAGTGCTCCAATGATGGTGGCTCCTGATCTGGAAGTTCCTGGCAGTACTGCTGCAATTAACTGAAAGATACCTATCATCAGTGCCACTTGATACGTGATTTTGTCTGTACTTTTAATCACTGCACGACGACCATGGTTATGATTTTCTACTATAATAAATATCAATCCTACCAGCATCAGCATAATAGATACTACCCAATAATTATATAAGTGCTCATCTAGCCAATCATCAAACAGGACTCCTACAATTCCAGCCGGAATACAGGCTGCCAATATTTTTCCCCAAAGATTCACAATATTCCAGTCAATTTTCTTTCTCTGTGTAAAGTGAAAAGGAAATATTTTCTTCCAGAACAACAACACCACTGCTAAAATTGCACCTAATTGAATTACTACCAAAAACATATTCCAAAACTGTGGGGTAACATCCATGGGCATGATTTTTTCCAATAATATCATATGTCCTGTGCTGCTTACCGGAAGCCACTCGGTAACCCCCTCTACAATTCCATATATTGCCGCTTTTATGATATCCAACATTTTTCTTATCCTTTCTGTTATCCTTGTTTGCTGCTTGATGCAGGTTCTGTTCTTCTTAATGGTATTCTGTTTTTTCCTATAACATGCTATCCTATGGTATTTTAACACAGCAATGTAAGTTTTTCAATCAGCCAGCTTATTTGTTTTCAAAATCGACTCACCAACAAAAAAGCCAGTGAACTTCTTCCTTCACCAGCTTTTTAAATTCCTATTATGTTTTCTTACCATCATATTTCGTTTTTTAACACAGAAGCTTTCTTTTCACTTATATTCTCTATGGTTCCCACTGCTTTCACAGATACTCCCTCTTGGTTCTTCACAGTCTTTAACACAATCTTATGATACACTTCCTGCCCTTCCATCTTAGCATGAATGACTTGGGAAACACTTTCTGCTCCATCAAATATTTTCTGATACATTTGGCGGAAATCTTCTAAAGAATCTTCACAGACAATTCCTTGTTCAATCAGTCCTTCCGGTGCCTTGATTTCACAAGTTTCCAGCTTAAACTCTCCTTGTATATGAGTACCATATCGAACCATTTGGGTGGCAATATCCAATTCAAACATTCTAATATTAGGATCTTCCATTACTGTCAAAAGACTTTTCTTGGAAATTTGAAGTTCTTCCATCATTTTCATATCTTTACTGATATCTTGCATGGATACATAATAGAGCTCTCTGTTATTAATTTTAGATAGAAAAAATATCTTCAAATGTAACCATCTTAAAGTATGTTCTTCACTTCTTTGACGAACAGTGACTTCTTCACCTCTATCTAATAACTTTCTTGCCCGTCTTACTGCTTCTGCAATAAGGTGCCTGTCCTCTTCTACAATCATTTCCATTATATTTTCTTCATTGCTTACTTGTTCTGGATCTTTTTCTATCATCTGAAAAAATTGCATGTTTCCTTTTTCCAGTCGAACATATTCCGTTTCATAAGACAATAGTGCCACCGCACCTAATACATCATTTAATATGCTATTAGAAATCATGTTCTCATAGAATAATTCTTTCACATTAATGAGCATCTGTTTTTTTTGATTTAATGTATTCTCTATCTCGTACTCTACCCGACCGCTCTCACCTAACAGTTCTTCAAATTTTTCAATTGGCATTGGCTTATAATAATAATATCCTTGGGCAAATCGACAGCCAATTTTCAATAAAAATTCTACTTGAGTTGCATTTTCCACGCCTTCTGCAATGGTATTTAGTTTCAGCCATTTCGTCATGTTTAAGATGGAACAAATAATATCTCGGCTTTTTTGATTATCCTTGTCCAAAAAATGTAAATCCAGCTTGAGAATGTCAATATTGATATCTTTTAAAATATTCAAAGAAGAGTAACCGCTTCCAAAATCATCCAAAAGAACTATAAATCCTTCCTTACGCATTTTATCTATTTCTTGAATAATCAAAACCTCTTCATTAGAATAAGCACTTTCTGTTACTTCAATTCGCAATAAAGAAGGTTCCAACCAATATTGTTCTATTAGATTCTGAAATATCTCATATACATTCATTTCCATAATGTCTACCCTAGACACATTAACAGAAATAGGAACCGGCTGAATTCCTCTGGCAATCAAGCTTTGCATCCATTTTGCTACTTCTTTCCACACATATAAATCCATCTCTTTAATAAAACCATTCCGTTCAAAAAGAGGAATAAACTCTTTGGGCATAATCATTCCATTTTCTGGGTCTATCCAGCGAACCAGTGCTTCTCCGCCTACAATTTTACCAGTCTGCATATCACATTTTGGTTGTATATAGACCTGAAAATATCTCTTATTCAGTGCCTCTTGGGCATGATCTAATATTTCTTGTTCTGATACAATTTTTGTACGCATATCCTCTTGAAACATTGCATAATGAATTCGATAATTCTGCTTAATGGATTTCAATGCCATAAGCGCATTATCACACATATATGGGATTGGCATGGTCTTGTCTGCTATTGTATAAACTCCAATTGCCGGGGTGATTTTAATTTCCATTTCATTAAATAATTCTAAAATATGTACAACAACGTCTTCTTTTCTTTCCTCTGGCACACACATTAAGAACATATCAGCAGAAAACCGTGCCACAATCCAATCCTTAGGGTAAAAAAGACTCCACAAAGACTTCCCTATATGCCTTAAGATGTCATCTCCTTTTTTAATTCCGTACAAGTCATTAATTACTTTAAACTGCTCAATATCTGCACAAATAATAGCATATTTAGCATTTTGTGCATGGTCTAATAAATTACGCACTTTTGTTTCAAACGTACTTTTATTATATAAACCGGTCAGAATATCATATTCCTTATACTGATACAGCACTTCTTTTAAACGAGAAATCTCCGCTAATGCGTCTTGATATCGTGCCAATATGGTATCTTTTTTGCTTTCTTGATCCATAACATATCCCCCTTTCGATTTTCGTTTCGTCTATCTCTAATTTTATCGGACATTGACCATAAATGCAAGCAATATGTTCTGATTTTTCTTTGCCGCAGTACGATTTTTGCGGAGCGCTTTTTATTACATAGGAAGTGCTTTCCTATGTAGCAAAAAAGGACCCGGAGCTTACTCCGGATCCCTTTTTCCACATGTTTCTATTAAACGGTAATCTGTCCTGAGAACAAATTCAGTTTACTCTGTAAAATCATATCAAGCTTAGTAACTGCATTGATTGTATCTTGTACGGAAGCATTTACCGCCAAAAGCTGTTCTGGAGTTACCCCCGGCATAGCCACAAAAGCCTGAATTTTTTCACCTTCTGCATTGAGAATATGGGATAATCCTGTTTCTTCTAAAGCAACAGATTCAATAATATCATTGATTGCTTGTGTTGTAGTAGTTGTTCCTGGAACGATAACGGGCATTGACATAATATAGTCCTTCTTTCTATTTTAATTGAATTTAATTTAATTTAATTTATATGATTTTATAACCTACTAATTGATTCTGTACTGTTTTTAATTTTTGTTTCAAAATACACTCCAGATTACTTACGGAGTCCACCATATCCTGCACGCTGGTATTAACTTCTAGAAGCTGTGTTGGAGTTACATGTGGTTCTGCTAGCATCGCTTGAATCTTCTCTCCCTCTGCGTTGAGGATATGAGACAATGCAGTCTGTTCGTACGCTACGGATTCTGCAAGGTCATTACTGGCCTGGCGGAAATTATAACGCGGTCTGCGCAGGAATACCGGATTGCTTGGAATCGTATTAAGAACGGTATCTCCATTGCTGCTTGTAATGATAGGATAACTTCCAGTCGCCACATTTTTTACTGGAGATGCACCGGCACCTGCAGTAGCATGAAACACCACTGTGTGAGTGGAAAGCGGCGGCATTGCATTTAGTGAAAATCCCGTGTTGGGATTGGCAGCACCATTTGGAATGGTATCTACAGTAACGCTTCCTCCAACAAAGGTCAAGGATGGGTCAAGAATATCCTGGAAGGTAACCGGGTTTGCTGTACTGGTACTTGAATTATTTGTAACGGTAACTGTGATGGTCACATCATCTCCAGGATGAATTACAGCTGGAGTTGCTGTTTTTTTCAGTGTAAGCAGATTTTGAATTGTAACTTTATATAGCTGTACATCATCAATCAGATAATCATTTCCATTGGCAGCAGGTCCCTGACTTAAGATGCGAACTGTAATATTGCTGTTGGCGCCTGTGTTAAATAAGAAACCGTTTTGATACCATACCGGAATCGTGGTAGCTGCAATGGAATTTACTGTCTTAAAGAAAATCTGGTTTCCACTGCCATCTAATACCTGTAATGCAAGACTTGGGTTAGCATATCCTGCTGTGTTGATTAAATTCAAAATCCAAGCAGTAAGAGCATATTCACTGTTAGGTGTAACTGCCACAGGCTGAGTGAAAATTGCGGAACCAGGATTAGAGCCGTTAACTAGAATATAGCGTCCGGTTTCAATCATGGAAGTATGGTCGGATACAGCCCACCAAGGGAATCTAGAAACTCCTCTTGTATTCATAATGGTGTAGAAACCATCAGATGGAACCGTACTGGTAGAATACGTGAATCCAGGTGTAACGCCAGGATAAGGGTCTAAAGGCAGTGTAGAGTTAATTACCTGACCCGCAGGATACGTTCCCCAAGTACCGTTGGCAGCCGCGGTAATTAGATTTCCTCCTTGGAAGGTAACGCCACTAAATGTTAGCGGTTTGTTTCCTACCGGTGCATCATAAAAATTTTGTCCTGTAAGATTCGTACTTGCTACAACAAGTTTTAATAAATTAGGTGAAAGTGCATTCAGCTTATCTGCTAATGCCGGTGGAATAGCCGGAACAGCAGACAGTGGTGGTTCCACCTCTGGTGGCTGTGCCATTGCCGTAGCAGATGCGAAGTTAACTGGTGTCGCAGCACCTGCTGTACCCCAAGACTCAATTAGGTTATAGCTTCCTGCTGGAACATTGGTGAACATATATGCGCCGGCTGCATCTGTGAGTGCCACTGCACCCATACCGGAGCCTGGATTATAAAGTGCCACCGGAACATTTGGAATTCCTGTTCCTGGCACAGATGAAAACGTAGGATCGTAGTATACGAACCCCGATATATTTGCCATAATATCACTCCATTCTTCTATTTTAAAGGGCTTTTCATTTCTCCCTACTTCAATATATTCAATGCATTCCATTTGTGCGACAAAATAACAATTCTTTTTTTATAATCTTATATTTTCAATAGGCACCTTCTATCTCATATTGTCATAATATAAAGTGAGGATTCTATCCTTATTTTAAAATTGAAAAGAGGTATTTCTATGAATAGCGTACAATTCGCCACTCCAGGCAGTGGTTTACTAGCTGATAAAATCGGCTGGATATTTTATGGCACAGGTGCCATTTATACACCGGGTAATCCCCCAGTTCATGTAATCAATTCTATTCCAGGCGGTGGTACCGTAGAATTTGATATTTCCGTTGTAACTGTTTCAGGTCCTGGAAATACAGTTCCTGCAGTTCACACTCCCACCTATTTCTATGCCGCTTTTGGCAAAACTGGTTACTTGAATATTCCAGGTGATGTTGCTTTATTTCCTAATGCCAACGGCACCCCTAGTGATGAACTTGTAAAGCTTCAAAATATTGTAGTAAAAAATGCAAACGGTGTAGTACAGTCTAACTTCAAGTGGGTTGCTGCTGATGCAGAAAATACAGATACCGATGAAGCATGGATTATTCGCACAGATGGCTCCCCATGGAGTCAGCTAACCGTTCTTCCTCCTGTGGTTGGTCCTCCAAACTCCCCTTCTGTTGCAGGACTTGGCACACAGACGGTGACGGAAGTGGGTACGGGAATCAATCATGCCAACGGTAACGTTTACCTTACCACTGGACCTAAAAATGTAAGTGCAGAGCTTATCACTTATGGACGTGAAGCGGTAGTATTTGGTATTATTCTTGATCCTTATGAATCAGCAATTGCAGACTTAATGGAATCTGTGGCATTGCAGGAAACCGGCATTTCTCACATTTTAAATGCAGAGGGTGAAAAAATTCAAGCAATGTTAGCCGTTCCTGGTGTGACTCCAACGCAGCTCCTTGCTGTTAACAAATCTGTTCAGGATATGACAAACAGCATTTCCAAACTGGAAATGGTATTACAATCTAAACTTGAAACAGTTGGCGCATAAAGAAAATCAATATTCTTTCTTTTCCTTCCAACAAAATATAAAAAAGGAATGGAACTTCTGTTTTTTGGAAGTTCCATTCCTTTTTTTCTATATTTCATTCTCTTTAACAAGAACATTGAAATACTTCTATATGGTGTTTCACGTTTTCATAGGTGCCTTGTACCATTGCTTCATTAAGGGAAAAATAATTATAAGGTCCTTCTGTTTGAAAATATTCTTCTGCCCTTTTAATTAAGCTGTTAAAACTTGCAGTTGCAATATTCACTTTTACAATTCCCAATGAAATTGCTTTTCTAAAATCATCATCTGTAATACCGCTTCCTCCATGAAGTACTAGTGGAACCTGCGTTCTTTTTTTGATGTCTTCTAATACATGAAATGCTAGAATAGGAGCTACCGGATAATTCCCATGGGCATTTCCAATGGCCACTGCAAGAGCATCAATTCCGGTGTGTTCACAAAACCATTTTGCATCTTCTGGATTGGTGCATCTTATTCCATGGTCATAGCTTCCATCTTCGCTTCCACCCACTAAACCTAATTCTGCTTCTACTGTTGCACCATATTTTTTCGCTTTTTCTACTACTTCCTGAGTTCGCATCATATTTTCTGCAAAAGAATATGTGGAACTGTCAAACATAACTGAGGTAAAGCCAAGCTCCAACGCTTGTTCTACCACCTCCATGGTAAGACCATGATCTAAATGCACTGCAATATCTACCTTGGCTTCTTTTGCTGCCTGCACCATCATAGGACCCATGAAAGAAAGAGGAGAATGTTTTAATCTTACTTCTGCAATTTGAAGAATAATTGGTGTGTTCATTTCCTCCGCAGCCATGATTGCACCTTTTATCATTTCCATATTGCCAACACTAAATGCTCCAATTCCTCTATCTTCCTTTTGTGCTTGTTCCAATAAATATTTCATTGTTACCAATGCCATTTTTGTTCTCCTTCCTACCGTTCCTGATTTTGTTTCTTAAGTTCTTTTTGTAAGAACGTGATACTTAAAAATGCCAGTGCAGCAAATACCGTACCCATTGCAAATACAACCCGGATATCATACCCATTGCCAATCACTGCATTGGTAATGACAGGTGCTCCTATGGTGGCAAATACAATACCAAACATCACAAATCCATAATTTTCTCCGGAATGTTCTATTCCAAATATAGCACTGGTAAAAGACGGAAAGCTTCCCATAATTCCACCATAACAACCATATATCAACACAATGACTGCTGTTACCACGTAAGATTGTGAAACGCAAAGCAGTACCATTGCTATTACACTTATTATCAACACACCTTTGATACATACCAGTCTGCCTACTTTATCTGATAATGCCGGAAGTATCAGTCTGGTTGCTGCATTTACAATAGAGCCAAGCATTACCGCACTTACTGCAGCAGCCGCTGGAATTCCAAGTCCGATTTGATACGTCTGGGAAATTGGAGAAATCATAAAATAAGAAATTAACCCAAAAAGCATGGTTGCCAATAACAGATAAAAACTTTTAGTCCTCATCATTTCTGACGAAGTGTATTGTTTTTGCTGTACCGTTTTCTTGGAAGTGCCGCTCTTTTCTCTCAGCTGCTTTTCTGCTTCCAAACGCCACTTCGCATCTGGTATAAAGAAGAAACTACTGCACAATATCCAAGAAACTCCAATTGCTACCCCAATTACAAGAAATGTAATTTTAAGACCTCCCAATTCTAGCATCTTTCTGCTTATGGGTGCTAGGAAAAACCCACATAATCCATTTGCCGTTACCACTACACCGGAAGCAAAACCGGTGCGTCCTGGGAACCATTTCTGTGCAGTTGAAATAATTGTTGTATAAATCATTCCCTGACCAAATCCTTGCATGACGCCATAGGTTATGTACACCGGCAGTGGTGAAGGCATAATCAGAAATGCCGTTAACAAAATTCCCGCTGTGAAAATACCGCCGCCAATAAAAATCACCAGTCTTGGATTGTATTTATCTTGAATACGCCCACCTACAATATTTCCAAATACGAAGGTGGCAAGTGCTATATAAAAGCATAGGGACGCCTGTCCTTGGGTCCAGCCTGCCTGTTCCATCACATAAGGCTGGTACACTGACCACACATGAGGATATCCTGTGAAAAATATAGCTAACGCGCCAAATACCATCATTAATATTCTTTGTTTTTTCTGAGTTTTCGTGAGTTTCATATTATTTCTCTCTTATCATAGTTTTTTGTACATTTGTACTACATCTGCCTGAGTCACTTGTTTTCTTGTATTCTGAGGGCTTCCACTTTCCATAGCATCTTGTGCCATTTTATCTATAGCAGCAAAAAATGCTTCTTTTTCAATTCCAAACTCCAAAAGTGTTGGTGTTTCCAGTTCTTCTACCAATGCAATCACAGCCTCTAAGAATTTTTCACTCATTTCCTTCTGAGAATCCGTAGTGTTGCCTACCCCGATGGTTCTTCCTAGTTCTGCAAATCTATCATAAGCACCTTCTAATGCATATCCTAAACATTCTTTTAAAAGCATAGCGTTGGAAAGACCATGTGGTACATGAAATAATGCTCCAATAGGACGACTCATTCCATGAATTAACGTAACGGAAGCATTATTAAATGCAATTCCAGCTTCCAAAGCCGCTATAGACATTTCCACCCTGGCTGTTTCATTTTTACCATCATGGAATGCCACCGGCAAATATTTAAAAATACGTTTTACCGCAGATAATGCAAAATCATCTGATAATGTCTGCGCCTTATTAGAAGTATACGCTTCTACTGCATGACAAAGAGCATCTAGACCTGTTGCTGCTGTAATTTTAGGTGGAGCTGTCATGGTAAACTGCGGATCTATAATCGCCATAGAAGGCATTAACACTTTTCCTTTTAATAACATTTTAATATTTTTCTTTGTATCCGTAATAATGGTAAATTGTGTAGCTTCCGAACCGGTTCCTGCTGTTGTGGGAATTGCTACCATAGGTGGCATTTTCACATCAATAATTTTACCCATATAATCAGAAATAGCTCCGCCATTTTCCACCAGTGCGCCTATGGCTTTCATGGAATCCATAGGACTTCCTCCCCCAAGTGCAATGAGAAAATCACATTCTTCTTTTTGATATTGCTGTAAACCTGCTTCAATCATAATATCTGTAGGTTCCCCTGTAATCTCTGCATATATTGTATAACAAATCCCCTGATTTTTCAAGGCTATTTCTACTTTGGCACAATTTCCAAGGGTAATCATCACCTGATCTGTTACAATCATTGCCTTTTTTCCTAATTCTCTCATTCTGTTTTCTGCCATTGTAAGAGCACCTGCTCCTGTTATCATTTGTCCTGGTACAATAAATTCTCTTGCCATAATTTTTCCTCTTTTCCAAAATTCAATCTATAAGCTACCTTACCACACCTTATGAAACTACGGTGATTCTAAAACTGAGCATCGTGAAGCCAGGTATACCGTTCATCTTCACACCTGTCACACCTTATGAAACTACGGTGATTCTAAAACTGAGCATCGTGAAGCCAGGTATACCGTTCATCTTCACACCTGTCACACCTTATGAAACTACGGTGATTCTAAAACTGAGCATCGTGAAGCCAGGTATACCGTTCATCTTCACACCTATCTGTCTGTAACCATGGATTTCCGTCTAAATGACGAATCATCCAACACGTATACATTAAGAATCCCGGTGCTACTGCCTGAGGATGAAGTTCTCCTCCTGGGATTGCTGCAAAGCTATTATTTACGCTTTTAAATACAAGATCTCCTACAAAACTAGCACCAAATCCTTCCGGTCTGTCAAATTTAAACAAATAGGTTTCCGGCTGGGGATGTCTGTGTGGTAAATAACCAGACCAGTTTCCTCTGTCATTTAGCACTTCACCTAACACCATATTGGATTGTGGTGAAATGGTGTGATCAAAAATAGTATTGACCCGACGTTTTGCTACGTTTCCAAATTTACCTACACTAGAATATCCCCATGGTGCATCTTTCGGTTGATATAAACGGCTTGGAAATTCTCTTTCATTTTCTGCACACTGCACTAAAATTTCCGATTCTGTTTCTGCTGTTACCTCTACTTTACAATTTTTGCATACATGCACACACCAAGGACCTTGTGTAAATACATCTTTTCTGCTAGCTGTTGCTGTCTCCTTTTCCCATGTGTATGAAATGGTTCCAGAGAGAAGAAGGATTGCCATTTCTTCTCCTTCTTTTTGATAAATTCTAGTTTCCCCTGCTTTTAGTTGATACAAGCGAATGTCCATTTTCATTTCCTGATATTCATTTTTATACGTTGTGAGAACCATTTCTCCTGTTTCATCATAATTTGGATAACCAAATACTTTGCTCATATTGTCACCTTCCCTAATATTCTCTTGCTTCTTTTCTACCTTCCATAACACCTGCACAGGCTTTTCTTACGGACTCTTTTTCTGATGTTGTGGCAATTCCCACATTCCACCATGCATCATAACCATCTGTCATTGTTTTCGGGATTACTTTTAAATCAAATAAGCAGGCAATTTCTTGTTTTTTTGCATCTTCTAGTGCTGCTTCTAGTTCTGCAATTGTTTTACAGGTATAGGATTTCAAGCCATATCCTTCTGCCACTTTTGCATAGTCCACAGGAATTAAATCTCCACATGGTTTTTTACCATCTGTATAACGAAATTCTGTTGCAATACTGCCAATTCCATGGTTCATTTCTAAATTATTGATACATCCAAATCCACAATTATCAAATACTAAAATATTTACTTTTTGGCGTTCCTGCATAATTGTCATAATTTCACTATGAAGCATTTGAAAACTAGAATCCCCCACTACGCAGTATACTTCCTGTTTTGGCTCTGCAAATTTTACGCCAAGCGTGGCTGCCACTTCATATCCCATACAGGAATATCCATATTCTGCATGGTATCCTCCTGGTTTGTCTGTGCTCCACATTCTTTGCATACAGCTAGGAAGAGAACCTCCTGCTGTAATAATCGTTGCATCTTTTGCAATAGTTCTTTGAATTGCTGCAATTGCTCCGGTTTGTGTAATCTTTCCTTTTGTCATTTTTACAAATTCTGGAATGGTTCTTGGATCTCTTGCCTGAATTAGGGGCTGAAAATCATCTCCTGTATAGGTGATATTTCCAAGGCGAATCATTTCTTTCTCCCACACACTCTTTACTTCTTCTATTTCATTGGTATATGCAGATACATATTTTTTTTCTCTTAATTTATCTCTTAATGCTATTATGGTAGCTTTCGCATCTCCTACTGCTTTTACTGCATCCATTTTGTATGCGTGATATCTGCAATTGTTAATAGATACAAACTGTACCCCTTCTTTTTGAAACAGATGTTTGGAACTTGTTGTAAAATCGGACATACGAGATCCTATGGAAATCACCACATCGGCATCTTTTGCAAGTCGGTTCGAAGCATAGGTTCCGGTTACCCCAATCCCTCCCAAACAATAGGGATTGCTGGATTTGCAGGAACTTTTTCCTGCTTGAGTTTCTCCAAATGGAATTTTAAATTCTTCACAGAACTGTTCTACTGCTTTTCCTGCCTCTGAATAGCGAACACCACCACCTACTATAATAAGAGGTTTTTTAGCTTCTGCAATCACTTGAGCTATGTCTTCTAATTCTTCTTCCACTGCCACGGGTCTAGTAATTCTATGGACACGTTTTTGAAAGAAATATTCTGGGAAATCATAGGATTCTCCTTCTACATCTTGGCACAGTGCAATACAGCAGGCTCCAGTTTCTGCTGGATCTGTAAGCACACGCATGGCATTGATGAGTGCAGTCATAATCATTTCCGGTCTTGTAATTCTGTCCCAGTATTTGCATACCGGTTTAAATGCGTCGTTGGTGCTGACTGCTAAGCTACTGCTTTGTTCTAGCTGCTGCAGTACAGGGTCTGGCTGTCTAGAGGCAAAGGTATCTGCGGGAAATACCAGCAATGGAATATTATTTACGGTTGCTGTGGCACAAGCGGTTACCATATTCGCCGCTCCAGGACCTACGGAAGAAGCACATGGAATAATCCTCCTTCGATTGCTCTGTTTCGCAAAAGCAATTGCCACATGACACATTCCTTGTTCATTTCTCCCTTGAAATACTCTTAAATTTCCAGGGTTGGTATCTAGTGCTTCTCCTAGTCCCACGGCAATTCCATGTCCGAAAATAGTAAACATTCCTTCCACAAATTTTGTTTCTAGCCCATCCATGGATACATATTGTTCATCTAAAAATCTTACAATTGCCTGAGCCACTGTCATTCTTGTTGTTTTATTCATGATTATTTTCCTCCTTTTGCTCCTTATACTCTTGCAATCATTTCACCAAATTTTTCTTTTTCTTCTTGTATAAATCCATGTACTTCTTCTGGTCTAGGAAGGGAATCAGAACAGTTGTTGCTGCGCACCATCATGGATGCTTCTGCGGAACCAAATTCCAGACAATCAATGATATTCCAGCCTTGATATAAACCATATAAGAATCCAGAACCATATCCGTCCCCACCACCAAACCCTTTTCTAGCTTCCACTGGAAATGGTTTGATACTGAAATTTTGCCCATCACTTGTATATGCCGTAGAACCTTTCATGCCATGCTTAATCACCACAATTTCTGCGTTGTAACTTTGCCATAATGCAGCACTTTCTTGGTCTGTCATTTCTGTTTGGATAAGCTTCTCGGTCAGATCAAATTCTTCTCTTGAGCCCATGATGATATCCGCTTCTTTTGCTACCATAGAGTAGTAAATTGCGATTTCATCTCTGTTTTTCCAGTTATACTCTCGATAATCAATATCAAAAATAATCTTGGTATTATTTTTCTTTGCCAGCATCACTGCTTTTAAGGCAGCTTCTCTAGAAGGACTTTCTGCAAGTGCAGTACCTGAAATCAAAATTGCTTTTGTGCTTTTTATATATTCTTCTGTAATATCGTCTACATGAAGCTGTAAATCTGCAATGCAGTTACGATACATTAAAATACTGCTTTCCTTGGAAGATAACATTTCCGTAAAGGTAAGACCCAGTTTCTCTCCATTGGTACATTTTGTAATATGAGAAGTATCAATTCCCTGCTCCATGAAATATTCTGTCACAAAATCTCCGAATTGATCATCTGAAACCTTTCCAATAAATCCTGCTTTCATTCCATGATGTGCTATTCCTACTGCAATATTTGCCGGAGAACCTCCTACAAATTTTTCAAACATATGAACTTCTTTCAGTGGTTTAAACTCTTCTTTTACCTGTTCTGAATACGCCGGATTAAAATCAATGGCTACCCTTCCTAGCAGTACAAGATCCAGTGGTCTGGATAAATCAAATTTTATATTATTCATTCTTTTTTCCTTTCAGTTTGTGTGCTTTACTGTGTGCGTTTATTTCTATGCGTTTTGGCACGCTACTTTGTTTTAAAAACCTGCCAGCAATTCTTGCACTGACAGGTTCTTTGAACTTTAAATTTCTTAGATTTCTATTTCAGATATTTTTACAGGACGATGTTCTTCCAATGATTTTTTTGCAGCAAGTCCCATTAACACCGGTTTTAATCCATCCATTACTCCAAGAGGAGTGTCTGTGTTTGTTTCAATGGCATCAATAAAGCATTTTACTTCTTTGGAATATGCATCCATATAACGTTCCAAGAAAAAATGCAGTGGCTTTTCTCCTGTTACTCCATCACCATTGCTGATTACTGCTGCTGATGAGGTATCATTTCCAGTTGCTACCATTCCCTTAGAGCCAAATACTTCTGCTCTCTGGTCGTATCCATAAACTGCTTTTCTGGAATTATCAATCACTGCAATGGCACCATTTTCCATTTTCAATGTAATTACTGCTGTGTCCACATCCCCAGCTTCCCCAATGGCTGGGTCTACCAGTACAGCTGCCTCTACGTATACTTCCTGAGCATCACATCCTGCTAAAAAACGCACCATATCAAAATCATGAATGGTCATATCCAAAAACATTCCCCCTGATATCTTCACATAATCTGCACAAGGTGGTTCTGGATCTCTAGATGTTACTTTTATAATATGAATGTCCCCTACTTTTCCATCTGTTACTGCCTGCTTTACTGCCTCAAAGTTATGATCAAATCGGCGGTTAAATCCCACCTGATACTTCACTGGATTTTCTTTTAACGCCTGAATTACTTCTTGAATCTTGGCTACATCATGGTCAATTGGTTTTTCACAAAATACATGTTTTCCTGCTTTAATAGCTTCTACTGAAATAGGAGAGTGTGTATCTGTGGAAGAACAAATTAACACAGCGTCAATTTCTGGATCTGCCAAAATTTCTTTGTAATCTTTTGTAGTGTTGCAAACTCCCATATTTTTTGCCCATTCCTTGGTTTCTTCATTCATAAATGGGTCTGCAAGTGTTTTGATTGTTGCATCTGCTACCTTTGTGCAAATGCTTTCTACATGTACTCTTCCGATTCTTCCTGCCCCTATAATTCCTACTGTTACCATAATTTTAAATCTCCCTTCTATAATCCTGTTTTCTCAGTAATAAAGTGCCGTGCTTTTATTGCATATTCCAAAGGATTTGCTTTTTCAGGGTCTTGCTCCGCTTCCACAAGCATGTATCCTTCATAATGATTTTCTTCTAATACTTTAAAGATTGGCTCAAATTCAATACAGCCATCTCCTGGTACTGTAAAGGCTCCCATTCTCACACCTTCTAAGAAGCTGAGATTCTCTGCTTTTACTTTTTCTACTACTTCTTTACGAATATCTTTCAAATGTACATGCTTGATTCTTTTTATATATTTTGTCACCATTTCCAATGGATCTGCTCCACAGTATGTAAAATGTCCTGTATCAAATAATAAATTAACATATTCTGGATTGGTGTGTTCCATCATTCTTTCTACTTCATCTGGATTTTGAACCACTGTTCCCATATGGTGGTGAAAAGTAAGTGCAATGCCATATTCTTCTTTTGCAATTTTTCCAAGTTTGTTCATTCCATCGCAAAATACATCCCATTCTTTTTCGTTCATAACATACTTATGTCCAAAAACCGGTGTGTCCTGCATTCCTTGTACACTGTAACTTTGTTCGGAAGCTCCGATTATTTTTGCTCCCATTGCTTTTAAAAATGTAAGCTGGGCGCGAAATTCCTGTTCCACTTCCTCAAATGGTTTTGTAATAAGAAATGAGGAAAACCACTGATTACAAATTTCCAACCCCCTTAATTTCAGAGCTTTTTTTAATACTTCTGGTTCTCTTGGATACTTGTTTCCTACTTCGGATCCGGTAAAACCTGCCAATGCCATTTCGCTGACGCATTGTTCAAAGGTGTTTTCTTTTCCCAAATCCGGAAGATCATCATTGGTCCAGGCAATTGGTGCAATTCCTAATTTTACTTTAGTTTTATCAAACATTTTTTTCTTCCTTTCTTTTCGTATCGTATCGTTTTTCTTTCTGATATAAAGATACCACGTAGGAAGGATTAGAAAAATCCGTATTATTTTTAGATTTGTTGTCTTATTACTGGATTTGGGTCTTTTTTTTAGATTTTGCTGTTTTCTTTTCGATATTCAGCCGGACTGGTACCGTTTAATTTCTTAAATGCTTTGGAAAAATAATGATAGTCCTGAAATCCAGACTGTGCCGATACATCTTTTATTTTATCATTGGTACTTCGCAGTAGCACCCTTGCACATTCTATCCTTAGTTCCAATAAATAGTTGGAAAACCCACATCCCAATTCCTGCTTAAATAAATAACTTAAATATGCAGAATTCAAATTCACCGTTTCTGCTGCTTCTCCAAGTCCAATTTGTTCCTTGTAGTGAATATGAAGATATTCTATTACCTTACGAACAGGCGCTCCTACACTTTTAGGTATATTTTTTTGTTTTTCCATAAATAATTTCTGATGATATTCTTCACAAATATCCATTAGCTGTTCAATTTTTACAATTCCGCCATATTCCTCTTGTGTTCGTTCTATTTTAAACTTCTGATCCAGCGTTTTCAGCCAGTGAAGCACTAGTCTGCTATCAATATGCCCCTTACGACATACTTCTATTAATTGTTCCATACTTTTTTTCAAGGGTTCATACTGCTGTCCTTCTACTAAATCATCTGCTTCTTTTAAGAGCTGCTCTGCCTCTTTAGGCAGAATTCTTCCTATTTCACAGCTTCCTTCATAGTAAAGAATACTCCCTTCTTCGTAAAAACTAAATTTAATCATCTCTCTTGCCTGCTGATAGGCTTGTCGTATCCCCTCTTCACCAAAGCAAATATTACTTACTCCTACTTCAAATGGGTACTCTTCTTCCTTACAGCATCGAAAACATGCCGTAGCTACACCAGTCAGTCTTTGTTTCATCATGCTGCTTCTCCTTAATTCAGATAAATCCAAAAAGCAGCAAAAAACGCCTTCTCCCAAGTATACACATTCCACATAAGCAGCATCTTCTTCTCGTCCTTTTAGGTTCAACAGCATTTTCCGAAGAAATCTTTGACTATATTGTTCTAATTCCAGTTCTGTCAGACTTTCCTTTAATGCTCCCCAGCTTGGAACACACATATTGATTACAGCACTGTTTTTATAATTCACCTGAATTCCTGCTGCTAATCTCTTCTTTTCTTTTTCTTCTGGTGAAAAGGTTCCTGCCAAAAGTCCGTTAAAAAAATGATATTTTAACGTATGGCGCCCCATTTCCATCAAATGCTTTGCATCATCACTTTCTCTATTTTCTTCCCGTCTGTTCTTCATTTGATGCTTTGTTTTATCTAGAATATCAAAAAGATTATCTTCATTCAAAGAATTTTTCAATACATATTCATCTGCTCCTAACTGCATTGCTTCTTTTACGTATTCAAAATCATCATGGCAGCTTAAAACCATAATATATATGCCATGATTCTGTCGTCTGATGTTACGTATCAATTCAATCCCATTCATAACCGGCATGGAAATATCTGTGATAAGTAAATCAGGACCTAATGTTTCTACTGCTGTCAGTGCCTCTTCTCCATCTCTGTAATCTCCAATAATCTCATATTCTGCTTTTTCCCAGGCACTTAATTGTTTTAAATAACTACGTACTAAAAAATCATCATCTACAATTATCGTTCTAATCATATTCCCTCCTACTTATATTCTCTCCTGCTTATATTCTCTCCTGCTCATATTATCTCCTGCTCATATTATCTCCTGCTCATATTCTTTCCTGCTCATGATAATGCATACTGATTCTGTTCCTTGTATGCGGGCAAATAAATACACGCTTTTGTTCGCTGTTCACTACTTTCATAAGTGATTCCACTCAATGTTCCATAATAAAGTTCCAGCCGCTCTCTCACATTTGCAATTCCAATTCCAGACAATCCTCTTGTCTTTTTTTCTTTCACTGCCAAAAGTTCTTCTATTTGTTCTTTTGACATTCCTCTTCCATTATCCGCTACTGTTAAATACAAGGTATCTTGCTCCACCTTTCCTGATATCATAATCTGGCTATTTCCATTTTTAATATTCAGCCCATGAAAAATTGCATTCTCCACAAGGGGCTGAAGCATCAGTCTAGGGAGAAAGCATCCTTGTGCCTCTAAACTTATATCATAAGAAACCATAACCTCATCTTCATAATGCATATTTTGAAGATTCATATAATTTTTCACAAAATGCACTTCTTCTGCTACTGTCACAAAAATTCCTTTTTTATTGATACTAGCCTGAAGTAATTCTACGAATTCTTCAATAAAATTTCCAATTTCTTTTTCTCCCTTTAACAACGCCGCATACTTAATGGAATTTAACGTATTATACATAAAATGAGGTGTAATTTGATATTGAAGTGCTTCCAGTTCTGCATCTTTTTTTAGCATTTCTTCTTTCACCAGTTGTTCAATAAGCTCTTCAATTTGTCCTAGCATACGATTAAATTTTTCTGACAGCACCCCTATTTCATCTTTTGTCACAATTTCTACTCTTTGATTTAATTCTCCCTCTCCTACCAGACCCATGGTTTTGGTAAGATTTTTAAGTGGCCGGTACATGGCTCTTGTGATGAAAATTGCCGGAATCAATGCCGTAAAGGAAACTGCAATCAAAATAAGGGTAAGAAAATTCCGAAATTCTCTTAAATCCGCAAGCACCTTTCCTTTTTCTGTTTCTAAAAAAAAGTAACATCCTGTAAATTCTGTACGATATATCACTCTAATTACCTTACTGTTTTTTGTTTTTAATTCTTCTTTCTCATACTCTTTTTGAATATCTACTTCCTGATAACTATTTCCTACTTTTTTCTGTTCCTTGGTTGACACAACTGAAAAATCTTTGTCCACAATCACCGCTTTAGAGGTTTTTTCATCTTCCAAACTATCCAAATATTTGTAGTACAGCACCTGCTCTTCCATATTACTCATGATATATGCTATGGTATTGCCTGTACTGTCTTCTATGGAATTAACAAACGATAATATATCCGATTTCTTCCCTATTGGATTTTGAATCATTGCAGGAGTAATGGCATTTTGTGATAATTTTTCTATTTCATTCAACTTCCATTGTGCCACCTTTTTTTCATAAATGGGGTACTCTTTGGATGTAATAATCATCTGTTTTTGTGGAAATACAAGATATACGGAAGTAATATCTGTACATTGTGTTTCATACTCTCTTAACATTTGTGATAATTCTTCTAATTGTGTTTCTTCTTCTCCTGCCAAATAAGTCTCCATTTTTTCCAACAATTTTTCATCACAGGCAGCCTGAACTGTCATATGATAAATTTCACTTAGGGAATGGTCAAAGGCTTCTCCTGTTTGTTCTATTCTGGCATATAAGTTTTCTTTGTAATTTTCTTCTATCATTTTTGATGATTTCCAATAAAACAAAACCGTAATAAACAGTCCTGCCAAAATGGTGACTCCGATTACCGCCGCAAGTATTTTGCTTCGCATGCTATGAAACATACTTTTTTCAAGCCTTATCTTCTTTTTCACATTATTCCTTTCAGGTTTCCATGTTATTCTTTCTATGTTTCCATGTTATTCCTTCCATGTTTCCACATTTTCTTTTGTTATCATTTCTATATCTAAAATTTCATCTTTCTGTTCCTGCATCGTTTCATCTTTATGGGATACAATATATTCAATTGCTGCATATCCAATATCATACCCTGACTGTGCCACCAATGCTGCTATTCCTCCATCTTTCACCGCTTCTATGGCATCTTGTTGTGCATCTACCGTCATGATTTTAATGGGACTATCCTGCATATATTCCATAATTCCTAATGCTGTTACTGCACTAGTAGCAAAAATACCGTTGATATTTGGATTTTCTTCCATCAAATTGGAAATCTTCTTTTCTGACATCAGCAAATTACTATAGCCACTTTCCACAAAAGCAATCTCTATTTCTGTATTTTTTTCTATATAAGAGCAAATTCCTTCCATGCGCTCTTTGTGTGCTGTCTGGTGTAAGTCGCCAGATATAATTCCAACTTTTCCAGTATTTCCAAGTTGCTCTGCCATGGTTTTAGCCAATTCTTCTCCTGCTTTTCTATTGTCAATGCCAACGTAAGGCACTCCTTCTTCCACAATTCTAGTATCATACGAAATAACCGGAATCTGCTTTTCTTTTGCTTCTTCTAAATACGCCGCATCATAGGATTGTATCGGAGAAATTGCCAATGCATCTACTCCTTTTTGAATTAAATCATGTATCATTTTTTTTTGCACTTTATCATCGGATTCTGTTTCGGGAGAAAGAATCATGACCGATACACCCAAGTCCTTGGCTGCTTTTTCCATTCCAGAACAAACACTCATCCAATACTCACTATCCTTTGATTTGGTCACTGCTCCCACCGTATACTGTTCTTTGTGATATGCTGATTTTTCTTTTTCTCCACATCCCGATAACATGCCACACCCTATGATTGCTGCCAATAATATTTTCATACCTTGTTTCCTTTTTTTTCCTGACATTTCGCACTTCCTTTTCACATATTATATTTTGTCTTAATATTGATATCTGTATAGTGAAGTTCCTTGTCTGGGTTCTCATGTTTTATCACTAAATCTGCCAGAATAAATGCAGGTTCATATCCCTGCACATACCCATTTTGGTCAATCAAAAAATCTGCTGTATCTTGTTCCAAAATTTTTCTGTTTTCGGGTGTTAAATCATAAATAATCATATAGGGTCTTTTTTCTATCTGCAGTTCTCGAAAGGCAGGTTCTATTCCTTCCTGACCACCGGACACCATAAAAATTCCATTGATTTTGGGTACACTGAGCATCGTATTTCCAATAATTTTTTTTACTTCTTCTGCATCATCAAAGCTTCCTTGTACACCTGCCACCTCTAATCCTGGATAGGACTTTTTTAATTCCTCAATAAATCCATCTACACGGGCACTATTCACATTATTACTGAAAAATCCTGTGATAATCAACACTTTCCCAATTCCTCTTGTGAGCATTCCCATCAGTCCTGCTGCTGCGTTACCACTTCTGCGGTTGTCCATCCCTACAAAGCAGATTCTCTTTGTTCCTACAATATCTGAATTAAACGTAACTACCGGAATTTTCTTTTCTTCTGTCAGCCAATTTAATTTTTTTCGAATTGCTTCGCTCTCCACAGGCATAATGGCAAGTCCTGCTATTCCCTCTTTCACTAATTCTTCTATAGCACAAAGCTGTTCCGTCTCATCTACGGAAATACCTTCTTTTACGATAAGAGATACTCCGCGGTCTATCAGCTCTGCTTTTGCCTCACAAATTCCTCTATTTACTTCCAACATAAAAGATGACTTTGCCAGTTGTGTAATGACTCCTATTTTAAAGATTCTTTTTTCTTTTTCTGCCTTTTTTTCTTTTGATACATACCCCATTTCCTTTGCCAAATTTTGTATCCGTTTGGCAACTTCTGAATTAATCCGTCCTCGATGATTTAAAGCTCGGTCAACGGTACCTCTTGATACTCCTGCGCGCTCTGCAATCTGTTGTATTGTAACTGCCATCTCTCTTTCTCCTTATTCTCATATTCTGTTATCCTATCGTAACACAATGTCAAAAAGCACGCAAGTTATTTGCGTGCTTTTTGATATTTATTTCTATTTTTTACAATTCACCTTGAGATTCTCTTTGCATTAATTCTTTCATAATATTCGGATATTTTTTATCTAGTTTGTAACCTGCAAGAGTAATCACTGCTAAACTTGCAACAATAATTGGGCCAAACTTATAGATAGCAACAATACTATCTAGCACTTCTTTAGACTGCACCACTGTTCCGGTGGAAGAACTGATATAACCTGCAAGTGAGAGTAATCCTGTCATAGTAGCAGATGCAACACCAGAGCCTACCTTGGTTCCAATGGAACCTCCTGCAAAAATTAGACTTTCTTGGCGAATATGTGCTTTCCACTGTCCAAACTCCACCACATCTCCAATCATTCCAAATACTGCTGCATTCAACGGTGCTAATCCGATTCCACGAACCACACAACTCATTACCATCCATGGGAAACTATATGGATTTATGAAAAATAAAATCTGTCCTGTCAGTGCAACGCACGCTCCTACCAATGCTACATTTCTTTTCCCAAATTTCTTAATCAATGGAGCACATCCAAAAATGCACGCAACTAGAATAAGTGTTTCTGTTAAATAAAGGGCACTGTACATCCAAGTATCATTGTGGAATATGTATTTACAGTAATAAGGTAAAATCGTTCCTGATATTCCAAAGGATACACTTTGTAGCATCCATAGCACAAGAACCATCCAAAAATATTGATTTTTAACCAATGCTTTTAATCCTTGTTTGATTGGCACATTCTTCTTTTCCTGTTTGACCGGAATAACTACCGTTTCTTTACATTTCAAAAAGCAAATAATCAAAAGTACCAGTGCAACCACTGCCCATACTGACATAGTCTTTACCCAGGCAGCCTGATTATCTCCAAATAGCTTTACTAAAGGCAACGTACAAGTAACTGCCATAATTCTTCCTAATGGGGATAGTCCCATTCTCACTACACTAAGCATATCTCTTTCGCCAGAAACTCTTGTCATCATTGCTGAAAGGCTTCCATAAGGAAGGTTGATTGCCGTATAACAAATTGTGGTACAAAAATTGTATGTTACGAACAAATAAATAGCCTGCACCATTCCGGTGGACTGTGGCACGGTAAACAGTAATACTGCAGATAATGCATATGGTATACTCATCCATAAAATCCAGGGTCTTGATTTTCCCCACTTAGAATTGGTATGTTCCACAATAATTCCCATAATTAAATCTGACACTCCATCAAATAAACGTGAAATCAGCATCACCATACCTACTACGGCAGGATTAATTCCCACATAATCCGTATAAAAAAGTGTAAGTAATGTTCCTACCATACCAAAAATTACGTTACATGCTACATCTCCCCCTGCATAGGAAATTCGTGTTCCCCAGGTAAGCTTTTTGCCCTCTATACCTTCTTTTTTCATATTTTCTCCTTCTCCGTTGGTCTTTGCCAAATTCTTTTTGGCTTTCAACTCTTTACTTTGTAATGAAATCATACCAAAGATAGAAGGATTCTCATATCAGCATTTTTTTTGGATTTGTTATCCTATTGTTAGTTCCTCTTTTTAGGTGTTCTTTTTTTGGGTCTTTTTTTTAGGTACTTGTTTAGGTACTTGTTTAGGTACTTGTTTAGGTACTTGTTTAGGTACTTCACATTCTATTACAGTTCATCTGAATGATAAATGATATATTGGTTACGGCCATTTTGTTTTGCCCGATAAAGCGCCTGATCCGCTTCTTCGATTCCTTGTTTTAAGTCTAATTCATTCTTAACTACTTTTTGTGCAACTCCTAAACTTAATGTTAAATATTTTGCAGCTTTAGAGTCTTCATGCACAATATGCTTTTCCTGCGTGTTCCTAATAATTCTTTTGCATACCTTATCTATTCCTTCCAAGTCAATATTTTCCATTAAAATCAGAAACTCTTCTCCACCATAACGAATCAACTTATCATTTCCCCGAATGCTTTCCTTTAATAGTTCTGCTACTGCTTGAATTGCCACATCACCAGCTGGGTGTCCATAGGTATCATTATAATTTTTGAAATAGTCAATATCTCCCATAATAATAGTCATATTACTTGATGTTTTTAAATTTTTTTTAATAAATACGGTAAGATATTTTCGGTTGTAAATCCCCGTGAGAGCATCTTTCAAATTGTTGCGCCTTGATTTTGTCAGAAAAATAATAGCAATTGCCCCCACTAACACACATACTAAAATAATGCCCAACAATAAAATAATTCCATTTTGATATAGTTTTTCTTTTTCTCGAAGCTGATTTAAGTTAAAAGATTCTTCTACATATTTTAAATAATCTTTTTTTAGGGTATCGTTAAAATGATCCTCATTTTTATGGATTTTTGCAGAAACTTTCATATATTCATTCATCTGCCCTGTTTTTCTATAAAGCTTTGCAAGTAATGTATAGATATGGTTATTAAATCCCATTCCTTGATTGGCACTTTGTGATAACAGCGTATTCAATTCTTCAATGGCAAGAGATGTCTGGTTGTTTTCTATCAGAAATTCATAATAAGCAAACTTTACATACATTTCACTATCTAGAAAGGCACTGTTATTGTCTTTTTCTAGCAGTTCTCCACATATTTGCAGATGCTGCTGTGCCTCTTCAAATTTTTCCTGATGACTTTTAATAATCGCAAGGTTTTTGTTTTTAAAAATCTCAACTCCAGTTGCAATTTCCGGCGTAAGATTTGGAATTATTTCATCAATTTCCATCGACGCTTCCAGTGCCTTACTATAATTTTTAAGTTGAATATAACTTTCTACTTTATTGATATAGGAACCATATTTACAGGCTGCATTTATTTTAGGGTCTTCCACTACTTCATTAATGGCTCTGTTATATTCATTGATTGCTGCCTTCTCATCTGAGAGTTCTGCATACATATTTCCTAAATATTCATAGGATTGTATCTTCAACCGAGCACGTACATCCGGATTTTTTATTTTTTCCGCCTTAGCAATGATTTCATGAAAAACATAGATGCTGTCACCATAGTCTTCATTGGACATATACAACATGCCTATATTACCTTTAATGGTTAAAATAGTTACCAATTTCAACTGAGGTGTCTGAGTCAAATATTCATTCAGTAAATCTATGGCAGTCTGTCTAGAATGAATATCGCCTAAAATGGTTGACGTCATCTTCCAAATCAATTCTGTATCATTGGCAAGTTTTGGCTCATGTTGAATTGCATCAAGAAAATTCTTTACAAGATCTGGATCCCCTTGCCCTATTTGTATATTTTTACATTCATTCATGTAAAAATTCAAATAAGCCGGCAATGCCACATCCTTGTATTCCTGTTTCTGGCTTTCCTCAAATAATGCTTCTGCCTCTTTTATGGCATTGTGAGCATAGCAGTTTAAACCTTTCAAAAAACTTTGTTCCGCTGAATCTTCCGCAAAGGGCGTTTCTGTTGTATCTATTCTATTACTGTTTTTGGATTGGTATTCTGTGACCGTCTTATAGATGTAAGAAAAATTCAGCTTCGTTGTTAAGAAAAAACAAACTCCACTAATACAACTAAGCAATACTACAATGATTACGAAAAACGATAATTTCTTTTTCATTTTCCCCCCTGTTATTAATATATTAGGTAACTGAAAAACTATCAAGTTCTATACTTTCTCCATTTATGTCACTTTGAAACACATATACTGGTTGGTAATACCCCCCTTGGTATCCAACCTATATGAAAACACTTCTTCACAATTTTCTGATTTAGTATTATCACTATTAGTACCACCATTTAATGATACATAGTTATTATAAACCTAATTCAACAACTTTTGAAGATTATTTTCTTTTTTGTTAAAATTTTTTATCATATGGAATAATTCACGGTTTCGTAGCCGATACACGATTGGGATTGAAATGATTGGATCATAGAGATCCTCCTACGAAAAAGAGTCGACAACCACAAGTTTCATTCTCGTTGGTTATCGGCTCTGCATCTTAGCGTCTGGCTCTATGATACTTGCTGTCGCTTAAACTTGCGATTTCTGATGAAACAGTTTCATTAAGACACTACTATTTATCTCTTTGATAGCTATTTGATAACTGTAGAAACGCATAAATACTTAATGTCATGACTACCCAGTCAATTTAATACATAATCACTAAATGTATTTTTCTAATCATCTCTTTCCGGATATTGTTTAATTATTGTGCCAACTTCATCTCTGCCTTTAGCCATAACCGCTTCCCTTCCAAATGTTAAAGATTTATATTACTTGTCTCATCACCTTTTCATTTTGCAGACCAGCGTCAACATCTTCAAGATATTCCGATAAGGATTTTGCTATATGCCAAAACATAACTGGTGGTATTGCATTTCCAATCTGTCTATATGCATCTGTCTCGCTCCCCGCAAATTCAAACTCATCTGGAAACGACTGAATTCTAGCTGCTTCTATTGGCGTGAATCGTCTATACAATTCTTTTTCAGGATTTACAAGTAAAACAGGATCTCTTGAATTTAGACTTACTTTAGCCAAATGACTTGTCACCGTTAAACATGGTTTATCCAAGTCCTGATATAAGCCGCGTTTCATATTATTTTTAGCATTTTTCATTCCTTGTACTGCTCTCTCCGAAAAGTAGTATTTTTGCTCTTCGATTGCTAGCTTGGGAACAGCAACAGATAATGGAATCCAATTATTTTTGTGGGTTTCTTTTGGAAACTCATATTCCGCAAAATCATTGATATCATTTCTAATCCCTACAATAATAATTCTTTCTCTCTTTTGAGGAACTCCGTAATCTGCCGCATTAAATAACTTTGTATGTATTGTATAACCAGCTTCCTCAAACGCTTTTGTGACTCTATTAAATATCATTCCTTTATGTAATGTCAATAACCCTTTAACATTTTCAGCGATAAATGCCTTGGGTTGTTTCTCTTTTATAACACGAACCATCTGTTTATATAAGTTTGCTCTATCATCAAAAGGATTCTTGTTTGGATTCACCGTACTAAAAGACTGACATGGAAAACCACCAACAACAATATCACAGTCTGGTATTTCACTAATTTCTGTTTCACAAATATCTTTACAGACAACGTTTTTACATATGAAATTCTTCTTATGAGAATTTAGTGCTTTCTGGTCAATGTCCGTTGCATATACTAACTCATAAGGCAATTTAGCATAATGCTTTTTATTAAACAAAAAGTCTCCTACCATTCCTTGATCAGCTCCACCACAACCAGAAAATAATGAAACGACTTTATACATTATTTTTCACCTCTCTTATATCTTGGTCTATCGCAGTATTTTGAAAATCAACTCTATAAGTCATAGGAACGACATCTAACAACTTATCTTCCTTCTTTTGATACAAATTTTTTATTATGTACATAACTACTCCTCCACGTACAAAATATACCCTGTATATTGAAAAAAGCTCTTTATGTTGCATTGCTGCAATCCACTCATTTCTCGTAATATTAACTGTATCCACCCACATAGGATCATTTATATCTGGTGCTGTAACTCTTTTTGTCGACTTCACCTCGATATATTTTACAAATTCGGCAAATTCATTATCTTCCGCTATCACTGATTGTATATCATAACCCAACCCTTTTGTCTTACCAAGTCCTATCACCTTATTAACTAACCTTGGGTTAAATAATGAAACACGATTTTTTTCATATTCCAGTACATAATCCTCTCCTTCATCTCCTAACTCCATTTTATTAGTTTTAGAAAATGACTTTCTTTTATCTTCAACATCCTTAGTTGATTCAATTAATGATTCTACTGATGTAGATAAATCATCTACATTTTTGCTTAATTCTCCATAATATACCGCCCAATCAACTTCAAATTGTTTACGCTTTTGCGAATCTGACAAATCATATTTATAAACATCAAAACCCAAAGGCTTATCTAGTAAATCAATAAAACGCTGTATTGCTTTCATTTCATAAAGATTTATTGACACTTCTTGCCCCTTCATAATTATTAAATTTGCCAACTGTAAGTACTGTAATTGATCCTTAACATGTTGGTCATATGATTTTGACTCTCCTGCTGAAATCACGATTCTTCTAGGTTCTATTCCTAAACGTTTGTCATTTATAATTTCATCAAAGACTTCATTCGGAGTAGCATTTCCTTGCAGTACATCTGCAGAATTCAAAATATAGTAACCTATTTCCTGCTTTAATATAGTAACTTTAGTCTTTTTTGCATATTCCAACACTCTCAAAAGTAATGAATATGGATGACATTTTACATTATCTTGTATCATTTTAGTATATGTTTGAGATTTCTGCATTCCATTAGGAAATTGCATTTTTATTAACCAATCTTTAAAGAAAGCAGGCTGATCATTATCTTCTAAAAACTTTTTAGTTCTTTCTGACGAATATACAACGCCATCGTTCTCATAGTGCATTCCAAATAATGAACCACTTACTTCCGTTCTATGATTATCTAATGTCTTTTTTATGGCTGATTCATTTGACTTATCGCGTGCTTTACTAATCGCATATTCTCTAAATGCCTGATCAAATCCACTTTCAAACTCTTCTTTAGTACATGGGCATAAATTATCTATTACAGAAGCATATTTAGGTAATAAATTGTCCGCTTCTGATATCGCTCTTGCTCTAATAATCGCACACTTCATTTGATTTTTATGATTATACATTTACTCAACCTCTTTCTATTATTTTTTTCACCTCCATAGCTATAGCCTTAGCCAGTAATGGTGGAACAGCGTTTCCGACTTGTTTTAATTGACTTGTTTTTATTCCAATAAATTGAAATTTGTCTGGGAAAGACTGAATTCTTGCTGATTCTCTAACTGTTGGTACTCTATTTTCTTTATAGTGGAAATGATGATTATGACCGGTATCTATTGTAAAACACGGTTTTTGACTATTCATTCTTGTCCATGCAATATTAACTTTTCTTGTAGATTGTAACTCGATTGGCAAATCCTTATAATTTCCACCATCTGGAACCATTGAGATAATTTCTCTAGTTTTTTCTTTATGAATGGTGATAGAATGGTTTTTAATACTTGAGCTTTCATTTCTCATTATTTTTTGATATTCACATTGTGCATCAATCTTATAATTAATATCTTCACCTACCGATGTATCATCTGGCACAAAATCTAAATCTGAAATTGCATCTTTGCATGTCACTACAGGTTCTAAACCAATCCCATTTGTAGCTTCTGGGAAAAAAAACTCTTTTGTATTCGCAATCTTCTCTTTATTTATTCCGACAAAGAATACTCTTTTTCTGTGTTGAGGTACTCCATATGCATCTGATGACAAAAGTTGTACTCTTACCTCATAACCGAGTTGACCAAAATCTTCCAGCACCTCTTCCTTTACTTTTCCTCCAAACAATCTAATTAAACCTGGTACATTTTCCATAACAAATACTTTAGGCTTGATTTCTTGAACAATCTCAACAAAAGATTTGTAAAGATTGTTACGAGGATCTTCTAGCATTCTTTTACCTGAAACAGAGAACCCCTGACATGGAGGTCCTCCGATTATTACATCAATATCATCATTATTTAATTTGAGTTTTTTCAAAATATCTTTTCCATTAACTTTCGTAATATCATCATTAATCACTATTGCATTGGGAAAATTATACTGATATGTAATAGTTGCGTCTTTCCACATATCTATTCCTAATGCCACATCAAATCCTGCATCTTGAAATCCATAAGAAAAACCACCACATCCACAAAATAAATCTATTGCAACTAATCTATTTTTTTTCATCATTACTCTTCTTTCTTCTAAAATCTATAGGCTTCTCTGCATCGTCTGGAATTGCCCAATTATCGCCCAGTCTGAATACACCGTCAATTCTTTCTTGTGCACATAATACTTGAACTCTTCTTTGCGAAATATTCCATTTTTCAGCCGCTTGGCTAGCTGTCATATATCCCATTCTTTTCACCTCGTATATTATTATATTCGATGGGGCGAACAAAAGCAATTTAATTATACCATATCAAACTTTCGAACACAAGTTCTTTTTTATCTTTTTTTATTGCCGTTGGGCGGTTTACAATTTAGTCAAATAAGCTTAATTGTTTATCAGATTGCTTTTCTTCAAATGTATTCAAATACTCAAATATCTTCCTGGTGCTAGTATATAAGTATGGGCACGAAAAGTTGAACACCTCATAATCAATATCATAATATAAAGGAGCAGTTCAACATGGCAAAAAATCAAAAGAAGTACACCCAAGAGTTTAAGCAGCAACTTGTGGATTTGTACAACACAGGGAATTACTCTTTCCCACAGTTATCAAGTGAATATGGCGTGGCAAAATCAACTATTTTAAGCTGGGTAAGAAGTTTAAGCCCAATACAGGTATCTGAAACAGAAACCATTACTATGAGGTACATCGTCCCGTCCCTCTGTTCCTAGAATTGCACTCATATGTTTTACAACATTTTCATCATTAAATGCATCTGTCATACCTTGCATTGATGTAATACTGCATACATTCTTCATGAGGATTGTATACAAAATTTCTTCAATTGAATACTCTATCGAAGCTTGCTGTCTTGAATGCGCTACTTGATGAATGCGTTCAACTAAATCTGGAAAGGTGGTGCTACTATGGCACAAACAACACTAAGCATTCGCATGGACGAGGTTGTCAAAAAGCAGTTTGATGCGTTTTGCTCCGAAGTTGGTATTAATACATCGGTAGCCATTAACCTGTTTGCCAAAACCGTTATCCGTGAACAGCGCATTCCTTTTGAAATCGCACTGTCCAATGACCCATTTTTCTCCGAAGCTAACATGGATCGTTTGAAAAGCTCCATTGCAGACTTAAATGCCGGCAATGGAAAAATCCACGACGTCATCGAGATAGAGGATGAATAAGCTTTGGCAGGATGCGGCTTGGGAGGACTACCTCTATTGGTAAACAGAGGATAGAAAAACCCTAAAACGTATCAACCAACTATTAAAAAACATCGACCGAGGCGGCTTTAAGCAATTTCATATGCTCAAGTGTTTTTAAATATCCTATTGCGGTCTTGGTTGAACTCCCCAACATTTTTTCGGCATTGCTGTTAGTGATGATGAGCTCTGATGTAAACAATCCGAGAATATTTTCCGTTTTTGCCTTTCCAAATTCCCCCTCAATGAGCGTAGTAACTTCACAAATGTATTTCTCAATACTACCAAGGAGTTTATTGGCATCCGAAAAACATTCACACAAAATCTTCAGCAGCTCTTTTCGATATTGATTTGGTACAGTGATATACAAAAGGTTACTTTGGAGAATCGCTTTGTTCAAATAGATACTATCAGCCCCCATTGCAATGGTTCCGAATAACTCTTGGTTTAATAAAAGTTCAAAAGACTCAATCTGTAACGGCTCTATATCAAATTTGTACTCGAAAAATCGTTGTTCTGTCCAAAAGTTCACCAGCTTGAGCATGGTCGGGACGTCGTCACACGCATATACTTTAGAAAGCATGTCCCAAAGGCGTTTGACGCGGTATTTAACCTTTTCATCTGTACTGCTTTCAATTTTTAATTTCAGTACATGCCGTGTATCTAAAAATTCACTGTAACGAATCAATTGATACAGCGGTAGCTTTTCGTTTGCAGCAACAGATTTTTTTAAAGTTTCTGTTCCCCAAAAAACATCCAAGTGATGTCTGTTTTTTAAAAATTGATATCCACCGGAATCATCCATCATCAATTCTGATATATCTGTTTTCCGGTCATAATTAAATCGGCTCTAAAAAATTTAAACTATCATACATGGAGAAAACCTTCCTATGTATGATAGTTTAATCGACTTTTTAACCTTTTGTAAGATTTTAATTGTAAATTCATTTGCATTTTACAATAACCAGCCGGAAAAGCACGCCTAATGATCTTTAGTTCTTTCTGAACTGTCCGTCATGCTCTGTCAAGCACGAACCAAAAATAAATTGTGAACTTTCTTAGAGAATCTATTTTATCTCCTTTGCAAGTGCGGTTTCAAGCCAATCACATTCACTCTGCCAGCGAAATACGATTTCCACGCGCTTGTCTGCATAAATCAAAATATTATCAATAAACGTCACAATTACGCTACTCTCTATCGTAGCAAGGTTCTCGTGTTTAAGGAACTCGGAAATCCAATTATGCATCTCATCTTTTTCCCAGACCACAACCCATTTGCAGTGACTGTATGCCGCATCATGCTGTTACCACATTCGCCACAGAGTATGAGTCCCGAAAATGGCAACACAGTATCTCTTGTTGCGGAACGTCTGGTATCGGCAGCCAAGACTTTTTGTACCGTATTAAAATCAATTTTAGAGATAATCGCCTCATGACCGTTTTCTATAATTGGCAATTTAGGACTCTAGCATCCGTCAGCATGGCTTAAACATAATGGGTAGCAACGCGTCGAAATTGTTTGATTTTTTGGAAGAAACACTCTACAACATGGCGTTCTTTATAGTGAAAGTAATCACATTCCCATGGCGCAACTGCATTGGGCTTTGGCGGTATTGTGTAGGTAGCCCCATTTTCTGAATCTATCATATGCATGTCCCTTGTCGTTCCATTCCTCCGGCATAAATGCGCCGAAAAGTGGGAGTGCAAAGCGGTAGATGTTGACCATTGCTTCGAGTTCCTTGAGGGCGGCGTTGATTGCGCTGCGTTTCATAAGAACCCTCCTATTACTCAATCATGCATTGTTACAACGCATCAACATAAAATGCCATTCTTGATTGGCATGATACAGTTCGTCTTTTTCCTCCCCGCTCGCGAAACGGAGTGCGGAAAGTGTCTCTATGTCGGGTCGGCATACATACTCGGAAACCGAAAACCCCAGCTCCTTGAACATCTCGCATGCATGTTCTTTGTCCAGCCACGCCGATTGTGGAACGGTCTTTTCCGTTACACCGCTGAAGATATAATTCGCTACAAACGAACTTGTTCCGGTAAAGCTCCCATTGTAGTCGGGTGTAATCCAAACGCCGCCATGTGCAGAAAGCAGGCGGTGAATATTTGTCGCAACCTCACGCTGCTCGCAGGAAGGCATATATCCCATTAAGCCTTCACAGGTTATTGTGATCGGCCCGCTCAAATGCGAAACCGCCGCTTCCAGCTGGCTGTAGTCAGTTACATCCACAATTTCATAGCGGATGCGCGACTGGCATTCCTGCAATTCCTCATGTTTTTGCAACAGCGTCGTCATCGCGGGCTTTACCTGTTCAATGACATA
>JAVVUO010000002.1:0-141278 GCA_036653135.1 Lachnospiraceae bacterium
CCACTGCAACCGGTGCACTTGTCACATTGACGTTTCAGGTAAAAGGAGATGCAAAGGCACAGAGTTATCCAATTGGAATTAAATTGGAGGATTCCATTGCCGTAGCAGGAAACGAGGTGTCTCTTACTACAGGAAATGGCAGCGTTACGGTTCAGGAAAAGCCATCAAAACCAGATGGTGGGGATTCAGGAAAGCCATCGAAACCAGATGGTGGGGATTCAGGAAAGCCATCGAAACCAGATGGTGGGAATTCAGAAAACCCATCAAAACCAGGTGGAGATTCTAATACCAATGGGGGCACGAATCAAAATAATGCTGTGAAACCAGAAAATGCGGCTCACCCAAATACTGGTGACAATACCTTGGCATTTCCGTTTGTTCTTATGGGAATTGGCTCTCTTGCAGCAATTGCAGTAGTGACAGAAGTAAAAAAAGCAAAAGGAAAGAAGTAGTATAGAAAAGATAAACTGAAACAGAAGGAGCTATGCACTGCTGATAGAATCAGCAGTGCATAGCTCCTTAATTCATGGTATTTTCTATTAGAAAATAGTTGATATATGTAGAAATAGTCATCTATAAAAGCAGGTAAAGGAATCTTATCAAGATTTAGATAAGACATCTAGGAAATTTTCTTCTGGGAGAGGTTTAGAATAGAAATATCCCTGAAAATAATCGCAGTGCATAGATTCCAAAAGATCTCTTTGACTTGTAGTTTCAATTCCTTCTGCAAGAACTTTCATATTTAAGTCCTGAATCATTGCAATGGTATGCTTTAAAGAGATCATTGCCTTGGGATTACTCTGTGCAGCCCATATCATACTTTTATCCAATTTCACAACGGTATAGGGATTTGACATTAGATTAGCAGTGTTGGAATAGCCGGTACCATAGTCATCTAAAGAGAATAAAATTCCTTTTTCTGCTAACTGCTGCATGTGAGATAGGAGGCATTCTCCAGAATTGGCAGCAACAGTTTCTGTAATTTCAAGTGAAATAGAAGCATAGGGAATGTGGTAAAAATCTATAATTTGAAGTAATACACAGGCAAGGTCTTCCTGCATACATTGAATGACCGAAAGGTTTACATTTACCCGAAAAAGTTCCAACTCACAGTTCCATAATTGATGTTTTTGAATAAATGCACAAACTTTATGAAATACAATTTCACCAAGTTTAATAATCAATCCATTTTGTTCAGCAATGGGAATAAATTCATCTGGAGGAATGTATCCAAGTTCCTTGTCTTTTAAACGAACAAGAGCCTCGGCACTGGTAAAGGCTTGTTGGGAAACAGAGTAAATGGGCTGGTAATATACTTCAAAACTTTGGTTTGTGATGGCGTGTTCTAATATCTGCACAATAGCACATTCTCGATTTTTTTTTGCCAACATTTCATCACTTCCATAGACCAAAGAATTACGTTTCTGATTTTGGGCAGTGATAAGAGAATAATCAATAGTATCCAAAACTTCATTGAGTTTCTTCACGTTTTCAGGGTAAGAAAAGCAGCAAAGATAACTCCATAGTGTCACTTCCATGTGATTTAAAAAAAAGGGTTGTTCAAATCGGGACAAAATAGCATTGGTAGCAATGGTTTCATCTTGTGTAGAGGGCAAAAGTATAGTGAATTGTCCCATGGAGATATGAAAAATATAATAGTTAGGTAAGAGGGCATGGAGATAGTCTGCAACTTCTTTAATAAGAGAATAGCCATTACGGACACCAAATTTTTCGCTAATAAATTTCAAACCACTAATTTGAATGGCCAGTACCTTAAAAGGTTTTTGTGCGTCAATATATTCACCAGTCATTTTAACGAAGGCAGAGCGATTAAATAAATTAGTAATGCTATCGTTAAATTCCAGTGGATTTTGTAATGTTAAATAAATAAAGAATAAGGAAACTGCAATCGCAAATCCGGTAAGCAGGTAATTAGATAAGAAAAATTGAATAATCACAACAGAAGTACTGGAGATCGTATAAAAACACACAGAAACCTGTTGAATAAAATTTAGATGTTTTCGATATTGGAATGCTGTTTTTAAACTAATCATTAAGTAAAGTACGGAATTAAAATAAAGTAAGAAAAAGAGTGGCTGATGAGAATAGCCCGTGTCTTTTGCAAAACAAAATATAAGATGAGAAACAGGTGTGGTAATAATTAAAAGGGCACTCACCATATAAGGCAGGAAAAAAAAGATGTAGGGTAATCGACGAAGGCTGCGTTTTTTCCGAATAAGCGATTGGATAAAGCAGCAGTAAAGCAAAGGAATACAGTTAAAAGTAAGAAGATAACATATATTTAAAAAATAATTAAGTGCAAGGGGACATTGTTCCCAATAAGAAATAGAAAAAACCGTACACAAATCCAAGATAATGGAAATCAGTGAAACGAGTAAAAGAATATTATATAACTTGGTTTGGATGGTAGGAAAGCTTCGATAACACATAAAAACAATTAACAGCAGCAAACAAATAATAATTGCAGCTACATCATAATGAATTAACCAGTTCATAACATATTTCCCCCTGTGTCTAATTGCGTTATTATCATCTAGAATGATACAATAATTAGATTATATCATTCTAGGGGGAAAAGAGAAAGAAAAAAATTATCCAAGGCAAGGATTAGTAGAGCAGGTAAGAATACATTTGATGTTAAAGGGGATTAGGTGTTATTAGTTCTTACTTTCTTCCCGAATAATATAAATGGGTCGCTTTTTATTTTCCAAATAATCTCGGGAAAGATATTCTCCCAAAATAAACACCATGAGCATTTGTAAGCTGCTTAAAAACAAAACAATGATCAGTACTAAATACCAGATACTAACGGTGTGTGAAAAGCAGCACTGCAAGACCAAACTTGAGATTCCAAGGCAGCAGGAAAGCACAAAAAGCAAACTGCCTAGAATGCCTGAAATTTTTAAGGGAGCGGTGGAAAAGGATAAAATGCCATCTAGCCCATAGGAAAATAAACTGCGGAAGCTCCATTTTGTCTTTCCGCCTGCACGTACTATATTATGAAATTCCAGCCATTTAGTTTCAAATCCCACAAAGGAAAAGATCCCTTTGGTGTAACGGTTATATTCTTCCATCTGCAAAATTGCATTTACCATCGTGCGATTCATCATTCTAAAATCACCGGCACCATCGCTCATATTCATATGAGTGAGCCTTTGAATTACACCGTAGAAACTGCGTGATAAAAAACTGCGTAATACACCATCTCCTTCTCGCCCAATACGTTTTCCACCACAGCAGTCATAACCCTCTTGACTAACGGCATAGTACATGGCCGGCAAAAGGGCAGGGGGATGCTGCAAATCGGCATCCATCAATACACAATAATTTCCTGTGGCTTGTTTTAGACCGGCATACATTGCAGCTTCTTTTCCAAAGTTGCGGGAAAAGGAAATGTAGCGGCAATTGGTATCTTGATAGGAAAGCAGACGTAAAATGTCTAGAGTATGATCATGACTTCCATCATCAATAAATATAAATTCATAACAGCAGTGTGAAATAGTTTGAAGGGCAGCAACCGCCTCTTGATAAAAGACGGATAGAACATCTTCTTCATTGTAACAGGGAACAATAAGACTGATTTTATTCATGAAGAGTCACTCCTTTCTGAAAAATCCGGCATTTACAAATAAGAAAATTCCCCAGTACGGTAATTGCGCTTATAGCCAGTTTGGAAATAAAGGGAGAAATCAGTAACAGCTGGATACATACAAACAACAGAAAATTTTCCAACAGCAGTGTGAGAAACCGCATGGAGACAAAGGAAAGTAATTCCTTTCCAATGGCATTTTTGGAACGAAACACAAAGAGTCGATTTGTAGCATAAGCAAATAGAACAGCAACTCCCCAGGCAACGGTATTGGCGCCTATATAATTCCATTCGAACGAAAGTAGCAGAAGATAAACCCCATAATTCACAGCGGTAGTTGCACCTCCATTTAAGGCATAACGTAATAGTTCTTTCATAATAACCTCCTTCTTTTGTGTGCTGTAGCTAAAAATATAAATATAATCCAGGAACCAAAACTGAGAAATCCGGCTAAAGTTTTGCCTGGTGGAATGTAATAAAGTATGACTTCATGCGTACCGGAAGACAAAGGGAATCCTACAAAGCATTGATTCACCTTTTGAATATCAGTGGAAACTCCATCTACATAAGCATGATATCCTGTTCGGTAAGGGTAGGAACTTACAAAGTATCCTTCTGTATTTAAGACAGCAGTTCCTTTTAAAATAGCAGTTCCTTTTAAAATAGAATTCTTTTTAGAAGAATCTAAAATCAATGGGGAAATACTGTCATTTCCAAGGTCGCGTCCATCCGATAAGGCAGATTGAATATTGGAAATCTGGTAATTTCCAGGAGAAAAAGAAATCGTAATTGTTTTTCTAGGACTTGCAGAGGAAAGCAGGTAAGTAAAAGTGTGATTTCCATTAGGGTAAGGAGCAGTTTTTCCGGAAAGCTTGTTTGTGGTGTTGTTTATGGAAATCAGAACTTCATCTCCTGTGGGCGCAGCAACGTCAAAGGAAAGGATTAAAATATGATCTTTCAAAGGTTCCTTTAATGGAAGAGTAATCGTAGTTTCTTCTGTTACAGAAAATTGGTAGCCATTCACTTGAGGTACAGCGTGTAATGCTTTTACATCTTGTGATAACTTAGAATCTGTGACAGATAGAGAATCTAAGGACAGTAAAGATTTCATGGTAACCCAACGAATAGAGGAAGGGGATTTTTCTACGGTTTTGCTGCTGTTTGGTACAATGGTTTGCTGTGTAAGAGCTTCTAAATTATAAGGAAACTGCAAGGAATCATAGGCATCTTGGGATAACAGGTTGGTGCTGGTATAGGCAATGGGAAGCACCTTAGGATTTTCAGCTAAAACAGTAGTTCCCTTTTGATAAATAACCTGATATCCATAGGGCACATATTCCTTGGAAGTTTGAATATAGCGTATCCCCATAATATAGGAAAAAAAGGGATTTCCATCGGTTAAGAGTGCTACTCGGTTACGTACTCGAATGGGATTTTTGGCTGTATTGTAAAAAAAATCGGCATACGCTTCATTGGTTATCGAAGAATACATTGTGGAACGTGACATGGTAGAAAGAGGCAGTACATTGGCATTGGCAAAGGGTTCCTCTAAACAATCAAAACGGTAACGTGAGTCAAACTTTAGGGAATGCAGTTCTTCTTGGGAGAACAGGGTTTGGCGTGAGTCAGAACTTGAAATCCACTCTTCCTGGGAAGCAATAGCTAGGAATATCACGGAAGGCAGCAGGCAAAGAATCAGGTAAGGAAAAAAAGAAACTTTGCTAGGGAGTACTTTTTTCAGGAGTGCAGCAAAGACGCATAGACCAAGGTCTATTCCTAACAGCACAGAAAAATCGGAAAACCATAGAGGAATCAGACAGCATAAAAATGCCGGAATACTATGTGAAATTTTTCTTTGATGAAGTTCTTCTAAAGTTTTAACACACAATAGCAGCAAAATCGGAACGAGAGGAATTAACACTTTATAGCGAATATAAAGGAGTCCACTAAATAGGTAGGGAATACAATTTAAAGTAAGGCATAGTAGAAGTACAGCACTTAAGATACGGGTGGAACTTCGCCGCAAGCTGAGAAATAAAGTGTAGAGACAAAGCACAGTAAGTCCGCATCCATACGGATGATAAAGTAGGGATTCAAAGGATAAATTTCCTGAAAAAATAGTTTGCAGCAGGGGAGCCTCACCGGAATCCTTCTTAGTAGAAAGTAAATCCAAAGCAGTAGGTAGCAGCAAAATGGCAGCCATGCCGATGGAAATAAAGACACTAGATACAAAAGAAAAAATAAAATGCCTAGGAAAAAGAGCACTACCACCCATTTTTTGATATTGGTAGATAAAATACCAAAGACAAACACCTAAAACTGCAATAGAAAAATAGTAGCTATGTAAATACACAAAGAACAAGGATAGGGTAAATAGAGTAGTTTTGCCATGGGAAAAAATCCGGTCAATTCCAAGTAATGCCAAAATGAGAAAAGGCATATAGTTTACAAACATAATTTGATGATGAGCCTGATAAAAACAGGTGGAACAGGCAAATAAAAAGGCACCAAGAAAAGCAAAAAAAGGAGTGGAAACATGGTGGCTTAGCCAGTAATAGCATAGATTTGTTCCTAGAATTACTTCCAGTATGGAATAGACAGATAAAATAGATACCATAGGTATGCCAGGAAGCAAAAAAGAAAGCAATACATCTGGACGTAAAAAGCCATAGTATGAGAAATCATAAATATTACTTCCACCACCTAGCATAGAGTAGTCTGGAAAAATGCGTCCTGTTTCATAAAAAATTTGTCTGAATTGTTCTGCAAGAGCAGCGTGCTGGCTGAACCAATCCCCATTAGAACCAAAGATGGCACCAGTGGGAACCATGAGAATAATGCTCAAAAGGACAAGAAAAGTCAGTAGGATATAAAATCCGTATTGTCTGAAAAAGTATAATTTTAAGTGATGGTTGAACGTATGTAGTTTCATAAGATTCTCCTAGGTTTAGGTTAATTTTCAACAAGCTGTCTTATAGATGAGTACATTAGAAATATACAAGACAAATCTTAAAAATATCTATAAGAAATACTTAAGAATTCTAAAGAATTTCTAAACAATAAGAAAAATATGGTATGCTAGGAATACTGTCGTGCAGCATCTCTTTGAACAGCAGATGTATTCCTGATGATTCATACCATATTTATAAAGTGTGTTAGGAGAATGTGTATCATTTTAGGAGTTGTGCAAAATGCTAGTAGCGAATTGGAAACAACGTGAAAAAGCATCATCTAAATGTTCTAAAAATCGCTGAAATATAGCATGATAAAAAAAGAAAAAAGTAAGAAACTTTGAAATAATGTTATACACAATTCAAAGATTATACTTGTTTTTTTGTTGATAAAAATTTTAAAAATTCAGAACTACAACTAATGACTGGTAGGTAGCAGTGTGAACAGTAATGTCACGGAAACAGAAAAAGTGGAAAGTAATAAAATTGGTTTGCAAAGTGTAAAAAAAATGGTAGAATTGCAACAGGGAACTTTGTTTGCAGCAGAAGAAAAAGATACATTTGCTGTGACACTGCAATTTCCACTTAGCCCGTAAATAGGGACTATTAAGAATTGAGGTTTATCATCATGACAGTAAATTCCATTATCATGTATATTATGGCAGCAGGGGTATTACTTGGAGCTTTGGATCGAATAGGAAATAATCGTTTGGGATATGGCGCGAAGTTTGAAGAAGGATTTCAATGTATGGGGTTTATTGCATTAAGTATGGTAGGCATGATTTGCATGATACCCATAATATCAGCAATACTCAAGCCTTTGATCATTCCATTTTATCAATTTCTAGGAGCAGATCCTGGAATGTTTGGTAGTATTTTAGCGATAGATATGGGTGGATATAGTCTTGCAGTAGAATTAGCACAGAATGAACAGATAGGGCTGTTTTCCGGTATTATTGTAGCAAGTATGCTAGGGGTTACCTTGATATTTACGATTCCTTTGGGTCTAGAAGTAATAGCCAAGGAGGACTATGAATATTTTGCAAAAGGAATCTTAATTGGCATACTGCCAATTCCGTTAGGAAGCATGGTGGGAGGACTTTTGATGGGTCTGCCCTTTTTAACGGTATTGATAAATACCATACCAACACTGTTACTAGTATTGGTTTTAGGAGCAGGATTAAAGTTTTTTCCCAAAGGAATATTAAAGGGTTTTATGATATTTTCCAAAGGAATTAGGATACTTACCACCATTGGACTGGGTGGGGCGGCAATTACCTATATGACAGGAATTACAGTAATTCCGGGAATCGTGGATATTATGGAACCTATGAAAACAGTAGCAGGCATTAGTATTGTATTATTAGGCAGCCTTCCTATTGCTTATTTATTTTCCAACGTAATGCAAAAACCATTGAAAAAACTAGGAAACCATTTGGGGCTAGATGAGGTAAGCATAGTAGGAATGATTTTTTCCTGTATTAGTATTTTACCCACACTTATCACAATGAAGGATATGACTCCTAGTGGAAAAGTAGCAGTAACTGCATTTGCAACTAGTGCAATTTCTGTATTTTCAGCTCATCTTGGATTTACCGGCAGTGAATGTCCTGAATTACTAGTTCCAATGATAGCAGCAAAATTAATCAGTGCATTTCTAGCTGTAATGTTAGCACTAAAAATAGAAGGGGTAAAAAATGAGAGAACAATTAACGCAAAGTGATAAAGAAAAAATTCAGGAAGAAATAGAATATCGCAGGCTGGTAGTACGAAAAGAAGCGCTTGAAGCAGTGAAAGAAGCTAGAGCACATGGAGATTTAAGTGAGAACTTTGAATATCATGCGGCAAAGAAGGATAAGAATAAAAATGAAAGCCGTATTCGCTACTTAGAAAGAATGCTAAAAACAGCAAAAATTATATCAGACCAATCCAAAGAAGATGAAGTGGGAATCAATAATACGGTAACCATATACTTTGAAGAAGATGAGGAAGAACAGGTGTTCCGAGTAGTTACGTCTATTCGCGGAAACTCTATGAAGAATTTAATCAGTACAGAATCACCCATTGGAAAAGCAATTCTAGGACATAAAGAAGGAGAAAAAATAGAGGTAAAAGTAAACGATAATTATAGTTATACTATTGTGATTAAACAAATAGAAAATACACCGGAAGATGAAAAAGACAGAATCCGAGGATTTTAAGAGTCCTTAAGATTATTTTACAAACTTCTCAATGGCATGTTTTAAATCATCCAAAGCCTTGCTATCTCCGTGTTCTACGGCATCTACAATACAATGCGAAATATGATCTTCTAATATAATTTTTCCAATATTATTAATGGCAGAACGAACCGCGGCAATTTGAATCAGTACCTCACTGCAGTCGCGCCCATTTTCTACCATGCGCTTTACCGCTTCCATATGACCAATGGCGCGGGACATTCGATTTAAAACCGCTTGCGTGTTTTCATGGTGGTGTCCATGGTCTGAGTGAGTATGTTCCCCTGTATGGGTATGTTCTCCAGTATGAGTATGTTCCACTGTATGGGTATGTTCCCCTACATGGGTATGCTTCCCTGCATGAGTATCCTTTGTATGAGTATCCACTGTATGAGTATGTTCCCCTGCATGAGTATCCTTTGTATGAGTATCCACTGTATGGGTATGTTCCCCTGCATGAGTATCCTTTGTATGAGTATCCACTGTATGGGTATGTTCCCCTGCATGAGTATCCTCTGTATGGGTATGTTCCCCTGCATGAGTATGTTCCTCTATATGGGTATGTTCCCCTGCATGAGTATGTTCCCCTGCATGAGTATGTTCCTCTTTATTCATCTAATAATCTCCTTTTATCAAATTTTGGGCAACAGCTGAACAGGCTATGGCGTGTCTGAACAATTATCATTTCTTTATAAAAACCAAACATCTTCATTGGTAGCGGAAATACAGACAGCACCGGCAGAAAGCATGGTGATAACATCTTCCTTATCAGAAATCAGACCACCTGCAATTACAGGAATGGGAAGTGTATGGCATAAGCGTGTTACAATTCGAGGCATTAAAGCCGGAAGAATTTCAATTACATCCGGTTTTATATTTTGAAGTTGTTTTGCAATATTAGAATAAGCAAGAGAGTCAATTACAAAAAAGCGTAGCACAGTATATAAGGAAAGACGAGATGCATATTTAATAAGTGTAGGTTTAGTGGAAATAATACCATCGGCACATGTATATTTTTTGATGAAATCAACAGCAATTTCCTTGGAAGTTAATCCGGCAATCAAATCTAGATGTACCATAGCTATTTTCCCAGCACTTTTAATTTTATCCACAATAGTTACAATATTACAAATATCTCCAAATAAAATAAATACAATTTTACAATCACAGGTTAAGCATTTCTCTAAACCATTAAAATCCTTTACCGATGCAATAATAGGTGAAGCATCTAACGCTTCTTTAAATTCTTTGTTCATTGACATCCCCCTTGTTGTATTCCACATTGATTCCATTATACATGAAAGTGGAAAAATTGCAAAGAAAAAGGATGTTTTTCAACATCCTATTACAGTTCTGCGGCAGCAGATTCTTTTTCATTGCTGCAGTTTGTTTGAACATAAAAATTTGCTTGATTAAAAAGGGATTCTTGTTGATGGGGAAAAAGGCTGCGATATAGATAAATTAATGCACCTTCACCAGGAGTTAATATAGAAGGAACAGGTTGTTTTTCTTCCGTTAAACCCAATAAATAATCGGTAGACACATGAAAATAACGAGAAAGCAAAATTAGAAAATCAAAGTCAGGTTCCCGATAATTATTCACATAGCCATTTAAAGTGGTGGGTGCAATATGGAGTTTAGCAGATAATTCTTTTTGGGTTATATTGTGTTCTTCAATTAGATTTTCCAAACGAGTACTAAAACTCACGAAGACACCTCCTAATCTGTGGTATCATGAGAGAACAATACCTTTTGACATTGGTATTATTTTATTAAATTATAATCTTTTAACACAAAAAATACGCGGTACGCGTATTTTAGGCTGTAAAACAAGAAGTTGATCATACTATTTTCTTCGTGGAATAGAAGAAAGATCCTGGTCGAAATACATATGTGCCTGTTGAATTAAATAATCTTTTTCCTGAGGCTGCAAAGAACGGTAAATTCCAACCAAATCTCCTTCATCATCATTATAATATTCTGTGGAAATATAAGGGCAACGTACATTGGTGAGACCCAACAGATAATCCGTAGATACTTTAAAAAAAGTAGCAAGTTTAATCAAGGTAGTGAAATCCGGTTCTCTGTTTCTACGAAGGTATCCATTGAGGGTAGATGGTGCAATATGAAGTTCTGTGGATAGCTGTCGTTGGCTGACATTACGTTCTTCCAAAAGATTTTCCAGTCTGCTGCAAAAATTCATAAAATACCCCTTTCCAAGTTCATGTTATAGATAAGGATATCTTACGAAAAAAAAGAGAAAAAACATTAAAAATATTCAAAAAGCGAATCTAATTCACAAAAGCGAACGTATAACAGGTAAGTGCCAAATATATGGCGAATAGAAAACAAAGAAAGGAAACAGAAACAAAGACAGAAAATGTACAAAGTATATCAAATGCTACTGCCATCCTCCATCTAAAGTAATAATTTGACCGGTAAGATAGGAGGTAGAAGATACAATAGATAGAGCCAATTCAGCTACTTCTTTTGGAGAACCAAAGCGACCTGCTGGAATTTCTTCTTCCAGTGCTAACCGTTCCGCTGGGGAAAAACATTGATTCATTCTTGTATCGATCACACCACAGGAGAGTGCATTTACAGAAATACCACTAGGTGCCAGTTCCTTTGCAAGAGCTTTTGTAAAAGCATTCAGTCCTCCTTTAGATGCAGAATATGCTACTTCACAGGAAGCACCACAAGTGCCCCATACAGAAGAAATATTTAAAATAGAGCCATTTTTTTCATGAACCATATCTTTTATAGCATGTTTCGAGCAGCAAAAAGCAGAAGTGAGATTAGTATGAATGACATGATTCCATTCCACTATACTCATATCAGAAAGAAGTCCAATATGGGAAATGCCGGCATTATTAATAAGAACCGTAACGGCACCCAATTCTCCTTTGATTTTGGCAAAAGCATCTGCAACAAAACATTCATCGCCCACATCTCCCACCAATGGAAGACAGCAGATATGGTATTGTGCAGAAAGTTCCTGAGAAAGTCTTTTAAGCTGGTTTTTAGAAGTATTACAGTTAATGGCAAGAGAATATCCATTACGCGCAAATTCCTCTGCAATGGCACGTCCAATTCCATGGGAAGCACCTGTAATAAAAGCTGTTTTTTGTTTCACAATTTAATACCTCACAATCGATTTGTATATGTATCATAACAAAAGAATAACATAAAAACTCAAAAAAGGAAATGTTGTATTCCACTAGTTGATATGTTATAATAATAGCAGACAATAACTTGTCGAATAAACGGTAAAGGGGTTGGACATCATGCGTATCACAATCAGCGGAAAAAACATTGAAATCACGTCTGGCTTAAAGCAGGCAGTGGAGGAAAAGCTGTCCAAGCTGGAGAGGTATTTTACTCCTGAAACAGATGTAATCGTAACACTGAGTGTAGAAAAAGAGCGTCAGAAAATCGAGGTAACTATTCCGGTAAAAGGAAATATTATTCGTTCTGAGCAGGTTAGCAATGACATGTACGTTTCCATTGACCTAGTAGAAGAAGTCATTGAGAGACAGTTAAAGAAATATAAAAATAAGATTGTAGACCAGCAGCAGGCAGCCGTGAACTTCCAAAAGGAATACATTGAAAAAGAAACAGAGGACGATGATGAAATCAAGATCATTCGTACCAAACGATTTGGCATGAAGCCAATGTATCCAGAAGACGCGTGTGTACAGATGGAACTATTAGGACATAATTTCTTTGTATTTCAGAATGCAGAGACAGATGAAGTGAATGTGGTTTACAAGAGAAAAGGCAATACTTATGGATTAATTGAACCAGAATTTTAGGCGATTATCCTACAATGAAATAAGACAATAAACACCTGATGCGGAAGAAAGTTCCGGTCAGGTGTTTTTATCATTAAAAGCATGTAAAAAGTGCTTCTGCTAAAGGAAAAAGTGTGGAAATATGACAGGAGTTCTTGTCATAAAGGATAAAATAGTATAATATGAACGTTATGTAAATTCAAGGAGGTTGGGATATGAATATAGTAGTATTAGCAGGTGGCTTAAGCACAGAACGAGATGTATCTTTTGTAACAGGAAACATGGTAACCAAAGCATTGAGAAAAAATGGTCATACCGTCATTTTACTGGACGTTTTTATGGGTTATCATGAAAAAGAGGAAGATTTAACTGATATTTTTCAACATGCAGAGGAAGTTAGTATAGAAGTACAAAATATTCCAACCACAGCACCGGATTTAGCTGCAGTAAAGAAGAGCAGAAAAGACCAGTCTGCATGTTTCTTTGGACCCAATGTAATTGAAATGTGCCGTATGGCAGAGGTGGTATTTATGGCACTCCATGGCGAAAATGGCGAAAATGGCAAGATTCAAGCAGCCTTTGATTTATATGGCATTAAATATACCGGAACAGGATATTTAGGCAGTGCACTTGCTATGGATAAAGGTTTGTCGAAACGTCTTTTTCAGGCAAATGAGATTCCAACACCGCAAGGTATTTCGTTGAAACGCGAAAGCAAGGAACAAGAATTTGAGGATACGGGACTTACCCTTCCTTGTGTGGTAAAGCCTTGTTGTGGAGGTTCTAGCATTGGAGTGTCTATTGTAAGAACACAAGAAGAATACCATCAGGCATTAGAAGAGGCATTTCGCTGGGAAGAAGAAATTATCATTGAAGACTATATAGAAGGACGTGAATTTGCTGTGGGAGTTATGGATTTTGCAGCACTTCCTATCATTGAAATAGCACCGGTAGAAGGATTTTATGATTATAAGAATAAGTATGCTGCAGGCAGTGCAGTAGAAACTTGTCCGGCAGATTTACCAAAAGACATTGAGAATAAAATGCAGTATTATGCAGAAGAAGTTGCAAAAGTTCTAGGACTGAATACTTATTCTAGAATGGATTTTTTATTAAATAAGGAAAATCAAATGTTTTGCCTAGAAGCCAATACACTGCCTGGAATGACACCTACTAGCTTACTACCACAAGAAGCACAGGCTATTGGAATGAATTTTGAACAGCTTTGTGAACAGCTGGTTGAGATTTCTTTGAAAAAATATCAAAAATAAGAGGTGCATTATGAAGAATATGACATTGGAAAACATAGCAAGAGCCTGTGAAGGAAGATATGTTGGAAATGAGCAGACAAAGCAGTTAGAAGTAAAGGGTGTGGTTACGGATAGCCGTCAGGTAGAGGAGGGATTTCTTTTTATTCCCATCAAAGGTGCTCGTGTGGATGGGCATGACTTTATTCCAAAGGTACAACAACAAGGTGCAGGTGCTGTATTGTCAGAACAAAGGTTAGCGGAGGGCAGTCAACCATATATTTTAGTAAACTCTTGTGAACAGGCATTAAAGGATATTGCAATGTTCTATCGTGAGCAGCTTACCATTCCCATTGTTGGAATTACAGGAAGTGTGGGAAAGACCAGTACCAAGGAAATGATAGCTTCTGTGTTATCACAAAAGTATAAGGTATTAAAGACAGCTGGAAACTTTAATAATGAAATTGGACTTCCTTTAACCATATTGCGTATTCGAGAAGAACATCAAGCTGCGGTAGTGGAGATGGGAATTTCTGATTTTGGAGAAATGCATCGACTGGCTAAAATAGCAAAGCCGGACATCTGTGTTATTACGAATATAGGGATTTGCCATCTGGAAAATTTGAAAACTAGAGATGGAATTTTTCATGCGAAAAGTGAAATATTTGATTTTATAAACTCCAATGCCCATATCATTCTCAACGGTGGAGATGATAAGCTTGCAGCAGTGGGAACAATAAAAGGAATAGAGCCGGTATTTTATGCCGCCGAAGGAGAAATGCACAGGGAATATGTGGATATCTTTGCGTCGGAGATTATCAATTGTGGATTAAAGGGTGTAAATGCTCAGATACATACCCCAAAAGGCAGTATTTGGGTGGAGATTCCAATTCCGGGACAACATAATGTATCCAATGCCATGGCGGCTATAGGGGTGGGACTTTCCTTAGGACTGACCTTAGAAGAAATGAAAGCAGGGATAGAGTCGGTGGAAACCATAGGTGGACGTACGAATTTGTTAGATATCCACGAAATGATAGTCATTGATGACTGCTATAATGCCAATCCGGTGTCCATGAAAGCGTCTGTGGATGTATTGAAAAATGGACTTGGCAGAACCATAGCCGTATTAGGAGATATGGGTGAATTAGGAGAGAAAGAAAAGCAGCTTCACTATGAGGTGGGAAAATTTGTAGCAGAGAAAAAGATAGATGTTCTTTTTTGTGCAGGGACGCTTTCCTTGGAAATAGCAAAAGGAGCAAAAGAAAATGGAACATATCCGGTGTTCTGTTATCCTTCCAAAGAAGAAATGATTCCACCGCTATTGGCATATTTAAAAGAAGGAGATACCATATTGGTGAAAGCATCTCATTTTATGGAATATCCTAAAGTAGTAAAGGCAATTCAAGATAAATTTGCATAAAAGCTGTGACATGGATAGAGAATAAAGAATCTATCTGTGTCACAGCTTTTTTTTATTATCTAGGAAAGTGCACCCTATGTAATAAAAAATGCTCCACAGTGTGTAACCATATCCTGGAAATAGTTTAAATGATTTTAGTAAGTTAATTTTTGAAAGGCTGTTTAAATAATAAACTGTGAGATTTCATGTTCTAAAATTTTTGCACTCTCTTGTGTACCATTTACTTCTGTCATTAACGCATGTGATTGTGTACTCATAGCCATAATACGTTCTGAAATATTAGAAGTGCTGGCGGCGCCTTCATTTGCAGAGTTTGATACCTCTTCTACTGCAGCCAGCACGTTACTGATGGAAGAAAGCAACATTTCAGCTGTTGTATTAAATTCACCAACTAAGTTATCTACATAATTAGCATCATTATAATATTCATCTGCTACTACCATAAAATGTTCATAATCCTGGCTGACATCGGTGGTTACATAGGCTAACAACAAATTGGAACTTTCAGCAAGTAACCTAACTGCTGATATTACCTCAGCAGTTACTTCCTGAATCTTAGTAACGGTAGAAGTTGACTCTTTTGCTAAGCCACCAATTTCCTGTGCTACCACAGTAAATCCTCTTCCCGCGTCACCAGCTCTAGCAGCCTCAATGGAAGCATTCAGTGCCAATAGGTTTGTTTGATTTGCAATTTCCATAATAGCATCGGATAAAACGTTAATCTTTTCAACCACAGTCACTTTTTCAAGTGCAATTTCCAGTTTTTCCTTGATTTCTTTGTTGAGTGCATTTGCTTTTTTTGTGGATTTTATTAAGTTTTCCTTGGTGTCTTCAGCGCGCTTACTAATTTCTACTGCCTGTTGTGCACCCTCTTTAGATTTGTCCGCTATTAACTTAGATGCCATTTGAATTTCATGTGATGTAGCATTCATTTCTTGGGCAGATGCAGCAGTTTGCTCCGTTCCAGCAGCTAATTCTTCTGTGGTTGCCGATACATCTTCAATATTATTATTTAATTCATGGATTCCTGCGGTTACAGATGTTACTACAGTGATAATATTCTTGGCTTCTGTCTTTGCACTTGATATCAGAGTTCCTACAGAATGTGTCATAGCGTCCATATCCTTGGCAAGTTTGCCAAAATCGTCTTTTCGCTTCAAAAATTTATCTGGAAGTGTCTGTGCAAAATCTCCAGTACCCAATTGTTCCATGAAATTAGATGTAATTTTAAATGCATTGGATATGGATACAGAAAGTGTCGTAGAGAAAAATGCAGCTATAATAACGGCTATTGCCATTAGAATTACATCTTCTTTTGTTGCTTCGGTAAGACTTGCTTCTGTCTTTTTCTTAACATTTGCAACGTCTTTATCTAAATCATCTACATAATTACCAGTACTCACAACCCAATGGTATGGTTCAAAAGTTTTAGAATAGGCACGTTTAGGTGAGACACCATCTTCATTTGGTTTTGCAAAGTAGAAATCGGTATAACCACCGCCTTTTTTTGCAATTGCTAAAATATTTTGGATAATCATGTTGCCAACTTTATCTTCTTCTAATGTTCGGTCTTCCCCTTCTCGATCCTCAAGTAAGGGATGTGCAACTAAAATAGCAGATTCATCATCAATCCAAAAATATCCCGTTTCATTATATCGCAGAGATTTTACTAATTTTTTCATCTGCGCCTTGGCATCTTCTTCCGTTAAATGACCTGCCACTTGCTCTTGATAAATACCATCCATTAAAGACAGTACATTTTCTACCTGATTACGAATATTTTTATCATACTCCTCATGAATTCTGCTTTCTAACACTTTTAAATCATTATGTGCCATTGTGCGTTCACGATTTATGCCGTTTAAACCTAAAAAAATTGCAATCAATAGCATGGTACACGATAAAATAGAAATTTTAGTTCTCACCTTGAAATTATTCATATCATTTCCCTCCCAGTATGTGTTGCTAACATGTCTTCGATTTTTTTCTTGGTATAAGCTCCGGAAAATTTTTGCTGTTCTTTTTCTAAATTCTTAAGATAAATAGGTTCTCCATATTCAATGATTACATGACAGCTTTTGATTTTGGGCATATGATTTTCGAAGATATTTGCAGTATTGCTAATGGCAATGGGAATAATAGGACAACCGGATTTCTCCGCCATCTTAAGACTTCCTTCTTTAAAAGGAAGCAGACCATTTTCCGGTGTGGTGTTACGGGTACCTTCCGGAAAAATACACATAGAAATCCCATTTTTAAGTTGGTCAATGCCAGTCAATATCATCTTAAGTCCTGCCTTTAAATCGGAGCGGTCTAAGAATAAGCAGTGGAGGCGTGTCATCCAGGTACTGAGTAAAGGAACTTTTTTCATAACGTCTTTTGCAACGTAGCCAGTTAAACCGGGACACATTGAATACGTAATCACAATATCAAAGTAACTTTGATGATTCGGAATATACAAAACAGCCTGATCCTTTGGAATATTCTCCTTTCCTAGTATCGTGATTTTAGTTCCAGCAATAAAGAGAATTACTTTAAATCCCCATTGAACAATGTGCAGGCTGTTCACATTTGCTGCCTGAGGGTTCCATTTTCTAATAAACCAGTCTATGGTTAGAAAGGGAATGGACAAAATTAAAAATAATATGAGAAATAGTGCAACAAAAAATAATCGTATCATAGCTATTACCTTTTCCTTTAATTGATTTTATACCTGTTGCGAAATAAACAGAATGTCTTTCTTTTATTATACAAATGTATGAGGAGAAATACAATCATAAAAGCACAAAAACACACATAGAATATATAAAAATTTCAAGGATATCGTAAGTGAACAATAATAAAATAAAAGCAAAGAAAATGGTAATCGTGATATTGACTTTCCTAGAACTGTTTACAACCATAGGATGTGGTCTGGAAAAAAGTGATGTAGAAAAGGTGCGTGACTTGAAATTTACAGTAATAGAAGCAGATGAAATTCCACAAGAGTTAGCAGCGATAATGGAAGAAAAGAGAGAAAGTGGATTTAAGCTTACTTATGAGGACAAGAAAAACTTATATTTGGCAATTGGATATGGAGTGCAGGATACCGGTGGTTACAGCATATCAGCAGAGGAATGCTTCCTTGGGAAAAATGCTGTTTATGTAAAAACAACATTGCAAGGTCCCAAAAAGGGAGAACAAGTCAATCAGGTCAAATCATACCCTCATATTGTAATAAAAACAGAATATTTGAAAAAAAATGTCGTTTTCCAGTAAATGATTCCAAAACAAATATTATGTAATAATTCAGCCATAGTCTGCCAAAGGATACACCATGCATGTACCAAGGTGTGTCAAAACGATTAGGATATAGTTCTGAAAATAAGAAAAAACAGTAGGCAGGAAAGCAGAAATATGTTAATATGTACTCTAGAGTTCTACTCAGATAGAATTCACATCCAGTTTCTTGTGAACAGGCATTACAAATTTATTTTATGAAATTTATCTGGATGTAAAACGCAGCATTAGGAGAGCATATGAAAAATATTGTGTTAATTGGAATGCCCGGAGTCGGAAAAAGTACAGCAGGTGTAGTATTGGCGAAAGTATTAGGTTATCAGTTCGTAGATGCTGATTTATTAATTCAGGAGGAGGAGCAATGTCTCCTCCATGAAATCATAAACAACAAAGGAACAGATGAGTTTATTAAAATAGAGAATCGTGTAAATGCAGGAATTAATGTAGAAAAATCTGTCATTGCCACAGGCGGAAGTGTGGTGTATGGGCAAGAAGCAATGGAACATTTAAGGAAAATAGGAACCGTTGTATATTTAAAGCTTCCCTATGAAGTACTAAACCAGCGTCTTCAAAACATTAAGGGACGAGGCGTAGTGCTAAGAGATGGACAAACACTTTTGGATTTGTATGAGGAAAGAATTCCGCTATATGAAAAATATGCGGATTTGGTCATAGAAGAGAATGAATTGAGTGTAGAAGAAACCATTGAAGAAATTGTAAAAGAATTAAAAAATCAGGAATGATTGTGAGAGAATCGCTTATACTATTCACAGTCCCTCTGACAACATGCGAAAAAGCAGTTAGCTGTTCATTATTGAATACAGCTGTTTTTTACGTATGTGAGTAGAAATTCTCTTTCTAATCAGAATAGAATCGCAACAATTTAAGAACCAAAATAGTAGTTTTGCATAAAATATACTAGATGCAGGGCTTTAAAATGTAAGAAATGCAGACATTTACAAATCGTTAAAGTATGTTATAATAGTACATAAAGATTTTTTAATGAAAGCACTTGTGAAATGACTTGTGCTGTTACTATGATAACTTCTTGTACGAAAATAGAGCATAGAGGTGCAATATGGAACAATATGTTATAAAAGGAGGGAGTCCGTTAGTTGGCGAAGTGGAAATCGGCGGAGCTAAAAATGCGGCGTTGGCAATTCTGGCAGCTGCAATTATGACGGATGAAACCGTAACAATAGATAATTTACCCGATGTACGGGATGTAAATGCTTTGCTTCAGGCAATGGGCGATATAGGAGCAAAGATAGATAGATTAGATGTACACACAGTTAAGATTAATGGTTCATTTGTAAAAGATGTACCGGTGGATTATGATTCGATGAAGAAAATCAGAGCTTCCTATTACTTACTGGGAGCCTTACTTGGTAAATATAAAAGAGCAGAAGTAACATTGCCGGGAGGTTGTAATATTGGAAGCCGACCTATGGATTTGCATATCAAAGGATTCCGTGCATTAGGAGCGCATGTGGAAATTCGCAATGGTGCAGTGGCAGCAGAAGCAGAGAAATTAATTGGAAACCATATTTATTTAGATAAGGTATCCGTAGGTGCTACTATTAATATTATGATGGCGGCAGCTATGGCAGATGGCAAAACTACCATTGAAAATGCGGCAAAAGAGCCTCATGTAGTTGATGTAGCCAATTTCTTAAATAGTATGGGAGCAAATATCCGTGGCGCAGGTACGGATGTTGTTCGTATTGTAGGGGTAGAGCGACTTCATAAGACAGAATATTCTATTATTCCAGATCAAATAGAAGCCGGTACATTTATGTTTGCAGCAGCGGCTACCAAAGGTGATGTAACAGTCAAAAATGTCATTCCAAAGCATTTAGAAGCCACTACAGCAAAATTGCTGGAGATAGGCTGTGAAGTAGAGGAATTTGACGATGCTGTTCGTGTTGTTGCGTCTAAGCCATTGCGTCATACTCAGGTTACTACGCTACCATATCCAGGATTTCCAACAGATATGCAGCCACAGATATCAGTGGTTTTAGGAATTGCAGATGGAACAAGTACAGTAACCGAAAGTATTTTTGAGAATCGCTTTAAATATGTGGATGAATTGACGCGTATGGGAGCCAGTATTAAAGTAGAAAGCAATATTGCTATTATTAGTGGAGTGCCAGGCTATACAGGAGCTAGAGTTAGTGCACCGGATTTAAGAGCAGGGGCAGCATTGGTGATTGCAGGACTTTCGGCAGAAGGTATTACAGTGATAGATGATATTCATTATATTCAACGTGGATATGAGGCGTTTGAGGAAAAATTATCATCTTTAGGAGCACAGATAGAACGGGTTAATTCGGAAAAAGAAATTCAGAAGTTCCAGTTTAAGGTCGGCTGATCGGAGAGGTGAAATATGAATTTAAAAAATACTACATTTGAGTGGATGTGTAAAGGAGAAGAAACAAGAGGTAAGATGTTTCTTAGAATTGCGGCACAGTGGGCTTGTATTTTATTTGGATTGGTAGCAATAGTAATGATGTATATTCCATTTATTATATTTGCATTGGCATTTGGCGCAGGATGGTTTTTTCTTTACCGAAATAAGAAAGTGGAATATGAGTTTAATTACATGATGGGAGATTTTGAAATCTCTAAAATCACCAATGGAAATAGAAGAAAGAAAAAGTTTCAGTGTACCTTAGATGAGATTAGTAATATAAAAAAAGGAATGGATAATCAAACTCCTAAATTGGATTTTTATATGGATCCTGAACAGGTGTATACAATGCAGGTTCAAACTTCAGCAGGAACTAAGTATGTGAGAATAGAAGTAGAGGAACGTTTTATTCAAATTTTAGACCAAGAACATAAATTGAGAAAATAAGTAACATACGTTATTTGTTTGAGCTCTTTTACCCATAAAAAATCAGACAGCAAAGTGCTGTCTGATTTTTTGTGCTAGTAGGATTATATTATTTTTATGATTTCTAAATCGGGTCTGGAAACCATATCTAAAATGCTTTTATCATCTAACTGTATCATAGGTTTTGTAAGATTCTTAGAGTTGATCATTACAATAGTAGCACTGTGTCCATTACTTAGAAGAACACGGTTATGTTGGTAGGTATTGGCAATATGTTCTAAAAAGGTGAGAATATATTCCGGATGGTACTTTTGAAGACCTTCTGTTTCAAAGGCAGTAATTACTTGAAATGGGCAAAGCGGAGCGCGATAAGACCTTGCCGCGGTCATGGCATCATATACATCTGCAATTGCTACAATTTGTGCAAAGGAATCAATGTTTTCATCTATAAGACCCTGTGGATAACCGGAGCCATCGCTGCGTTCGTGGTGCATAAGTGCGGCACGTTTTACACGAATGTCTAAAGGCTGGTCTTTTAAAATTTTATATCCCAACAACGTGTGCTGCTTGACATATTCATATTCACGATTGGTGTATTTCCCAGGTTTATCTAGAATTTCTTTGGGAAGAGCGGTTTTGCCAATATCATGCAGAAGACCTGCTAATGTTAATTGCTCTAAATCATATTCAGAAAAATGCATCCATTCTCCCATAGTATGACAAATTAAAGATACATTTAGGCAGTGAGCATAAATACTGTCGTTAATCTGACGTAAATTGTGAAGCATGTCAAACAATTCAATGGTAGTAAAAGATTCTTTTGCTAAAGTAGAAGTCTGTGCTAAAATTTGTGTAACATCTATAGTTTGATTTTCTTGGGAAAGAAAATCAAATGAGTTCTGCAAAGAGTCTAATTCTTTGCTATAGCTAATCTGAAAGTTCATAAATTCTGGACGCTGCTTTACGCGTTGAGAATAAGAAGGATTTCGCACATTTCCAAGAGGAACTACAGGTGTATTAGAAGGAACTACAGGTGTATTAGAAGGAACTACAGGTGTATTAGAAGGAACATCTGAATTAGCAATTTGTATGGTGGCAGATTCAATGCCATAAAAAGATAGTCTGGAAATAAGAGCAGGTGTTAAAGAAGTCCCAGAATCGAGAATTAACTGTCCTTTTTTACTATAAATAGAATCGGCTGTTATCATGCCCGGGTTTAAGTCTTTTACAGCATAAGATTTCATAATAAAGTTCCCCCATAGAACGCCTTTTGGCGTAATTAATATAAAGAATAAATGATAAAATGTAATGGTATAAACGTGATATCCTGTAACTAAGTATAGAAATAAAAACCATATTTGTCAACTAAGAAATACTTGACAGATATGAAAATATAAGGTATGTTAAAAGAAGAAGATTTGAAAAATTCATATTGTGCTAATTTCTCTTATTCAGAGTGGTGGAGGTACATAGGACCTGTGAAACCACGGCAACCCCTCTTTATGGAAGGTGCCAACCTGAGCGAATCATCGAACAATAAGGGGATTTGATTATCTTTGTGTAGCTATCGGATCCGCTTATTTTATAGGCGGTTTTTTTGTGAGTCTAATTACATGTAGTTTACTAATTTAAGAAGTAAGAAACAGGAGGTAATAAAATGGAAAAAAGATTATTTACATCCGAGTCCGTAACAGAAGGACATCCGGATAAAGTGTGTGATGCAGTATCAGATGCAATTTTAGATGCGTTAATGGAACAAGATCCAATGAGTCGTGTAGCATGTGAAACAGCTGCATGTACGGGATTTGTACTGGTAACAGGTGAAATAACCACCAATGCATATGTAGATATTCCAAAGATTGTACGTGATACCGTTAAGGAAATTGGTTATGATCGTTCAGAATATGGATTTGATGGAAATACCTGTGCAGTATTTACTGCAATTGATGAACAGTCTGTAGATATTGCCCTGGGAGTGGACAAGGCTTTAGAAGCAAAAGAAAATAGAATGTCAGATAAAGAATTAGAAGCAATTGGAGCTGGCGACCAAGGAATGATGTTTGGATATGCAACAAATGAAACACCGGAATTAATGCCATATCCAATCTCACTTGCGCATAAATTGGCATTGCAGTTGACTAAGATTAGAAAAGACGGAGTTTTAACTTATCTTAGACCAGATGGTAAGACACAAGTTTCGGTAGAATACGATGAAGCAGGAATACCAAAAAGATTAGAAGCAGTGGTATTATCTACACAGCATGATCCGGATGTAACACAGGAACAAATCCATGCAGACATTAAGAAATATGTGTTTGATGAGATTTTGCCGAAGGAATTGATTGATGATGAGACTAAATTCTTCATTAACCCAACCGGACGTTTTGTAATTGGTGGACCTCACGGAGATGCTGGATTAACCGGACGTAAAATTATAGTAGATACTTACGGTGGCTATGCACGTCACGGCGGCGGAGCATTTTCTGGAAAAGACTGTACAAAAGTGGATCGTTCCGCATCCTATGCAGCACGTTATGTTGCAAAGAATATTGTAGCAGCAGGACTGGCAGATAAATGTGAAATTCAGTTATCTTATGCAATTGGTGTAGCTCAGCCTACTTCTGTTATGGTAGATACCTTCGGAACAGGCAAAGTATCCGATGAAAAGATTATCAATCTGATTCGTGATAATTTTGATCTTCGCCCAGCAGGCATTATTAAAATGTTAAATTTAAGAAGACCAATCTATAAACAAACTGCTGCATATGGTCATTTTGGTCGCAATGACTTGAATCTTCCATGGGAAGCAACAGATAAAGTAGAACTTCTGAAAAAATATTTGTAAGAGTAAGAAATAAAAATAAGAAATAAAAATAAGAAATAAAAATAAGAACAAAATGGCTGTCCATGAGTTTATCTCAGGGACAGCCATTTTGTTAACGATAGCTTTTTTGTTCATAACATACTCCTTATTGTCATCGCAACTTGTTTATACAAATTTTATAAAAGTTTAGAAAATTCCCATAGGATTTTGTACGTAATACTGTTATAATGAAATGAAAAAAGGAAGAAAGGGTTTCGGTATGAAACTTAGGACAAGATTAATTATTTCTTTCTGCATTATTATATTTGTACCGGTAATGCTGGCGGGAATAACCATGTGGGGATTTGGACAATTTCAAATGAAAGCATTACGTCAGGCATATAATATAGAAGGAAATGCCTATGATTATCTCACTAATTCCATTAAGGTGTTAAGTCATTTTACTAAGGCTGATTATGAAGAGCTACAAAAAATAGCAAAAGAGGAAACAGAAAAATTATCAGATCATGTTTATTTGGAAAAAATCAATCAGAAGCTTTCTTCAAAATATTCATACCTTATTGTACGCAAAGATAATAAGCTCACCTATGATGGCACTATTAATAATGAGAACTCTGTGACAGATAAGCTGCCAGGTTTTGATAAAGCTAACCAAAATCCAGGTTCCGGTGTTTATGTGGAGGGGGAAGAACAAGTCTTAATGAAACAAATTGATTTCTTCTATCAAGATGGTAGCCAGGGAAGTCTGTTTATTATTACTTCATTGGAACGTATGATGCCGGAAGTCAAAGAGATTCTACTAGATATGCTTGTTTCAATTGTATTGATTTTAATATTTACAGCAGGAATGCTTACGGTGTGGATTTATCAGGGAATTATCAATCCAATTCATAAGCTTCAAGTGGCAACACAGAATATTAAGGCAGGAAATTTGGACTTTACGATAGAAGCAGAGAATCATGATGAAATTGGAGAATTATGCCGTAATTTTGAAGACATGCGTTGTCGTTTAAAAGAATCCGCGGAAGAAAAGATAACAGGAGAGAAGGAAAATAAAGTTTTAATCAGTAACATATCTCATGATTTAAAAACACCCATTACAGCCATTAAGGGTTATGTAGAAGGGTTAGTAGATGGTGTGGCAGATACACCAGAGAAACAGGCTAGGTATATTAGAACTATTTACAACAAGGCAAATGAGATGGATACGCTGATTAATGAATTGACCCTTTATTCTAAAATTGATACCAATCGGGTTCCTTATAATTTTAAGCGTATCAATGTGGCAGAATATTTTAATGATTGCGTAGAAGAGGTGGGGCTGGATTTAGAGGCGAAGAATATTAAACTGACTTATATTAATTATACAGATGGAGATGTACAAGTAATTGCAGATCCGGAACAGCTACGCAGAGTGATTAGCAATATTATTGGGAATTCCATTAAGTATTTGAATCGAGAAAAAGGATTTATTAACATTAGAATAAAAGATGTAGGAGACTTTATTCAGGTTGAAATAGAAGATAATGGAAAAGGAATTGCAAATAAAGATTTGCCCTACATTTTTGATCGATTTTATCGTACGGATGCATCTAGAAATTCAGCTACCGGTGGAAGTGGAATTGGATTGTCTATTGTGAAGAAAATTGTTGAGGACCATGGGGGTAAAATATGGGTTAACAGCAAAGAAGGAACAGGTACTATTATGTACTTTGTGATTCGTAAATACCAGGAGGTAAAAAATGAGTAAAGTATTAATTATAGAAGATGAAGTATCCATTGCAGACTTGGAAAAGGATTATTTAGAACTAAGTGGATTTGAAGTAGAAATTGAAAATAATGGCAATCATGGATTAGCCAGAGCCATGTCAGAAGAGTTTGATATGTACATTTTGGATTTAATGCTTCCCGGTGCAGATGGATTTGAAATTTGCAAGAAAATTCGTGAAACAAAGAATACCCCGATTCTTATGGTGTCAGCAAAAAAAGATGATATTGATAAAATCAGAGGTTTGGGACTTGGCGCAGATGATTATATTACAAAACCGTTTTCTCCTAGTGAACTGGTGGCTCGTGTAAAAGCGCATCTTTCTAGATATGAGAGATTAATTAATAGCAATGTTCAGGAAAATGATATTATTGAGATTCGTGGACTGCGAGTGGATAAAACGGCTCGACGTGTTTGGATTAATGAAGAGGAGAAACAGTTTACCACAAAAGAATTTGATCTGCTTGCCTTTTTGGCACAAAATCCTAATCGAGTATTTACGAAAGAAGAATTATTTCGACAAATTTGGGATTTGGAATCCGTGGGAGATATTGCAACAGTTACGGTTCATATTAAAAAAATCCGTGAAAAAATTGAATTTAATACAGCAAAACCACAGTATATTGAAACTATCTGGGGTGTGGGATATCGGTTTAAAGTATGATAACACAAGTAGAGATTTTATATGAAGATGAAGTGTTAGTGGTATGTCGTAAGCCTGCTGGAATTCCGGTACAGACTGCAAGACAAGGACAGCCTGATATGATAAGTATACTACGTAATCGTTATGCAAGAAAGAAACAGTATACAGAGATTTTTCCCATACACCGATTAGACCAACCGGTAGAAGGTGTCATGGTATTCGCCAGAACCAAAGAAGCAGCATCCTCTTTAAGCAGGCAAGTACAGGAAAAGGAAATGGATAAGTATTATCTGGCTATTGTAGCAGGAATACCAAGTTCAGAATCCGGCTGCTTGGAAGATTATCTATGCAAAGATGGAAGAACCAATATGTCAAAGGTAGTACCAAAGGGAACACCTCATGCAAAGTTCGCAAAGCTTTCTTATCAAGTAGTGAAGAAATATGAAAACAAATCACTGGTGCAAATTAAGTTGGAAACGGGACGTCACCACCAAATTCGTGTACAGCTGGCACATGCGGGATATCCTTTAGTAGGTGATAAGAAATATAATTCGTCCCAGCAAGAAGTGTATCTTCCTATTGGACTGTGTTCGGTTAGAATTACATTTTGCCATCCCATTACTGGGAAAAAGATGGATTTTAAAGTGTCTCCAATTGGAGAGGCATTTGAAAAGAACCGATAGCAAAAAATTAGAATAAAAAGAAAAAGACAGCGCATACTAGAGTTATGGAAAATGAAATGAAAAACAGTGTGCAGAATATTGGAAAAATACTGGGAATTACAGTGACGGTATATGTTGGCATTCGCTGGCTGCTGCCAATTGTAATTCCCTTTTTGATTGCTTTTTTGATTGCTAAACTATTAAATCCAATCATAGAAAAATTGAATAAAAAATGGAAACTCAAACGTGGAATAGTATCTACTGTATTAGTTGGAATTTTCTTGATTTTAACGGTAAGTGCATTACTTCTATTTATAAGAACCATGTTGGAACAAGTCAAGTATGTCATTGGGAATCTAGACAGTTATCAGCAGGAGATGGGAGTGCTGTGGAATAATTGCTGTGGGCAGATTGAAGATATTACAGGAATACGCTCTGAAATTGTTCGGGTAAAGGTAGAAAATTGCATTCCAGCGTTGATTGAGAAATTAGAATCAAAAGGTTTGCCTTCTTTGTTTACAGGAACAGTTACTTATGCTAAAAATTTTATTGTACTTGGTGGAATTTGTTTTGTGGTTATTATCAGTACGATATTAATTTTAAAAGATTATCATAAAATACGGGAGGGACTATTACACAATCCGGTAGGAAAGCAGTGCCTTAAAGTTTGCCGAAACACGTATCAGGCAGGTGGCGCATATCTGAAAACACAGTTGATTATTATGTTTGCAATTACAATTGTCTGTGTGAGTGGTTTGTATTTTTCCGGAAATCATTATGCATTATTGGCAGGCTGTGGAATTGGTCTTTGCGATGCTATGCCCTTTTTAGGCACAGGTACGGTTTTTGTGCCTTGGGCAATTATAGAATTAATACAGGGTAAGTATGTAATGGCGGCTATTTACACTGCCATCTATGCTGTGTGCAGTTTAGTGCGGGAAATTTTAGAACCTAAATTACTAGGAAACAAATTGGGAATGCACCCTTTGATGGTTCTTGCAAGTATTTATGTAGGACTTCATATATATGGACTTTGGGGATTTGCGTTAGGACCATTTAGTTATATTCTGATAAGAGAAATTTATACTTGCAATTCTTGAAGTAACTTGTTATTATGAAAAAGGGTGTACAATAACTTTCTGAAATAACAGCAATATTCAGACAAAAGAAAAGGGGATAGGTGATGACGTGGAGAATCTTCGCAGAGGAAGAAAACGTCTTAATCTAGAAAGACGAATAAAATGGGAAAATGTACGACGGATGTTGTTTACATCAGTTTGTTTTTTTATCCTATTTTTTGTAGCAGCAGGGGTAGTACAAATTCAAAAATTACATCCAATCAAGCCTCTTTTTATTTGGTGTGCAGCTTTATTGGTAGAGACATATGCAGTCATATATGGACTTATTTCCTATCTTGGGCTGTCGAAAATAAAAGAAATTGAAATGAAAAAGGTACTTTATTTGTTTTGGGGCACATTTTTGGTGCTGATGGCGGGTTTTTCATTTTTGGTATTGGATCATTTTATATCATTACTAATCTATCTGGTGGCATCTGTGATACTTGCATTGGTTCCGTTATGGAATCGCCAAGAATTTCTTGTGCTTTTTGGAATGCAGATTTTTGTAGCAGCAGTGCTTGCTTATAGCAAAGATCTTTGTTTGGAAGAAATAGTATATTTATGGGCAAATCAATTATTATGTGGAATTATTTCAAGACAGGGATATTATAATTTTCAGCAAAGAATGTTGGATGCAACGAGAATAGATACAGCGAAGCTTTTATCTGAAACAGATCCCATGACACAGATGCTGAATCGAAGAGGAATGGAAGGTGTATTGAATCGTATTTGGCCTATTTGTGAGGAAAAACATACGAAAGTGGCCGTTCTTATGATTGATATTGATAATTTCAAAAAATACAATGATTGTTTTGGACATCCTCAGGGTGATTGCTGTATTCGCAAAGTATCAGAGCAGATACAAAGCATTACAAGAGATAAGATGGATTTTTCAGCTCGTATAGGTGGAGAAGAATTTGTGGTTTTTCTAAATGGAATGGAAAAGGACGAGGCACTAAGATGTGCCAACACATTGAAAAACCGCGTGGAACAATTACAAATTACGCAGGCGGAAAATAATTTCCTTCCATTTGTTACCATTAGTATAGGGGTGGAATGGGGAAATGTGCGCAAAGGTGTCACTTTTGACCAGCTGCAGGAAAAGGCAGATGGCTTTTTATACAAAGCAAAGGAAGCAGGGCGAGCTTGTATTTGTATGAATGGAATTTGCCATCACAGAACACTTGTTCAAAAGAATAAACGCCAGTACTTTTTAGAACGCGGATTCCGATTTATGTGGTAAACAGGGGTTGACAAGGCATGAATTTTAGCATAGAATAACTGTTACTGAAGACAACATAAAAGTTATTAGACAAGACAAAATCACATAGGCAAGAAAAGCGATACAGGTAAGAAAAGCGATACAGGTAAGAAAAGTTATACAAGCACGAGAAATCACACAGGCAAGAAAAGTGATACAGGCAAGAAAAGCGATACAGGCAAGAAAAGCGATATAGGCAAGAAAAGCGATACAGACAAGAAAAGCGATACAGACAAGAAAAATTACACAGCATAAGTAAAGATAGAAAGATAAATAAATTGGCAAAGAAGAGGGTTAGTACGGATTGGAAGATGCTCAGAGAGGAAATGAACGGTGTGAAATTTCCCATACGAATATTCGGAACCTGCCTTGGAGCTGCATAGAAAAGTATGCCGTATCTCTGCGTTAAAGAGACGAAGTGAGCGAAAGACAGAAATGTCAGTAGCTAATCAGGGTGGTACCGCCGGAATTCCGGTCCCTTTTGGGGATGGAGTTTCGGCGTTTTTGCGTATATGAAAGGAGAAAAAATGGCAAAGGACAAAAAATTAGTAGAGGCAATTACATCTATGGATACAGATTTTGCACAATGGTATACAGATGTAGTAAAAAAGGCAGAATTGATTGATTATTCAAGTGTAAAAGGATGTATGGTAATCAAACCAGCAGGTTATGCAATCTGGGAAAACATCCAGAGTGAGCTGGACAAAAGATTTAAGGAAACAGGTGTGGAAAATGTATACATGCCAATGTTTATTCCGGAAAGTTTATTACAAAAAGAAAAAGACCATGTGGAGGGATTTGCACCAGAGGTGGCATGGGTGACCCATGGTGGATTGAATCCTTTACAGGAAAGAATGTGTGTAAGACCTACCTCAGAAACATTATTTTGCGATTTTTATGCAAATGATATTCAATCCTATCGTGACCTGCCAAAATTGTATAATCAATGGTGTTCGGTAGTGCGTTGGGAAAAAGAAACACGGCCATTCCTGCGTTCTAGAGAATTTTTATGGCAGGAAGGACATACGGCACATGCCACACAAGAAGAAGCAGAAGAAAGAACACGTCAAATGTTGAATCTATATGCAAATTTTTGTGAAGAAGTATTGGCAATGCCTGTTGTTCGTGGTAAAAAAACAGAAAAAGAAAAATTTGCAGGGGCGGAATCTACTTATACCATCGAGGCATTAATGCATGATGGAAAGGCACTTCAATCCGGAACTAGCCATAATTTTGGAGATGGATTTGCAAAAGCATTTAATATACAGTATACAGATAAAGAAAATAAGTTACAGTATGTTCATCAGACTTCCTGGGGAATGACCACACGTTTAATTGGAGCAATTATTATGGTACATGGGGATGATTCCGGTCTTGTACTTCCACCTAGAATTGCACCTGTTCAAGTAATGGTAATTCCCGTTCAGCAGCATAAAGAAGGAGTTCTAGAACAAGGACTTCTGGTAAAAGAAACATTAGCGAAAGCAGGAATTCGTGTAAAAATGGATGATAGTGAAAAAAGCCCCGGTTGGAAATTTTCAGAGCAGGAGATGCGTGGTATTCCAATTCGAGTTGAATTAGGACCAAAAGATATCGAAGCTGGAAAATGCGTTTTGGTTCGCCGTGATACTAGAGAAAAAATTCAATGTTCATTGGAAGAGGTTTCTCAGAAAGTAGCAGAACTTTTACTTGTAATCCAAAAGGATATGTTTGAACGTGCCAAGGCACATAGAGATTCTCATATTACAGATGCAAAATCATACCCTTCATTTAAAGATGCAGTGGAGAATAAGCCTGGATTTATTCGTGCTATGTGGTGCGGAGAGGAGAGCTGTGAGAACAAAATCAAAGAAGACACCACAGCTACTTCACGCTGTATGCCACTGGAACATCAAGAAGCAATTTCAGATGTTTGTGTATGTTGTGGTAAGCCGGCACATAAGTTAGTTTACTGGGGAAAAGCATATTGATAAAACACTTTGAGCATGATAGAAATAGGGAAGTTTAGGTCAAACAAAAAAATGCATAAAAATAAGAAGGCTACATCGATATCTATTCTATCTGATGTAGCCTTCTAAACTATAATATCCATTGGACTTCTACCTCGATTCCTTCTTTTAGGGAGATTTTTTTGGGAAATCGTAATATTTTCTTTCTGAAATTTTGCTACCATTGAATGCAAGCTGTATGTATCTATATATGAATAATACTTTCTAGATTATCATACAATTATTCTATTGTTTTTCGATTCAAGGCTTCATCTGAAAAAATCTATGATTTCTCACTTACATCTTATCATTTACTAAACTACGAGCCAACGAAAGTATCGTATAACTTACTGAACTTGTAGCCATCGAACATATCGTATAACTTACTGAACGTGTAGTCATCGAACATATCGTATAACTTACTGAACGTGTAGTCATCGAACATATCGTATAACTTACTGGACTTGTAGTCATCGAAAGTATCGTATAACTTACTGAACGTGTAGTCATCGAACATATCGTATAACTTACTGGACTTGTAGTCATCGAAGGTATCATATCACTTACTATAACTATTGAACTTATTATAATACTTCTTAAAACTATAACTATTGTTCTCTTGTACCCCAGATATATTACTGAAAAATCATCCGAGGGAAATTAGTTTACTGTTTTGGTGGACTGTACCTCGCTTTCTTAAATTTTAATGGCAATACGTTATGTTTCCGGTGGATTCTACCTCCTTTTCTTTGAAATTACAATACTTTTCTTTTGTACTTTAGATGTACTTCCTATGTAATTGGTATACCATCTTGTACCTTTGGTACTTTTTCTTTTGTACCCTTCGTACGTTTTCTTTCGTACTGTATTGTTTGCTTTTCTCTTTTGTTAAACTTATTATATCTAACAAAGAGAAGAAAGTCAACAACTAATTACTAAATTATATATTAAACATACTTATAACTGATTAGGATAGATAAGTTGTAAAAAATTCAGACAATTACACGAAAAACAAAATGTTTGCGATAGATTCGAAATAAATGAAATGGAGTTGCTGTACTAAAAATAGAAAGGTCACAGTATTGTAACTGCTTTGTAACAACATGTAAGGAAATTGTGCTATCCAAAGAAAGGAAAGATGATATAATTCGTTAGTAAAGCATTATGAAGCACAATGGGAAAGTTTTTGTTATATTGCACTGTATATGTTTGGTTTGGTATATGGTGCGTATATTGTAATAATAGAAGAAAGGGTTACCAAAGATGTTATTTTGCAGTGAAGAGTTTCTATTTTTATTTTTACCGTTATTTTTAATGATTTATTATTTTGCACAGCCAAAGTATAGAAATTTAATATTATTTTTAGGAAGTTTGTGGTTCTATTTTAGAGGGGAGAAGAAATGGTTTTTACTTATCATAAGTTCTTTGGTCATTCATTTTGTACTTACAACGTGTATGAATGGAAGAAAGAAAAATGTTCGTCGGAAATTATTGATAACAATGTTATGCTATGATTTTGGCACACTGTTTTTCTTTAAATATATGCCCTTTGTAACAGAAGAATTAAATAAAATAATAGGATATTTGCAAGAAAATCATAATGTTTCTGTGGGACTGCTGCCAGATTTTCAGCACAACCTTCCTCTAGGAATTAGTTTTTATACCTTTCAAATTGCAGCATATGCCATAGATGTATATCGCAGACCGGAAGAATATGAAGAGAATGTCATTACACTTGGAGCCTACTTGTGTATGTTTCCACAATTAATAGCAGGACCAATTGTATTGTTTCATGATGTTTCAAAGCAGATGAAAAGTCGAAAAGTTGATTTTACAGGAATGGAAAATGGGCTGAAATTATTTACAGTAGGACTAGGATATAAAATGTTACTGGCAAATGTATTGGGAAATCTTTGGCATGAAATTCAGGTAACAGGAGTTGACAGCATTTCTAGTAGTATGGCTTGGCTGGGAGCAATTGCTTTTTCTCTTCAGTTATATTTTGATTTTAATGGATATTCCTTAATGGCCATAGGTCTTGGGGAAATGTTGGGATTTCGACTGCCAAGAAACTTTCATCACCCATATACGGCATATTCAGTAACGGACTTTTGGCGAAAATGGCATATTACATTAAGTACCTGGTTTCGGGAATATTTGTATATTCCACTAGGTGGCAATAGAAAAGGAATTGTCCGTACTATTTTAAATCTTTTTATTGTATGGTCACTCACTGGAATCTGGCATGGAGCAGGATGGAATTTTTTGCTATGGGGAATTTACTATTTCATATTACTAAGCGTGGAAAAATTATTTTTACAGAACTTTTTTGAAATACATAAAGCAATAGGAAGATGCTATACTTTACTCGCAGTAGTAAGTGGCTGGGTTATTTTTGCATTAGAAGATATTAAAAGTATTACTACCTATTTTAATAAAATGTTTTGTTGGATTGGACAGTGGGATAGCTGGAAACAAAATAGTCAAATAACCTGGAATGCACTGGAAAGATATGGGGTCTTCTTTGTTGTGGGAATATTTTTGTGTACTTATTTACCGGAAAATATATATAAGAAACATAAAAGCAGAACATGGTTTTTAATGTTACTATTTGTGGTGTTTTGGGCAAGCGTATACCAGATGGTAACTGCTGTAAATAATCCATTTCTATATTTCCGATTTTAAAAGAAAAAACACCAATAAAGCCATAAAATACAGGAAGGAGAAGAGCATGAAGAGATTAGGAAAATATCCTTTCTTTCTATTGATTGTAATTAGCAGCCTATGCTATGGAGGATATCAACTGACAGAAAAAGCCCAGGACAAAAATGTGAAATTGGAGTTAGAAACAATTTTGGAACAAACTGTATTGTCACTAAAAAAGAATGAAACAGGAGAAATAGGAGAAACAGGAGAAATAAGAGAGGATAAGAAAGAAGATGCAGCCACAGAAGAAGTAGTTCAGGAAGTGCCTGTAGTGGAAACAGCAGCTCCACAGCCTCGGAGTTTTCAGCGAGTAGAAATGAATTATTTAGAAGATGCATTGTTTATTGGAGATTCTAGAACCTCTATCTTGTATGAGTATGCAGGATGGGAACAAACGGATTTTTTTGTGAAAAATGGGCAGATGATTTGGGATATTTGGGATAATACCATGAATGGGGTAACGCTAGAAGAAATGTTGACTCAAAAGAAATATGGAAAAATATATATTATGCTGGGCATTAATGAATTAGGAGTAGGAACGGCAGATGAATTTGGAGAACAGTTTAAAACAGTGGTTGCGCGCGTGCGGGAATTACAACCGGAAACAATTATTTTTGTAGAAGCAATTATGCATGTGACTGCCGGAAAAGATGAAGAAAACACTTACATCAATAATGCAGAAGTAAATGCAAGAAACGAAAGGCTTGCACAAATTCCGGATAATATAATGAGCTTCTATATTGACGTGAATGAAGTTTTAGATGATCCGGCTACGGGAAAATTAAATGGAGCATATTCTTTTGATGGAGTGCACATACAGGCAAAATATATTGATATTTGGCGAGAATTTTTATTAAATCATGGAATTTTGTAAAAAGATAAAAAGAAATTGCAATACAGTGACAGACAGCGTACTGATGAATGGTATGCTGGCAGATGAGTGCGAGTAGAAAATTTTAATTCTGATTTTTTTATATTAGTATGGTTTTACGTCAAATGCAATTCATACAAGATAAGAGGTATGTTTCCTAAATTGTATGAATTGTATCTGAAATAGATTATACATTATTTCTGAATTAACGTGTTCCCTTAGCTGCATTCATAGCTTCACGACAGGCCTTAGCAAGCTGGTCACCACATGAAGTAGGCCGACCGTTACAGGAAATACCACCAATCTTTTCTTCCACTTCTTCTACCGTTAAACCTTTTACTAATTTAGGTATGGCCTGCAGGTTGCCATTGCAGCCACCAGTAAATTTTACATGTTTAACAATATTGCCATCAAGTTCGACTTCGATGAGTGTAGAGCAGGTGCCTTTTGTCTTATAAAAGTAACTCATTTGTAATCTCCTCTCTGAATGTACAGATTTTAGGCGTTTGCAAAACGCCATAACCATTGATTTTACTGTCTTTTTTACTATTTGAAATAGAATAACTCCTCACAGGTATGTTATAATTGAATTGTCGAGAAACAATCATATACACCACCTGGAAAGGAGTTATCTTATGGCTATTATACCATGTGATCAGCTTTCATTGGCAGATGTTTTTTCAGAATGTCAGGATATGTATGAATCTGACAAGCCTGAATTTCTGTCTCTTCTTCAATCAAACTATCTTAGAATTATTCCAATCATAACATAAAAAGAAAGAGTGTAAAAGGGTATTTCATAAAAAATTCATAAATCGTTCACGGGATTAAGTATTGTTTATAAACATATAAAGTGGTACAATAAACCAAGTTGTCTATAAAGATTGGAATAGAATCGGTGGCAAAATTTATGCCGGAAAGAAATAGGAGCGTATATATGAGTATTATGAACAAAGTATTCGGTACACATAGTGAGCGGGAGCTAAAAAGGATATATTCTATTGCAGATAGGATTGAATCGTTCCGTCCTGCCATGATGGAATTAACCGATGAACAATTGAAAGAAAAGACGAAAGAATATAAAAAGAGATTATCAGAGGGTGAGACATTAGACCAGTTACTGCCGGAAGCATATGCAACCGTACGAGAAGCTGCAAAAAGATCAATTGGCATGGAACCTTACCGTGTTCAGCTTATTGGTGGTATTATTCTGCATCAGGGACGTATTGCGGAAATGAAGACAGGAGAAGGTAAGACATTAGTATCCACCTTGCCGGCATACCTAAATGCATTAGAAGGAAAAGGCGTTCATATTGTTACGGTAAATGATTATTTGGCTCATCGTGATTCAGAGTGGATGGGAAAAGTTCATGAATTTTTAGGACTTACTGTTGGTGTGGTGCTAAATGCAATGGATAATAAGGAACGTCGGGAAGCGTATGCATGCGACATTACTTATATTACCAATAATGAACTGGGATTTGATTACTTACGTGATAACATGGTGATTTATAAGGAACAGTTAGTACAGCGTGATTTGCATTATGCTATTATTGATGAAGTTGACTCCGTATTGATTGATGAAGCTAGAACACCTTTGATTATTTCAGGTCAGAGTGGAAAATCAACTAGTTTATATGAAGCGTGTGATATTTTAGCAAGACAGATGGTGCGTGGAGAAGATGTGCCAGAGTTTTCTAAAATGGACGCTATTATGGGGGTTACGCAGGAAGAAAGCGGAGATTTTATTGTAAATGAAAAGGACAAGGTTGTAAACCTTACCGAAGAAGGTGTAAAAAAGTCAGAGAATTTCTTTAAAATTGAGAATTTAGCAGATGCTGATAATCTAGAAATTCAGCATAATATTATTTTGGCTTTGCGTGCACATAATCTTATGTTCCGAGATCAAGACTACGTGGTTCAAGATGATAAAGTAATGATTGTAGATGAATTTACCGGTCGTATTATGCCAGGACGCCGCTATTCAGATGGCTTACATCAGGCGATTGAGGCAAAAGAGCATGTTAAGGTGAAACGAGAAAGCAAGACCTTAGCAAATATTACATTCCAGAATTTCTTTAATAAATATGAAAAAAAATCAGGTATGACAGGTACTGCATTAACAGAAGAAAAGGAGTTTCGCGATATTTATGGAATGGATGTTATTGAGATTCCCACAAATATGCCCATTCTTCGTAAGGACTTACAAGATGCTGTATATAAAACAAAAAAAGAAAAGTTCCGTGCAGTGGTAGAAGAGATTGAAAGATCCTGTGAAAAGGGACAGCCAGTTTTGGTTGGTACCATTACCATTGAAACTTCAGAATTAATCAGTGAGATGTTAAAAAGACGTGGAATCCAGCATAAGGTATTAAATGCAAAATTTCATGAATTGGAAGCAGAAATTGTAGCAGAAGCAGGTCTTCATGGTGCAGTTACAATTGCAACCAACATGGCAGGACGTGGTACGGATATTAAATTGGATGAAGGCGCCAAGGCAGCCGGCGGACTTAAGATTATTGGTACAGAACGTCATGAATCCAGACGTATTGACAACCAGTTGCGTGGTCGTTCTGGACGTCAGGGAGATCCAGGTGAATCTCAATTTTATATTTCACTGGAAGATGATTTAATGCGCCTTTTTGGTTCAGAAAAGCTGATGGATATGTTTAATACATTGGGCGTACCAGAGAATGAACAAATTCAACATAAAATGTTAACAACTGCAATTGAAAAAGCTCAAATGAAGATAGAAAGCAACAACTTTGGTATTCGTAAAAATTTGCTGGAATACGATCAGGTCATGAATGAACAAAGAGAAATTATTTATGCAGAACGACGCAGAGTATTAGACGGAGAAAGTATGCGTGATGTAATTTATAAGATGATTACAGACCGCGTTGAGAATACAGTAGATATCTGTATTTCATCGGATCAAGACAGTGAAGAATGGAATTTGAATGAGTTAAATCAACTTCTTCTTCCGATTATTCCATTGACCCCCATTACTCCAGAAGATATCAAGGGACTTCATGCCAATGAATTGAAACACAGCTTAAAAGAGCAGGCAGTCAAGCATTATGAAATGAAGGAAGCAGAATTTCCAGATCCAGAAGCTGTCCGTGAATTAGAGCGTGTGGTTTTACTAAAGGTAATTGACCGTAAATGGATGGATCATATTGATGATATGGATCAACTTCGTCAGGGAATTGGTTTACAGGCATATGGCCAGAAAGATCCCCTAGTAGAGTATAAAATGAGCGGCTATGATATGTTTGACAGCATGATTTCCAATATTCAAGAGGATACGGTACGTTTATTGTTCCATGTGAGAATTGAACAAAAAGTAGAACGTGAGCAGGTAGCGAAAGTAACCGGAACCAATCGAGATGAATCGTTACAAAAGGGTCCTAAAAAGCGGGAATCTGTTAAAGTATATCCCAATGCTCCTTGTCCTTGTGGTAGCGGAAAGAAATATAAGCAATGCTGTGGAAGATAGAAATAGCAGGAATAAAATAAAAAAATCAAGTAAAATGAATTGAAAATCAGATGCAATTTTAAATTAGATGGAATTTTAAATCAGATGCAATTTTAAAATGAGTTATTGTACGAATCATATCGTGCAATGGCTCATTTTTTTGAATTTGGCAAAATTTATAATTAAAAAAATAGAACAAATGTTCCGTTTACATCTATACTTTTTTAAATATGTATGATATAATTTTTTTGACCTATATTTATAAGGGAAGAAGAAAATGAAAGGGTCAGCACTTTTTGTGGGACACTACGGAGGTAAAAATAGAAAATGGAATTCAAACTAATATCAAAATACCAGCCTACCGGTGACCAGCCCCAGGCAATTAAAGAATTAGTACAAGGATTTCAAGAAGGAAATCAATTTCAAACATTACTGGGAGTTACCGGTTCCGGTAAGACATTTACCATGGCAAATGTTATTCAGCAATTGCAGAAACCAACTCTTATTATTGCACATAATAAGACATTAGCAGCACAGCTTTATGGGGAGTTCAAGGAATTCTTTCCTGAAAATGCAGTAGAATATTTTGTATCCTATTATGACTATTATCAGCCAGAAGCCTATGTGCCCTCCAGTGATACTTATATTGCCAAAGATTCTTCCATCAATGAAGAAATTGATAAATTGCGTTTATCTGCCACAGCAGCATTAATAGAGCGTAAAGATGTGATTATAATATCCAGTGTATCCTGTATCTATGGACTAGGCAGTCCAATTGACTATAAGAATATGATGCTTTCCCTGCGTCCGGGTATGGAAAAAGATCGGGATGATGTAATACGCAAGCTTATTGAGATACAGTATAACAGAAATGATATGGATTTTCATCGTGGAACCTTTCGGGTTCGGGGAGATGTGGTGGAGGTGTTTCCCGCAGATTATGGAGATACTGCAATTAGAATAGAATTTTTTGGAGATGAAATAGATAGAATTACGGAAATTGATGTATTGACTGGAGAAATAAAAAGTCAATTAGAACATATGGCTATTTTTCCAGCATCTCATTATGTGGTGCCCAAAGAGAAAATACTACAGGCAGCAGGTGAAATTGAACAAGAATTGGAAGAACGAGTTAAGTATTTTAAAGGAGAAGATAAACTATTAGAAGCGCAGCGAATTGCAGAGCGTACTAATTTTGATATAGAAATGTTAAAAGAAACTGGATTTTGTACCGGAATAGAGAACTATTCCAGGCATCTTTCAGGATTAGAGCCAGGGGCTCCGCCACATACGCTGATGGATTATTTTTCAGAAGAATTTCTAATTATTGTGGATGAATCCCATATTACAATTCCACAGGTTCGCGGAATGTATGCAGGAGACCAGTCAAGAAAAAGTACGTTGGTGGACTATGGATTTCGTTTACCTTCCGCTAAGGACAACCGTCCTTTGAATTTTGGAGAATTTGAAAGCAAAATAGATCAAATGATGTTTGTATCCGCTACTCCAAATGTGTATGAAAGAGAACATGAACTTCTACGTGCAGAACAGATTATTCGTCCCACTGGATTGCTGGATCCGAGGGTAGAAGTCCGTCCGGTAATGGGACAGATAGATGATCTTTTAGGTGAAATCAATAAAGAAATAGCTTCCGGACATAAGGTGTTAATTACTACATTAACCAAAAAAATGTCGGAAGATTTAACAGACTACCTTCGAGAAGTAGGCATTAGGGTAAAGTATCTTCACTCTGACATTGATACTTTGGAACGGGCAGAAATTATTCGGGATTTACGATTGGATATTTTCGATGTATTAGTAGGAATTAACTTGTTGCGGGAAGGACTGGATATTCCAGAGATCACACTGGTGGCAATTTTAGATGCAGATAAAGAAGGATTTTTGCGTTCCGAGACATCTCTAATTCAGACAATAGGTCGGGCGGCACGTAATTCAGAAGGCCATGTGATTATGTATGCGGATAAAATAACACATTCCATGCAGGTGGCATTAGATGAAACAAATCGCCGTAGAGCCATTCAGGAGGCATACAATCAAGAACACAACATGACACCCCAGACAATTCAAAAGGCCGTGCGTGATTTAATTACTATTTCTAAAAAGGTTGCTAAAGAAGAATATCGGTTTAAGAAAGATCCAGAATCTATGAGCCGTAAAGAGCTAGAGAAGGTAATCAAAGAAGTGCAGAAAAAGATGCAGTCAGCAGCGGCAGAACTTAATTTTGAGGCAGCAGCAGAACTGCGTGATAAGATGATTGAATTAAAGCAGAATCTGCGTGATATGAAGGTTGTGTAAAGTGATACGATGAGAAGGAAGAAGAATATCTTAAAAGTAAAATGGGAAAGGTGTTAAACATAGAAGGAGTTACAGCATGGCAAAAATAGAAAAACAATATATTAAAATACGTGGAGCAAATGAAAATAATTTAAAGAACCTAGATGTAGACATTCCAAGAAATGAATTGGTGGTATTAACAGGACTGAGTGGTTCTGGAAAGTCATCCCTTGCATTTGATACGATTTATGCAGAAGGGCAGAGACGATATATGGAATCATTGTCTTCCTATGCAAGACAGTTCTTAGGGCAGATGGAAAAACCAAATGTAGAACGAATTGAAGGACTTTCTCCGGCTATTTCCATTGATCAAAAATCAACTAATCGCAATCCAAGATCCACAGTAGGAACCGTGACAGAAATATATGATTATTTTCGTTTATTATATGCTCGAATTGGAATTCCTCATTGCCCCGTATGTGGAAAAGAAATAAAGAAACAAACCATTGACCAAATGGTAGATCATATTATGGCACTTCCGGAAAAAACAAAAATTCAACTTTTGGCTCCTGTTGTACGAGGAAGAAAAGGTACACACCAAAAGCTTCTAGAACAAGCGAAAAGAAGTGGCTATGTGCGAGTTCAAGTAGATGGGAATGCATATGATTTAACAGAGGAGATTCCTCTGGATAAAAATGTAAAACATAATATTGAAATTATAGTGGATCGTCTTGTAGTCAAAGAAGGAATTGAAAAGCGCTTAACAGATTCCATAGAAAGTGTAATGGCATTATCGGAAGGACTGATGACGGTGGATATTATCAATCAAGAGCCAATTCATTTCTCACAGAGTTTTTCCTGTCCAGACTGTGGAATCAGTATTGATGAAATTGAACCTAGAAATTTTTCCTTCAATAATCCATTTGGTGCCTGCCCTGAATGTTTTGGGCTAGGCTATAAGATGGAATTTGATGAGGAATTGATGATACCAGACAAGTCCTTAAGTATTGCCCAAGGTGCAATTCAAGTTATGGGCTGGCAGTCTAGTACGGACTCTTCCAGTTACACATATGCCATTCTAAATGCATTAGCAAAGGAATATCAATTTGACGTAAATACACCCTATGAAGAACTACCAGATAAAATACGCCATATGCTGATTTACGGAACCGATGGAAAAGAAGTAAAAGTGTATTATAAAGGACAACGTGGGGAAGGCGTCTATGACGTGGCATTTGAAGGCTTGATTCGAAATGTGCAAAGACGTTACCGTGAAACCAGTTCGGAAACCATGAAGCAGGAATACGAAGCATTTATGCGTATCACACCCTGTAAAGTCTGTGGGGGACAGCGATTGAAGAAAGAAGCGCTTGCCGTTACAGTTTCAGGAAAAAATATATATGAAGTAACCTCTATGTCTATTCGCAAACTTCAAGAGTTCTTGGAGAAGATGGAACTTACCAGCCAACAGCAGCTAATTGGTGCTCAAGTACTGAAAGAAATCAGAGCTAGAGTAGGATTTTTGGTAAATGTAGGATTGGAATATTTAACATTATCCAGGGCTACTGGAACGCTCTCAGGCGGGGAAGCACAGCGCATTCGTCTGGCAACTCAGATTGGCTCAGGCTTAGTGGGTGTTGTATATATATTAGATGAACCAAGCATTGGACTGCATCAGCGTGATAATGATAAATTATTAGATACCTTGAAAAATCTTAAAAATTTGGGGAATACTTTGATTGTAGTGGAACATGACGAAGAAACAATGTTGGCAGCAGACCATATCGTGGACATTGGACCTGGGGCCGGAGAACATGGTGGAGAACTGGTTGCACAGGGAACCGCCAAGGAAATTATGAAAAATAAAAAATCCATAACAGGTGCTTATTTAAGTGGACGTATTCAGATTCCAGTTCCTAAAATTCGTAGAAAACCAAGTGGATATCTAAAAATCATAGGAGCCAACGAAAATAATTTACAAAATGTAACAGTAGAGATACCTTTGGGTGTCATGACTTGTATTACCGGAGTATCTGGTTCAGGAAAGTCTTCTCTTACCAATGAAATTTTATACAAACGTCTTGCCAGAGACCTAAATCGTGCCAGAACAATTCCGGGAAAACACAAGGAAATAAGAGGAATGGAACAATTAGATAAAGTAATTGATATTGATCAGTCTCCAATTGGCAGAACACCTAGATCCAATCCGGCAACATACACGGGAGTATTTGATCAGATTCGGGATCTATTTGCTTCCACGGTAGATGCTAAAACCAAAGGATACAGCAAGGGAAGATTTAGTTTTAATGTAAAAGGCGGTCGCTGTGAAGCCTGCTCTGGAGATGGAATCTTAAAAATTGAAATGCATTTTCTTCCAGATGTATATGTACCCTGTGAGGTGTGCAATGGTCAGCGTTACAACAGGGAAACATTGGAGGTAAGGTATAAAGGAAAAAACATTTATGATGTATTGAATATGACGGTAGAGGAAGCACTGACATTTTTTGAAAATGTACCCACTATTAAGCGAAAAATAGAGACATTATATGATGTGGGATTATCCTATATTAAACTAGGACAGCCGTCCACTACGTTATCAGGAGGAGAAGCGCAGAGAATTAAACTAGCAACAGAATTAAGCAAGCGAAGTACGGGAAAGACGATATATATATTAGATGAACCCACTACTGGACTCCATTTTGCAGATGTCCATAAGCTCACAGAAATTTTGCAAAGACTGGCAGAGGGCGGCAATACAGTGGTAGTGATTGAACATAATCTAGATGTGATTAAAACGGCGGATTATATTATTGATATGGGACCAGAAGGTGGAGATGGCGGCGGATTTGTAATTGCCAAGGGAACACCGGAGGAGGTTGCAAAAGTGCCGGAATCGTATACCGGAAATTATATTAAGAAATATTTGGAAAAAGCAAAATAGAAGTAAGCACAAATATATGGATAGTTTGACAAAATGACATAGGTTGAGATAAAAAGATATGCGATTCTCTTCTTTTAAAAAAATAAAAAAGGAACTGCTATGAAAGCAGTTCCGTAAGTTCGGGGAGTACTTCCTGGATTCATACGAACCCAGGAAGCATGAGTTATGAAAAATTATATTAGCTTATTAGCTAGTACTGTTTTAGTATAGTAAGGGAATGTGACGTATGTGTGAAAAAAATAGAAAGAAAGAAGAAAAATTATAAAATATTCATAAACTTAAGAATAAAGATGTTTGGAAAATGTTAAAAATAGACGTTTTTTTACATTTTTATAAAAAATGATTTGAAAAATCCCTGTGATTGTATATAATGTAGTTATATATGGAAAAATAGAATTATTATGTTCAGATAGAGGAACGAAAGGGGAACAATCATGATGTCGACAGATATAGGAATTGATTTAGGAACAGCAAGTATTCTTGTATATATAAAAGGAAAAGGTGTCGTATTAAAAGAGCCATCCGTAGTAGCATTTGACAGAGATACCAATAAAATTAAAGCAATAGGTGAAGAAGCAAGGCTGATGTTAGGAAGAACACCGGGAAATATTGTTGCGGTAAGACCATTACGCCAAGGTGTTATTTCCGATTATACCGTGACCGAAAAAATGTTAAAGTACTTTATTCAAAAAGCAATGGGTAAAAAAAGTTTTCGTAAGCCACGGGTAAGCGTATGTGTACCAAGTGGAGTAACAGAAGTTGAAAAAAAGGCAGTAGAAGATGCCACATATCAGGCAGGAGCTAGAGAAGTTTCCATTATAGAAGAGCCTATTGCAGCAGCAATTGGAGCCGGAATTGATATCTCAAAGCCTTGTGGAAATATGATTGTAGATGTTGGAGGAGGAACCGCAGATATTGCAGTTATTTCCTTAGGCGGAACGGTGGTAAGTACTTCTATTAAAATTGCAGGAGATGATTTTGACGAAGCAATTATACGCTACATGAGAAAGAAACATAACCTCTTAATAGGAGAGCGAACAGCAGAAGATATTAAGATTAAAATTGGAACCTGTTTTCCATTGGCACAAAATGATACCATGGATGTAAGAGGACGAAACTTAGTAACCGGTCTTCCTAAAACAGTATCCGTATCTTCCGAAGAGACGGAAGAGGCATTACGAGAGCAGACACTTCAGATAGTAGAAGCTGTTCACAGTGTATTAGAAAAGACACCTCCTGAGTTGGCAGCAGATGTTGCAGACAGAGGTATTGTATTAACCGGAGGCGGTTCTTTACTTCGAGGATTAGAAGAATTAATTGAAGACAGAACCGGAATTAATACCATGACAGCAGAAGATCCAATGACTTGTGTGGCAATTGGAACAGGCAAGTATGTAGAATTTCTTTCCGGAAAAAGAGATGATTAATGTAGTATCTTAGTGAATTATTAAGATAGTTACACAGGAGTTCTGACACAATTACATTGAAATGAAACAGTTGTGTTAGTACACTAAATGGAGCCTACAAAGGAGTGCCACAATGGTAAAAGGATTATATACAGCATACACCGGATTGATTAATCAGCAAAATAGATTAGATACCATTACCAACAATCTAGCGAATTCTGCTACAAGTGGATTTAAAAAAGAAGGTGCTACTTCACAGTCTTTTGCAGATACCTTGGCAGTTAAGATTAAGGATACCTCAGATTACAATTTGCCAAAAGGTCTGGGAATTATGAACATGGGTGTGAAAATTGGTGAGAACTATACAGATTATGGACAAGGAGCCTTCAGAGTCACAGATAATGTATATGATGTGGCACTAGAAGGAGATGGTTTCTTTGCGATTTCTTTTACAAATAAAGCAGGAGAAACCTCAATGAAATATACCAGAGATGGAGCATTTACAGTAAATACGGCTGGATATCTGGTTACTAAAGATGGAGATTATGTTCTGAATCAGGCAGCAGCGCAAGCTTCAAATCCTGGACAGGCAGGATATATACGGTTAGATCCCAATGCAAAGTTAACGATTGATGAACAAGGATATTTGTATCAGAATGATATTGCTTTGGGACAAATCGGTGTAGTAGATGTGGCGGATTATAATTACATTGGGAAATATGGTGAAAACATGTATGAATTGGCAGAAGGTGGACAAATACAAGACTCCAATGCCAAGGTAACACAAGGGTCACTGGAAATGTCCAATGTAAATGTGGTTTCGGAAATGGTAGAGATGATAACGATTTCCAGAGCATTTGAATCAAATCAAAAGATTATCCAAACAATTGACACTACACTTGAAAAAGCAGTTAACAATATCGGCAGAATCTAAAAAGGAGCTGTATTAATATGATGAGAGCATTATGGTCTGCTGCCTCGGGAATGGTTTCCCAACAAACAGCAGTAGATACAATTTCGAATAATTTAGCAAATGTAAATACAAAAGGATATAAAAGTGAAAAGTCTGAATTTAAGTCATTACTGTATCAAACACTTCAGACAAAGACTACTTCAGCTAACGGTCAGGAGAAACCTATTTCAGCACAGGTGGGACTTGGAACTAGAGTGGCTTCCATTACGTCTTCCTTTACCCAAGGACCTTTATCAGAAAGTGCAAGCGATACGGCATTTGCAATTGAAGGAGATGGTTTTTTTGCAGTACGTGGAGAAGACGGTGGCACTTACTATACGCGCAATGGAGATTTCAAAGCCAGTATAGGAGCAAACGGAGCAATTACATTAGTCACAGGAGAAGGATATCCGGTACTTGATACCACAGGAAGAGCAATTACAATTCCCCAGGGAGTGAATCTTAGCAAGCTGGTAATTAGTACAGATGGGGCATTTGGATATCAGAATGGTGCGGGTAACTATATTGCTTTAAATCAGCAAATTGGTGTATATCAGTTTAACAATCCGGCAGGTTTGGAAAAAATGTCCGGAAGTTTATTAGCGGTAACAAATGCTTCAGGAGCAGCATTAAATGAAGCAACGGCCAATAACATTGCCAAAAGTAAAGTGAGAGCTGGATTTTTAGAAGGCTCGAATGTACAGGTGGCAGATGAGATGGTAAATTTAATTGTAGCCCAAAGAGCATATGAAATGAACTCCAAAGCAATTCAAGCAGCAGATGATATGCTAGGACAGGCAAATCAATTAAAACGTTAAATCAATTAAATCAATTAAAACGTTAAATTAGTTAAAACGTTAAATTAGTTAAAACGTTAAATTAGTTAAAATGTTAAATTAGTTAAAACTTTGGAATCATTGATATCCAGAAGAAAGAAGGTATTTATGAGTCTTAGTGTAGACAGTTTAAGCTCACTATATAACACAGATACTTCTACTACAAGCAACAAGTTAGAAGAGACCTTACATACAGATTTATCAGAAGCTACAGATGACCAGCTTATGGATGTCTGCAAAGACTTTGAATCTTATTTCACAGAACAGATGTTTAAAGCTATGCAGAAAATGGTTCCGGAATCCAGTAATGAGACTTCAGCATCCAATAAGCAATTACAAGATTATTATAAAGAACAGATGATACAGAATTTTTCCGAATCTTCTTCTCAAGGAGAGGGTTTAGGTATTGCTCAGGTTTTATATGAACAGATGAAGCGCAATTACGGTTTGGAATAGAGGACAGTTTTTTGGAAACATTGACAGGATATATAGAACATATTGTGTATCAGAATACGGATAATGGATACACCGTATTGAATTTGGTTTCAGAAGAAGAAGAAATTACGTGTGTAGGTACCTTTCAAGGAATAGGAGAAGGCGAGACCGTAGAAGTAAAAGGGGAATATAGTACCCACCCATCTTATGGAAGACAATTAAAAGTAGAAACGGTGGAAACCATAGCTCCAGCAGATATTGTGTCTATAGAGCGTTATTTAGGTTCTGGAGCAATTCATGGAGTGGGTGTGGCACTTGCAGCAAGAATTGTGCGGCGATTTAAGAAAGATACCTTTCGTATTCTAGAAGAAGAGCCGGAGCGTTTGGCAGAAATAAAGGGAATCAGTGAACGTAAAGCCATGGAGATTGCAGAGCAGGTAGAAGAAAAAAAGGAATTGCGTCAAGCAATGATTTTTCTTCAGGAATATGGAATTACTCAAGCCCTTGCAGTTAAAATTTACCAAGCATATGGTCCGGAAATGTATCGTATTTTAAAAGAAAATCCATATCGTTTAGCAGACGATATTCAAGGTGTAGGTTTTCGAATTGCAGATGAAATTGCTGCTAAAATAGGAATTCATACAGACTCTGACTTTCGAATCCGAAGTGGTATTTTATATACTTTAATTCAAGCATCTTTGGAGGGTCATACTTGTCTTCCGACTAAGGAATTAACTCAAAGAGCGGGTAGGCTATTAGGGGTAGAATCAGAATATATTGAAAAGCATTATATGGACTTGGCAATTGATAAAAAAGTAATGTTGAAAGAAGTGGAAGGGCAGCAGTATGTGTATGCGTCCACTTATTATTATATGGAAGTGAATGTAGCATCCATGTTAAAGCAATTAAACATTTCTTATGAAATACCAAACATTGAGATTACTCAGAGAATAAACCGAATTGAATCCAATACAGAAATGAAATTAGATGAATTACAGGCAGAGGCAGTGAAAGAGGCAGTACGCAATGGTTTACTGATTATTACAGGAGGACCTGGAACCGGTAAGACAACCACCATTAATTCAATTATCCGTTACTTTGAAATGGAAGGAATGGATATTTTTTTAGCAGCACCAACAGGACGTGCGGCAAAAAGAATGAGTGAAACCACAGGATTTGAAGCAAGGACAATTCATCGAATGCTGGAGTTAAGTGGCGGAATGGAAGGAAATGCCGGTTTTGTACGCAATGAACAAAATCCATTAGAAACAGATGTTATTATTATTGATGAAATGTCTATGGTTGATATTACACTGTTATATGCGCTGCTAAAAGCAGTAACTGCCGGAACACGGTTGATTTTAGTGGGTGATGTAAATCAGCTTCCCAGTGTTGGACCTGGAAGTGTGCTAAAGGATATGATTGATTCTAAACAATTTCCAGTGGTTTGTTTGACTAAAATTTTCCGTCAGGCGGCTCAAAGTGATATTATTGTAAATGCTCATAAGATTAATCGTGGCGAAGAAATTCTCTTGGATAATAAAAGCATGGATTTCTTTTTTCTAAAACGTTACGATGCCAATGTAATTATCAGTGTATTAATTCAGTTGATTCAACAAAAACTTCCCAAGTTTGTGGATGCAACTTCTTATGATATTCAGGTATTGACACCTATGCGAAAAGGATTGCTGGGCGTGGAGCGATTAAATGGGATTTTACAGCAGTATTTAAATCCACCGGATAATAAAAAGCAAGAAAAAGAGCAAGGCACCATTGTATTTCGCGAAGGCGATAAAATTATGCAGACAAAGAATAATTATCAGTTGGAATGGGAAATTCGCAGTAAATACGGATTGGCAATTGATAAAGGAATGGGTGTATTTAATGGGGATATGGGAATTATTCATACAATCAATACATTTCGAGAAACCATGACCATTGAATTTGATGAACATAAAGTAGTAGAGTATTCCTTTAAACAATTAGACGAGCTGGAACTGGCCTACGCTATTACTATTCATAAATCTCAGGGAAGTGAATATCCAGCCGTTGTGATTCCACTGTTAAATGGACCTAGAATGTTGATGAACCGTAATTTATTATATACCGCAGTAACACGAGCAAAAAAATGTGTCACACTAGTGGGAAATGATGCTACATTTCAAGAGATGATAGAAAACGTCAGTGAGCAAAAACGATATACCGGATTAAAAATGAGATTAAGGGAAGGTCAGGAGTGATACACTCTTGACTTTTTTTATACTATAAAATGATATAGTATAAAGTATCAACGCATTTGCGAGGTAAAGTGAAAAAGAGGAGGGAAAGCAGATGCTTAAATTTGATTATGATGCATGAAGGCAGAATTATATATAATGTGTCAGGAGAAGAAAAAAAGAAATTAAAAGTGGCAGACTGAATGGCGAAATTCGAAGAAGCCAGTGACGGAGAATTTGCAAATGACAAAATGATGCTCTCATAACGGAAAGAATAAGAAAATAGAGATGGAATAGTAATGGGAAGTGTGATATTATAAAACTGCGCGAGAGATTTTTTAAAAACTATGAAAAATCTAAAAGAAAAAGTAATTCATATGATGTTTCCAAGAAGATGTCCATTTTGTGACAGGGTACAGTTTCAGTCCCTGCTTTTTGAAGTAAGTCCGGTATGTACAACATGTGAAAAAAAATTAGAATATGTAAAAGAACCTGTATGTAAGAAATGTGGAAAGCCTATTGAGAATGAACAGCAGGAATACTGTTATGACTGTAAGAAACATAATAAAGAATATCAACAAGGCAAAGCAGTATGGGTACACAAGGACGAAGTGAAATCTTCTATTTATCGATTCAAATATCAAAATCGTCAGGAATATGCAAGATATTACGCACAGGAAATAGTACGTATCTATGGCAGATGGATTACGTCTTGTTGTGTTGATGGGATTGTACCCATTCCGATTCATAAGTCGAAACGACGTCAGAGAGGTTATAATCAGGCTGAGCTGATAGCTAGAGAGATTGGAAGAACTATGGGGATAGCAGTATATCCTGATTTGCTGATTCGTGTAAGAAAGACAAAAGCCCAAAAAGAACTGAATGAGCAGGAACGCAAAAAAAATTTGAAAAAAGCTTTTATTGCAAAGGAAAATAAGGTACAATTAAGCTACATCTTGTTAGTAGATGATATTTATACAACAGGCAGTACTATGAATGAGGCTGCCCATGAATTGAAAAGCACCGGTGTTACAGGGGTTTATTGTATTTGTGTCAGCATCGGCAGAGGATATTAGGAGGAAGAACTATGGATGTAAGAAATTGTAGAGGTTGTGGTAGACTTTTCAATTATCTTCAAGGACCGCCCTTATGTTCGGCATGCATTGCAGATTTAGAAGAAAAATTTCAGCAGGTTAAAGAATATCTGCGAGAGAATCCCAAGGCACCACTGAACCGAACCGCAGAACAAAATGATGTAACTGTAAAACAAATCAAACAATGGGTAAGAGAAGAGAGACTTAGCTTTACAGAAGAATCTCAAATTAAGTTAGATTGCGAACTATGTGGTGCGCCTATACTAACAGGGCGTTTCTGTGATAAATGTAAGTTAAATATGCATGAGGAATTTAAGGGAGCAATGCAAAAACCCAAGTCGTTGGAATCAAAAAAATCAACACGCGATAGGGATAAGATGAGATTTTTAGACAACTAAAGAAAAACTGCCGTAGTTTCTGCGGCAGTTTTTACTTTTATTGTGGAGAATTGTATGATATAATGAGCGAGAATAGTTTCAGAAATGGAAGGTGAATCTATGCTAAATGAGGAACAAATACGTTTAATGACAAAAATGGCAGCTTACGAAGAAGGCGAAGGAAAAGAATATATGCCAATAAAACAATATTACCGAAAAGACTATGTAAGTTGCAAGATGATTAGTACTTTTATTTCATCTACCATAGCTTTTGGTATTTTATTTTTGTTATGGTTACTGTATTCTATGGAACAATTGGCACAAGCCCTAGTAAGCATGAACCTTATAACATTTGGTAGTTTAGTTTTAGTGAGTTACCTGGTATTTACGATAATTTATCAGATTATAGCGGTTAGTGTATATTCCAAAAAATATCAGATAGCAACGCAGCAGACGAAATTGTACCATTCTAGACTGAAAAAAGTAATGAAACTTCAGGAACGGAATGAAAAATCACAGCCGGCGGAGGATTGGGAATGACAGGATTACTGGAACAAAGGGAAAGATTACGCAGCTTTTATGGGAAATATGAAAGATATATTGGAACCGGAGTCAAATTTCTGTTGGCTGTTGTAGCATTTTTCTTGATTAATAGTAAAATGGGATATATGGATAAGCTAAATAATCCGGCAGTTCCATTGATTTTGGCATTAGTGTGTGCATTTCTTCCGATAAACACAACGGTTGTATTTGCAAGTATATTAATGCTGGCACACTTGGCGGCATTGTCGCTGGAAGCATGTATTATTGCGTTATGTTTGTTTTTACTCATGTTTTTTATGTGCTATAAGTTTATATTAAAAGATGGTTATAGTATGATATTGACACCCATTATGTGTTCCATAAATCTGCCACAGGTTATGCCAGTAGCAATGGGACTGCTAAAAGGACCTACATCTGGACTGTCTATGATTTGTGGTGTCATTACATTTTATTATATGAAAGGGATACAAGAGCATATTGTTAATTTCACTGCATCTGAAGATAGCGAAGTCACTTCTAAAATCACAGTAGCATTAAAGGTATTAATTGAAAACAAAGAGATGTATGTGGTACTAGCAGCCTTTATATTGACCACAATTGTAGTTTACATAATAAGACGTCAGTCCTTTGATCACGCGTGGAAGATTGCATTGATAACAGGAAATATAGTAGAATTGATAGTGATGCTGATAGGATTTATTGTGATTGGACGAGGAGATAAGATAGGATGGCTGATAGGTGGGATTGCATTGTCAGTGCTGATTAGTCTAGGATTGGAATTTTTTCTATATAATTTAGATTACAGCAGGGTGGAACGGGTACAGTTTGAAGATGATGAATATTATTATTTTGTAAAAGCTGTTCCTAAGGTATATCTTACAGAAACAAATAAAAGGGTGAAACAGATTACACATCACAAAAGCACGATTAATCGAAAAAAATTAGCAGAAGAATTGGATATTGATCAAGATTTATTAGACTAAAAGTGAAAATAAGAGAAAGGGGATGAAAGTATGCTGGAGAATTTGTTTACAAGTTTGACTTCATTTGCGTCGAAATATTTATTTTGGATTAAAAGTCCAACATTTACAAGAACCGATGCTGTGGAAATTATTATTATTTCATTCCTAATTTATAATATTTTGGTTTGGTTTAAGAAGACTAGGGCATGGAACTTACTAAAGGGAATTATTGTGGTTCTTATTTTTGTGATGATAGCGGCAATCTTTCAAATGAATACTATCTTGTGGATAGCAGGAAAGACGATTAATGTGGCAGTAATTGCTATTATCATTGTATTCCAGCCAGAAATGAGAAGAGCCTTGGAACAGCTTGGACAGAAGAATTTTCTTACGTCTATATTTTCCTTTGATTCACAAAAGAATCAGGAACGATTTAGTGAACATACAGTAAATGATATTGTAAAAGCTACCTATGAGATGGCAAAGGTTAAAACCGGAGCATTAATTGTAATTGAACAAAATGTAAGTTTAGGTGAATATGAAAGAACGGGTATTGCTTTGGATTCCATAGTATCTAGTCAATTGCTCATTAATATATTTGAACATAATACGCCCTTACACGATGGAGCAATTATTGTGCGTGGAGATAGAATTATATCAGCAACCTGCTATTTGCCTCTTTCTGATAATATGGAACTGAGTAAGGATTTAGGAACCAGACACCGTGCAGCGGTGGGAATTAGTGAAGTATGCGATGCATTGACTATTATTGTATCCGAAGAAACAGGAAATGTATCAATTGCTATTGGCGGAGAATTATATCGCAAAGTGGATGCAGAATATCTTAAAGGAAAATTAAATTTTATCCGAAAAGGTTCCATGGACGTGGCAAGGTTCAGAATATGGAAAAGGAGGATGAAGAATGTTCAAGAAGCTGATGAAACATGTGACAAATGATATAGGGCTGAAAATTTTATCCATCCTGTTTTCTGTTGTATTATGGCTTGTGGTAATCAATATAGCAAATCCGGATAAGACAAAATCTTTTTCTATTCCGGTGGAAATACAGAATAAAAATATTATTGAGGAAATGGGAAAAGTGCCAGATGTTGTGGGAGATACAGATATTGCATCCTTCTATATCATAGGACCTAGAAATTATGTGGAAGACATGGAAGCCAGTGATTTTACAGTAACGGCTGATTTAAGTCAGATTGATTTGACACAAGATTATGATATTAAACTGGTGCCTATTCAGATTTCAGTTAAGAAGAATGAAAAATACATTACCGTATATAATAAAACGGTCAATATGAAAATAACACTGGAAGAACTGTCGGAACAAACATTTGTAGTTTCACCGGAAATCACAGGAACTCCAGACAATGGTTATGCCATAGGGGAGGCAGAAGTTACGCCAAACTTATTGAAAATTTCAGGACCAAAATCCATTGTATCTAAAATCAATAAAGTATTGGCAACTATAAATGTAGATGGAATCGCCAGTGATGTATCGGATAATGTAATTCCGGTACTGTATGATGAAGAGGGAAATGTAATCAGTTCTGATTTATTGGAAATGAATCAATCGGTGGTGACCATTAAAGCCAATGTACTTGGTACCAAAAGTATCCCAATTAAAGGTGAAATTACCGGAACACCTGCAGATGGGTATGAATATATGGGAACAGAATATGCCCCGGAAACGGTAACAATCAAAGGGGAAGCATCCGTATTAAACACTACGTATGCCGTAAATATTCCAGGTGAAATCATAAATATTGATGGGGCAACCCAAAATTTGGAGATACCAGTAGATATCAATGAATGGCTTCCGGAAGGTGTTTCTTTGGTAGATGATAAGTCCAATAAAATTGCGATAAAAGTATTGATAGAACAAAAGCAGACAAAAATTATTAACTTACCGGTAGAAAGCATTACGGTTACAGGATTGAGTAATAATCATACCATTTCATACAATGGAACTACAATACCAATAACCATTCGTGGTTTGGCAAGTAATCTGGAATCTTTTACAGCTGCGCAATTACAGGTAAAGCTAGATACAGCAGGTTTAGAACCGGGTGCGCATATCGTGGGCTTGCAGGTAAGTACTACCGATGAAAAATATGAATCAATGGGAACGGTAAGTGTGCAGATAACTATAGTAGATAAAAACGCTCCCATAAATCCTGGTGGAGGCAATCCTGGAGTGGGCGGACCTGCGAGTGTAAACCCGGGGGGAAGTACAGGAACAGGACCTAACGGAAATTAGAATAGAAAATAAAATTTATGAGGTAAAATACGATGGCAAGAATGTTTGGAACAGATGGTGTACGAGGCGTGGCAGGAACAGAACTTACAATTGAATTGGCAATGAAGCTGGGTCAGGCAGGCGCATACGTTCTTACAAAAGAAAAAGCACATCAGCCTACTATTATTGTAGGCTGTGATACCAGAATCTCAGGAGGAATGCTGGCAAATGCCTTAATGGCAGGAATTTGTTCTGTGGGAGCAAATGCAGTATATATGGGAGTTATTCCAACTCCTGCAATTGCATACCTGACGCAGAAACATAAAGTAGATGCAGGTGTTGTGATTTCAGCATCTCATAATCCCATGGAATTTAATGGAATTAAATTTTTTAATGGAGAAGGATATAAGCTTCCCGATGAACTAGAAGATGAAATAGAAGACTTGATCAAAAGTGGAATGAAAGATGTACCAATGCCTTTGGGATCAGGAATAGGAAATGTCAGCTATCGATTTGATGCTAGAGAAGAGTATGTGTTCTTTATGAAAAAGACAGTTCCCATTGAATTAAGTGGTCTTAAAATTGTAATTGACTGTGCAGAAGGAGCATCACATTATACAGCAGTTGAAACATTAAAGGGACTTGGAGCGAATTTAGTTGCAATCCATACAAATCCAGATGGCAGCAATATTAATGCAAACTGCGGTTCGACCCATATGGATGAACTGCGTGCTAGAGTAGTATACGAAAAGGCACAGGTAGGTCTTGCTTTTGATGGAGATGCGGATCGTATGCTCGCAGTAGACGAAAAAGGAAATGTGGTAGATGGAGATCAGATTATGGCTATCATTGGAAACCATATGAAGGAACAAGGAAATCTGAAGAAAAATACCATTGTAGGAACCATTATGAGTAATATGGGATTTACTTTAATGGGAGAAAAAAAGGGAATTCATATTGAGCAAACGAAAGTGGGCGATCGGTATGTACTGGAAAATATGCGTGAAAATGGATATAATATTGGTGGGGAACAATCCGGACATATTATTTTCTTAGACGAAAATACAACAGGAGATGGTTTGTTAAGTGCACTTCATTTACTGGAAGTGATGGTGAATACAGGTAAAAAGCTTTCAGAACTGGAAAAAGTAATGGAAGTACTGCCACAAGCACTTGTCAATGCAAAAGTGCCAAATCATAAAAAAGAACATTTTATGGAATACGCAGACATTGCACAAGCAGTAGAAGAACTAGAACGAAAATTCGCAGGAGAAGGAAGAGTCTTGATACGTCCTTCTGGAACAGAGCCATTAGTGCGTGTTATGATTGAAGGCAAGGATCAGACTATGATAGATGCGGAAGCGAAGAAACTTGCAGAAATTATTATGGAGAATATGCTTTAAAATGACAAAGCCACAAGAATGTATTGGGAAATAGACAAAATAATGTTTTTGAGAGAGTCAGGGAATAAATAATAATCAGGATTATTGGAGGAGAAGAATATGTTAAGTCAGAAAGTAGTTATTAAAAATCCAACAGGACTACATTTAAGACCTGCTGGTATGTTATGTAAAGAGGCAGTGAAATTTCAATCGTTGATTACATTTCAATTTAAGGGTGGCATTGCAAACGCTAAAAGCGTTTTAAGTGTACTGGGAGCTTGCATTAAATCAGGAGATTCCATTGAATTTGTATGTGAAGGCGAAGATGAAGAAGAAGCACTAAAAGCTATGGTATATGCAGTGGAAAGTGGATTAGGAGAATAAAAAATGGAACATACTTTTGTGATATTAGCATATGGTGAGTCACGTTATTTGGAAGAATGTGTGCAGAGTATCATAAATCAGACCCAAAAGTCTCAAGTGATAATTGGAACTTCTACTAGAAATAAACACATAGAAAGAATAGCAGAACAATATCATCTTCCTATTATTGAGAATCCCCAACCGGGTATGGGACTGGCAGCAGATTTTGATTTTGGATTGAAAACAGGAAGCACTAGGTTTGTAACAATTGCACATCAAGATGATACTTATGAGCCAGAATATGCAGAGCAAATTTTAAAATATGCAACAGAAGATACCATTATACTATTTACAGATTATCATGAAGTGCACAAACAGGGCATAGTAAGAGAAAATAGAAATTTAAAAGTGAAGCGTCTTTTATTAAGACCATTGGAATGTCAAACACTGCAAAAAGTAAAATGGATACGCAGAAGAATTTTATCAATGGGGAATCCTATCTGCTGCCCATCGGTGACTTTTCACACAGAAAAAGTAACAGCACCTGTTTTTGTAAGTGATTTTAAAAGTAATATGGACTGGTGTGCCTGGGAACGTATTTCCAAAGAAAAGGGCAGATTTGTGTATATTAAACAGGATTTAATGATGCACCGGGTTCATGAAGAATCCACTACCAGTGAAATAATCCGTGAAAATCTTAGAACAGCGGAAGATTATCGCATGTTCTGCAAATTTTGGCCATCGTGGATAGCAAAAAGACTTGCGGGTATGTATGCGAAATCTGAAGAAAATAATGAACAATAAAAGGAGATACACAATCATGAAGAAGATATTAGTTACAGGCTGTAATGGTCAGTTAGGTCGCGCAATCAGAAAAGAATATAAAAATGATGAAGTGGAATTTATCAATACAGATGTGGTAGAGGACGAATCTGTAACGGCACTTGATATTACAAATATTGACGCTGTCATGAAATTAGCAAGAGCTAAAAGACCCAATGTAATTATTAATTGTGCAGCTCATACCGCAGTAGATTTGTGCGAAACGCAATGGGAAAGTGCATACCGAATTAATGCCATTGGACCTAGAAACTTAAGCATTGCGGCTACTGAAATTGGAGCTAAAATGATACATGTTTCCACGGATTATGTGTTTGATGGAAAGGGAAATCATCCCTATACTGAGTTTGATGAAGTCTCTCCTAATAGTGCATATGGAAAGACAAAATTGGAAGGTGAAAACTTTGTAAAAGAGTTTGCACAGAACTACTTTATAGTTAGAACAGCATGGCTATACGGAGAAGGAAAGAACTTTGCAAAAACCATGTTAAAACTTTCTGAAAATCATGACAAGGTAACGGTAGTAGGAGATCAGTTTGGAACTCCAACCAGTGCAGTAGAATTAGCAAAATTAATTCATTTTTTAGAACCCACTGAAAATTATGGCTTGTTCCACGGAACCTGCGAAGGAAGCTGTAGCTGGGCAGACTTTGCAAAAGAAGTATTTCGTTTAGCAGGGAAAGATACGGTAGTAGAAGCCATTACCACGAAAGAATATAATGCAGAGCACCCAGTAGCAGCAGCAAGACCGGCATATTCTATTTTAGAAAATCAGATGTTGAAGCTCACTACCAATTACAAGATGGCAGACTGGAAAGACGCAATTGCAGCATATATGAAAACACTATAATAGGGTAAGACAGATAGAATGAGGAAGCATGTAAAGATTTTATTTGCATGCTTCATTTTACTATTTGAGCAGGGAGAGAAATGAAAATAGAAGGAATCGCAAAATGTAAGGGAATTGTAGTACGACTAGGAGCAGCTATTATTTTTTTGTGGTTTATTTATACAAAGTATACATCCCAATATCGTAACAGAGAAGATTGTCACTTTGCATGGAATATGTTTTTACTAGGAGCAGTAGCAGTACTATTAATTACAGTGGGTACGTATTATCTTAATTGTATCAAAAAAACAGCAATTGAAAATGTATATCTATTTCTAGCATTGACATTGGGAATATTATATATTTGCGTACTTCCCCCCTACACTACTCCTGATGAAAAAACTCATATTGACATGGCATATCAGATAGCAAATGAGTTATTAATGGGCAAAGAGGAAGCTGATACTGGAAATCCTCTTACTATGTATCAACGTCAGTCTGATGTAGAAGCGGTATTAAAAAGTGAACCAGATTCTCAGGTATATGGGGAAATTTATTACAATTTATTAAAAAAATGTCCCAAGGAAGAGATGGTAGAAACAGGCACGTCAGGGTATTCTTCCCCCGCTTATCTTCATATAACAGGTATCCTTGGAATTATAATAGGGCAAAAGCTGCATTTAAGTACATACCTCATGTATCAGCTAGGTAGGGGATTGAGCGGATTACTATTTATTCTGCTCTTGTATTATGCCATTAAATGGATTCCATTTGGAAAAGGAACGGTAATTGTACTAGCGTTACTTCCCACCACACTGCAGCAGGCAAATTCTTTTTCCTATGATGCTATCATTATTAGTATGTCAATTTTATTTATTGCAAAAATCATGAATCTGGTGTACCAAAAAGATTGGATAAGCTGGAAGGATATGGTATTTCTTGGAGTGTTTGGTATGTTACTCTCTATACCGAAAGGAGGTAGCTATCTTCCCTTGATATGCTTGGTATTGCTGATACCAAAAGAAAAGATACGGTGGAAATATTCAGCAAGATGGTATCAGGCAGGTCTTATGTTAAGCGCATTTATAAGCTTTTTTATCACCAATGCTTATTCGCTGATTCGTGTTAAGAATGAAATGAAACAGGGAATACAAATAGAATGGTCAAAAGGAGCACCAGGATATACCTTAACGGATTTATTTCAACAGCCTTTTGAAATTTTAAAAGTAATGCTCAATAGCTTTTGGGTAAAAGGCGGAGAATGGATGGAATCTCTAATAGGGGGAGAATTAGGGTGGTTTGAAATAGAAATTGGAAGAGATTTGCTTTTGCTTTTTACAGTAGTAATACTCTTTAGCCTGTTTCGAACTAAAGAAAATGAAAAAAAATACAATTTTACCTTTAAAACATACTTGCCCTGTCTAGTGGTGTTCTTATTATCAATGGGAATATTCATGGTTATTATGCTGGTACAGAATACACCTTTGGACGAAAGTATTGTGCTTGGAATTCAAGGCAGGTACTTTACACCAGTGATTCTGCTAACGGTATTGACACTTCCATTTCAAAATGTATTCCTTCAAAAGGATAATACCAGAGGTATAGTGGAAGCTATGTGGGTATTGCAGGTTCTTACTATAAGCCGAATATTTTTGTTTATTATGATTCGATAAAGGAAAAACTTGTAAAAATAAAAGGTAAATGGTATGATACTAACGATATAAAAGGAAAAGAGGAAAATGCATGGATGTATTAGTGATTATTCCAGCCTATAATGAGGAAGGAAATATAAAACGAGTAGTTGAGAATCTAACTAATAAATATCCCCAATATGATTATGTCATTATAAATGATGGTTCCAAAGATAATACATCTAAAATATGTCATGAGAATCATTATAATATTTTAGATTTACCGGTAAATTTGGGACTTGCAGGTGCTTTTCAGACAGGAATGATTTATGCATATCAAAATAATTACAAATATGCCATTCAGTTTGATGCAGATGGACAGCATAGACCGGAGTATATTTTGCCTATGCAAAAGAAGATGGAAGAAGGATATGACATTGTTATTGCGTCTAGATTTATAACGGAAAAAAAGCCTCATTCACCTAGAATGATTGGAAGCAGAATGATAGGAGCAGCTATTCGCTCTACCACAGGAGTCAGAGTAAAAGATCCTACCTCTGGCATGCGTATGTTCCGGTCAGAACTCATTAAAGAGCTGGCACTAAATATAAATTTTGGACCCGAACCGGATACGGTATCCTTCCTCATTCGCAGAGGAGCCAAGGTAGCAGAGATACAAGCAGTTATGGATGAACGTACGGAAGGGGAAAGCTATTTGAATTTCGCCAATTCCATGAAGTACATGCTTCGTATGATGATTTCCATTATAGTAATACAAAATTTCAGAGAAAGCAAGCAGCTTTTTCATGTAAAGAACAAGGAGTGAAAATAAATGTCAATTGCATTTCGTGTTATTTTAATTATAGTTTCTATTGTGACGCTGCTTTACATGATACGAAAAATTCGCCAGTCTAAATTACAGATAGAACATGCTTTATTTTGGGTAATATTTGCAGTCATGCTGGTAGTTTTGGGAATCTTCCCACAGATTGCCATTGGATTGTCAAAATTGTTAGGCTTGCAATCACCGGCTAACCTAGTATTTCTATTTATTATATTTATTTTAATGGTTCGTTTATTCCAAATGACGCTTGAAATCTCCAAGTTGGAAGATAAGCTGAAAAGTTTCATACAGCATGAGGCCATTCGGGAATACAAAGAGGATAAAAAAGAACAGTAATACCAGAGGACAAGAGTTCCTTTATGGGCAGAGTCTTTCAATAGATTTTGCCCCTTTCTATTGTAAGGTAAACAGGAATCAAAGGAGAAAAATAGTGACAGAAAACAAAAATCATATCATACGAAGAGTATTAAAATGGTTAGGCTTGTTCTTGCTATGCATCTTATGTGCCTATGGCGTAGAAAAATATGTGCTGAATGCACAGCAGTTGTCTCAAACAGGAATCAATAAAAAGTATGAATTATCCAAAATAGAACAGATAGGATTCTCCTATGAAAATGGAATGCTAGTATCTAATCAGGAAACGTCCCAAGTTGTTCTTCCCGCAGGCGGCTACATAGATGAGGTGAAGATAGAATATGAAACAGCAGATATGGCTGCAATTGCCTGGTCCACAGAATTACAACCGGATACTAAAGAAATAGATTTAACCAATGTATGGCAATGTGATTTTCGTGCAAAAATAATGGACAAGCCGGTTCAAATAGAAGGAAAACAGTTAGTGCTTACCTTTTTAAATATGCCAGAACCGATTACCATAAAAAGTATTGCACTAGAGAGTAACTATGTATTTCACTGGCAGAGATTCCTTATGATGGTAGCAGGAATGATGGGGATTTTCATTGTACTAATGGAAGGAAAAGAGATTGCAAAGCATCCAGAACGTGCAGTGGCAGCAATTTGCCTATTAATGGGAATTGCATTGCTAGGAGCAGTTCCATATGAAAAAAACTCATGGGACGATGAAACGCATTTTGCCAATGCATATCGTATGTCTTATGCAATGATAGGTCAGGATACCCAGTGGGTAGAGGCCACGGATGATTTTATAAATATAGGACTGCCCTTTACGGATTCCTACAAGGAACGTTTGAACCAGGAAAAGCGTTTGGATAAAGCAGGAATGGTAGAAACAAATGTGGAAAAGATAAAAGGAATCGGTTATTATCTGAATAAGATAGATGCGCTGCCTACTGCAATTGGAATCTTAATTGGACGTTTATCTGGCGTTAACTTTACGGACTGGTTTGTAGGGGCAAGAATGGTAAATTTGCTGCTTTATACCATTATCATTTATTTTGCAATTAAAATAGTGCCAATAGGAAAAGGGTTAATGGCATTTTTATCCTTGCTTCCTACCCCCTTATTCTTAACCGTGTCTTATAGTACAGACTATTTTATGAATTCTTTCATGATGCTTGGATTTGCAGTGTTTCTAAAAGAATATTTATCACCGGAAGAAAAATTAAAGAAAAAAAATGTTGCTATTTTTGTTGCTGCGATGTTCTTTGCATGTATTAGAAAAGCCATTTATATTCCACTTATTTTAATAGGGCTGTTGATTCCAAAGAGTAAGTTTGAATCCAAAAAACAGAAAAACGGTTATCGTGCAATTATAATAGGATGCTGTGTAATGGTCATGATGTTAGTGGTATTCAGTGCTTCTGGAATGACAGATGTACGTGGGGGAGATACTAGTGTAGCAGGGCAGATTTCTTATATTTTGTCGAATCCCATTTCCTTTGCAGTCATGTTTGTAAAAGAAATTGTCCGCTATAGCATTGATTACATTTTTAATGGACAAGGAAAAACAAATTATAATATTTATGGAATGCGTACCGGAACGGTAGAATTGGTTGTAATTATTTTCCTGATATTTTTAGTATTATGTTCCAAGGGAAAAGAAAAAGAACAGGAAATAAGTTTAAAGACCTCTATTTTGGGTCTAGGTCTCATAGGATTGGTAATTTGTTTTATCTGGGGATCTATGTATCTTTCTTTTACACCAGTGGGAAGTGGAAATATTGAAGGAGTACAGTCAAGACATTATATCCCATTTCTATTTTTATTGTTTATGCTTTTGCCCTTGAATAAAATAAAATGTTATATTTCAGAAAAAATAATGATGCAGGTCGTGTTGCTTATGACGGTGCTTACCAATATTGTTTGCATGTATGGCTTGCTGATACGACCTTAATAGTACGTAGGAGGAATAGAAAATGAAAGAAGAGATAGTAGAATTGTGGAAAAAATATAGAAAAACACTGATTCTGCTTACCATTGCTATGGCAGTGGCAGGAGGAATTGAGTTATGTTATAATGCCCAGGTGCTATCTTGGAATTCTACGCATGAAAGTAAAACAAACTATGGGATAGAACAGTTAAATGTGATAGGAATGGCTGTGAAAGAGGATGTTTTAGTTGCCGGAAGTGATGCGTGTGAGATTCATCTGTATCCAAAGGGTGATTATGTTGACAAACTGATTTATACCTATACGAAAAAAGACAGCAACACAATGCTGGACGCTACAATTACAATGGTTGCCTATGATGCCTACGGAAATGGTACCGTAAAAGAGTTGGAAGATCATAATCCATTTCTTTTGGAAGACTCTGTTGTGAATATAAGTTCCAAAGTAGAAGAACTATGTATTACAATTCCGGCAGATTCCAAGGGTGTGGAAATTAGTAATATTTATACAAAAAATGAACCACATTTTAATGGTATGCGATGGCTGTTTTTTACCTCTTTAGGTGCGGTTCTTTTGATTTTTTGGAATCAGAGAAATCAATTAAAAGGAAAAGTGGAACGAATTTTTTTGCTCATTGGACTTACGGTGGGAACAATGCTGGTACTGATTATGCCATTGAACAAGGTGGGATTTGATGAGGAAACTCATTTTCGCAATGCATACAATATAAAATTATCTAAAAGTGTAAGCAGCACAGAGGCAATTGAAAATTTAAAAATAGCTTCTTTATTTAATGCTCCATATAATATTCCACAGTCTAGAGAAGAACGTGATGTGTTGGAAGACTATTATCAAGATACTGGAGATTATACTAAAAATGGAGAATTTATGATGCGAGTGCCCACGAAGATATCCACAGTAGGTGCCTTTGAATACATTTTCATGGCATTGGGAATTAAATTGGGAAAATTACTGCATCTGCCATTTATTGCAGTGTACACGATGGGAAGACTATTTAATATGTGGTCATATCTGATTTTGATTTATTTTGCAATTAAGAGGATTCCTATTGGAAAATATATTATGGCAGTATTGGCACTGATGCCTACAGCCATTTTTCAGGCAGCGGTGTATTCCTGTGACCCCATTATAACAGGATGTGTCTATTTAGGGATAGCCTATTTAGTAGCGGAACTAATTGAAAAAGATAAAAAATTGTCCATAAAAAATGGAATGATTATATTAGGTGCGTTAGGGTTTGGAATTGTGCCTAAGGCAGTATATGTGCCAGTTATGGCATTGGGATTCTTAATCCCGGCAGAAAAATTTATCAATGACAAGCAGAAAAAAATATTTCGTATAGCAAATGTAATTTGTATTTTGGGACTATTAATGACATTTGTAATTCCCATGTTAGTTACAGAGGGTGGAATTGGAGATATCAGAGGTGGAAATGTAGATGTTGTAGGACAGATTTCATTGATTTTAAGCCATCCGCTGGGATACTTAAATGTATGGCTAACCAATGTGGCAGATACGTTTTGGAGTTATGGATTTGGAGAAGGAGCTCTTGGTACGTTAGGACATTTGTCAGTATCGACTTGTGTGCCAGCCATAGGAATGCTGCTAATCGTTACCATTATGACAGATAATATAGATAGAAGTGAACTGGATTTGAATATTAGACAGAAGTGGGCAATGTTTGCAGCAGCAGTATTGTCAGTGGCATTTATCTGGGGCGCATTGTATTTAACTTTTACAGAAGTAGGAGAAACTTATATTGGTGGCGTACAGGGAAGATATTTTATTCCAGTTTTATTTATTTTCTACCTGTTATTGCGAAGAAAAAATATTAAAAATAATATGAACCCTATCCATTATCATTACATTATATTTGGATGCACGTTATTTATTATGTACAAAACAATATACGACTGTGTGTTACAGCCTTATTGTTTTTAGAAAGGATAAGCTATGAATGAAAAAAAGGTAAAGGTCTTACTTTCTGCTTACAATGGGGAAAAATACATTAAAGAGCAGGTAGACAGTGTACTACAGCAGACCTACTCCAATTTGGAGTTATATATTCGAGATGATGGCTCTAAAGATGGAACATTGGAAGTATTAAAACAATATCAAAAACAGGAAAAGGTCCACATCATAAAGGGAAAAAACATAGGTTTTATTCAAAGCTTTTTCAAATTAATTTCAGAATGTGGAGAAGCAGATTACTATGCATTTGCAGACCAGGACGATGCGTGGCTACCAGAAAAAATAGCCATGGCAGTAGAAAGACTAAATCAGGAAGAACAAAATCAGCCCCTACTGTATTTTTCCAACTATGATTTTTATGATGGTGAAATGAACTTTAAAGAGCATGGAAAGCTACCAGCGATGGAACCTTCCTTTCACAATGCCATTGTAGACTGCATGACCCTTGGATTTAATTCGGTCTTTAATCAAGCAGCACATGATAAGATGGCAGAACATATACCGAAATATTCTTGCGGACATGACTGGTGGACCTATATGATTTGTTCTGGTATGGGAAAGGTTCTATTTGATGAAAAAGTAACCGTGAAATATCGAAGGCATGAAAAAAATGTAAGTCCAGGTGGAATGGATTTTATTAAATTTCAAATTTGGCGATTTCGAAAATTTTTTTTGAATGATTACTTCAGTAATATACGAAAACAGATGAGGGAATTTTACAGTCTGTATGCCGACCAGCTTACATTAGAAGACAAGAACCTGCTGTATCTCTTTACAAATAAAAAATACAGTATCAAAAATGCATGGAAAAAGATATGTTATCCTAAGCGGTTTCGCTGTGGTATCATAGATGAATTATTTGTGCGGTTTATTTTTTTAATAGGAAAATTATAATTATGGTAAAAAAATCAGAATTTATATGGAATGTGATTGCAAGTGTATGTGCCTCATTGCTGTCGGTAGTCTTACTATTTGTGGCAACTCGTGTAAATGGGGTGAATCCGGCGGGAATGTTTTCCATTGCATTTGCCACAGCAACGGTATTAAATTCCGTTGCAGATTTTGGAATGAGAGTTTATCAGGTAACAGATACAAGAAGACAGCATAGTTTTAGTGTATATTTGTCTGCCCGTTTGGTAGTAGATGCTGCTATGATCATTATAGGAATCGGATTTGTTTTGATTAGTGGTTATTCTATGGAAAAAGCAGCCATTTGTTTGGGATTACTGGGGTTTCGTTTTGTAGATGCAGTAAGTGAAACTTATCAGGGAGAATTTCAGCTAAATGGCAGGTTAGATGTGGCTGGAAAATCAGTGTTTTATCGAATGACAGGCTCTATTGCAGTATTTGCAGTGATAGACATGGTAACGAAGAACATTATAATTGCCACCGTAGCCATGATGTTAACCAATTTAATGGGATTACTTGTCTATGATTTGCATAAAATCAAACACTATACCAAAGCTTCCTTTTCTTCTAATAAAGGTGAAATTGGACATTTAATCAAAGACTGTTTCCCCCTGTTCTTTTCTACTTTTTTAAATAATTACATTATTAATGCACCTAAATATGCGATAGATAAATTACTTACCTATGATATGCAAACGTATTTTAATATTATTTATCTTCCCACGTTTACCATAAACTTAATGAGTATTTTTGTATTAAAGCCAATGCTCCGAGGGTTAGGAGAAATGTGGAATGAAAAAAATTACAGGAAATTTATGGGAATTGTATTGAAAATGGGAGGCGCAATTGTAGCAATGACAGTTTTGGTTGAACTGGTATGTTATAGCATTGGAATCCCAATCCTTTCTTTTATCTATGGAGTAGAGCTGCAGCCGTTTAAATCAGATTTATTGATACTGGTATTATCCGGAGGTTTTTCCGCATTAGGGGTAGCACTGTTTTATGCGCTGACCACCATGCGTGCACAAAAATGCGTGAGTCTGGCTTATGTTGTGGCAGCGGTGGGCGGAATATTCTTACCCAATATCTTGGTGGGAAAATATGGAATTACAGGTGCAGCCATATCTAGTGTTGCAATTACAATTATATTATCAGGAGTACTGCTTTTCATTTTTGCACTGGAATGGAGAAAAAAAGAAAATGCTTAAAACTCAAATTTGCAATAAGTGGGAATAAATGTTATAATACAAAAACCAAAAACACAATAGCACGTAAAGGAGGAACTCTTAAAATGAGAACCTATTTAGTAACCGGAGGAGCTGGATTTATTGGCTCAAATTATATTCATTACATGTTTCGCAAATATCATGACGAAATCAGAATCATCAATGTAGACAAGCTTACCTATGCAGGAAATTTAGAAAACCTGAAAGATGTGGAAAGCAAAGATAACTATACCTTTGTCAAGGCGGATATCTGTGACAAAGAGGCCATTATGAAAATCTTTGAAGAAAATGAAATCGACAGAGTAGTACATTTTGCAGCAGAAAGTCATGTAGACAGAAGCATTAAGGATCCAGAAGTATTTATACAGACCAATGTGCTTGGAACAGCAGTAATGTTAAATTGTGCCAAGGCAGCATGGGAGTTACCAGATGGAAGCTTTCAAGAAGGGAAGAGATTCCTTCATGTATCTACGGATGAAGTATATGGTTCATTAGAGGAGGAAGGAACTTATTTCTATGAGACTACTCCTTATGACCCACATAGCCCATACTCAGCAAGTAAAGCAAGCTCAGACTTCCTAGTAAAGGCATATATTGATACGTATCATTTTCCAGCAAACATTACTAACTGCTCCAATAACTATGGACCTTATCAGTTCCCAGAAAAATTAATTCCATTAATTATTAACAATGCATTACAGGGCAAGAAACTTCCAGTATACGGTGATGGCAAGAATGTGCGTGACTGGTTATATGTAGATGATCATGCCAAAGGAATCGATATGGTTCAGGAAAACGGCAGATTAGGCGAGACCTACAATATTGGTGGTCATAATGAGAAGCAGAATATCGAAATTATCAATATTATTATTGAATGTTTACAGGAAATGCTGCCAGCAGATGATCCAAGAAGAGAAGTAGTAAGTACAGATTTAATTACTTATGTAGAAGACAGAAAAGGTCATGACAGAAGATATGCCATTGCACCGGATAAAATCAAAGCCGAGATTGGCTGGGAACCGGAAACTATGTTTAAAGAAGGAATACGCAAGACCATTGCATGGTTCTTTGAACATGAAGAATGGATGAAGAATGTCACTAGTGGTGATTATCAGAAATATTATGCAGATATGTATACAAAATAGATAGAAAGACAAAATGAAGGAAGCTGTAAAAAGCTTCTTTTGTTTTTGAATTCATGACAAGTAACCTGTTTTATAAATTTCAGGAAGATGAAATAGATAGGAAAGTGTGTTAATATCGTAAATGAAAAAAATTAGATGAAATAATATGTAATAAATTAAAAATTTCTTAATACGTAGTTGGTTCAGTTGAAAAACTTGAATAAATAAAGAAAAGGTGTTAAAATAAGCTGATTATGTGTGGAAACGAATAAAAATATAAATATAAAGCAATCAACAGGAGGATATTTACCTATGAAGGGAATTATTTTAGCCGGAGGTTCCGGTACCAGATTGTACCCATTAACGAAAGCAGTTTCAAAGCAGCTTATGCCAGTGTATGATAAGCCAATGATTTATTATCCACTATCAACACTGATGTTATCCGGTATCAAAGAAGTACTGATTATCTCAACTCCCAGAGACTTACCAATGTTTGAAGAATTATTAGGAGATGGAACACAGTTGGGCATGCGCTTAGAATATGCAGTACAAGAAGAGCCTAGAGGACTTGCAGATGCATTTATTATAGGAGAAGAATTTATCGGAAAAGATGCAGTAGCTCTTGTATTAGGAGATAATATTTTCTACGGACAGAGTTTTTCGAAAGTATTAAAAAGTGCAGCAGACAGAACAGAAAGTCAGCCGGGAGCAACAATTTTTGGTTACTATGTAAAAGATCCAAGAGAATATGGTGTAGTAGAATTTAATGAAAGCGGAACTGCTATTTCAATAGAAGAAAAACCAGCAGAACCAAAATCCAACTATGCGGTACCGGGACTGTATTTCTATGATAACAGTGTGGTTGAAATTGCCAAGAATGTAAAGCCTTCAGCGCGAGGTGAAATAGAAATCACCAGTGTGAATAATGAATACCTGAAACGGGGAAATCTAATGGTAGAAACATTAGGACGTGGATTTGCATGGTTGGATACTGGAAATCATGATATGCTTTTGGCAGCAGCGGATTTTGTATCTGCATTTCAAAAACGTCAGGGATTATACATTTCCTGTATTGAGGAAATTGCTTATAAGCGAGGATTTATTGACGCAACACAGTTAAAGAAATTAGCAGAGCCGTTGATGAAGACAGAATATGGACAATATATGATGGATATTGCCAATGGATTGTAAATAGCATGAAAGTTGAGGGAAAAGAATGAAGACCGTATTAGTAACTGGAGCAAATGGCTACATGGGAAGACATGTAGTTACTGAATTACTGAAACAGAATTATCGTGTACTGGCATCTGATTTTTTATTTGATGGTGTAGATGAAAGAGCAGTACGGGTAGAAGAGCCGATTTTCAGCGGTGCAGAAGATATTTTTGAAAAATTGGGAAAGCCAGATGTATGTGTTCATTTAGCATGGAGAAATGGATTTGTTCACAATGCGGACAGTCATATCTGTGATTTGCCCCAGCATTTCGAATTCCTGAAGAATATGATTGCCGGAGGATTAAAGCAGGTAGCAGTGATGGGCAGCATGCATGAAGTAGGATATTGGGAAGGTGCTATTGATGAAACGACACCCTGCAGTCCCAAATCCATGTATGGAATTGCCAAGAATGCATTGCGCCAGTGTCTTTTTTCACTGCCTGGAATTGAAAATGTCTGTGTACAATGGCTAAGAGCGTATTATATTTTAGGCGATGATTTGCATAGTAACTCGATTTTTTCAAAGATTGTGAAGATGGAGAGTGAAGGAGCAGAAAAATTCCCATTTACCACCGGGAAAAATTTGTATGACTTTATTACTATTGATGAATTGGCAAGACAAATTGCGCTGACAGTAGATCAAAAAGAAGTAACAGGAATTATTAATTGTTGTACCGGATTACCAATGTCCTTAGCAGACAAAGTAGAAGAATTTATAAAAGAACATGAATTTAAGATAAAACTAGAATATGGAGTATTCCCAGATAGACCTTATGATTCACCAGGAGTTTGGGGAAATTCGGATAAAATTAACGAGATTTTAGGAAAGTAATTTGGAGGATAAGTAAATGGGAAAGATAAATGTAACAGAAAATTGCAATGGAATAGCAGGATTAAAGGTAATAGAACCAGCAGTATTTGGTGATGAGCGTGGTTACTTTATGGAAACATATAATTATAATGACTACAAAGAAGTTGGAATTGATATGGAATTTGTTCAGGATAACCAGTCTGCATCTAAAAAGGGTGTGTTACGAGGATTACATTTTCAAAAGAACTTTCCACAGGACAAGCTGGTTCGTGTAGTAAATGGAGAAGTATTTGATGTTGCAGTAGATTTACGTGAAGGATCGAAGACATTTGGCAAATGGTTTGGAGTTACTCTATCAGCAGAAAATAAGAAACAATTCTATATTCCCAAAGATTTTGCACATGGATTTATTGTGCTGTCAGATTATGCAGAATTTTGCTACAAGGTAACCGACTTTTATCATCCAAACGATGAAGGCGGATTACTTTGGAAAGATCCGGAAATTGGAGTAGAATGGCCAATGCCAGAAGGAATGACAGAAGCAGATTTGATTATTTCCGAAAAAGATCATGTTTGGGGTGGAATTAGGGATTATAGAAAATAATTAAAAACATCTCGTATGAAGGAGCAAGAAGATGTCAAAAAAAAAGTTAGCAGCAAGTATATTAGTAGTTCTGCTTGGAATTGTACTGAACGTACTTGTGATTTTATATACAATCTCGTTGCCACCAAAGGATATTAAATTACAAGTTGGCTGGAACGCCAACCAGGCGAGTGATATTGAAATTTTTTATTTGAATCCAAAACAGAAAATGCCAAAAGATTTTAATCCAAATCAGAGTGGAAAAGTAAGATATCAGGATATTAACCAAGATAGGATATTGGAATATACAATACCTTCGGATACGGAATATCTTCGTCTTGATTTTGGTTCAGTGAAGTCAGAAACAAGGATTTCCACTATAGTACTTTCTTATGAAGATAAAAAAGTGAATTTGACACAAGAACAGATTTTAGAAGTTATAGGAAAAAAACAGACAAAATGGGAAAATAATAGTACAGGCGGAATCAAGGTACAGGCATTAGAAGGAGATCCTTATATTGTATACAATACACAAGACTGGGGATTGACAAAAATGGTAGAGAAAAGTACAATATCTGGCCTGATTATGGTGGGTAAAATTGTACTTTGTATTATTATTGATATGATTCTATTATTGTTTTTACGATTTTCAACGCGTATTTTAAGTCTTCCAATTGAATTGTATCACAACCGGAAATTGATTTTGAAACTTTCATTTAATGACTTTAAAACTAGGTTTGCAGGTTCTTATTTAGGAATTATATGGGCATTTATTCAGCCCATTGTAACAGTGCTGGTGTATTGGTTTGTATTTGAAAAGGGATTAAAAGCGGGAGGAATGAATACCAAAGCCGGAATACAGGTTCCTTTTGTATTATGGTTACTGGGTGGTTTGGTACCGTGGTTTTTCTTTCAAGACGCCCTTTCCGGTGGAAGCAATGCATTGATTGATTATAGCTATTTAGTGAAAAAGGTAGTATTTAAGATTAGCGTTTTACCCATTGTTAAGGTGATATCAGCAATATTTGTACATTTGTTTTTCATTGCATTTACTGTAATACTGTATGCTGCATACAAATATTATCCTGATTTATATACGTTACAGATTATGTACTATTCGTTTAGCATGATGCTGTTTGTATTGGGACTTGTGTATGCAACCAGTGCAATTATTGTGTTTTTTCGGGATTTATCCCAGATTATTCAAATTGTCTTGCAGGTTGGTATGTGGATGACACCCATTATGTGGAATATTGATACCATGGATCTTTCACCGGTGTTGATTAATATATTCAAACTGAATCCCATGTATTATATTGTTTCGGGGTATCGTGATGCGCTGATTAGCAAAGTGTGGTTTTGGGAACATCCACAATCTACCTTGTATTTTTGGATTATAACAGTATTACTGTTTGGTTTTGGAACAGTGATTTTCCGTAGATTAAAAGTGCATTTTGCAGATGTATTATAAGAAAGGCATGAGACATGAGTGAAGCAGTAATTAAAGTCAACAATGTTAGCAAATTATATAAGCTGTATGATAAACCAATGGATCGTCTGAAAGAATCATTAGGACTTTCGAAAAAAAAGCGGTATAAAGAACACTATGCTCTGAATCATGTTTCTTTTGAAGTAAGACGCGGAGAAACAGTGGGAATTATAGGAACGAACGGTTCAGGAAAGTCGACCATGCTTAAGATTATTACAGGTGTACTGAATCCAACAGAAGGTGAATTAGAAATTAGTGGTAGAATTTCCGCTCTGTTGGAATTGGGAGCAGGATTTAATGTAGAGTACACAGGATTGGAAAATGTATATCTTAATGGTACCATGATTGGATTTACCAAAGAAGAGATAGATGAAAAATTAAATGATATCTTAAACTTTGCAGATATTGGAGATTTTATTCATCAGCCGGTTAAAACATATTCTAGTGGTATGTTCGTTCGTTTGGCATTTGCAATTGCAATTAATATTGAACCTGAAATTCTCATTGTAGACGAGGCACTGTCGGTTGGGGATATGTTCTTTCAGGCAAAGTGCTTTCATAAATTTGAAGAATTTAAAGAAATGGGTAAGACAATCTTATTTGTAAGCCATGATTTAAGCAGTATTAGTAAATACTGTGATAGAGTTGTGCTACTAGACAGAGGGCATAAAATGGCAGAGGGTGGCTCCAAGGAAATGGTGGATTTGTTCAAACAAGTTTTGGTAGGTCAAGCCAGCGAGGATATTTCGGAAGAAAAAGAAGTAGAACATTCCAAGGCTGTGCAGGAAACTACGGAGAACGAGTTATGGAAAAATACATTACTTCAGAATCCAGATGTATTGAGCTATGGAAGCAAAAAAGCTGAAATTGTAGATTATGCAATTATTGATAATATAGGAAAAATTACAAACAATATTCAAAAAGAAACAGAATTTGAAATTAAATTAAAAGTGCAGTTTCATGAAGATATTCAAGAACCAATTTTTGCATTTACTGTTAAAAATATACAAGGAACAGAAGTGACCGGAACGAATACAATGTATGAGAAAGTTGCGTTTGGAACGGTGAAAGCAGGAGAAGAAAAGATTATTTCTTTCCGGCAGAATATGAACCTTCAAGGAAATAATTATCTACTGTCATTTGGGTGTGTAGGGTACAGTGGAAGCGAGTTTGTGGTATATCATAGATTATATGATGCATGTAATATCAGTGTTATTTCAGATAAAAATACAGTAGGATTTTATGATATGAATTCGCAGGTGATGGTAATACAGTGATATAAAAAAGATATATGCAGGCTGCATATGTCTTTTTCTGCTATCAGCGTTAACGGAACAAATAGTTTAAAGCAAAGGTGGAGAATGGAATAAATGCAGAAAAAAATAGGAAATGTTGTGCTGGATTATACCGATTATCCGGGAAAAGATTTGTATCTAGATGGTTCAGAAGAAGAATTATTAGAAATTGTGAGTAATTATAAAAAAGAAGAATATAATGATGTGATTATCCATAGAAATACTTGGCCAATACTTTATCATCTTTCAAATATTAGAGGAAATATTGTGGAATGGCTTCCTATTAAAAAGACAGACAAAGTACTTGAAATAGGAGCAGGATGCGGTGCAATTACAGGAACATTGGCTCAAAAAGCAGGAAAGGTAGACTGCATTGAACTATCTCAGGCAAGAAGCCTTGTCAATGCCACTAGAAATCAGGAATATGATAATCTTAATATTCTATTGGGCAATTTCCAGAATGTAGAGCAAAGACTGGAAGAAGAATATGACTATATTACATTAATAGGAGTATTTGAATATGCAGCAAGTTATATTCAGTCAGAAGCACCTTATGAAGAATTTTTAAATATTATAAAAAAACATCTGAAACCAGACGGAAAAATTGTAATTGCTATTGAAAATAAATATGGATTAAAATATTGGGCAGGCTGTAAGGAAGACCATGTAGCACAATTTTTTACAGGTTTAGAAGGTTATGTGGGAATTGATAATGTCAGAACTTTTTCCAAACCAGAATTGCAGAAAATTGCTCAAAAAACAGGACTTGGAACATATACATTCTATTATCCATATCCAGATTACAAATTGCCTCTTTCCATATACTCAGATGATTATTTACCCAAAGAGGGGGAATTGACTAATAACCTGCGGAATTTTGATAATGATCGAATGATGTTATTTGATGAATCAAGAGTTTTTGATAATTTGATACGAGATGGATTATTTGATTTATTTTCAAATTCTTATTTAATGATTATGAAGAGGAACTAGCAATGAAAAAAATAGTATATGCAAAATATTCCAATGATAGAAATGTAAATTATCGTATTAGAACAGATATATTAGAAGATGAGCAAGGAAAACGTTATGTGCAAAAGCACAATACAGAAGAACAAGGTCGTGGACATATTGAGAATATGTATCAAAATTTTCCAAAATTGCAGGAACAGTTTGCTAACACTAAATTTACAATGAATCAATTTACTAAAATAGAACATGGAATTGAATTTGAATTTTTAAAAGGTGAAACACTGGAAAATGAACTGGACCATAAAATGTATCATAAAGATTTTCAAGGATTACTTACATTAATAAAGGAATTTGATACTGAATTACGGAAAGCGGCAACTCTAGATTTTGTGCCTACTTCACAATTTGAAAAAATATTTGGAATATGGGAATTGAAGTGTCCTATGAAATCTATGGCTGTTAGCGATGTGGATATGATTTTTTCTAATATTATTCAAAAAAATGAAAAGTGGGAAGTCATTGATTATGAGTGGACATATAATTTTCCTATTCCAGTAGATTGGATTATTTATCGCGCTGTGTATGGATACTTGGCAGGTCAAAGAGAATCTATTATTAAGGAGCATTATGATTTGCTTCGAGAATTGCAAATATCCGTAGAAGAAGCGAAATATTTCAAAAAAATGGAAGATAATTTCCAAGAATTTTTAGTGGGAGATAGTCAGCCGTTGTGGAGAATATACCATGATATCCGAGGTGTTTTGTACTTTCCCAATGGAGAAATTGAACATAATAAATGGAAGACTTACAGCCATCAGATTGAGGTGACAAAGCAGTTTGAAGATGGACATCTGGAAAATTATTATATTAATCCTATAGAGAATGAAACGGGTCAGGTTAGTGTGGAAGTATATTTGGAGCCAAAATTAAAGCTTGTCCGTCTAGATCCGGCACAGTGCTGCTGTTATGTGCAGATTAAATCCATTGTAGGAGAAGGTTTGAATTGTTATATTCCATCTTATGGTACAAATGGATTTACGCTGGATAATAAGGGGATTTGTTTTACTACAGATGACCCACAGATTTGGATAGGAGATATTCAACCCAATGCAAGAAAAATAGTTGCAATGTGGCAGATTGAGTATCCTCAAAAAGAATATTTGCTGCATCAGGCAATGATAATAGAGCAAGTGAAGAAGGAACGTGCCGAATTGTTACAGGAAAAATCTGAAAATAGCCATGCACAGCAGTGCATGGAAGAACGTGAAAGATATAAAAACTTGTATGAAAAATTAATGAATAGTAGAAGTTGGAAATTAACGAAACCATTTAGGGAAATTGCGAGAATATTAAAGTGGAAATAAGAGGATGAGCATGATTCTAGAAAAAAACAGTAGCAACAGGTTGTTGATTTACTTTTTTTATGATGGTCAGGGGATTGTGGATGAATATATTATCTATCTTTTAAATGAGATGGATAAATATATCAAAGATATGGTAATTGTCAGTGATGGTAAAATCAAACAAAAGGAAAAAGAAAAATTAGAACTCTTTACGGATTATATTTTAGAACAAGAATTTAAGGGAGCAGATATTTGGGCTTACCGGGCTGCCATAGAGTATATAGGATGGAAAAAATTAGAAGAATATGATGAAGTTATTTTAATGGGATGTTCCTTAATGGGTCCGATTTATCCATTGAAAGAAATGTTTGTAAAAATGTCTTCTAGAAATATAGACTACTGGGGATTAACAAAATTCTATGAAACAACGAGCGATTCCTATAGTTCTCTGCCATGTAGTTCATTTATACCGGAGCATATTCCTACACATTTTATTGTGGCACGCAAGAGCTTGATAATGTCAAACACATTTCACGATTACTGGAACAACATGGAAAAAGAATGCGATACACCTGAAAAAGTTGGAGAGTATGGAGTTTCCTTTACGGTAAAAATGGATAAACAAAACTTTTCAAGAGATGTCTATATCAATACGGATGAATATCGTACACGTTCCTATCAGCCCATGATTAATCTTGGAAAGCAACTAATTGCAGAAAGGCGCTGTCCGTTTTTTAATCGCAATACCTTTATGCGAGAATATACGAATGTTTTAATAGAATCCTGTGGTCAGGAAGCATTGGAACTATATCGTTATTTAGATAAGTATACTGACTATAACATGGATTTATTTTGGGACAATATATTAAGAACAGGAAATCAAGCGGATATCAAAAAGGCACTTCAATTAAATTTCATTTTACCATCAGAGCGAAAATTGGAATATAATGTGCCAAAACAACCAAAGAAAATAGCATTGATTATGCATATTTATTTTATGGATTTAGTGGAAGAGTGTTTTCGATATGCGCAGTCTATGCCCCAATATGCAGACTTATATATTACCACCAATACACAGGAGAAAAAAGAAGCAATTGAACAGATATTCAAAAGACATGACTGGCATAAGTTTGATATTAGGGTAACACCCAACAGAGGAAGAGATGTAGGACCATTTTTAGTAGAATCTAGAAAGTATATTATGGAGTATGATTATATTTGTCATACACATGATAAAAAGGTGGGACAATTAAAACCCGGAGAAATTGGAGCATCATTTTCATACTGGTGTTTTGAAAATGTATTACGTACACCAGAATTTGTGGAGAATGTGTTACGAACTTTTGAAGAAAATCCAAGAATGGGACTCTTAACCCCTCCTCCTCCAAACCATGGATCGTACTATATCACGCTTGGTCTAGAATGGGGATTAAATTATCAGTCAGTCTGCAAACTGTCAGAAAAATTGGGTATTCATTTAGAAATGGTTGATAATCGAGAACCAATAGCACCATTGGGTTCTGTATTTTGGGCAAGAACAGCTGCATTAAAAAAGATTTTTGATTATCCATGGGAGTATGCAGAATTTCCGGAAGAACCCATAGAGGAAGATGGTACGCTGTTGCATGCTATTGAGCGTATATATAATTATTCTGCTCAGGCAGAAGGCTATTATCCAGGATGGATTTTATCTGAAAATGGTGCGTCCATAGAAATAACTAATATGCATCATATGCTTAGAACATTAAATCAGGAACTGTTTTTTAAGGCACAGATAGCAGGTTCGTATCAAGAGGTACTGTATGGAATAACCGGAAAAATTAATGAGGGACAAATTGATTTTCAACATGATTGTAATGGAAAATTATATGTGCAACAGGGTGGAAAAGAAAAAATAGTGGGTACATTTTGTTGTACAGCGCAAACAGACAAGGGGGTATTTTGCTGGATTTTCCAAGGAATGAAAAGATTAGAAAAAATTCAAAAGATTACATTTGAATCGGGGGAAAAAGGAAATGTTGTGTGGAAGGAGTTGTCAATTTTAATTGAATATAACAATGGACAAACAGAACAATTTTCATTGGAAACAGTAGATCATAATGGAATAAAAATAAATAGCAGTTTGGTATTTATTTCATCATCGCCCCAAATCATAATCAAATTGAAAGAAAATAGTGGAATAAAAGAAGTGATTGTAAATAGTAGAGTAGAATATGGAATGAGTAGTGAAGTAGAAGAGATTATAAAAGGGAAATTTACAAAGAAAAGTATGTTCAAAAGATAATTATCAGTATGCAGTATATAATTTCTGCATACTGATGTCAACCACAAATAAGGAAGAGAAGAATGAAAAAAATAGTAACATTTTTATTGTCAGTAGTGATACTGATAACAAGTGGAAGTAGAATAAACGTATTGGCAGCACCAATGGAAGAAATGGAAGAAAAACAAGTTGTTCCGAATACAGATATTATAACAACCATAGATTCTGTTGTTTCTGTTACAAATGGAGAAGAGATTTTTGGAAGTATTATCAATCCAATATATCAGGATTGTAAAACAGACGAGCTGATCCAAAATACACAGGCATTGGAAAATAATCAGTCCGGAGGAGACTTTTCCGAGATTAACAGTGCAGCACGTTACATACGACAGCAGATGGTATTTCGTCAACCAGTGATTGTATTTAATTATTGGATGGATAATTATGAAAGTGAAATAGGCAATCAAATTATTACCTCTGCTCTAAATTATGGATTTGATGCATCTATGTCTACAGCACCAAATGAAGGAGATTATTTGCGCTTTCATTTTGGCGGAGGAAAATTTTCATGGAAAACACAGAAAATTAACGAAAAATATTGTATGACAGTAACTATGAATGTATCTTATTTCAGCTCGGTAGAACAGGAAGAGAGTGTGAATGCCAAGGTACAGGAAATATTAAAATCACTAAATTTAGTAGGGCAAGATGATTATACAAAAGCAAGATTGATTTATGATTATGTGACAAGCAATGTATCCTATGATTATGCAACATTAAATGATAATACTGTTGGAAAATACACAGCATATAATGCACTAATAAGAGGAACAGCAGTTTGCCAAGGATATTCCAACGTAATGTACCGTTTGCTTAGGGAAAGTGGAATTGATTGTCGAATTGTTACAAGTACAAATCATGCTTGGAATATTCTTAAGCAGGGAAATTATTATTATTATAATATTGACAGTACCTGGGATGCAGGTTCTAAAGGACAATACAAATATTTCATGAAAAATATGTCTGAATTTGAAGACAAACCGGAGCATTATAGAGAGGAAGAATATCTTACTCAGGAATTCACTACAAGTTATCCAATGGCATCTCGTTCGATTGCAGCAGGAGAATGTGGAGATGTTCCTCTTACGGGAGGAACTTGGGAACAAAGAGAAAATAATTGGAATTATATTCTCAATGGGGTAAAACAGACAAAGAAGTGGATACGAGGGAAAGAAACAGATTTAGAATTACGTTATGTAGATGAGTCTGGAAAGATGGTAACTAATAATTATGCGTTTGATGGTTTACATACTTATTATATGATGGCAAATGGTATGCCTATGAAAAATAGAATCTCATGGGATCCTGAAGGTGTTGGATTAATTTATTTTGATCAATATGGATATATGCAATTTAATGCATTTCGTCAGACTAATGATGGATACATTTACTATTTTGGAGCAGATGGAAGAGCATTGCGGAATGAAATTACTTTTTGGAATAATCATCCATATTATTTGGATGGTACAGGGAAAATGCAGCAAAACGGCTGGTTTCTTTTTGCAAACGGAAGAGATTATGGCTATGCCAATGGAGATGGAACCTTAATGAATACAGGATTTACATATGATCCATGGGGACGTGTGGTTTATTTTCATTGGAATGGTATGGTAGCAAGAGGATTAATTACAGATGGAACTTGGTATTATTTGATGAATCAGACAGATGGACATTTGATGGGACAATTCCAATAAAAGGAGAAGAGTAGGGGCATCAAGAATAGATATATTATGATGTTAATTTAAAAAGAAATAGTGAAATAAAAAATTAAAATATATATTTAGCAGAAAATCATGAAGTATGTTTAGGCAGTGACAATTGTAAGTATTACTCATTTAGTAATAGCAAAAATTATTTGCCAAAGACCCTAAGGACGATGGAAAGGAGAAACTAGTCAAAGTGGGAGAAAGAAAAAGAACAGTTGGTGTAATTGTAATTCTACTATTCATGATATCATTGTTGTTTGGAACAGACAGTTCTGAAAAAAAAGTAAATGGAATAAACCAAGGAGAACTCCTGATTACTCAATATGGCAATTACGATGCAATACAGCAGTATATGTTTTATACAATACAGAATCAAAAAGGAGAATTAACGGTAATTGATGGTGGCTGGGATTATTCCGCTGAAGAAGTGAGAAAAATAATAAGAAGTAAGGGTGGAAAAGTAGATTATTGGATTTTAACACATCCTCATCCGGATCATATTGGGGCATTTAATGAAATTTATAGAGAACCGCAGGGAATTGAAATAGGACAAGTTTATACAGTGAAATTGGATTATGATAAATATAGACAAGCAGTACAACAGTATGATAGATTTGATATATATGAAAAATTTATTATGCAGACTGATGGAGATTCTAGAATTCACTATTTTAAAAGTGGCGATAAGATGGAATGGATGGGATTAAAATTAGAAGTATTCAGTGCATATAGTGAAGAAACCCTTGCACTTGGCGGTAACATACCAAATGAAGGTTCCCTGCTGTTTCGGATATGGGGGAAAAAAGAAAGTATGCTGTTTTGTTCTGATGCAGGACTTGCAGGAGAATTGGTTCTTTCAAAATATGGAAAGAAATTAAAAAGTGATTATTTGCAAATGGGACATCATGGGAATGGTGGATGCAGTCGGACATTCTATAAAATAGTACATCCCAAAGCAGCATTTTTTGATGCACCTCAATGGTTAGTGAAAGGGAGCCAATATAAGACACTGGAGGAAATTGCATTTATGGAGAAACTTAGCGCAAAGATATATACTATGGAAGGCGCACCACATCAAATTGTATTGATGTAGAAAAAGAATGGTAGTGTAATATCATAACAATGTGTGAACTTAGAAAAGAGTGAAGGCTGAAATAGGAGGAAAAAGAGAGTATGAAAAAATTAAAAACAGTTTCAAGTATACTAGTGGGAATTTTAATATTTAATTCCGGTATGGGTTTGGTACAGGCCGCATCACAACAGCCACAGCAAGTAGTAATAGAAGAAAAGCAGGAGAACAAAGAAAAACCAATTCCGAAAGTAGAAGATTCAAGTCATGTATTAAATTATCATGATATTGATTTTCAAGTACCAAGTTTTAAAAATGAGCAAAGCAGTATCTCACCGATACAGCTTGCACCATTGCCCCAGTCCTATAGTTCTGCAAACATAACAGGATTACCAAATATGTTAAATGTAATGAACAATTATGCAACACCGGTAAAAAACCAATATAGCGGAACTTGTTGGGTGCATGCGGCTATCTGTGGAGCAGAGACTGATCGCATTATAAATGGTTCTGCCGATATAGCAACCCTTGATTATGATGAATATAAGCTGGCATATTTTAATTATAACCGCCCATTGGATCCAATAGGGTTGACTCAAGGAGATGCAACAAATGTAAGAAAACAAGAAAATACGATACCAGAATATTTATCAGTGGGAGGTAATTTAGGAGTAGTCATGACTGAATTTGCCAATTGGATTACACCCTCAGATGATAATGCGGAATTTGATTATATTGACACATTGCCAACTACAGATTTAACAAGGTATGCCTATCAGCAAGATGCGGCACATTTAGAAAATGCATATATGCTTGCTATGCCTAATATGACAGCACCCGGTTACGAAAATGATATGAATGCAGTAAAGGAATTAATTAGGAAAAATGGTTCAGCCAGTATTTCCTACTATGCACAAAAAATTGAGAGTAGTGATCAGCTTTATTATAATTGTCCTAATGCGTTAAGTGCAAATCATTCAGTAGCGGTAGTGGGATGGAATGATAACATAGATGCAGATAAATTCAGTAACAGACCGGCTGGAAATGGAGCTTGGATTGTAAGGAACAGTTGGGGACCATATAATAGTATGGGAGGATATTTTTATTTGTCCTATTATGACAAATCCATTTCGAATGTGGCTTATATATGGGAATTTGGTTCCAGTGATAATTATGAGAATAATTACCAATATGATGGAAGTGGAAACTTTACCAGCAGTTACCAGGAAAATAATCAAATTTGTGGTGCAAATACGTTTGTAGCAGATAGTGATGAGAATCTAAAAGCAATAGGTTTGTATACCAATAATTTGAATGTGCATTATACAATTGATATATATACAGGATTAGGAGCTGAAAGCTTACCAACAGCAGGAACGAAGGTGATGACTAAGAGCGATATCCTTACATATAGCGGATATCATACTATTAAGTTAGACACATCGGTGCCAATTAAAGAGGGAGAACGTTATGCGATCGTTTTAACATTGGCGAAAGCGGGAGAAGGGATTAATCTTGTCTGTGACATGAATGCAGATTTCAATTGGATGTCTTGTGTTTCTCAGGCGATGCACTACCAAAGTTATCAGGGGAATAATAGCAATAATTTGTCAGACTTGAATGCTGGAAATACATCATATCAGGATGGTAGAAATGTAAGAATCAAGGCGTTTACAGATGAGCAGGTACCGGTGACGGGAGTGAGTTTGAATAAATCTCAGATTGAAATCAATCGAGGTGCAGCGTTTCAATTAGTAGCAACAGTATTACCGGCAGGCAGTCAACAGAAAGTAAAATGGACTTCTTCTGATACAGCTATTGCAGACATTAATGAGCTGGGTTTGATTAATGCAAAGGCAGTAGGAAAAACAATTATTACTGCAAAAACATTAAATGGAAAATTTTCATCGGCATGTGAGGTTACAGTCAAAACAATTCCAGTCAAGGGTATTAGTCTTGGGCAGACAAGTCTTAGCATGGGAATTGGAAATACAGTTCAGCTAAAGGCAACACTGATACCAAGTAATGCATTAAATCAAAATGTAAGTTGGTCTTCAAATAATGCCGCAGTTGCATCGGTAGAGCAGAACGGAATGATAAAGGCAAATCATGATGGCACAGCAATGATTACAGTTACTTCAGAAGATGGTTCTTACCAGGCAACATGTGAAGTGCAAGTATATAATCAGGAGCAATGGTATCAAAATGCAGAAGGTAAATGGCTTTACTATGTAGATGGTTTACCTGTAAAGAATACATGGATTGTAGGTATGAATGGGGATTCAGAGTTACGTTATGTTGATGAAAATGGAATTATGGTTATCAACCAGTTTATCTTTGATGGTACTTATACGTACTTTATGATGGTAGATGGAAGTCCTATGAAAGATAGAATAACATATCATCCGGATGGAGAACATATTATATATTTTGATGAATATGGCCATGAAGTATTTTCTAATTTTCAGTATAGCAAAGCACTAAATCATATTTACTATTTTGATTCACAAGGATATATGTATAAGAATCAAATTACATTTTCCAATGGAAATACTTATTATTTGAATGGAAATGGTGAAATGGAACAAAATGGCTGGTTCAGTTTTGTAAATGGTCGTGATTACGGATTTGCAAATAAAAACGGCAGTCTTATGTGCAATGGATTTTCCTATGATCCATGGGGAAGAGTTGTATTCTATCATTGGAATGGAATGGTAGCAAGAGGACTTATTACAGATGGACAATGGTACTATTTGATGGATGAATTAGATGGGCATTTAGTAGGGCAATTCAGATAAAAATGCAAGAAAAAATGTAAGAAAAAATATATCTTAGATACAGAGTGTTTTCTTGCATTTTTTATGCTAAGCAGTTGCCTTATTGTAAGGATTGTGTAAAGTTAAAATTTGTTTTATTTAAAAGTACTGGTAAAAGATTGAATGCAGAAAAAAAATGTTAAAATGAGTTGTCTATAATTTCAATGAGAAATTTTTTACTAACAGAGGTAAAAGGAGAAAAATATGATTTTAGAAGAAAAATGCATTAAGCGTTTGGTTATATATTTTGTTTTTGATAAAGATGGGATCGTGGATGATTATATTCCATATATGTTAAATGCATTAAAAGAACAATCTAGCGAAATTGCGGTGGTCTGCAATGGAAAACTGGATCCTGAGGGAAGACAGAAATTAGAGCAGATTACGCCGGTGGTTATTGTACGTGAAAATAAAGGCTTGGATGTATGGGCATATAAGACAGTACTGGATTATTATGGTTGGGACAAACTGTGTACTTATGATGAAGTTATTATGATGAATTTTACGATTATGGGACCGGTTTATCCACTTAAAGAAATGTTTGATAATATGAATCAAAAAGATTTAGATTTTTGGGGTATTACAAAATATCATGAATATAAGGCTGGAGATCCTTTTGGAACGATTGATTGTGGATATATTCCGGAACATATTCAATCTCATTTTATTGCAGTTCGTAATCATATGCTTAAAAGTATTGAATTTCAGAGTTATTGGAATCATATGGGTGAGATTTGTGACTATAGGGATGCAGTAGGAAAACATGAAGCAGTTTTTACTAGAAACTTTTCTAATGCCGGATTTCGATATGACGTTTATGCGGACATGGGAGAGGGGTATAATAATCATCCAATCCTATTTGCCACAAAAGAGATGATGGAGTTAAAACGCTGTCCTATTTTTAAAAGGCGTTCTTTTATGCAAGATTATACCAATATTATTACGGATACCGTAGGTTCTGCGGCAATGGAAGCCATGGAATTTATTCAGAAACATACAGATTATGATGTTAATATGATTTGGGATAATATTTTAAGATTGGAAAATCAGGCGGATATTAAGAAAAATATGCAGCTAAATTATGTGCTGGATACGAAGAAATCTGATAATGTAGATGCAATATTACAAAATAAGAAGATAGCGCTAGTACTGCACTTTTATTTTGAAGATTTAGCAGAATATTGTCTTCATTACGCCAAGTCTATGCCAAAAGAAGCAGATATTTATGTGACTACTGGGTCAAAAAAGAAAAAAAAGTTAATTGAAGATACTTTTTCAGTACTACCAAATAAGGTAGAAGTAATTTTGATTCAAAATCGTGGACGGGATGTGAGTGCACTATTAGTAGCAACGAAAAAGTTCATTATGGATTATGATTATGTGTGCTTTATGCATGATAAGAAGGTAACACAGCTAAAACCAGAAACAGTAGGAAATGGATTTTCATACAAGTGCTTTGAAAATTTATTGCCATCTCGCGATTTTGTTAATAATGTTATTCATACATTTGAAGAAAATTCAAGGCTTGGCTTATTAACGCCTCCTCCACCAAATCATGGTGCATATTATATTACCCTTGGTTTGGAATGGGGATTAAATTACCAGGTGACCAAAAATTTGGCAGACAAACTTGGAATTACGGTACCAATATCAGAGAAAAAGGAGCCGATTGCACCTCTAGGAACTATGTTTTGGTTTCGACCAAAGGCGATGAAACTGCTATTTGAACAAGATTGGGAATATGAGGATTTTCCACCAGAGCCAAATAACATTGATGGAACATTTCTGCATGCAGTAGAACGAATTTATAGTTTTACGGTGCAACAGGAAGGTTATTATCCTGGCTGGGTATTTTCTGATAAAGGAGCAGAAATTGAAATTACAAATTTGAATTATATGCTTCGTGGTATCAATGACGAGATATTCTTAGCAGGACCGGGAGCTGGCAGATATGAAGAAGTAGTACAGAATTTACGAAAAACATTTTTGGAATGGAGAATGTGTCGTTCCTCTTTGGGGTATACAGAGGGAGCATATGTGAGGGCAAAATTGTATTTACAGATAGATGGAACCTATAGTGAAGAGAAATCCATTGCATATGAACCAGAAGAATATGATTTAAATCATGTACGAAATAGAGATAATGCAATAAGGAATGTAGAAGAAATAACAGTAGGAAAAGTATCAGTAGAAAAAAAGGAGACAAATAGAAACAGCTATGTATATACAGAGCTTCAAACTTATGGCCCCATCAGTGAATTGCGTTGGGATCCAGGTGAGAAAGCTGGAATCACAATTGAAGATATTGTAATAAAAGTTATACTGTTAGATGAACAAGTATTAATATTTGATAAAAAGAATATTCAATCTAATGGTATGCAGATGGATGATGCTCTGATATTTTTAGGTCCCGATCCACAGCTTTATGTTCACCTTTCGCAGACAGGTATCGTAAAGAAAGTACAGATTGAGGTGGAAATGTCTGATTTTATTACACAGGCTAAAGCAGAAGCTATTATGGAAAAAGTACAGAAAAAATCAATTTTGAATAGAATTAGAAACAAATTATTCAATTAGAAACAAAAGTAGGGAATAGTATGACTATGAAAAGAGAAAGAATTTTTTATTTGGATTTTATCCGTGCAATTGCCGTTATTTTGATTTTACTGACACATTATAATGCGATTTTTTTATATTTGAATCCACAGCAACTGGATAAAGTTGTTGTGACATACAAAGTATGTAATTTGTATATTGGGGATTTTGGAGTGGCACTTTTTTTTATAATTTCAGGTGCGGCACTGATGTACGTGTATGAAAGTAAATTGGAACTTGTTAAATTTTATAAGAAGAGATTTATTTCACTCTATCCTATGTTTTGGATTGCATGGATTTGTGCTTTTACAGTAAGATTTCTACTGGGAGAAAGGATGAATGCTTCTATTCCCAAAGTGAATTTTTTATATACTATATTGGGATTTGACAGTTATGTAGCAGGTATAAAACCAACCTTCTATATTGTAGGAGAATGGTTTTTAGGATGCATAATTTTAATTTATCTCGTGTTTCCACTATTACGTTGGGGAATTAATAAAAGACCGGTATGGACTTGTGGACTTTTGATTCTATTATATTTGGTAGGTGTTTTTTATTATCCAACATCGCTAGTTAAAGCAGAATTGTTATTTGTACGTTTACCTGAATTTGCATTTGGAATGTTATTTATAAAATATTTCAAGAAAGTAAAATGGTCGGTAGCAGTGATATCATTTGTAATATTAATAGGAAACACATTGTTTGCACCTCCTTGGAACACAAATATTCAAACGACATATGTTGGAATTTGTGCATTTCTTGTATTAGTATTTATTTCTAATTACGCAAAGTGTACAGTATTAGAGAAGTTTGTGCAATTTATCAGTAAGTATTCGTATGCAATATTTTTAATACACCATGTATTGTTTTATCGAATTACAAGCTATTTTGATTTGTATCATATTACAGTTATGCAAAGCTATCTAATTTTTACAGTGAGTGTTTCTCTAATTATGATATTGTCTGTGATATTAAACTGGTTTACGAATGAAGTGACTAAATATTCAGGAAAAATGTTTACAATGGTAATCAAAAAAAACAATTAAATGGTTACTATATCAATAAAACATAAAAACAAAAGCATTTCAGTAATGAGAAAGGACAAAAGAATGTTAAAAAGAGGAAAACGTATTATTGCGACATGGTTGGCAATACTTATGATGTTTAGTGTAGTGCCAATGAATACGGCTTTTGCCAAAGAGCCGGGAAATACACCGAAAGCTTCTACAGAGATTCAGCCGGAAATTTCAGAAGAAATTCAACCAGAGGTTTCAGCAGAGATTCAGCCAGATGCTTCCACAGAGGTTCAACCGGAAATACCACAGCTAGTGGAAGAAACCACACCTGCAATAACAAAGAGTGAGGAGCAGGATGCGGTACTGCTTAATTATTTGGTAGTAAATAATCCAACCGTGCAGATTTCGGAAGAACAGAAGATTTTAGTCAGCCTTGGAGATGGAATGCAGCAGATAGAAAATGCTGTGTTACATATGACAAAGAAAGAAACTGGAGAAATTATTTCTCTTCAGGCAAGTGGTATTCAAGGAGATGCAATTGTATTTTCAAAGCAATATATAAATGAAACAGAAAAAGGAAGTTATAAAATTGATAGCATTACCTATACTTATTTAGGAAGAGAATATACGCTTCAATTGGAAACAGCCGGAATGTCCGCAGAATATGGTGTAGGAAGAGAAATTCCAACCAATCCAGATGGTTATGTATCAGAGACAGAAAATCAGACGGAAAACCAGATAGAAAATGCTATAGATGTGGTTACATTTGATGAAAATGGGCAGGCAAAGGAAGAAGCAAGCATCAGTGATGCTATTAACAGTGCCAGTGAAGAATTGTCCGGAACCTTTGATGGAAATACAAGAAATGCCTCTGGAAATGTTGTTGTTGTATTAGATCCTGGACATGATACTACCCATCGTGGAGCAAATCGAGGCAAGTATTATGAGGATGAACTTAACCTTAAAATTGCGATGTATTGTAAAGCGGAATTGGAAACTTATACCGGAGTGGTAGTATATATGACACGTAATGATAAGGGGGATTGTCCTTATCCGGGAACAAATTCTACACAATGCAATACTAATCGGGTGGCATATGCTAAAAGTGTAGGAGCCAATGTATACGTAAGTCTTCATTTGAATGCATCCACTTCTAGTGATCCACATGGAGCGGAGGTATATTATCCTAATAATAATTACAATAGCACAGTTGGTCAACAAGGAAAGGAATTAGCACAGATTATTTGTGATAAATTGGTTGCTATGGGTCTGGCAGACAGAGGAATTCAGATTCACCAATCTCAAGATGGAACTACATATCCAGATGGTTCGGAAGCCGATTATTATGGTATTATCCGTCGTAGTAAATTAGAAGGGTTTCCTGGAATTATTGTAGAGCATGCATTTCTAAGTAATGAAAATGATGTTAATAATTATTTGAATAGTGATGAAAAATTGAAACAGCTTGGAATAACAGATGCTGCAGGAATTGCACAGTATTTTGGACTTCAGAAGGGTGGACCTACATTAAAGGGAATCTGTTATAACATTAAAAAGGATGGAATTGATATTGGTGTAGATTATACGTCAGCTTCTCCAACCAAATTTAAGTGGTTAGCATTAAACCTAGCGACTCAGCAATGGGAAGAAATTAGTAATTGGTATGCTGGAAATTGGGCTACCTGGCAAGTAAAAAAGGGAGATTACTGGTTGCAGGTGCAAGCAACGAATGCAACCGGACAAGTGACAAGCGATACTATCTGTTTTCATGCAGATCGAAATTACACCAAGACGGCAATAAACCTGAATGGTATATGTTATAATATTAAGAATGATGGCATTGATGTGGGGGTTAATTATGATGCAGTAGACCCGAACGTGAATTTTCGCTGGATGTCTTATAATTTAGATAGTAAGAAATGGGAAGAAATTAGCAATTGGTATGCTGGAAATTGGGCAACATGGAAACCAAAGGCAGGAAGCTATTGGCTACAGGTACAGGCTAGAAATTCCCAAGGTGAAGTGATAGATACTTATACCATATGCTTTTATACAAAAACAAGTTACTATCAGGCACCAATTTCCTTAGAAGGAATTTGTTATATTTACAAAGATGAGGGTATAGATGTTGGTGTATCCTATAACTCAACTAGCAAGGATGTAAAATTCAAATGGCAGTCCTATAATTTGGAAACCAAGAGTTGGGAAACAATCAGCGATTGGTATAATGGAAACTGGTTCACCTGGAAACCAAAACCAGGAAGTTATTTTCTTCATGTGGAAGCAGTAACCAGTAATGGTGAAACAGCAAGTGATACAATTTGTTTTGCAAATGATAAAGACTATTCGAAGCATACGCTTTCAATTTCAGGAATCTGTGTGCTAGACAATAAACTAACTATTGATGTGGGTGCAGCTTTTTCTTCTAGTGATCCAAATGTAAAGTTTAAATGGCAAGTTTTGGATCTTAAGACGCAGCAATGGACTAAGTTGACCGATTGGACAAATGGCAATTGGGCATCATGGAACCCTTCTGATGGGCAATATTGGATTTATGTGGATGCCATGACAAGTGATGGTGTAACAGCATCTTATTGTATTGGTTATACGGTAAGTGCCAGGTATGAAATTATGGGAAATAGTCAGGCGACACTAGCACAGCTAATGAAATATTATAAATCAGGTGGTTCCTATCCATCCTTTTACGCTACGTCAGATGCACCAACATTGGAAAAATTTTGCCAAATATACATGGAAGAATGTGTAGCAGAAGGAGTAAAGGTAGATGTTGCATTTTGTCAGGCAATGAAAGAAACAGGATTTTTGAAATATCCAGGTGTGGTATCCATAGAGCAGTTTAACTTTGCAGGAATAGGTGCAACAGATAGTGGTGGTACACCTAATTCCTTTGCTTCAGTAAGAGAAGGAGTTAGAGCACAGGTACAGCATTTAAAAGCATATGCATCATCTGAGCCGTTAAAAAATGTATGTGTAGATCCAAGATTTAAATATGTTACTCGTGGCACAGCAACTTATGTAGAATGGCTTGGAATTAATGAAAATCCATATGGAAAAGGCTGGGCAACAGAAAAGAATTATGGATATAATATAAGAGATCGAATTATTCAATTATTATCCTGTTAAAAATTTGTACATAAAAAAATCTATTGGAGAAAAAATAATCACATAGTAGGTTAAGATATAACTCAATATAATAGAAGAACACTTACAGCTCAAAGTCCATCATAGACTTTGAGCTGTTTCTATGCTAGAATGTCATTGGTAAAATACAAATATAATTTACCAATAGCAATGTTTGACAAATAAGGAGATACATCAACATGGATAAATATAATTTCAAATTAGAAATGTTACGTTTTCATCTAACAGCCCAAGACACCTTGGTATTTCGTGGCTGGTACAGGGAAGATAATCCACAACATCGGGAGGTAGTTGTTTATTTAGATGGGAAAGAACTTCAGATTCAGTTGGAAATAAAGCGTGGAATTCCCATTCGTCAGAAATATCTGCGTTATCAAGAAGACATTAGTGAAGAATTAGTATATACAGTATCGCTTCCGGAAAACTGGAGTACCTTCAAATTTTTAAAAATCATGACAGTAGGTATACAGGATTCTATACAATACACAGTTGCTACCTTAAAAGTTTCGGAATTGTGTAAACAACAAAATCAATTAGAGTATAATATAGAAAATGAAACAATAGCAGAGGAGCGTTTGATTATTAGTGGTTGGTGTATGGACACAACACCAATTGAAATTATCAGTTATGATGGAAATGAAATTTGTAAATCAGCTCAAATTACACGTACCTATCGTAAAGATGTAAGAGATGTTTTCGAAGAGGTTCAAGAGGGCTATCAGTCTGGATTTAAAATAGAACTGCCAATACCAAAATCCAATCATGTTACGATTGTATTTCAGGGAAAAAAGAATAAATCCATATATAAGACCACGGTATCAGCAATTCGAAAAGGAAAAAATACAAGTTTAAATGCGTTTCAAAAATTTGTGGCTTATTATAAACGTGACGGTATCCTATCCACATTAAACCGCATCAAAGTAAAAGTATTCCATCAACAGGACCGTCTGACCTATAGTAACTGGTTGAAAAAGTACCAAACGACCCCAGAGGAATTAGCAGCCCAACGCACCACTCAATTCCCCTATCAACCACAGTTTAGCATTGTAATTCCCCTATACAAGACTAACCACCGATACTTAAAGGAAATGCTGGACTCTATTTGCAGCCAGACCTATTCTAACTGGGAAATCTGTTTAGCAGATGGTAGTGGCGCAGAGAACTCATTGCAGAAAATAGTAGAAGAATACCAACGAAAGCATCCGCGTATTAAGCTGAACTATCAGCTTCTTACTGAAAACTTAGGTATTTCTGAGAATACGAATGCGGCAATTGCTATGGCTGAGGGAGATTATATTGTCCTTGCAGACCATGATGACCTGCTTGGGGAGCAAGCTTTATTTGAATGTGCAAAAGTGCTTAATTCTTCAGACAAGAATGAGAAGGAAGATAAGGACTCTCCTATAGAGGTTCCTATAGAAGTTCCTATAGACGTGCTTTATTCAGATGAAGATAAAATAGATATGGAAGGAAAGAAACAATTTGACCCACACTTTAAATCCGATTTGAATATAGACTTGTTGTGCAGCATGAACTATATTTGTCATTTGTTTGTGGTGAAAAAGACACTTCTGGATAAAGTGGGATTACTGCGTAAAGAATTTGATGGTGCTCAGGATCATGACTTCATTCTCCGTTGTGTAGAAATGGCAGAACGAGTATACCATATCCCTAAAGTACTGTATCATTGGCGCTGCCACATGGATTCCACAGCTTCCAATCCGGAAAGTAAGCTATATGCGTTTGAAGCCGGAAGAAAAGCAGTAGAAGCCCATTATCAACGTTTGAATATTCCAGCCACTGCCTCACACAGTACCTTTTATGGAATGTTTCGAACAAAATATCATTGGGAGCAGCAGCCCTTGATTTCTATTATCATTCCCAACAAAGATCATATCAATGATTTGCAAAAATGCATGGAATCCATAGAAAACAAATCCACTTATGGGAATTTTGAATTTGTGATTGTTGAAAATAACAGTACACAGCCGGAAACCTTTGCCTATTACAAGAAAATAACAGAAAAAGAAAATGTACAGGTAGTATGTTATCAAGGGGAATTTAATTTTTCCAAAATCAATAATTATGGGGAAACCTTTGCTAGGGGAGAATATTTGCTTTTGCTTAATAATGATACGGAAATGATTACACCGGAGTGTTTGGAAGAAATGTTAGGATACTGTATGCGGGAAGATGTGGGAATTGTAGGAGCGAAACTTTGCTACCAAGATGATACCATTCAGCACGCAGGTGTTGTGATTGGGTTTGGAGGTATGGCAGGACATGCTTTTATTGAATCTTCCCGCTATGATACAGGATACATGGGCAGAATCATGTGTGCTCAGGATTATTCAGCAGTGACTGCAGCCTGTCTTATGACCAAAAGAACTGTCTACCAGCAGGTAGGGGGGCTTACGGAAGAATACGAAGTAGCATTTAATGATATTGATTATTGTCTGAAAGTGCGTGAACTGGGAAAATTAGTGGTATACAATCCTTATGCAGAACTCTATCATTATGAATCCAAATCTCGTGGAATGGAAGACACACCGGAAAAAATTCAGCGGTTTAATAGTGAAGTTGCCCGATTTATGCAGCGATGGCAAAAGATTCTAAAAGAGGGCGACCCTTACTATAACCCTGCATTATCTTTGGATAAAGCAGATTTTTCCCTGAAAAATTAACCACTCCATGAAATATTTCATATACAAACAGACAATCATCTGCACAACAAAACTTTTCATATAAGAATCAGAGGCTGATTAGCTCAACAGAAAAATTCCAGATGTAAACGGAGGAAATTATGAAAATCACACCACACAATATAACAAAAGGACTACGCTATTTAAAACACTATGGTTATAAGGAATTTTTGATTAAGCTTCAAGAGCGAATGGAACCAGATGAGGTTCCCTATGGACCTTGGCGAGAAGCTAACATCCCTACAGAAGAAGAACTAAAGCGACAGAAAAAAGAACAAAAGACGTGGAAGAATCGTCCACTCATTAGTATTGCAGTTCCCACCTTTTATACCCCAGAGCTGTTTTTACGCCAGATGATTGCGTCAGTAGAACACCAGACATATGAGAACTGGCAATTATGCATTGCAGATGGAAGCCAAGATAACAGTGTGAAAAACATTGTGTCAGAATATATTACAAGTGGATTACCTATAAAATACACTCATCTTACGGAAAATAAAGGCATTGCGGAAAATACCAATGCAGCACTTGCTTTGGCAGGAGGAAGCTGGATTGGATTGTTAGATCATGATGATTTGCTGGCAGAAAATGCACTATATGAGGTGGTAAAAGCAATCAATGCCAATGATACCATTGATGTAGTATATACAGATGAAGATAAAGTAAATATGGAATTGACAGAATATTTTCAGCCACATTTAAAGCCGGATTACAATGAAGACCTGCTTCGTTCCAATAATTATATTACCCACTTTTTCTTAGTGAAAAAAGAAACCATGGAACAGGCAGGGGGAGGATTTCAAGGGGAATTTGATGGCGCTCAAGACTACGATTTCATTTTTAGATGTACAGAAAAAGCCAGAATGATTTATCATGTGCCGGAGATTCTATACCACTGGCGGGTGCATCAGGCATCTACTTCGGATAACCCTATGAGCAAGGAATATGCCTATGCAGCAGGACAACATGCCATTGAAGGGCATTTAGCACGAATGGGACAAGATGGAACAGTGACATTGCGCAAGGATTTAGGTTTTTATGATGTAAAATATCCGGTAAAAGGCAAACCATTAGTATCCATTATTATTCCAAATAAAGATGAAAGAAAAAGTTTGGAAACTTGTTTACACTCATTAGAACAATCTACGTATAAGAATTTTGAAGTTATTATTGTGGAAAATAACAGCCAGCAGCCAGAAACATTTCAGTATTATGAAACTATTTGTCAGGAAAGCTACCAGCCACAACACTGCCAAAAATCCACAAAAACCCCTTCTTGTCAGGGAACCTTACCAGGCGGGCAGACAATTGGTGTGGTGACTTGGATGGGCGAATTTAATTATTCTGCTATTAACAATTTTGGCTTTGAATTTACCCAAGGGGAAGCAGTTATTTTATTGAATAATGATATTGAAATGATTAACGTTTCCTGGATAGAAGAAATGCTTGGAAACTGTCAGCGTCCGGAGGTTGGAATAGTGGGGGGCAGACTGTATTACGCAGATGATACCATTCAGCATGCGGGAATTGTACTAGGATTAGGAGAAGGGCTTTTGGCAGGTGGCATCGCAGGAGCCGTATTTGTAGGAATGAAACGCAGTTATAGCGGCTATCTTCATAAAGCATCTATTCAGTTAAACTACAGTGCAGTAACGGCGGCATGTATGATGGTGAAACGCACAGTATATGAAGCAGCAGGTGGAATGGATGAAAAGCTTACTGTGGCATTTAATGATGTGGATTTTTGCCTGAAAGTAGTAAAACTGGGATATTTGGTGGTTTATAATCCTAAAGTAGAAGCATACCATTATGAATCGAAATCTCGTGGAAAAGAAGATACCAAAGAAAAGGTAGCTCGATTCCAAACAGAGATAGAATACATGCGGCAGAAGTGGATTACCATTTTAAAAAATGGCGATCCCTACTATAATAAGAATCTTTCCTTAAGCAAGGTAAATTATGCATTGCGGGTAAGGCGTTAGGAGTGAAAATGAAACAGTCATTTGCAAAAAATAAAACAGGAATTCTTCTTATGTTGATTTCTTCTATTTGTGCTTGTGTAGGACAATTATTTTGGAAATTATCAGCAGAACAGGGAATCGGGATTGCATTGTTGGGATTTGTCTTTTATGGAGTAGGTGCACTTGTGATGTTGATTGCATATCGATATGGAAGTTTATCTGTATTACAGCCTATGCTAAGCATGAATTATGTTCTAGGAATTCTTTTAGGAGCGGTAGTATTACAAGAACCAGTTACCCTCCTAAAGATATTAGGGGTGTTGGTAATCATGGCAGGAGTAGTGCTGATTGGAGGGGGTGACGAAGAATGATGTATTATATCATTTTGCTTTTGGGCACGGCATTAGGAGCCACAGCCTCTATGTTTTTTAAAAAAGCATCTGCAAGTAACGGTTTATTCACATTACTGACCAACGGTGGATTGTGGGTGGGTGGTATCTTATATCTGATATCTGCATTGATTGATATTTATATTTTACGCTACTTAGATTATTCTGTGGTACTGCCATTGACCTCTGTTACCTACATTTGGACCATGTTACTGTCCTACTTTTTTTTGAAAGAAAAGATATCCACCCGAAAAATCGCAGGAGTTGCTTTGATTATTTTGGGTGCAGTGCTTGTAGCATTGTAAAAACTTTCCAGTAATGTCATGTTCTTTTTAACTAGAGCAGGATATAATAAAAATAGGGAGTGTTGAAAATAAAGTGATATCGAAATAAAAAAAATGAAGTAAAAAATGAAGTAAAAAATGAAGTAAAAAATGAAGTAAAAAAATAGACTGCCCCACATGATTTGGAGAGAATGATGTGGGACAGTCTATTTTTTGAAAAATGAACTATTTTTAGAAAAATAGATTGTTTCATTACTGATTACTGAGTATAATAAGGATATTCAAGAATATTTACTTAAAATAATAGTTGTGCTAGAAAAGATAAAAATAGGAATAATAAAGATAGGAATGATTACTATTATGTAACCAAGTCACATACCAAGGCAATATTTTTTGGTATCGTAACAACATAAGATAAAAAGGAGGTAAGTAGCATGAAAAAGTATGTGTGCAGCATATGTGGGTATGTTTATGATGAATCCACAGGCATACCGGATGCAGGAATAGCTCCGGGTACTAAGTGGGAAGAGTTACCCGAGCAGTGGGTTTGCCCATTGTGTGGAGCTTCTAAAGCAGAATTCAAACTGCAAGAAGAAAAAAAGGAAACAGTATTACCGGTGAAGATGGAAAAACAAGAAGAACAAGAAAAACAAGAAGAACAAGAAGAACAAGAAGAACAAGAAGAAATAAAGGAATTGAATCTTGCACAAATGAGTGCACTTTGTTCCAATCTTGCAAAAGGCTGTGAAAAACAGTATTTACAGGAAGAAACCGCTTTATTTTTGCAATTAGCAGAATACTACAAAGGAAAAGCAGGCAAGGAAGAAGGTAAGGATTTTCAGGAACTAGTAAATAAAATAAATGAAAATTTAGAACATGATTATGTTCATGCAAATGGTGCTGCCAATGTAACACCGGATAGAGGTGCATTAAGAGCCTTGGTTTGGAGTGAAAAAGTAACCAGAATATTGAATTCTTTACTTGAACGTTATGAGAAGGAAAAGGATTCCATGTTGGAGCATACCAGTATTTATGTGTGCGAAATCTGCGGCTTTATATGGATAGGAGATACGCTGCCGGCTATTTGTCCAGTATGTAAAGTTCCAAATAAAAAATTCACTAAGATTGAAAGGAGGTAGCAGTATGCATGCAGTAAGAAATATTGATCGTTGTACCAAGGACTGCCTTTGTCTTTATGTGTGTCCTACAGGAGCCACAGATACAGAAACAGGTCAAATTGATGCTTCTAAATGTATCGGGTGTGGAGTTTGTGCAAACGCTTGTCCTTCCCACGCAATTGTTATGGTTCCAGAAGAATATCCAATACAGCAGGAGAAGTCTATTTCAGTTGTAAATGCAATGAAAAACCTTGCAAAAAGTAAAACAGAACAAGAAAGAATTGCAGCAGGAATTGCGGATACAGCAGAAAATCCCATAAAAAAACAGCTTGCAGAGGCTATAGCAAAATCAAATCGCATTATGGCAGAGGACATTTTACGTGAAGCAGGCTATATGCTTGCTCAAAGCCAACAAGCAGGAGAATTCTTACATACAATATTGGAAGAAACAACAGATACTGCATTTCCAAAAGAAGCAGTAGAGCGATTATTGGAATTATTAAATCATAAGAAGAATAAAAAAGAGGAGAATAAGAAGATGGAAAAATGGCGTTGTACTGTATGTGGTTATATTCAAGAAGGACCGTTACCGGAAGATTTCACTTGCCCTATTTGCAAACAGCCCGCATCAAAATTTGAAAAAATAGAAGAGGCAGATACAGAGAATAGCTATGCAGGTACTAAAACAGAGAAGAATCTTCAGGAAGCATTTGCAGGGGAAAGTCAGGCGAGAAATAAATATACATATTTTGCTAATATTGCAAGTCAGGAAGGCTATGATCAGTTATCAGAGATATTTTTAAAGACAGCAAGAAATGAGCAAGAACATGCCAGAGTATGGTTTCAAGAACTGGGGCATATTGGGACATCAGTGGATAACCTTTTAGCAGCAGCAGAGGGTGAGAATTATGAATGGACAGATATGTATGATAGATTTGCCAAAGATGCAGAAGAAGAAGGATTCAAAGAATTAGCTGAAAAGTTTAGAAGGGTTGCGGCCATTGAGAAAACCCATGAAGCTAGGTACCGTGCTCTTTTGAAAAATGTTGAAATGCAGCAGGTATTTGAAAAAGGCGAGGAATGTATGTGGGAATGTCGCATATGTGGACATTTAGTAATGGGGAAAAAAGCACCTCAAGTGTGTCCTGTATGTGGTATGAGCCAAAGCTTCTTTGAAATGAGAAAAGAGAATTATTAAAAAATAAGGGGTTGTGGCACTAGCTGATTAAAATAATCAGCAGTGCACAGCTCCTTTTTTAAAAACAGCGGCTTACGGTTTTCCTTCCAATTTAGGGGAAAGTGATGCAATTAAAATTAAAAAATGCGCGATTGTCGTAGATTCGTTGAAAAGAGCAATATGCCATGCTAAAATGAAGCACAATACAAAAGAAAGAAGTGAAGGTGCTAGCGTGGATGGAATAGGAAAAATTATTCAAAAAATAAGAGAGCAAGCTGGAATTACACAAGTAGATTTGAGTATGGGGTTATGTTCTAGTTCCACATTATCAAGATTTGAATGGGAAGAAAGAATGATTAGTAAATGGGTGATAGATGGCGTACTTCAGAGATTGGGAAAGTCTACAGATAAATTTTGGACAATTGTTCATATTAAAGATTACAGTATTATGGAATTTCGTAGAAAAATTTGGAATGCTATTCTAAAAGAGGAATACCAAGAAGCGAGAAAACAGATTAAAAAATATAAGAACACAGCAGATAATCGCGACCAATTACAGAAACAATATATGTTAATGGCACAAGGATTTATGGAAGGAAAAGAAAAGCAGAATTGGAAAGAAAGCATTGAAATGTTAACCAAATCAATAAAAATGACCGTAACAAGATTTCTCATGGATAAATTAGAAGACATGATTATTGGGCGAGATGAAATCAATGCAATCTTATTGTTGGCGGAGGCATATGCTAGAAATGGAGAACTGGAACTATCGAAGAAATTAATATCTGGATTGTTGACAAATGTGCAGAAACGAAATTGGGATGAAGAGGAATTAGTAAAAATATATCCGAAAATCATAAGATTCTATGTAGAATTTCTAAAAATGGATGATAAATATGAAGATGTAATAGTGTATTCCAACAAGGCAGTGAAAATGCTTACAGACAATGGTGTCATTTATTTACTGGCGGAATTAATGGAATGCGTGATGTGGGGAATGGAACGTAGAATTCAACTGGATGGACGGAATTTTTCTATTCGTGAGGAGCAGGAATATATACAGTTAAAGCGCCATGTGGAAGTGCTGAAAGATATTTGGGAAGAATATGGGAATCTACCGGCCGAAAAGATGATATATTGTATCAATATGCAAAGAGATGTAAGCATCAGCAGTGAAATTTTACGGAAATGCAGAACATTATGCAAGTGGTCACAGGAAACACTAAGTGCAGATATCTGTAGTGCTCAGGATTTATCCAGAATTGAGGGTGGAAAAATCTCTCCCATGGAGCGAAACTACAAAAATATGATGGAACGAATGAATCAGGCAACGGAGAGAACTAGAAGATTTATTAATGCAGAAGAGTATGAGGTGCAGGAAGGAATAAGGCAAGTAGAAAAGTACATAAGTGGTATGGAATATCAAAAGGCAGCAGTGGCTTGGAATAAGTTAAAAGATAAAATTCCGGAAGACTCATTAGAAAATAAACAGTATATTATGCGTTATGATAGTATTATAAAATATACAGATAAAAAAGAAAGCTGGAAAGAAGCAACAGTGGAATATGAAAATGCCTTGCGAATAACAATGCCTGATTTTGAAAATATAGATATTACAAAATGGCCATTATCAAGAAATGAAATTTTTCTTTTGTGCAATATTGCAAGTGGTTATCAAATGATGGGAAAAATAAATAAAGCAAATGCAATTTATAATGGATTGATAACTGCATTAGAAGAAAGCAAGGTGGAGGTTTGTTATCGCATCACAGAATATGTCCTTATTGCATATAATTTGGGAATAATGGAAGGATTAAATGGGAATATAGAAAAAGCATGTGGTCTATTAAAAAAGGGAATAGGAATGAGCTTGAAGGCAGGTAGATTTAATTATGTTGCACGACTTCTCTATGGATTAGGGTGGATAGAAAAAAATAGTAAAGAAATTTTTGGTAATAAAAAAGCCCATCAAATTTTACAACAGGCTTTCTACATAAGCAATATACTTAATCAATGTAATTTAAATCAAAATATTCAAGATTATTACCAAAAAGAATGGGATGATAGTCTTGAATATTAATAATTACCAAGTCCCCAACCTGGCCAAGCTTCTGCAACAATCTGTTCTTCACTAACAGGACCTCCTACATTAGCAAGCATTCCCAATGCCAATCCTGCACATAAAGCTGCGGCAACCATGATAGATTTGATGGAACTAAAACGTGTCTTTTTCATACTTAAAATCTCCTTTCAAATGTTTGTGATAGGGCTATTATCATAGAAAAGAGGAAAGAAACCCATGTCATAGATGGAAATAAAAGCAGAATAATATTTCCAATATACCCCATGGATTTTCTACCTGTTTTTTGAGATAATAAAAGTTTACACAACGCAAAGATTGTGCTAAAATGACGTCATAAAACAATAAGACAGAACAGGAACAGGCAAAAAAACCATGTCGTGCATGGAGGTGCTTCGTTTGGAAGAATTAGGAAAAATCATTCAACAGTTACGAACTATATCAGGTATTTCTCAGGAAGAATTAAGTGAAGGAATTTGTTCTGTTTCCACGTTATCTAGAATAGAATGGGGAACTCGCGGAGCAGGAAAATTACTTATTGATGCATTACTCCAAAGACTGGGCAGATCTACCGACCGTTTTTGGACGATTATGCACATTGATGATTACAATATAATGGAACAACGAAGACAAATAGAAGAATATATTTTATGTGAGAACTATGTCATGGCGGCACAGGAATTAGAGCTGTATCAGGGTAGAAAAGAAACCTGCAATTCTCTTCATCAGCAATTTATTCTAAAATGTAAAGCATTATTAGCAGAAAAAGAAAAAAATGACTGGAAAAAAAGTATTTTACTATTAAAAGAAGCAGTGAAACTTACTATGCCATATACGACAATAGAAAACTTACCTACGCAGCTTTTAGGAAGAGAGGAAATTATTCTTTTTCGAATGTTGGCAGAAGCGTTCTGCAAGACCAAAGCAGAAGAGAGAGGAAAACAGATTTTAGAAGCATTGATGCAGAATTTATCAAATCGTCAATGGGAAGAGGAAGAGTATGTTAAGAGCTATCCCAAGATAGTACGCAGCTACATTGAAGTATTAAAGAAACAAAAGAAATACCAGACCATTCAAAAGCTTTCCAGAGAAGCACAACAGCTGTTAGAGGATAATGGTGTTATATTCTTATTAGCGGAGTTAATGGAGTGTGAGCAATGGGCAATCAATCAGGAGGTACAAGCACAAAAGAGAAAGTTAACCTCCAAAGAAAAGCTACGCTGCGAAGACTTGAAAAATTGGATTGCAATACTACATCAATTGTGGGAAAAATACGGAGACATTCCCGAAAAAAATATGATTTATGCTACTAATATGCAAAAGGATATTGCAATTAGCAATGAAATTATAAGAAAATGTCGAAAATTAAATAAATTATCACAGGATAAATTAAGCGAAAATATTTGTACGGTAGAAAATTTATGCAGAATTGAGAATGGAAAAGTAACACCCAAGGAGAAAAACTATCAAAGCCTTATGGAGAAAATGAATCAGGCAAAGGAACGCAATCAATACTTTATGAAAGTAGAAGAGTATGAACTTCATGGAAAAATACGAAGGATAGAACGCTATATCAGCAGCTTTGAATGTGAAAAAGCAGCCTTGGAATGGGAAAAAATGCGAAAGAAAATACCAGGGGATACATTGGAAAATCAACAGATTTTATTGCGCTATGACACCATTGTAAAACATAGTACTGGGAAAATCACATGGGAAACATCTCTTAGCGAGTATGAAAAAGCACTGCGGCTTACCATACCAGAATTTGAGCAGATTCAAATTTCAGAATGGCCTCTTACCAGAACAGAGGTTTTTTTACTAGGTAATATGGCAAGTGGCTATTATTCTGTAGGAAAAAGTGAGAAAGCAAATGAAATCTACCAAGAACTTTGGAAATTTTTCAAAGAAAGTGAGGTAGATGTTCGATATCGAATTCCGGAATTCACCACTACTGCTTATAATTTTGGGTTATTAGAGGCCTTGAATGGCAATAATAAGCGAGCATGTGAAATATTTGAAATTGGATTGAAAAAATCTCTGCTGGCAGGACGATTTCATATGTCAGCTAGATTTCTCTATGGATTAGGCTGGAGTATTCAACAAGGAAAAGAAGCAGGACGAGAACAAGAGGCACAATCCTACTTAAAGCAGGCAACCTTACTTTGTGATATATTAGGATTGAAGCAGATCAAAAGTAGTATTTTGGAATACTATAAGGAACAATGGCCAGCTGTTACGAATGTTATCTGGGTAGACTCATAAGAACTTGCCCTTTTTTTAATTCAATGCTACAATATAGAAATTGAAATCAGAAATTGAAATTAGAAAAAAGACTTGGATGTGAAAACCAGATGATGAAAGTGTTTATTTGCCCGGAATGTGGAAGTATTACCACGGTATCAAGAAGAAAAGAAGTAGAATGTTATCGATGTGGAGGAGCGGAAATGGTTCCTTCTAAGTTAACGTTTGCAAAATATAGTGAAATGGATGAGCAGCAAAGACGTGATTACGCAGAAAGCTGGTTATACATACGCAGACATAAAAGCAAAAAGCAAATAGAGGAGTAGAACATGATACATTTTAACGAACCACCGTTTACTGGAAAAGAATTTGAATACATGCAGCAAACGATTGTAAATGCGCATATATGCGGAGATGGAGTGTTTACAAAAAAGTGCCATCAATGGTTGGAAGAAAGAATGCATTCTCCGAAGGCCCTACTCACAACCTCTTGCACCCATGCATTGGAGATGGCGGCACTACTGCTAAATATCCAGGCAGGAGATGAAGTGATTATGCCTTCTTATACCTTTGCGTCTACGGCGGATGCATTTGTCATGCGTGGAGCAAAGATTGTATTTGTAGATATTCGGCCGGATACCATGAATATAGATGAGAACTTAATAGAACAGGCGATTACAGAAAAGACAAAGGCAATCTGTGTCATGCACTATGCAGGGGTATCTTGTGAAATGGACACCATTATGGAAATCGCCAGCCGCCACCATTTAGGTGTAGTAGAAGATGCAGCCCAAGCAGTGATGAGCAGTTACAAAGGAAGACCGCTGGGAAGCATTGGAGATTTTGGCTGTTATTCTTTTCATGAAACAAAGAATTATTCCATGGGAGAAGGAGGCGCAATTCTCATTCGAGATAGGAATAATCAGGAGAAAGCAGAGATTATTCGGGAGAAGGGAACAGACCGAAGTAAGTTTTGGCGTGGAGAAGTAGACAAGTACACTTGGGTGGACTTTGGTTCTTCTTATCTCCCCAGTGATATGAATGCAGCATATTTATGGGCACAATTGGAATTAGCCGATGAAATTAACGATAAAAGATTAAAATTGTGGCATACTTATTATGATACCTTACAAGAACTGGCAGAAGAAAAATATATAGAACTTCCCACCATACCAAAAGACTGTGTGCACAATGCCCATATGTTCTATATTAAAACTGCCGATAATAAGGAGCGCAGTGAGATTATCAAATATTTGAAAGAACGAGAAATTGGCGCAGTATTTCATTACATTCCACTTCATACCGTTCCCGCCGGAATAAAGTACGGTGTATTTCATGGAGAAGACCGTTATACCACCAAAGAAAGTGAACGATTGCTGCGTTTACCGCTTCATGGAAAAATAACACAAGAGGATGTACAAGAAGTATGTAAGACATTAAAGGCGTATTATAAAAGAGGTTAAATATGAAGAAACTTTCATTTGTGATTCCGTGCTACAACTCAGAGCATACCATTGGTCATGTAGTAAAGGAAATTGACGATATATTTTTAAACAATGAACAATATGAATATGAAGTGATATTAGTAAATGACGCATCTCCCAAAGATAATACCAGTGGTACCATTCGTAAACTGGCAGCGGAAAATCCACGGGTGATTGGAATTGATTTATCGAAAAATTTTGGACAGGATAGTGCGTTAATGGCGGGATACTCTATTTCAAAGGGGGATTATATTATTTCTTTGGATGATGATGGACAAAATCCTGCGGCAGAGACCATGAAGCTTTTAGCTAAAATAGAAGAGGGCTGGGACGTGGTATTTGGAAAATATAAAGTAAAAAAGCATAGCAAATTTAAAAATTTTGGCAGTAAAGTCAATGATATTATGGCAAATGTGTTATTAAATAAGCCTAAGGATTTACGACTTTGCAGCTATTTTGTGATGGATCGGTTTGTAGTAGATGAGATGTTAAAAGATCGAAATTCTTTTCCCTATATTTGGGGATTGATTTTGCGCTCCACCAACAAAATGACCAATGTATACATTGAACATAGAGAACGGGAAGAAGGAAAGTCTAACTTCACTTTGATAAAATGCTTAAAGGTTTGGTTTAATGGATTTGTAGCATTTTCCGTGAAACCCTTGCGGTTTTCAGCCTTTGTAGGTGGCTTAATGGCACTACTGGGATTTTTGTATGGAATTTATGTGGTATGTAAGGCGATTTTTTTCCATGAACCGGTGATAGGGTGGAGTTCCTTAATGGTAGCACAATTGCTGCTAGGTGGAATTATCTTAATGATACTGGGAATTATGGGAGAATATATTGGAAGAATGAATTTAAGTATCAACAATACACCTCAATATATTATTCGTGATATATACCATGGAGAAGAAGAGTTAAGGAAGAATTAATATATTTTAATATGTTTGCTGCAGAAATGTGGTGTATGATTAGGACGTAACTTTTTACATGAGGGCTAATAACTATGTATAAAAAACAGAAAAAAAGCTGGGTAAAGCATCTAGATTTTTTAATTGTAGACATTTTATGTCTGGAAGCAGCATTCTTTTGGTCATATTTGATTAAATTGGGAAGAATGTCTTATATGGTACCGACGATTCGAGATTATTATTACCGTTTGGTGGTATTGATTTTACTATTGCATATTTGTATTGTGTTTTTTGCAGAGTCCTATACCGGAGTTCTACGAAGAAATCGGGTTCAGGAACTGAAAGAAGTCATTTTGCACTGTACTATGGTATTTGGCGGTATTACCGTGTATCTTTGGGCTACTAAGCAGTCAGAAATTTATTCACGGCAGATTATTCTTGTGTTTTGGGGATTATCCATTGTGCTAGAGTATTGTTTTAGATGTATATGGAAGATTTATATCAGGCAGCGAATCCTGCGTGGAAAGCGATTTTCCAAGATGATTATTGTCACAGAAAGCCGGTATGCCAAGAATTGTGTATCGGATTTTCAACATGACCGTTATAAAGAATTTGAAGTCACAGGAATTGTAATAGTAGATATAGATCATACAGGACAGGAGATTTGTGGAGTACCGGTGGTGGCTTCGGCAGATACCTGTTTAGAATATATGCGTACCCATGTGGTAGATGAAGTGTTCATCAATGGAAATACCAGAGAAAGCAGTGAGGCACTTGCCAATGAACTACTAGAGCTTGGAGTGACGGTACACTTTAATTTAGTACGTGAAACACAGCTTATGCCCAACAAATTAGTAGAAAAATGTGGGAAATATATGGTACTTACTACCAGTATGAAGATTGCTTCTAACAGACAAATGTTCATAAAGCGTGGCATGGATATCATAGGAAGTCTGATTGGATTATTTTTAACAGGAATTGCATTTATAATTTTTGCACCCATTATTAAGCATCAATCTCCAGGACCTATCTTTTATGCTCAAACTAGAATTGGAAAAAATGGACGTAGATTCAAATTTTATAAATTCCGCACCATGGTAGTGGGAGCAGATGATATGAAAAAGGAACTTATGGAAAAAAATGAAATGGAAGGCTTGATGTTTAAAATGGAGCATGACCCTCGTATTTTTGGAATAGGGAAAGTAATGCGTAAGTTTTCCATTGATGAATTACCCCAGTTTTGGAATATTTTAAAAGGCGATATGAGTTTGGTTGGGACAAGACCACCCACGGAAGAAGAGTTTAATCAATATGCAATTCATCATAAAGCAAGGCTTGGAATACGACCGGGCTTGACGGGAATGTGGCAGGTGAGTGGAAGAAGTAATATTAAGAACTTTGAAGAAATTGTAGCATTTGATACTCAGTATATTTCCAATTGGTCATTGGGAATGGATTTGAGAATTTTGTTCCGTACCGTTTGGGTGGTACTCACAGGAAAAGGATCATCATGACAGATTTATCAATTACCATTGTTGTCTATAATAATGAAGCAGAAGTAAGAGAGGCGGTATGTTCTATCATAGAACATACCGCTGTGATTATAAAAAAGAAACTGTATCTGATAGATAATAGCAGTGAACCAAATCATTTAGAAGAATTTGCGGCTTTCTATCCGGAAGTGATTTATGAAAAGATGAAGTCCAATCTAGGGTTTGGTGGAGGACATAATTATGTTCTTCCCAGGCTGGATTCTAAATTTCATGCTATTGTGAATCCAGATATTCTACTGGAGGAAGACAGCTTTTTGGTGCTTCTTAATTTTTTACAGGATGAAAGTATTGGAATGGCTGTTCCAAGATTATTAGATGAAACAGGAAATCTCCAGCTAGTTTACCGCAGAGAATTAACGGTATGGGATATGGGGATTAGAATGTTTTTGTCTTCACATTTTAAAAAACGCCAGTCTTATCACACCATGGCAGATATGGACTATACCAAACCATTTCAAGTACCCTTTGCCCAAGGGAGTTTCCTTGTAATACGAACAGAACTATTTCAAAGATTAGAGGGGTTTGACCCTAGATATTTCATGTATCTAGAAGATGCCGATTTATGTAAACGTGTGAATCAATGCAGCAGTTTATATTATTGTCCGGATACGTGGGTAATTCACAAATGGGAACGAGGTTCCCATAAGGATAAGAAATTACGGAAAATACATATTTCATCTATGTGTTCCTATTTTCATAAATGGGGGTGGAAATTATGGTAACAGAAATTCGTATTTCAGTGGCCATGACAGTATATAATGGAGAACGTTATCTAAAGGAACAGTTGGAGTCCGTGCTAACACAATTGTCTTTATCAGATGAAGTGGTGATTTCAGATGATGGTTCTTCAGATGGAACAGTAGAACAGATTCTTCAATTACAACAGCAGGACGAACGAATTCACTTTATAAAAGGACCGGGCAGAGGCGTTAAAAAGAATGTGGAACATGCTATTAAAAATTGCAGAGGAGCCTATGTGTTTTTGGCAGATCAAGATGATATATGGAAGCCGGACAAGGTAGAAACAGTGATGCGTGCATTTTTGGAGCATGATGCCTACCTAGTAATACACGATGCTCAGGTAATTCAAGGAGATGATACCCAAACTATTTGCATGGACTCTTTTTTTCACTTTCGCAAAGCCAGAGCGGGTATTTTAAAAAATATGATAAAAAATAGTTATATTGGGTGCTGTATGGCATTTCGCAGAGAATTAGAGGAGAAGATTCTTCCTATTCCCAATAATATTGAAATGCATGACCAGTGGATTGGCATAGTAAGTGATTTTTACTATGGAAAATCAGTCTTTTTATGGGAGCCACTTATCTTATACCGTAGGCATGGAAGGAACCAGTCTGAAATGAAACCCTATACCCTAGGAAAAAAAATAAGGAACAAGACAGTCTTTGGAGTACAATTTATTCTGCGCATTTTGCATATTCACTAAAAAAGGTATCAGTATTAATAAAAATTTAAGGAAAATGATAGTTGTTTCATGACACGAAATAATATAATATAAGTCGTAGGATTTTTAGAATGGAAACGAAAGGAAAAGCGGGTAAAAAATGGCTGAGAATAGAAAAAATGTAAATCATAGACAAAATGGCAGGCCAATAAGCAAAAAAGCGGCAAGAGCAAGAAAAAAGAAAAGAAAGATGATAATACTGATCATAGAATTACTAGTATTATTAATTGTATTGGCAGGATTATGGGTTATGCTAAAGCTTAGTAAAATCAATGAGGATCGTAATTTTGATGAAAACAAAGTGAAAAATGAAAATCTAACAGAGGATACTCAAGATCTTTTAGGAAATTATGATACCATTGCGCTATTTGGTTTGGACAACCGTTCCAATGGTAATTACGACAGTGGAAATAGTGACGTTATGATGATTGCTAGAATTGATAAAGAAACAAAGGAAGTAAAACTGGTATCCATATATCGAGATACGTACTTGAACATGGTAGATGATGAAAATGAGGATACGTATAGTAAGGCAAATGCGGCATATGCAGTAGGTGGACCAGATCAGGCAGTGCGCATGCTAAATACCAATTGGGATTTGAATATTACAGATTATGTGGCATTTGATTTTAATGCAGTAGCAACGGCCATTGATATACTAGGTGGTGTTGAAATTGAATTATCCCAAAGAGAAGCCAATGATATGCGTGGATATCAAGATGAAATAGCAGAGATGATGAACAAGGATACAGAATATATTGAAAGTCCTGGTACTTATAATTTAGATGGAATACAGGCAACTTCTTATGGCAGACTGCGTTATGTTGGAAATGGTGATTTTGAAAGAACAGAACGTCAAAGACTTGTCTTAAGTAAAATGATAGAGAAAGCATTAGCATCAGATGTTGGAAAGGTGAATAAACTAATTGACACCATTTTCCCAGAGATTAAGACCAGTCTTAGTAAGACCGATATGTTAGGATTAGCATCTAGTGCATTTAGTTATCATTTAGGTGACACCATGGGATTCCCAACGGATTATAAGACAACTACCTTGAAAATCAATTATATAAAACCCAAGCAGGACTGCATTATTCCGGCCGATTTAGCATCTAATGTAAAGCAGCTTCATGAGTTTTTATATGGAGTGACAGATTATACCATTACTCCAAGTGTACAAAATATCAGTGATACCATTGTAAATAATACCGGAATTACATCTAAAAAGGAACCGGTAGAATAGGTTATGAATCGTAATATAAAGTGAGGAAAGTATGAAAAAAATGTTGAAACAGTTTTGCAAATTTAGTGTAGTTGGCGTGATGGCGTTTCTGATAGATTATGGGTTGCTGTATATATTTACAGAATCTTTTGGGATGCATTATTTAGTATCTTCCATGATTTCGTTTGTTATTGCTACGATATTTAATTATGTATACAGTACAAAATATGTATTTGACTGCAAACAGGAACAAAACACCAAAGGACAATTTACTGTATTTGTATTACTTAGTTCATGTGGTTTATTTTTAAATTCTATCCTAATGAAAAATCTGGTAGAACATCTAGCAATTTACTACATGGGAGCAAAACTTATTTCAGGAGTGATTGTGTCAATTTGGAATTTTGCATCAAGAAAAATATTTTTAGAAGAAGATATCCGGGAGAAAATTGCCGGAAAGAAAAGAGCGCTGCTTCGGGATTAAATCCCAGGCAGTTTTTTCTTTCACGCATTTTTAAAGAAATTATCACAGATTTAACACAAATCCAAGGTAAACTCCTTAGTATAAACAAAAAGCAAAGGATGAAAGGAGATACTCATAATGGATGAAAAAAATACCGGCAACAATACTTCCGATTCGTTATACTCATATAGCTACAAGAACCAGGATAATCAAGAACGGAACCCTAACTATTATGAAAAAAAGGAGGAGGAACAGCAATATCAGACCTATTATCAAAGTGCGTCTCAGCAGGCAGACGGAAGCAGAACTTATACCACAGGATCTGCCTATGTAAATGAAGAAGGGTCAGAATCTCAGGATAGACCTCAGGAAACAGAAAAAAAGAAAAAAGGTTGGCATAAAAAGTCGTCCAGTCAAAAGAAACCGAAACAAGGAAAGAAAAAAACAGTTTCAGGATTTGGTAAAACATTAGGAAAATGTGCAGCAATAGCACTGGTGTTTGGACTGGTGTCAGGAACGGTGTTTTATGGAGTAGGATATACATTTGATTTTGTTAATGGAAACACAAAGAAACAAGTGGCTGTGGGCGGTACCACTGAAATGATGAATAGCAATGGAGGAACCTTATCTCCAACGAATGTAAGTACAGCAACCACAGTAAGTGATGTATCCGATATTGCAGAAAATGTAATGCCATCTATTGTGTCTATTACCAATATGGGACAGCAGACAGCCAATATTTTTGGACAAAGCTATACTCAGGATACAGAAAGTGCAGGAAGCGGAATTATTATAGGACAGACCGATGAAGCAATTTATATGGTAACCAATAATCATGTAGTATCTCAATCCAATCAGTTAACGGTATGCTTTATTGACGAACAAACCGTTACAGCAGACATTAAGGGAACAGACCCCAGTACAGACCTTGCAGTTATTTCAGTAAAAGTCAGTGATATTCCTCAGGAAACATTGAATCAGATTAAGGTAGCAACCCTTGGAAAATCTGAGAATCTAAAAGTAGGAGAATCTCTAGTTGCCATTGGAAATGCATTGGGATATGGTCAGTCAGTAACCACAGGAGTATTAAGTGCTTTGAACCGTGAAGTAACCATTCAAGATGAAACCAATGGAGCAGCCATTACAAATGAACTGATTCAAACAGATGCAGCGATAAATCCTGGAAATAGCGGCGGTGCGTTATTGAATATGAACGGTGAAGTAATTGGAATAAACTCAGTGAAATACTCGGATACCAATGTAGAGGGAATGGGATATGCAATTCCCATTTCATCAGCAGAACCTATTATTAAGGACTTAATCAACCGTGAAGTGGTAGATTCTAAAAACAGTGCATATCTTGGAGTATCAGGACAGGACGTTACAGAGGAAGTAGCAGCAGCATATGGTATGCCAAAAGGAGTTTATATTACATTAGTAAAAGAAGGAAGTGCAGCAGAAAGTGCAGGAATTCACAAAGGAGATATTATTATCAAATTTGATGGAAAAGACGTAACCTCTATGCAAGGATTAAAGAACACCTTACAGTACTATGCAGCAGGCACAGCAGTAGAAGTAGTGCTTCAGGCAAATGAGAATGGAGAATGGCAGGAAAAGACCATATCTGTGATTTTGGGTAAAAAGAACGATTAAATTTTTCTTTTAAAATCAGTGAAAGTATGATAGGATAAAAGAAGATGCAAACGCCAATCCTGGTAGTATCAGGATTGGTATTATTTGCTTACGGAGGTGTTTTTCATGAGAAGAAAAAAAATAGTTATCGCACTTGGACATGATGCATTAGGAACCACATTACCAGAACAAAAGAGCGCAACCAAAAAAACTGCCAAAGCGGTGGTGGATTTTATAAAGGATGATTATCAGGTAGTGATTTCTCATAGTAATGGACCACAGGTAGGAATGATTCATACAGCAATGGCAGAATTTTGCCGAATTTATCCGGAGTATACATCAACTCCTATGTCAGTCTGCTCGGCAATGAGTCAAGGTTACATTGGGTATGATTTGCAGAATGCCATACGAACAGAATTGCTAAACCGTGGAATGTATAAGACGGTATCCACCATTTTAACTCAGGTATGTGTAGACCCTTATGATGAGGCATTTTATCACCCAACCAAGATTATAGGACGTGTGATGAATGAAGAAGAAGCAGAGGTAGAAGAGAAAAAAGGCAATCATGTAGTAAAGACAGAAGAAGGATATCGCAGGATTGTGGCAGCTCCTAAGCCAATGGATGTAGTAGAAATTGATGCCATTCGTGCACTGATAGAAGCAGATCAGGTAGTAATTGCCTGTGGCGGTGGTGGAATCCCAGTACTGGCACAAGATAATAAGCTAAAGGGCGCTAGTGCTGTGATAGAAAAAGATTTTGCAGCAGGAAAGCTGGCGGAATTAATAGATGCAGACATGCTGGTTATTCTTACTGGAGTGGAAAAGGTATGCTTGAATTATGGAACAAATCATCAACAGCCTTTAGATGAAATCACAGTAGAACAAGCGAACGCTTACATGCAAGAGGGGCAGTTTGGAGAAGGAACCATGCGTCCTAAGATAGAAACAGCAATGGAGTTTATTGGTAATTCGGCCATTCGTAAAGTACTAATCACCAAGTTGGATATGGTAAAAGAGGGGATTTCTGCTTCAACTGGAACGATAATTCATAAATAGCATAACTTGAAGGAGAAAAGTAAGATGAAAAATCGAAGAAAAACAAAAATTGTTTGCACCTTAGGACCGGCAACGGATAAAGGTGACATATTAAGATCATTAATGGTAGAGGGAATGAATGTTGCAAGATTTAATTTTTCCCATGGAAGCCATGAAGAGCAGGGCGGACGATTAGAAAAGGTGAAGCAATTACGTAAAGAATTAAATCTTCCTATTGCAACATTATTAGATACTAAAGGTCCGGAGATTAGACTAGGAGATATCAAAGACGGAAAGGCGGAACTAAAGGCAGGACAAACCTTTACCCTTACTATTCAAGAAATATTAGGAGATAATAAGAAAGTATCTATTACTTATCAGAACTTAATTCATGATATAGAGCCGGGTGCTACCATTTTAATTGATGACGGTTTAATTGAATTAAAGGTACAGTCCATGTCGGACACAGATATTGTCTGCCAAGTAATTAATGGTGGTATGATTTCCAATAAAAAGGGTGTGAACGTACCAAATGTAGAATTGTCAATGCCCTATATCAGTGAAAAAGATTATGAAGATATTGTGTTTGGAATAGAGAAGGATTTTGACTTTGTGGCAGCGTCTTTTGCACGTACCGCAGGTGATATTTTACAGATTCGTAAAATATTTGAAGAAAAAGACTGCCATAACATCAATATTATTGCAAAAATTGAAAATATGCAGGGAGTAGAAAATATTGATGAAATCATTCGTGTATCAGATGGTATCATGGTTGCCCGTGGAGATATGGGAGTAGAGATTCCATTAGAAGATGTACCAGTTATTCAGAAAATGATTATTAAAAAAGTAATTGATGCTGGAAAACAGGTTATTACAGCTACACAAATGTTAGATTCCATGATGAAGAACCCAAGACCTACTAGAGCAGAAGCTACGGATGTAGCAAATGCAATTTATGATGGAACCAGTGCCATTATGCTTTCTGGAGAGACAGCAGCAGGTCTTTACCCAGTAGAAGCAGTAAAGACAATGGTAAGAATTGCAGTTCGTACGGAACAAGATATTAATTATTTAGCAAGATTTAAGCAAAGAGAGACCATGAGCAATCCAGATATTACCAATGCTATTTCTCATGCAACCTGTATGACCGCAAGTGATTTAAATGCAGCAGTGATTATTACTGTAACACAGTCAGGAAGAACAGCACGCATGATTTCCAAATATCGTCCTAACTGTCGGATTATTGGAGGAAGTATGTCCAAGAAAGTATGCCGTCAGCTAAATCTTTCCTGGGGTGTGACTCCGTTGGAGCTGGAACGAAAAGAAGATGCCAATGAATTATTTGAGCATGCCGTAGATGTGGCAGAAAAAGCAGGATTGGTATCCATGGGTGACATTACGGTTATTACTGCTGGAGTGCCTCTTGGCGTATCAGGAACTACAAATATTTTAAAAGTACATGTGGCAGGACATATTCTCATTACCGGAAAAGGTCTTGGAGAGAAAAATGTATCTGCAAATCTTTGTGTATGTCAAAATATAGAAGAATTACAGAAAAATTTCAAAACAGGGGATATTATTGTAGCAAAGGAAACCAACAATGACATGATGGAACAGATTCGTCATGCATCTGGTTTAATTGTGGAATCAGGTGGAATGAATTCTCATGCTGCAATTGTTGGATTGAGTTTGGATATGCCGGTTATTTTACAGGCAGTGAATGCAACTAGCATTTTAAAATCCGGTGCATATGTGAACCTAGATGGAAGAAGAGGAGTTGTCAGTTGCAACCAGTAAAAAAATATAATTTATACAAATATATAGAAAGAGCATCCTATGTGGTGTTCTTTCTTGCTACATTGATGCTCTGCATTCAAATTCAGTATACCGATGGAGATGATGCCTATTTTTATGGAATGGCACACAGCATGAGTTTTTTTGAATACCTGAAAATGCGTTATATCACTTGGGAAGGCAGAATGACATCGGAAGCCATGACTTATATTTCTATGTTTTTTGGAAAAGCATTTTGGAATGTGGCAAATGCAGTAGTACTGACACTTCTTGTAGGTGGTATGACTAAAATAGTCCATAGTATCAATTCAAAATTAGAACCTAAAAGGCGGTTACTGCTTCTTTGGTTTATGTGTTTGAGTATTTTATTAATGGAAGTAGGCGTGATTGGATATGGCGCATTTTGGGTTACAGGTTCCACATTTTACCTTTGGTCTATTACAGCCGGAATCTGGGCAGCCGTTCCCATTGCCCAGCTAGTCTGCTCTTGTGAAACATTAAGCAGTAAAAGTTATATTTATGCTATTCCCTGTGGGTTCATTGCAGCAATGGGGTTAGAGCAGATTGCAGCAGTTGTCATTACGTTTGGAGTACTGGCGCTAGGATATCATTATATTACCACCAAAGAAATACACTGGCTTACAACAATACAAATTGTGATTATGGTCATTGGACTTGCAATCCTATTTGTATCGCCGGGGACGGCAGAACGCAGTCTTACAGAAATAGAATTGTGGATGCCCCAGTTTCATACTATGCCGGTAAGTCAGCATCTATTTATTACAGTTCAGTGGATGATAAGTGGGTTTGCAAATTATCATAAATGGTATGTTTGTATCATCTTGCTCCTACTGTTGGTCTTGATAGAAGAAAAGTTAAAACACAACAGAGGAAATTTAGAATTTGCTCCAAAATCCAAGTACGAAATAGGAAAAAAAGTATGGAGGGTGCTGATAGTGCTTGGAATACTTACACCATGGCTTTCCTATATAACAGATAAGCTGACGAATCTTGGTATGGGCGATGTTTCACAGGAAAAATGTGTTACTAAGGTGGCTTCCTTGGAAGGGCTTACCGGAATGCAAGTATTTGCCTGTATCTGGCAGCTGGGACTGATGGTTTTGATGCTGATATTATTGTGGAAAACAGGAGAGACATTTTTGGAAAAGGCAATCTTAATACTGCTGGTATTAGCAGGAATTGCCAGTGCAGGGGTGATGTATTTTTCTCCGACCATGTATTCCTCTGGAGCTAGAGTGATGTTTGTAACAGCCATTATGCTATGGTTGGTAAGTGGTATTTTATTTATGAAAATAAAAAGTAAAAAAGTACAGATAGGATTGTGCGTTCTAGTAACTGTAATAGGTGCAGTAAATGTAGGATATTCATTTTTAATCATGGGATTGTAAAAGTGTCCTGATTTTAAAGGAGAATAGAATGAAAAAACAAAATAGAGGGATAGCACTGGTTTTGTTTTTGGTGTTGCTCTTTAGTGGATGTGCAAATAGCAGCCAGGAAAACAAGAAAAATCAAGATACAGCAGAGTTAGAGGTAACTGCTAAGATAGAGGATACTGCAAGTGAAAAGGTGGATACAGAAGTAGCTTTAAATGCAGAAAATGGAATAGTTTTGACAAACAACATTTTTATGAAAGAGAATGTAGTGCCTCTTCCAAGATTAAATCCTGATACGGTGGTTTATGAAGAGGAAGAGAGAATCACTGCAGTAGCTGTGAATATGCGTGTATATCCATCTGAGAACAGTGAAGTACAAAGCCAGGTTCTGGCAAGAACGCAAGTACTACAAACTGCTTATGATGGAACTTGGAGTCAGGTGACTTTAAATGGAGTGACGGGATACATTGCATCGCAATATTTAAAACTAGAATCAGAAATGGAAGTCCCAAAGATAAGCGTATCAGGTCCAACAGGCTCTGGGCATAAGGGTGGAGGAAAACTAGTTGTCATCGATGCAGGACATCAGGCAAGAGGGAACAGCGAACAAGAGCCCATAGGTCCTGGAGCAAGAGAAACAAAGGCGAAAGTAAGCAGTGGAACCACAGGTGTCAGCAGCGGATTAAAGGAATATGAACTGAACCTGCAAGTATCTTTCAAACTTCAGTCAGAGTTGGAATCTAGAGGTTATCAGGTTATGATGATACGAACAGGACATGATGTAAATATTAGTAACAGCCAGCGTGCAGCCATTGCCAATGAGGCAGGAGCAGATGCATTTATTCGAATTCATGCAAATGGTTCAGATAATAGCAGTGAAAATGGAATCTTAACCATTTGTCCTACGCCATCTAATCCCTATATGGGCAGTTTATACAATCAGTGCCGTTCCCTTTCCGACTGTGTACTAAATGGTGCAGCAGATGCAACCGGTGCCAAGAAGAAATATGTGTGGGAAACAGATACCATGAGTGGAATTAATTGGTGCAGTGTACCGGTGACCATTGTTGAAATGGGATTTATGACAAACTCAACGGAAGACTTAAATATGGCAAGGGAAGAGTATCAATGGCAGATGGCGCAAGGAATTGCAAATGGTATAGATGCATATTTGGGTAATTAGAGATGGAATAGGACATCTGTCAAACACAACTCTTAGATGCCAATGGAAGAAAAAGAGTTTATCTAAACAATGCGCAGATAATTCACAGGTTTTCCATTGACGCAAATGAGATAAAACTTTATAATAAAAAAGAATAACGGACAATGTGGTCCGACAGAAAGAGGTGACAACGTGGTTGAATTAGATCCGTTCAAGTTTAAATTGAATAATTTTAAAGAGCCATTAGTTGAAGTGAGGGATTCACTTTGACCTGGCTAATAAAGAAAAAAAAATCCAGGAATTAGAACGTGAGATGGAAGTTGGAGACTTTTGGGATAATCCAGAACGTTCCCAAGAAAAAATGAAAGAATTGAAAAGTCTGAAAGATGATGTGGAAACATATGCACAGCTTACAGAACAATATGATGAAATTGCAACATTATTGGAAATGGGATATGAAGAAAATGACGTATCGCTTATTCCAGAAATTCAAGAAACCTTGCAGGAATTTGAAGAAACATTTGAAGACATCAGAATTAAGACATTATTATCAGGAGAATTTGATGAAGACAATGCAATTGTATCTCTTCATGCAGGGGCAGGGGGAACAGAATCCTGCGACTGGAATTCTATGCTTTACCGGATGTACAAACGTTGGGCAGAAGATAAGGGATTTGAAGTAGAAGTACTGGACTTTTTAGATGGTGATGAAGCAGGAATTAAATCCATTACCTTTGAAGTAAAAGGAATCAATGCATTTGGATATTTAAAATCAGAAAAGGGAGTACATCGTCTTGTACGTATTTCTCCATTTAATGCAGCAGGGAAACGTCAGACCTCTTTTGTATCCTGCGATGTGATGCCGGACATTGAAAAGGACATTGATATTGAGATAAAAAGTGATGAATTACGGATTGATACCTTCCGTTCTAGTGGTGCAGGAGGTCAGCATATCAACAAAACATCTTCTGCCATTCGTATTACCCATTTGCCAACAGGAATTGTGGTGCAGTGTCAGAATGAACGTTCTCAACATATGAATAAGGATAAAGCAATGCAAATGCTCAAGGCAAAGTTATTCTTATTAAAGCAGGAAGAGAATGAGAAAAAAGCCGCAGATATTCGTGGAGAAGTAACAGAAATTGGCTGGGGAAATCAGATTCGTTCCTATGTGATGCAGCCCTATACTATGGTAAAAGACCATAGGACAAATGCAGAAACAGGAAATGTAGACAGCGTCATGGATGGAAAAATAGATTTATTCATCAATGCCTATTTAAAATGGAAGAGTCTTGGAGGAACAGTAACAGAAAATTAGAAATCAATCATGCAATGGGGTATCTCTTTCTCATTGCATTGTTTTTTAAAAAGCACTTTAAATCAAACAGAAAGAAAAAGAGGAGGATAAGCTATGGGAATTATAAAAGCAGCAGCACAGGCAGTATCAGGAGGATTTGCAGACCAGTGGCTAGAAGTTTATGAACCAGGTGATATGGGAGACCAGACGGTATTTACCAGTGGTGTAAAAACACGTAAAGGACAAAATGTAAAAGGCAGTGATAATTCAGTGAGCAATGGTTCTGTAATCCATGTCTACGATAATCAGTTCATGATGTTGGTAGATGGAGGAAAAATCATAGATTATACCGCAGAATCGGGCTATTATAAGGTAGAAAATTCCACCATGCCTTCTTTATTTAATGGAGAATTAAAGGAAGCAGTAAAAGAATCTTTTAGCCGTATCAAATTTGGTGGGCAAACCCCAACTATGCAGAAAGTATTTTATATCAATCTTCAGGAAATAAAAGGTATTAAATTTGGTACTAGAAATCCAATTAATTATTTTGATGATTTTTATAATGCAGAGCTGTTTTTACGGGCGCATGGAACCTATTCCATTAAAATTTCAGATCCTCTTCGTTTCTACGCAGAAGCAATTCCAAGAAATAAGGATCAGGTAGAAATAGATGATATTAATGAGCAGTACATATCAGAATTTTTAGAAGCACTTCAATCTGCAATTAATCAAATGTCAGCAGATGGAATCCGAATTTCACACGTAGCTTCTAAGGGCAGAGAACTTGGAAAATATATGGCAGATACTCTGGACGAAGACTGGAATCGTATGCGTGGTATGGAGATTCAGGCAGTGGGGATTGCAAGTGTTTCCTATGATGAAAAGTCTACAGAACTGATTAATATGCGTAATGAAGGTGCTATGTTAAGTGATCCAACAGTACGAGAAGGCTATATGCAAGGACATGTGGCAAGAGGCATGGAAGCGGCAGGCTCTAATGCAAATGGTGCTATGGCGGGATTTATGGGTATGGGACTTGGAATGCAGGCAGGCGGCAATGTAATGGGGGCAGCATCAGCAGCCAATACCCAGCAGATGCAGATGCAGCAGGGACAAAGACCATCACAGCAAAACGAAACACCGGTTCCCTCTTTTGTGAAAGAACAGCAGGCAAAAGCAGGCGGCTGGACTTGTGAATGTGGAGCAGTAAATAGTGGAAAATTTTGCTCAGAATGTGGAAATTCACAGCCGGTGATAGCACAGGGCTGGACTTGCCAGTGTGGAGCAGTAAATAGTGGAAAATTCTGTGCGGAATGTGGGAAACCAAAGCCATCAGCAGAATGGACTTGTGAATGTGGAGCAGTAAATAGTGGAAGATTTTGCTCAGAGTGCGGAAAGTCAAGAGCATAAAGGCATAAAGAACATAAAGAGAGGAGCATACTCATGGCAGTGATAAGTTTTAAATGTCCCAACTGTGATGGCGAGCTGGTATTTCATCCAACGAACCAAAAATATAAGTGTGAATACTGTTTTAGTGAGTTTACTCAGGAAGAATTAGATTCCATGGAGCCAGCTCAGGGAGAAGAAAGAATTCAACAACAGGAGAGTGCACAAGAAAGTACAGAATTCGTGGAACATACAGAAACTGGGGGAAGTGCACAATCTTCAGAACATAGACAATCCCAAGAAGAGGCAGTGGCATATCATTGCCCAAGCTGTGGTGCAGAAATTGTAACGGATGGTACTACGGCGGCAACCTTTTGCTACTATTGTCATAATCCGGTGGTGTTGTCTGGCAGAGTATCGGGAGAATTTCTGCCTCATAAGATTATTCCATTTAGTATTGATAAGGAAGAGGCAATAAAAAAATTTTTAAAATACGTGCAAAGCAAGAAGTTTATCCCCAAAGCATTTTTCAATAAAAACCAGATTGACAAAATTTCAGGAGTTTATTTTCCTTACTGGATGATAGATATGGATTATGATGGGCAGCTACAGGCAGAGGGAAAAAATGTCAGAGTATGGAGAAGTGGTGAGACGGAATATACCGAGACAAAAATCTATCGTGTAGAACGAGAAGGTGCAATTCACTTAGAGGATATTACTAGAAATGCACTGCAAAAGGCAAACAGCAAGCTTTCAGAAGGGGTACTGCCTTATGATGTCAGTCAAGTAAAAGCATTTAATATGGGATTTTTATCCGGATTTTTGGCGGAAAGACGTGATATTGAACAAAAAGAGCTTGAGAACTCCGTTCAAGAGGAAGCCAAAGAATATGGAGAACAAATTCTTCATAATACCATCACTGGATATTCTTCCGTATTGGTAAAAAACTGTAATTTGAATGAAAAAAAAGAAAACTGGGATTATATTATGCTTCCGGTTTGGACAGTTACCTACAAAGGAAAAAATGGAACCATGTATTATTATTCCATGAACGGTCAGAACGGAAAGGTATATGGAGAACTTCCCCTAGATTATAAAAAGGTATGGGGACTGGGCAGTATCATTTCAATAGTGGTATTAATTCTAGGATTGATAGGAGGGTTCTTCCTATGAGAAAAATAACGTTAAAACGAGTTACAATTTTTAGTATGGTATTACTATGTATTACATTTTTTTCAGGGGCAGTATCTTCGGTAAGTGCACAAGATAAGGCGAATTGCCAGCTGGAAGACCAAGCAGATTTACTGACAGCATCAGAAGAAACAGAGATTCAAGAACAAATCACACAGTTGGAAGAAGAAACTGGCTGGGATATTATGGCGGTAACTACCAATGATGCACAAGGCATGGACGCCAATGAGTACGCGGAAAGCTGGTTTAATGAATATACAGCTTGTGATGATGGTATCATTTATAGCATTGATATGGATAACAGAGAAATTGTAGTAAGAACATACGGAGAATCAATTTATTATATTACAGATGAACGATGGAATGCTATATTAGATGCCGGTTTTGCCATGGTAGATAAGGAAGACTATTGTGGAACATTTGGAAAAATGATGACACAGACTCAAAAGTATTATCAGCAGGGAATTCCAAGCGATCAAAATACGTACGATGAAGACACCCATGAAGTAACCACATATGCTTCTAAGCACAAAAAAGTTACATTGGTGGAAGCATTGATAGCATTGGGAATTGCACTCCTTGCAGGAGGAGGAACGGCATTTGGAATTATAGGTTCCTACCGATTGAAGTTCGGTGGATACAAATATCCCATAGAAAAGAATGGTTCTATCATTCTGTCTAAGAAGGATGATATGTTTGTCAATCAATTTGTAACCCAACGTCATATTCCTAAAGACGATGACAATGATAAGAATAGCGGACGCAGCAGCGTACATACAGATTCTGGCGGCAGAAGTTCAGGTGGAGGAAGTCGGAACTTTTAAATAAAAGAAAAAAAGGGTTGCAATCAAAAATTAAATATGATAATATCTTTGCTATGAGCACAAATGTGTTTCACAGACAAACACACAGGAGGACAGAATGGGAGAAAAGACAAAATATTTTGTTCTGAAAAAAAAAGCTGTTCCTGAGGTATTGTTAAAAGTGGTAGAAGCAAAGAAACTTTTAGAATCAGAGAAGGCTGAATCCGTCCAGGAAGCAACAGATATGGTGGGAATCAGCCGAAGCTCTTTTTATAAGTATAAAGATGATATTTTTCCATTTCACGATAATGCCAAAGGGAAAACTATTACAATTGTAATGCAGATGGATGATGAACCAGGGCTGCTTTCTGAGGTATTGCAGATTGTGGCAGATTTTCATGCTAATATTCTTACCATCCATCAAAGTATACCGGTTAACGGCATTGCCTCATTAACCATAAGTGTGGACGTATTGCCCAATACCGGAAATGTGTCACAGATGATAGAGAACATGGAGCAGTTAGAAGGCATTCATTATTTAAAAATAGTAGCTAGGGAGTGAAAGTATGATTAAGATTGCAATTTTAGGTTATGGAACCATAGGTTCTGGTGTGGTAGAAGTATTACAAACAAATAAAGAAAGCATTGCAAAACGTGCCGGAGATGAGATTGAAGTAAAATATATATTGGATTTACGGGAATTTCCGGATGATGTAATGGCAGACAGAATTGTTCATGATTATGAAACAATCGTGAATGATGAAGAAATTCAGGTAGTAGTAGAAGCCATGGGTGGCGTGGAGCCGGCATATACATTTGTAAAGAAAGCATTGCTTTCTGGAAAGAATGTAACTACCTCCAATAAGGCATTGGTTGCTAAATATGGAGCAGAATTACTTGCCATTGCCAGAGAACAGAGTATTAACTTTATGTTTGAGGCAAGTGTGGGTGGAGGAATACCAATTATCCGTCCTTTGAATTCTTCTCTTACAGCAGATGAAATTCAAGAAATTACTGGTATCTTAAATGGTACTACAAATTATATGCTAAGTAAAATGACATTTGAAGGTTTGGAATTTGAAGATGTATTAAAAGATGCTCAGGCAAGAGGTTATGCAGAAAAAGACCCTACAGCAGATATTGAAGGATATGACTCCTGCCGTAAGATTGCAATTTTAACTTCCCTAGTATGTGGGCAACAGGTAGATTTTGAAGAAATTTATACAGAAGGAATCACAAAGATTACGGCGGTGGATATTAAATATGCAAAAGCCATGGGAAGAGTCATTAAGCTTTTAGCCACCAGCAAGAAATCAGAGGATAGCTATTATGCAATGGTAGCACCATTTATGCTGTCACAGCAGCACCCTTTATTTGCAGTACATGATGTATTCAATGCTATTTTTGTACACGGAAATGTTTTGGGAGATGCTATGTTTTACGGAAGCGGAGCAGGAAAGCTCCCCACAGCAAGTGCAGTAGTTGCAGATATTGTAGATATTGCAAAACATCTGCATAAAAACATTTTGATTTCATGGAGTTCTAAGAAATTAAATCTTACAGACTGTAAAACAGCACAGAGCCGTTTCTTTGTAAGAACCAAAGAAAGCAAAGAAACTGTTCAGAAACTCTTTGATAAGGTGGAATTTATAGAAGTTCCGGAAATTACCGGTGAAATTGGATTCTTGACAGATGTGATGAGTGAAGAAGCATATGAGAAAAAGGCAGAACAGTTACAGGATATTTTGCAGATGATTCGTGTAGAATAGAGGGCAGGTTATGAAATATGTAGTAGTATTAGGCGACGGTATGGCAGACCGTCCCATAGAAGAGTTACAAGGAATGACTCCATTGGAATATGCAAAGACTCCTGCCATGGATGAAATGGCAGCTCAAGGGGAAGTCGGTATGGTGCATACCATACCAGATGGAATGAGTCCAGGTAGTGATACGGCAAATCTTTCGGTACTAGGATACAATCCAAAACGTTATTATTCCGGTCGTTCTCCATTGGAAGCACTAAGTATTGGTGTGGATATGAAAGACACCGATGTATCACTGCGCTGTAATATTGTCACAGTGTCCCAAGAGGAATCGGTTTATGAAGATAAGAAGATTATCGATCATAGTTCTGATGAAATCAGTACCCAGGATGCAGCCATATTATTAGAAGCAGTAAGAAAAGAATTAGAAACAGAAATATATCATTTCTATGCAGGAACTAGTTATCGTCACTTACTTTTGTGGAATCATGGGGAAGTGGTAGAATTAACACCACCTCACGATGTACTAGGGCAGGTCATTGGACAGTATTTGCCACAGAATGAGATACTGCGGGAAATGATGAAGAAAAGTTATGATATTTTAGTAAACCATCCCATTAATGTAGAACGTAGAAAACAAGGACTCAATCCTGCCAATTCCTGTTGGTTTTGGGGAGCAGGAACTAGACCTTCCTTAGATTCCTTTCAAGAGAAGACACATTTAAAAGGAGCTATGATTTCCGCAGTGGATTTGCTAAAAGGAATTGCAGTAGGAGCTTCTATGAAAAATATTACCGTAGAAGGCGCCAATGGTGGTCTTCATACTAATTATGAAGGAAAAGCTCAGGCAGCAGTTGATGTGCTTACAAAAGAGGATTATGATTTTGTGTATGTACACGTAGAAGCACCGGATGAAATGGGACATCAGGGAAGTACAGAAAAAAAGATTCAGGCAATTGAATATTTAGATGCTAGAGTAATTGAACCAATCAAAGAGATGCTTACAGCTGCAAAAGTTGATTTTAGAATGCTTGTAATGCCGGATCACCCTACCCCAATTTGTATTCGTACCCATAGCAGTGAGGATGTTCCTTACCTCATTTATGACAGTACTGATCTTAAGACAAATCACTTACATTATAATGAAAAAGAAGCAGTAAAAAGTGGTTTTCGTATTGCGCAAGGCTATGAAATGATAGATTATTTTACCGGACAGAGATAGAATACAGGAGGAAATTATGCTGATAGTAAAGAAGTTCGGCGGAAGCTCCGTAGCGGACAAAGATAAAATATATAATGTTGCAAACAGATGTATAGAAGAATATCAGAAGGGAAATGATGTGGTAGTTGTATTATCTGCTATGGGTAAGACCACAGACCACTTGATTGCGCTGGCAAAAGACATTACGCCCAATCCTTCCAAACGAGAATTGGACATGCTTTTGGCAACAGGGGAACAGACTTCTGTTGCACTGATGTCAATGGCAATGGGTGCGCTTGGTGTTCCTTCGGTATCCTTGAATGCATTTCAGGTTGTAATGCACACTTCCTCAAAGTATTCTAATGCACGGTTTAAAAGAATTGATTCAGAAAGAATTCGTCATGAACTGGATGCACGTAAAATTGTCATTGTAACCGGCTTTCAGGGCGTGAATAAATATGATGATATTACAACACTAGGGCGTGGAGGTTCGGACACCACAGCGGTAGCTTTAGCAGCAGCACTTCATGCAGATGCCTGTGAAATTTATACAGATGTAGAGGGTGTTTATACCGCAGATCCAAGAGTAGTACCCAATGCAAAGAAAATAACAGAAATTACTTACGATGAAATGTTAGAACTGGCTACACTAGGCGCTAAAGTGCTGCATAACCGTTCTGTAGAAATGGCTAAAAAATACGGTGTGCAGTTAGTGGTTCGTTCCAGTTTGAACAGTGCAGAAGGAACAATTGTGAAGGAGGAAGTAGACGTGGAAAGTATGCTTATTAGTGGAGTTGCAGTTGATAAAAATACAGCCAGAATTGCAGTGATTGGATTGGCAGATAACCCAGGTGTGGCATTTAAAGTATTTGATTTATTAGCAAAACACAATATTAATGTAGATGTTATTTTACAGTCTATTGGGCGTAATGGAACAAAGGACATTTCCTTTACTGTAGCACGAGATGATGAAGAGGAAGCCGTTACCATTTTAAGAGACAACAAGAACCGTGTGATGGCAGAACGTGTGGAATCCGATTGCACAGTGGCAAAAGTATCCGTAGTAGGAGCAGGAATGCAGTCAAATCCAGGTGTTGCAGCCCAAATGTTTGAAGCACTTTATAATGTGGGAATCAATATCCGCATGATTGCTACCTCAGAAATCCGTATCACGGTTCTCATTGATGAAATAGATGTAGACAAAGCCATGAGAGCGGTTCACGATCAGTTTATGGAAGATTAAAAAAATAGAAGAATAAAAAATAGAAGAATAAAAAATAGAAGATTAAAAAATAGAAGATTAAAAAATAGAAGATTAAAAAATAGAAGAATAAAAATATAGAAGAATAAAAATATAGAAGATTAAAAATATAGAAGATTAAAAAATAGAAATAGCAATAAAAATAAAAAGCCGGCATATCTTTTTAGGAGTAAGCTCCCAAAAGTATGCCGCTTTGTGTTATTTAAAGATTTAATCCAATCTTCAACACAATCTAAGAATAGCCACAGATTGTTAGTGCAGAGTGTAAGGGAGAAGAAGATCAATTTGAAAAAAAAGTAAGAAGATATTCTTTACTATAAAATTAACAACAATAATTCCCAAAGCAATCCACAAATAATAATTGTGGTAATGCATTCCGAAGGGAAAACGATGTTTGCTAAAACGATCCAAAGTTTGGCTGAGTAAGAACCAGCCACCTATGACGGCAGTATAAAGTACAATGGGATGACACATGAAAGAACCTAAAATATCACCCTGAAAAAGTAAGCGTACGGCACGAGTACCACCGCAGCCAGGACAGTAAATCCCCAAAATACCATAAAAGGGACAGGGAAGCATAAAGGAAAAAATAGGGAATCGTGTGGTTAAAAAATAGAAAAAGACAAAAAATCCAATTAATGACCAGCCAATTTGAAAGAGAGCATCCTCTTCTTTGGTGTAATAGCTCATATGATTATCCTCATGATGTTTCAATAATAATGTAATTCTTATCATGAAGTATAACGTTTTTTTTCCTGTTTGTCAAAGCAGAAGTGGTGTGCTATAATGAGCTTTGGTGAATAATGAGCGCATATATTGGCGTTGATTTGCTATAGAAAAATGGAATAAAAGAAATGAAATAAAACAGCAAAACAGCAATAACAGAAACGGAGATAAAACAGTGATGAAAAGAAAATCAGCAGAACTGAAAAGATGGGCAAGGGAAGCAATGATTGGGAAATGGGGATTGGTGATTGGGGCAGGTGCCTTATCAACCTTAATTACACTAGCAGTACTTATGCCATTTTACATGATGTACTTATCCAATCCGGAAAATGTAGGAATGTCCATTATGTGCTTTTTAGCAGCATTTATGGTAGGTGTTATTTCTATGGTACTGCAATGCGGTTTATTTAAAATACATCTTGGAATTGCCCGCAGGCAGGAAGTGAATATAGCAATGCTGTTTCATGAGTTTGTAAACAGACCAGACCGTTACATTGTGGGATACTTATTATTAATGCTTCTTAGTGCAGTATGTATCGCACCTGGATATATTTGCCTGCTCGTAGGAATTGCACAAAAGCAGATGGTAGCAATGATAATTGGAGGAGTACTTTTAATTGCAGGAATGGTAGCACTGATTGTTCTATCACTGCGTTATGCATTGATTTTTCTGTTACTTACGGATCAAGGGCAGATAAAAGTAGTGGAAGCTTATCATGAGAGCGCAAGACTTATGAAAGGTAATCAGGGACGTTTCTTCTACATTAGCTTAAGCTTTATAGGATGGAAATTTCTAGGAATGCTTTCTTGGGGAATTGGAATGTTGTGGATTATCCCTTACCAAACCCAGACCACCATTAGTTTCTATCAGGAATTACTTGGGGAATTGGATACAAAAACAATAGATTAAAAACAGCCCTCCAAGGAATGGAGGGCTGTTTTTAAATGGTGACCAAATGAGTGTACCTTCTAGTCTAAAACGTATCATAAAGCTGGGGAGAGTCCGGATACATTTGCTGCATCATATCTTCTACGGCTTTCATATAATTATCAAATCCACCAAACTCAACAAAAATAGTATAGAAAGATAAAATAATCAATAGTGATGCCAGTATAAGTGCGACAATACCAAGTATCATGCCAACCTTAGCATTGGGAGATATCTTCATTTCTCCTCCCCGAGAAAGCAGTGCAAAAATAATTGCCAAAGAACCAAAGACAAAAGCGGGATAAATGCAGCAGCCCAGTACCAAACTTAAAATGCCCATTACCAGAGAAGCAGTAGCCAAACCTGCGGAATGCTTATCTATGTAAGAGGGAGTTGTTTCGTAATTCATAATCGTACCTCCTTTAAAAATCTTTCATTATTGTAGCATGAGTGAATACAAAATACAAATATATTTTCTTGAAAGTAACTTTGAAATCCGCTATAATAAAAAAAGAAACAACCAAAAGCTGGAAATGGCAAGGAGAATGATATGGATATAATTGCAAAACTAGCAGAAGAGCTGGGAATTCGCAAACAACAAGCACAGGCAGCAGTGAATTTAATTGATGAAGGGAATACCATTCCTTTTATTTCGCGTTATCGTAAGGAAGTAACAGGAGAATTAAATGATCAGATACTTCGTGATTTATTTGAACGTCTGAATTATTTGCGTAATCTGGAAGAAAAAAAAGAACAGGTACTTTCCAGTATAGAAGAACAAGGCAAGTTGACAGAAGAATTAAAGCAGCAGATTAAAGCAGCAGAAACCTTAGTGGTAGTGGAAGATTTATATCGTCCATACCGCCCAAAACGTCGTACCAGAGCAACCATTGCCAAGGAAAAAGGGCTGGAACCATTGGCCAATATAATACGGCTTCAAATGACAAAGAAGTCATTGAAAGAGGAAGCTCAGGCATTTTTAAACACTGACAAAGAAGTCCATACCGTAGAAGAAGGAATTTCAGGTGCCATGGATATTATAGCGGAAGAAATTTCTGATACCGCTGAGTATCGAAGGTACATTAGAGATATCACAATGCGCACTGGAAAAATTAGTTCCGTGGCCAAAGACCCTAAGAGTGAGTCTGTATATGAAATGTATTATGACTTTGAAGAAGGACTTGCTAAATTAGCAGGACATCGGATTTTAGCACTAAACAGGGGAGAAGCAGAAAAAATTCTAACAGTAAAAATGGAAGCTCCCATAGAACAAATTCAGCGCTATTTAGAGAAGAAAATAATAACAAGAGATAATCCTAATACCACAGAAACATTGAAAATGGTAATAGAAGACAGTTACAAGCGTTTGATTGCTCCTGCAATTGAGCGAGAACTGCGTAATGAACTTTCAGAACGAGCCGAAGATGGAGCCATTCGGGTATTTGGCAAGAACCTAGAACAGCTTTTAATGCAGCCCCCAATTGCAGGAAAAGTTGTATTAGGGTGGGATCCGGCATTTCGTACTGGTTGTAAACTTGCAGTAGTAGATGCTACGGGAAAAGTCTTAGATACCACAGTTATTTATCCAACAGCACCACAAAACAAAGTAGAAGAATCTAAGAAAACAGTAAAACAATTGATTCAAAAATATAATATATCCTTAATTTCAGTGGGCAATGGCACTGCCTCTAGAGAATCTGAAATGATTATTGTGGAGCTGCTTAAGGAGATCCCAAAACCCATACAATACGTAATTGTCAATGAAGCAGGTGCCTCCGTATATTCTGCAAGCAAGTTGGCCACAGAAGAATTTCCTAATTTTGATGTAGGTCAAAGAAGTGCAGCTTCCATTGCAAGACGTTTACAAGATCCTTTGGCAGAACTGGTTAAAATTGACCCTAAGTCCATTGGGGTGGGACAGTACCAGCATGATATGAACCAAAAAAAATTAAGTGAAGCATTAGGCGGCGTAGTAGAAGACAGTGTCAATAAAGTAGGGGTAGATTTAAACACGGCATCTGCATCTCTACTGGAATATATTTCCGGTATCACTAAGACCATTGCAAAAAATATTGTAATCTATCGGGAAGAGAATGGAAGATTTAATACTAGAACACAATTGCTGAAGGTGGGGAAATTAGGACCTAAGGCATATCAGCAATGCGCAGGATTTGCTAGAATCAGTAAAGGAAAGAATCCATTAGATGCAACCAGTGTTCATCCAGAAAGCTATGAAGCAACTAAGAAACTACTAGAAAGACTAGGTTACACACTAAAAGACATTCAAGAAGGAAACCTTGCAGGTATTTCTAAAAAAATAGTAAATAGTAAAAAGCTTGCAGCAGAACTTGAGATTGGTGAAATTACACTGAAAGACATTGTAAAAGAGCTAGAAAAGCCGGCACGAGATCCTAGAGATGAAATGCCAAAACCTATTTTACGTACAGATGTCTTGGAAATGAAAGATTTAACCCCAGGCATGATACTCAAAGGAACGGTGCGAAATGTCATTGATTTTGGTGCGTTTGTGGATATCGGAGTTCATCAAGATGGATTAGTGCATATTTCCCAGATTACAGAGCGTTATATTAAGCACCCATTAGAAGCTGTAAGTGTAGGCGACATCGTAGAAGTAAAAGTGATGAGCGTGGATTTATCAAAAAAACGTATTCAGCTTACCATGAAATTAGAAAAATAAGATTGATAAAAAATCGACAATTAGATTAATTTGTCAGTTGACAAATTGGAAAGATATGAGTAAAATGTAGCTATCAAATAAAATAAATAATGTTCTTCAGGGCAGGGTGACTTTTTTATAAAAAAGAATTCCCGACCGACGGTGATACCACAAGGTGGGCAAGTCCGTGAGCCATATGGCAAGATTTTGGTGTGAATCCAAAACCGACAGTATAGTCTGGATGAGAGAAGACAGCATCTTTTTGTATACGTATTTTTTGTATATATTTTTTTAAAAGATTATGTGCCCTGAGTCTAAAGATTTAGGGCATTTTTTTATTGCATAGGAAAGTGAAAAGGAGAGTGTGAAGTATGATAAACACAAACAGTACAAGTAATATAATAACAAGTAAACGGGTGGACAGTTGGAAACTAACCATGACAGCAATGCTTTCGGCCATTGCATTTATCCTGATGTTTTTGGATTTTTCTGTTCCTTTTATGCCAGGATTTATTAAAATGGATTTATCAGAACTGCCGGCATTGATTGGAGCATTTGCCATGGGACCTGGAAGTGGTATCGTAATTTGTTTGATAAAAAATATTCTGCATTTATTTATGACAACCACAGGTGGTGTTGGAGAGATTTCTAATTTTATTTTAGGCGTGTCCTTTATTCTTCCAGCCGCTTTGATTTATCGTAAATGGAAAGGCAAGAAAAGTGCATTGATAGGTTCTTTTGTTGGAGCAATGATGATGGCACTTATTAGTATCCTATCCAATTATTTTATTGTATATCCTGTATATTATAATTTTATGTCACAGGATGCTATTTTAAATGCCTATCAGGCAATTTTTCCAGGAGTAAAGAATATCTTACAAAGTTTGATTGTATTTAATGCACCATTTACATTTCTAAAAGGATTGTTTAGTGTGATTATTACAATGGTAATTTATAAACCGATTTCTCCTTTCTTAAAGGGAACTTATAGAAAATAATAGCTTTTGGGTATCAATCAGCAGAGTTGGTAAGCCAATAAGTAATGTTAGCCTATAGTACAGCGTTGATTTTCAATGAAATCACGTTAGCTAGGACACAGCAGCTGCAAAAAGAAAGTCGGATGATAAGTATGAATGAAAAAGAAAAATACATGGAAAAAGCATTAGAACTGGCAGCACTTGGAGCGGGAAAGGTATCCCCAAATCCCATGGTAGGCTGTGTCATTGTAAAGGACGGAAGAATAATCAGCTATGGGCATCATGAAAACTATGGGGGATTTCATGCAGAACGCAACGCATTACTCTCCTGTATGGAAGATCCACAGGGTGCAGAACTTTATGTAAACTTGGAACCTTGCTGTCATCAAGGGAAAACACCTCCTTGTACGGATATCATCATAGAAAAAAAGATTAAAAAAGTATACATTGGCTCCTTGGATGTAAATCCAAAAGTGGCAGGAAAAGGTGTCAAAACTCTTTTAAATCACCAAATTCAAGTGGAAACAGGAATTTTGGAGGCAAAAAACAATAAGCTAAATGAAGTGTTTATTCATTATATGCAGACCAACCTGCCTTTTGTAGCAATGAAATACGCAATGACACTGGATGGTAAAATAGCATGTGCAACAGGGGATTCCAAGTGGGTGACTCAAAAAGCTGCGAGGGAGCAGGTTCAGGTATTACGAAATAATTTTAGTGGAATTATGATAGGGATTGGCACAGCGTTAGCAGATAATCCTATGCTAAATTGCAGAATGCAAGGAGGCAAAAATCCGGTGCGTATTATCTGCGACTCTAAACTTCGAATTCCATTGGACAGTAAGATTGTAAAAACTGCATTAGAAATACCAACAATGGTAGCCTTTTGTCAAGAAAACAGGAGCAAACAGCAGGAATTGGAACAGGCAGGTATTACATTATTAAAAATTTCAAAAGGGGAACAAGCAGGAGTGGACCTAAAAGAATTAATGGAGGAACTAGGAAGACGTAACATAGACAGTGTATTATTGGAAGGGGGAGGAACGCTAAATGCTTCCATGCTAAACCAACATTTTGTACAGCGCGTTTATGGGTTTATCGCTCCGAAGTTAGTAGCTGGAAAAGATGCAAAATCTCCAATAGAAGGAATTGGCATTGCTGCAATGAAAGACGCAGTCTGTTTAGAAGAAATAGAATGGAAACAATATGGACCAGATATTTGTATCACCGGAATCATAAAATAATCGTAAGAGTTCAAAAAAGCAATGGAAAGGGACTGATTATGTTTACAGGAATTGTAGAAGAAACAGGTAATATCACAGAGATGCAAAAACAAACAAAATCGGCAAGGATTACAGTTTCATGCAGTAAGGTGCGAGAAGGAACCAAACTAGGAGACAGTATTGCAGTAAATGGTATTTGTCTTACGGTTACGAAGCTGCATTCAGATGGATTCTGTGCAGATGTTATGGCAGAAACCATACGCCGAAGTAACTTAGGGAATCTAAAACTACCGGCAAAGGTAAATCTAGAACGCGCTATGGCAGCAAATGGAAGATTTGGAGGTCATATTGTATCTGGTCACATTGATGGTACCGGAGAGATTACCAAAATTAGTACAGAAGAAAATGCTGTTTGGTATACAATTGCCACAAATTCAAATTTGTTACGTTACATGGTAGAAAAAGGTTCCATTACAGTAGATGGGATTAGTCTTACCATCGCACAGGTGACAGAAGAAGAATTTAAAGTATCCGTAATTCCTCATACTAGACAAGAAACGTCCCTGAAAGAAGCACACATACACACTAAGGTCAATCTAGAATGTGACATATTAGGAAAATATGTAGAAAAGCTGCTATTATCTCAAGAAGCCAAGGAAAATGAGGAAAAAAACAAAAGCCATATCACCATGGAATTTCTATCTACTCATGGATTCAGTTGAACCGGCAATACTCATATGTTTAGAAAGGTAGATTATAACAATGAAAAAGGAAAACAGGAATCAAATAGAAAAAGCGATTCAAGAAATTCAAAAAGGAAATATTATTATGGTAATTGATGATCCGGATCGGGAAAATGAAGGTGATTTTATCTGTTCTGCTCAAGGTGCAACACCGGAAAATGTGAATTTTATGGCTACACACGGAAAAGGACTTATCTGTATGCCCATGGGAAAAGAATTATGCATTCAGCTAGGACTAAAGCAAATGGTAGAACAAAATACAGACAACCATGAAACTGCATTTACGGTTTCCATTGATGCTATGGATACCGACACCGGAATATCTGCGTTTGAACGTTCCAAAACAGCATTTGAAACCATAAAAGAAGGGGCAAAACCGGAAGACTTTCGAAAACCGGGACATATGTTTCCCTTACAGGCAAGAGATGGTGGAGTGCTAACGCGCACCGGACATACAGAAGCTACAGTGGATTTGGCAATTCTAGCAGGTCAAAAACCATGCGGTCTTTGCTGCGAAATCATGAGAGAAGACGGAACCATGATGCGAACAACAGAATTATTACAGTTGGCAGAGCAATACGACATGACTGTAATTACCATTGCGGATTTAGTAGGTTACCGCATGGAGCAAGAAAGTCTGGTTCGTCTGGAAGCGCATGCTAAAATGCCAACGAAATATGGAGAATTTGAAATATATGGATATGAAAATAAGCTAAAAAAGGAGCACCATGTGGCATTGGTAATGGGCAATATTGCAGATGGAAATCCGGTATTGTGCCGAGTGCATTCGGAATGTTTGACCGGAGATGTGTTTGGTTCTGCCAGATGTGACTGCGGAGAACAATTAGATGCAGCCATGAAAGCCATTGCAAAAGAAGGAAGAGGAATCTTACTTTACATGCGTCAGGAAGGAAGAGGAATTGGGCTGATTAACAAGCTAAAAGCCTATGAACTTCAAGAACAGGGATTGGATACCGTAGAAGCCAACATTAGACTGGGATTTGCTCCGGATTTACGGGAGTATGGAATAGGAGCACAGATTTTAAATGATTTGGGAGCGAAAAAACTGCGTCTTCTTACCAATAACCCTAAAAAAATAGCAGGACTTTCCGGATATGGAATTACAATTGTAGAACGTGTTCCAATTCAAATGAAAGCAAGTAAAATAGATGCATTTTATTTAAAGACAAAGCAGGAAAAAATGCAGCATATGACAACTTATTAATCATAAATTAGGAAGAAATGCAGAATATGGCAACTTATTAATCATAAAGCAGGAAGAAATGCAGAATATGGCAACTTATTAATCATAAATCAGGAAAAAATGCAGAATATGACAACTTATTAATCATAAATTAGGAAGAAATGCAGAATATGGCAACTTATTAATCATAAATCAGGAAGAAAAGAGGAAGAAGAATGAAAGTATTAGAAGGAAACGTAATAGCACAAGACATAAAAATTGGTATTGTTGCAGCAAGATTTAATGAGTTTATCGTATCAAAACTTGTGGGAGGTGCACAAGACGCATTAGTGCGGCACGGAGTAAAGGATGAAGCAATTACCTTAGCATGGGTTCCAGGAGCCTTTGAGATTCCTTTGATTGCACAAAAAATGGCAGAGTCCCAAAAATATGATGCTGTTATTTGCCTAGGAGCTGTAATTAAGGGATCTACCAGTCATTATGATTATGTATGTGCAGAGGTAAGCAAAGGAATAGCAGCAGCAGGAATGAAGACGGAAATTCCAGTTATTTTTGGAATACTTACCACGGACAATATTGAGCAAGCCATTGAGCGGGCAGGTACAAAAGCCGGAAACAAAGGGTACGATGCAGGATGTACTGCTATTGAGATGGTAAATTTAGTAAAAAATATGTGATAAATATCTCTTGAGATACTAAAAGGAAAAGGGTATAATAAAAAACGATAGAAGGAAAGGAGATGACAGTTTTGGCAGCAGAATTTGATGTAACCATTACAGAGCGAGATATGTATCGGTTTAATTTATACCATGCCTACCATGGATTTCAAGGGATTTTTGCTACGGTAATCGGTATCTTAGTATTTGTGGTAGCAATTGCCACCATAGGTAAAGTAGAACTGATGTATACCATATTGTATATGATATTTGGTGTGGTATTCTTGATTTATATGCCAGTAAGTTTACGGATGCGTTCCAAGCAGCAGATACAAAGTTCCCAAGTCTTAAAGCATCCCTTGCATTATACATTGGATACACAAGGAGTTCATGTATCCCAAAATGAAGAAACGGCGTCATTACAGTGGAATCAGATTTATAAGATTGTTTCCACTAAAAGCAATTTATTGATTTACAGTAACAGGGTGAACGCTTACGTCATCCCACAGGCACAGATTACACAGCAGTATGAAACAATAGCAGCATTGGCAAAAGAGCAGTTAGAAACATATCGCTGTAAACTGAAATAAGAACTAGGAGAAGTTATGCAGATAAGAGAAACATTTTCTTCTCAAGAAACATTTCAATTGGGAAAAGAAATAGGAGAACAGGCAAAACCCGGAGAAATATATACTTTAATTGGTGAATTGGGGGTAGGCAAAACAGTGCTTACCCAAGGAATTGCAAAAGGGCTGGAGATAGAAGAACCTATCTGCAGTCCCACTTTTACCATTGTGCAGGTATACGAAGAAGGCAGAATGCCTTTTTATCATTTTGATGTATATCGTATTGGCGATATAGAAGAAATGGATGAAATTGGATATGAAGATTATTTTTATGGAACAGGGCTTACTATGATAGAATGGGCGAATTTAATTACTGAGATTTTACCCACTCATTACAAAGAAATTATCATTGAGAAAGACTTAGAACAAGGATTTGACTATCGCAGAATTACAATAAAAGAGGTATGAAAATGAAAATATTAGGACTTGACAGTTCCGGTCTGGTAGCAAGTGTGGCAATTATAGAAGAAGACAACATGTTGGCAGAATACACCGTGAACTATAAAAAGACCCATTCCCAGACATTACTGCCTATGCTGGATGAAATTGCAAAAATGATTGAACTGGATATGACCTCTATTGATGCCATAGCAATTGCAGGAGGACCCGGTTCTTTTACTGGACTTCGTATTGGTTCAGCAACTGCAAAAGGACTGGGATTAGCGTGGAATAAGCCACTGATTCAAATTCCTACCGTAGACGGACTAGCTTATAATCTTTATGGATGTAAAGATATGGTGTGTCCTTTAATGGATGCTAGAAGAAATCAGACCTATACAGGTCTTTATGAATTTGATAAAAAAGGCATGAAGGTACTAGAACCTCAATGTGCTGTTGGAATAGATGAAATTATTACGAAAATAAATGAAATAGGGCGCGAGGTGATGTTTTTAGGAGATGGCGTTCCAGTATTTAGAGAATATATCAAGGAACATTGTGGGGTTGCATTTTCCTTTGCTCCAGCTCATATGAATAAACAGCGTGCAGCATCTGTGGCTGCCCTTGGAAGTATTTATTATCAAGAAGGCAAGGTGCAAACTCCCACAGAACACCGTCCGGATTATCTTAGATTGTCACAGGCAGAACGGGAGCGTATGGAGCAGACATCATGTTAGCAGGGGAAGTATTCCTGCGTCCCATGCAGGAAAAAGATACAGCCAAAGTAGCTGAACTGGAAAAACAAGTGTGCTCGATGCCATGGTCAGCACAGGGATTTTCAGATGCTTTACAGCAAGATGTTATTTTTTCTGTAGCAGAGATAGAAGGACGCGCAGAAGGACAAATAGAAGGACGCACAGAAGGACAAATAGACGGACGCATAGAAGGGCAAATAGACGGACGCATAGAAGGACAAATAGAAGGACGCACAGAAGGACGCATAGAAGGGCAAATAGACGGACGCATAGAAGGGCAAATAGAAGGATACTGCGGAATGTACTGCTCTTTAGAAGAAGGAGAAATTACCAACGTTGCAGTAAATCCTATGATGCAAAGACAAGGAATAGGTCGCAAAGTGGTAGAAGATGTGCTCCAGCAAGCATCAAAAAGAGGAATTACACAAGTAGTGCTAGAAGTTCGGGTATCCAATCATCCGGCTATTACATTGTATGAAAAGTTAGGTTTTCAAGAGATAGGAATCCGGAAAGGATTTTATGAAAAACCCAAAGAAGATGCAGCTATTATGAGTTTGGAATTGAGTTCCATATAGAGTTCTAGATAGAGTTCCATATAGAGTTTCATATAGAGTTTCATATAGAGTTCCATATAGAGTTCCGTATAGAGAGGATTACAGATGAAAAATGCCAATCAGGACATCATTTGCAACTGCTGTAAGAAAATAATTCCGTTGACAGAGGATATGCGCAGAGAAGAATATCTGCACATACACAAAGAGTGGGGATATTTTTCAAAAAAAGATGGAGAAATACAGGAGTTTGATATTTGCGAAGCCTGCTACGATACATGGACGGCTTCTTTTCAAATTCCAGTTACAAAGAAGGAAGTCACAGAACTAGTCTGAAAGGAAAGAATATGTTAGATGTATGTTTATTGGGAACGGGTGGAATGATGCCGCTTCCACATCGCTGGCTCACGTCATTGATGACCAGATATAATGGCAGCAGTCTTATGATTGACTGCGGAGAGGGTACTCAGATTGCACTAAAGGAAAAAGGCTGGAGTCCCAAACCAATTGATATCATGTGTTTTACGCATTACCATGCAGATCATATCAGTGGTTTGCCTGGCTTATTATTAACCATGGGAAATGCAGAACGAACAGAACCATTAACTATGATAGGTCCCAAAGGATTGGAACGGGTTGTGAATGCCCTGCGGATGATAGCTCCGGAACTGCCTTTTGAATTGAAATTCATAGAATTAAATCAACCATTGGAGCGAATGGAACTGAATGGTTATCATATTACTGCATTTAAGGTAAATCATAATATAACGTGCTATGGATATACACTAGAGATACCAAGAGCGGGAGAATTTCAGGTAAATCAGGCTCAAAACCTTGGAATTCCGAGAAATTACTGGAGTAAATTGCAAAAAGGTGATACCATAGAAATAGAAGGAAAAATCTATACTCCGGATATGGTATTAGGTTCTGCACGAAAAGGAATTAAAGTGACTTATTGTACAGACACCAGACCAACTTTAGCAATTACAGAAGCAGCAAAAGGCTCAGATTTGCTGATTATAGAAGGAATGTATGCAGAAAAAGAAAAGGCAGCAAAGGCAAGACAGTATAAGCATATGACATTTTATGAAGCGGCAGGAATTGCCAAAGATGCACAAGCGGCTGAGATGTGGCTGACTCATTTTAGTCCTTCTTTGGTGCGTGGGGAAGATTATATGGAAGAAGTACGCAAGAGTTTTCCTAATGCAAAATTAGGCAGGGATGGTAAAACAGCAGAGTTGGATTTTAAGTAAATAGTGGAATTTCAGTGAGAAAAACATGTGATAGAAACCTGAAATATAGGCATGGATATAGAAACCTGAAATATAGGCATGAAATAAAAGCATGAAATATAGGCATGTAATAAAAACATGGAATAAAAGCATGTAATAGAAACATGGAATAAAAGCATGGAATAAAAACATGGAATATAGGCATGAAAAAGAAACATGAAATAAAAACATGGATATAGGCATGGGATAAAAGCAGAATTACAGTTAGGAAAAGGGGGAATTTCATGAAGAAGAGCTTACGTAATATTTTCGTATGCGTAATTTGTGCCGGATTATGTATTGGGTACTATTATTATTTATCACATCGTGATGCTGTGAAAGAAAAAGAATTAACAGAAGTGGAAATGGTAATTACCAAGGATTTAGATTCTTCATACCCCAAGACTGCCCGAGAAGTTGTAAAGTTCTACAACCGGATTTTACAGTGCTACTATAACGAAAAGCATACAGAAAAGGAATTAATGCAGTTAACAAACCAAGCAGGAATATTAATGGATCAAGAACTTAGAAAACAAAATCCAAAAGATATGTATTTAGAATCTGTAAAAAGTGATATTGCAAACTACAAAGATAAAGATAAGACCATTGTGACAGCAACCACAGAAAGCGCAAATGAAGTAGATTACAAAACGGTAGAAAATGCAGAATGTGCATATGTAGATGCATCATATTATATCAAGGAAGGCAAGACTTCCCAGCGAAGTTCTCAAACCTATATTTTACGTAAGGACGATAAAGGAATGTGGAGAATGCTGGGATTTTATCAATAAGAAAAATTTCAGAAAAGTAAGAAGGGAAATAAAGATGACAAGTAGTGATAAGGATGTGGTAATTCTTGCAATTGAAAGTTCCTGTGATGAAACAGCAGCAGCGGTAGTGAAAAATGGACGAGAAGTATTGTCCAATATTATATCATCCCAGATTGCGCTTCATACATTATACGGAGGTGTTGTGCCGGAAATTGCATCCAGAAAACATATAGAAAAGATAAATCAAGTCATTGAGGAAGCATTAAAAGAAGCACATATGACTCTGCAGGACATGGATGCCATTGCGGTCACCTATGGTCCAGGTTTGGTAGGTGCACTTTTGGTTGGAGTAGCAGAAGCAAAAGCAATTGCATATGCAGCAAAAAAACCACTCATTGGTGTTCATCATATAGAAGGACATATCAGTGCCAATTATATTGAAAATAAGGATTTAGAACCACCATTTCTATGTCTTGTGGTTTCCGGAGGACACACTCATTTAGTAAAAGTAGTAGATTATGGAAAGTATGAAATTCTAGGACGAACAAGAGATGATGCAGCAGGAGAAGCCTTTGATAAAGTAGCTCGTGCCATAGGTTTGGGATATCCCGGAGGACCTAAAATAGAACAAATATCCAAAGAAGGCAACCCAGATGCTATTGTATTTCCACGAGCAAAAGTGGCAGATAAACCCTATGATTTTAGTTTTAGTGGTGTCAAGTCTTCCGTATTGAATTATATCAATGGATGTAAGATGAAGAATATTCCGATTGTAGAAGCAGATATAGCAGCGTCCTTTCAAAAAGCAGTCATACAGGTTCTAATTGAACATGCCATGATGGCGGCAGATGAATTTCAGATATCTAAATTCGCAATTGCAGGTGGGGTAGCCTCCAATGAAACACTCCGCAATGGAATGAGGGAAGCCTGTGAGAAAAAAGGAGTGGAATTTTTTCATCCATCTCCAATTTTATGTACAGATAATGCAGCGATGATAGGTGCAGCAGCTTATTATGATTATCAGGCAGGCATTAGACATGGTTGGGAATTAAATGCCGTACCTAATCTAAAATTAGGAGAACGCTAGCATTTTAAGAGCAGTAAAATAAGAGAGAAGGGAGGCGAGATAGATGGCACAGAAAAAGTATGCAGCAATTGTTCTTTCAGCAGGAAGAGGAACACGCATGAAAAGCAGTGTACCCAAACAGTATTTAATGTTGGAAGAAAAACCGGTGCTTGCCTATTCACTCCTTGCCTTTGAGGAAAGCATCATAGAAGAAATCATAGTGGTAACAGGAGAAGAAGATATTACATACTGCCAAGAAGAGATTGTATCCCTATATGGAATACACAAAGTAAAAGCAGTGATTGCCGGTGGAAAAGAACGATATCATTCTGTATTTTGTGGATTACAGCAGTTACAAAGAGAGGACAATCCGCCGGATTATGTACTGATACATGATGGTGCTCGTCCTTTTTTAGATAATGCTATCATAAAACGATGTACCGAAGGGGTAGAAGCATTTCAAGCCTGTGTGGTGGGAATGCTGGTAAAAGACACCATTAAAATGGCAGATGAAGAATTATTTGCCACAGCAACATTGCCCAGAAAAGATGTTTGGATGGTGCAGACACCCCAAGCATTTCAATTTTCCATAATTTATCATGCATACGAAACGTTGCTGGAATGGGAACATCAAGGAAAAGAGCTGTCCGTAACAGATGACGCCATGGTTGTAGAACAGGTTGGCGGTCATAGAATAAAAATGATAGAGGGCTCTTATAGAAATATTAAGATTACTACACCGGAAGACTTGGAGATTGCCAAGGTATTTGCAGCACAAAATAGGACTATTTACGATGATATGAAAAAAATGTAAAAAAATATCATAAAGTCTATTGACATTTACAAATATATTTGATAAAATCATATCTGCGCTGTTGAAAAGCGAGATAGTCCGGAGAGGTGTCCGAGTGGTTTAAGGAGC
>JAVVUO010000003.1:0-127248 GCA_036653135.1 Lachnospiraceae bacterium
AAAATGTAGTGGTTGTAACCTACCCGCCGGGATAGTCTTTTGCGAAAAACGCTAAAATTTTTTCGGCACCAAAACTACACCGCAGCGTTGAAAAATTCGTACTGTCAAATTATCTTTTTATTGTACTTGTAGAATATTGTACCAGCATTAATATTTTTTATTATATATTTCTTTTACTTGATTTTTTCCGCGATACATAATCAAATAACAAAATATGATATTGATAGAAGAAGTAACAAGCAGGCATATCTTATAATCCATAATTTCTCCCAACATTCCAATTCCCCCATAGCACACCATACAAGACAAGGAAGTAATGGCAGAAAAAAGTGCGTTTAACTTTGCTCGTTTATCATCTGGAATATAGTTTTGCACACTGCTTTCTCGAAGCGTAGCACTATTAATGCCCAAAAATCCACATACCGCCCGATTCATTAACATAAAGGGATATCCTAACAGCAGCAAAATTCCATCCATTAAATTGTATGTTTGATATACTAGATATGCAAAACCAAATCTCTTCTCACTTTTGATTTCAAATTTATAATGAATGACACCACCTATGGTTCTTCCAAGAAATTCTGCCACTGTGAACCATGCATAAAGAGCGGTTCCAAACCCCGGAGTTGTTTGAAAAAAGGCAATTACAAGGCTGGAATTTCCTTGCCCTATTCCTTGTGTAATTGGCATATAAGCATAAATTCGCTGAAGTCCTTTTTCTTTTCTCAAATAGTCCCATCCTTCTTTTAAATCTCCAAAATACTGTGCCACAGAAAATTTACCGTTTTGATTTACCTTTTCTTTGATTTTTATTTGTGTTTCTATTAAGGATGCCAGCACTAAGAGAATACCTTCCAAAATACAAATAAATTCCATTCCAAATCTGCTATATAAAAATCCCGCTGCCGGAGTCATGATCACCATTACCGTAGGATAAATCATTCCAGAAATAGTATATCCTTTCTGGGCAAATCCTTTTTCAATCAAATTGGGGTATAAACTGGTATATGCTAAATTATATATCGTTCCAGTACTACTAGTGATTAGCCCAAACAACATATATACCGGATAGCTAAATGGAAATTTCATCAAGTATATTCCAAATATCAGATATAGGATCCCATCTATGGCGTCTAGTCCTACAATAACAGGCTTTCGCTTAAAACGATCTAAATAAGGGGAAACTACAATAGGAAGCACCATGGCAGGAATCAGTGACACTGCACTAAATATTCCCGCCAGTAACGTACTTTGGCTATTGTCAAACACCACAATAGACATGGCAAAGCTCATGGCAGTTCCTCCTATAGCACTTATGATTGTCCCAAAGGTAATAATAGTAAAATTTTTATTCCATAGCGTTGATTTTTTTTCCTTTTTTTCCATGCATTTTTTCCTCCCTGTCATTATCTCTTCTACTATCATACCATGATTTTTAATCACAAAAAAGATGGCAGTTTTGAGAAAATCAATACTCATTCTGCCATCTTAGTCTTTGTTTTAGCTACTTTTCAGGAAAGCTTTCCATCAGTTCATAGATTTCTTTATACTTACGCTGGGATTTTAGCACTTCTACCAAATAAGGGACATGAAATTTTATAAATCCTTTTGGCAGCTGTTCGTTCATTAATGCCATTCCTTTTCTCAGTAATACTTCATATTCCGGTTGTTTTATGTACTGTTCATGAACCAAGCGATACTCTACTATTTCGTACATTATTTCACTACATGTCCGTTTTGAAAAATCTTCCGTGCCGTAGCCCTTTTTCAATTCTTCCAAGGCTTCTTTCTTACGTTCTAATCGTTCTAGGCAGATTGCTATTTTATGATAGTACAACGCTGTTTTTTCATTACACTGATGGAAATAATTCATGGCTTCCTGAGGCTGGTTCCATTCTAGAAATGTAGATGCAATATTATAGTTGATATTATCCAGGCTTTCTTCCTCATTCAGTGCCTTTGCTATTCGTTTGGCTATCATGTAATTTTTCATCATCAATTCTTGATTACCTGTGCTAGAATAGCAGTTTCCCAACAACATTTTTGCCACCAGCATATTGTGTATGGTTCCTTCTTCACTGCTAATTAAGTAACCTTTCATCAAAAGCTCTACTGCCTGCTGATATTTTCCCAAAATCCAATTTCTATATCCTGCTTCTATTACATAAAATCCATTAGAATTTTGCTTTAACAGTTGGTGGAAGGATTGTTTTCCATTTTTGCATTCCAAGTAAAGCCAAAGTTCATATTGACGTTTTTCCATACAGGAAATATAATCTTTCCATTCATATGTTTCCATATCAAAAAGCTGAAAAAACAGCATACTGTCCAACATATAAGGACTGGATAAATATCGTTTTTTTTCTTTTACCATTTCTTGGATTTCTAAAGAGTCCAATGTTCTTTCATACAATTTTTCATATCGTTTATCTATGGTTTTTTTTGCCTTTTCAAGAAATTCCAAATCCATCTCATAAGTAATATCCAAACGTTTTAGCAACGCCAGCAAAATCTCTTTCCCTGCCTGCACCTTCCCCTGCTCAATTTTGGACAAATAGGAAACCACACAAATTCCTTTGCATAATCCTTCCTGTGAATAATTTTTGTTCAGACGTTCTTTGCGTATTAAGATTCCGATAAATGATTTCATTCACTATCCTCTCTGAATGATTCTCCTAGTATACCAAATCGTAAATAACGGATTGCAGTACTAGCCAAAATAAATCAATTCATCTTCTGGTTTTTCTCCAGGTACCACATCTACAGCATACAGTACTGGACCTTTTCCTTTATACTCCAATGCAAATTCATTTTTCATTTCTGCTGTAATAGTAATCCATGATTTATGTGGAATTTCTCCGGCTTTATCATATTTGCATTTGAATCCTACAAATGTAATATCATCTGCACAGCAAGTCATAGCAAAACGTCCGGGAATACATACACCTTTTTTTAATTTTTCCGGACGGTATACCAATCCTAAGAAACGCACTTTTTTTCCTTCATATTTGTTAGGATGATCCAATGCATCCATATACCAAATGCCATAATCCATATCAGAAATATCAATAATATCCTGATTTATGTCATAAGGCAGTTCTTCCATTTCATTTTTGTCTATGATACCATCTGTACGTTCATAAGCAATCTGTGCTTTTCTGTTAATAACCTTGATGGCGCGTCGAAATTTTCCCTTAGGAGTGTTTTCCGTACAGCGATTAATAATGACCACATCTGCCTGAAAAAGCTGTTCCATAATCATAGCACGCATATTCGTTAAATACATTTCAAACGTTGTGGCATCTACCGTTGCCAATGACTGCACCAATACCCAGTCTTTAGGCAATTTTGTTTCCAAAAATGTGGACATTTCCCACGTCCCATTGTATTCAACAAATACTTGTTTCGGCCGGTACTGCATATTCAGCTCTTTTAACTTTGACTCCGTAAATTCTTTTTCATCCTCTATCATTACCATCTTTGTATTTGCTTTTAGCAGTTGTGCTTCTTCATATTCTACTTCTCCATCTTCGCAGACAATCAGCAGTGTGTTAGTTCCTTTTCCAAAATCTCCCCCTATTAATGTTTCATGAATCAGAGATGATTTTCCACTATCCATAAAACCAGTAAATAAATAGATTGGTATTTCCATTTTTTCACAACCTTTCTTTGGATACTCTAGTGCATCCTTTTATTCGATACTTGCAGTTTCCACACTTATATTCCAAACAGTTCACTTAATTTTTCTTCTTCTACGTTGGTTCCAATGACGCAAAGTCTTCCAGTATAGTCAGGTTCTCCCGTACGCAGCTCATATTCACCATCTACCATATCAAAATAAATCCACGTTCCATCTGTTCCTTGTGCAATTCCCTTGGCACGTAAAATAGTACCATAATCCTCTGTATCACAAAATGCTTTCAACGCATTTTCTATGGTGGCTTTTTCAAATATATGAGGTGTTTCTATCCCCCAGCTGGTAAATACTTCATCTGCATGATGGTGATCGTGGTTGTGGTCATGACCGCAGCTGCATGATTCTTCGTGGTCTTGATGGTCGTGATCTTGATGGTCGTGGTCATGACCGCAGCTGCATGGTTCCTCATGGTCATGGTGTTCATGATGGTCATAATCCTGATGGTCGTGGTCGTGACCGCAGCTGCATGATTCTTCGTGGTCTTGGTGGTCGTGGTCGTGACCGCAGCTACATGATTCTTCGTGGTCATGATGTTCGTGGTCATGGTGTTCGTGGTCATGATGGTGGTGATGATGTTCATGCCCCTTTTTTTGTTCTTCTAGCAGTTCTTCTTCTAATGATTTTTTTTCTTCTATTACCTTATAAATTTGAGTTCCATTTATTTCATTCCAAGGCGTTGTAATCATAGCTGCTGTGGGATTCTTTTTCTGAATTTCCTTTACGACTACTTCCGTTTGCTCTGGACTTATATTTTGGGTACGGCTTAATACAATTACCGTTGCATATTCAATTTGATTGTTAAAAAATTCACCAAATGCTTTCATTTGTTTCGTTGCTTTTGGCGTATTTACTACGGTAATACATCCGTTTAATTTCACTTCTTGTTCCTCTTCCACCTCGGTTACAGATTTCATAACATCTGAAAGTTTCCCCACACCTGATGGCTCAATTAAAATCCTATCTGGATGAAAACGTTCTATCACTTCTCTTAAATTTCTTCCAAAATCTCCTACTAAAGAGCAGCAAATACAGCCGGAATTCATTTCACTAATTTCAATTCCTGAATTTTTTAAAAAACCACCATCAATTCCAATTTCACCAAACTCATTTTCAATGAGTACGATTTTTTCTCCCTGAAACACATCCTCTAACATTTTCTTAATAAACGTTGTCTTTCCGGCTCCTAAGAAACCTGAAATAATATCAATTTTAGTCATTGCTGTTTCCTCCTATTTTTTTTACCATTCCTTTTTCCACTAAAAATGCCGGACGATATGATAATTTTGCTTTTCTCAATCCTTCCAAACCGGCATCATCTTCTCTATTCACATAGAGATAATCTTGGGCTTCATGTGCCACAAACTGCTGATTAATCATGGGATACACACCTTGTATTTCTGCGAATGCCTTTTCAATATGCACCACAAAGGTATCTGGATTTAATGCTTCTCCAATGCAAAATGCCATCACCTCACCATCTACACGAATGATTCCTCCTTGAAGTTCTAATTCTTTCAGCAGCCTTAATGCATTTAAGGTAACACACATTTCATCTCGTTTTTCTATATCTTTTTCACATTGATTCTCTTCTCTCCACTTAAGTGCCATCTGAAAGCAATCTTCCACATTTTCCGTGGTTAATGTTTCATAAGACCAGTTTGGATAGATTTCTTTAAATTTATTGATATGGTTTCGCTTTCCATGAAGCTTTTTCCCTGCCAAAGTGGTAAGTTTTTCTGTTTCATATACATAATCTGCAGCATCTCTGTCATATTCTATTTCAAACTGCCCCGGATACCACAATCTTAAAAGTTCAAATTCTTGCTCTTGTACTAAATACATTTGCATTTCTTGCTTTTCATTTTCAAACCATGTAATCATGGTATCCATTGCTTTATGAATCTGCTCCATTTTCCCTGCTGGAAAAGTAATGCTTACTCCATCTCTCTCCACAAAACTTCGAAATATGAGTGTGTCTTCCACAATAGCAAATTCTACTGGAAACTTTTTACTCCAAAGATAGACGTTTGCAAAAATAAGTTCACAGCTTCGATATGTTTTCTGTGCCAAGTAGTATTCAATCAATGTCTTATCCTGTAATTCAATCTTCTTAAATGGTATTTCCATAGATTCCTTGACCGGCAAACTGCATACGATATAATCTCGCATAAATTCCTTCTTTCTCCAATAATTGCTTATGATTTCCCTCTTCTTCAATTCCTTTTTCCGTTAGTACCAATATCTTTTGAGCATTTTTAATGGTAGACAATCGATGTGCAATTACAAAGGTGGTACGATTTTTTGCAAGTTTTTCTAATGATTCTTGTACTACTTTTTCACTTTCATTATCCAAAGACGATGTTGCCTCATCAAATATCAGTATAGGCGGATTTTTTAAAAATACACGCGCAATGGATAATCTTTGTTTCTGTCCTCCAGAAAGTTTCACTCCACGCTGACCAATATCCGTTTCATATCCCTCTGGTAAGGACATAATAAAATCATGGGCATTTGCATTCTTAGCAGCTGCTATGATTTCTTCTTTGGTTGCATCTGGTTTTCCATAGCGAATATTATCCAAGACGGTTCCTACAAATAAGTACACATCTTGCTGCACAATCCCTATGTGATTTCGCAGGCTTTTTAATTTAATACCACGAATATCCCTGCCGTCAATCTTAATTCCACCTTCTGTTACATCATAAAATCTTGGAATCAAACTGCAAAGCGTACTTTTTCCGGCTCCGGAAGACCCCACCAATGCCATATAAGACCCTGCTTTTACATCTAGATTAATATGATTCAGTACTTGTTCCATATTTTCTTCATATTGAAAGGATACATTTTCAAAAGTAATATTTCCTTTTACTTCCTCTAGTTCTACTGCATCCTTACGATCTGTAATATCTGGTTTAATTGCCATAATTTCCATAAAACGTTCATATCCACTATACCCATTTTGAAATTGTTCTGTGAAATTAATTAGTTTCTTCACCGGTTCTGTAAAGGTATTGATATAAAGTAAAAATGTCACAAGATCTGTGATATCCACCTGTCCTTTGGTAATCAGTGCAGATCCAAACACCAGTACTGCTATAGTAATTGATGTCGTTAATGCTCCCAGTCCGGAATGATAACCTGCCATATAAAAATAGCTGTCCTTTTTAGCAGATAAAAATCCCTGATTTCCTTCTTTAAATTTCTCTTTCTCAACGCCTTCATTCGCAAAAGATTTTACTACTCGTATTCCAGATAAGTTATCTTCTATCTGACTGTTGATTTCTGCGATTTTAACACGGTTTTTCTTAAATGCTAATTTCATTTTCCTATTAAAATAAGCTGCATATATCAGCATTACTGGAATAAATGTAAAAGCAATCAAGGTTAGTTTCACATCTATGCTAAGAAGAATCAAGAAGGAACCCACGATTTTAATAATGGATATGACTAAATCCTCCGGTCCATGATGCAGTAATTCACTAATCTCAAACAAATCATTGGTTATTCTAGACATCAGGTGTCCTACTTTTTGATTATCAAAAAAAGAAAATGACAATTTTTGATAATGTTCAAAGATTTCTGCACGCATATTGTATTCAATTTTCGCGCCCATTATATGCCCATAATTAGCTATGAAATAATTGCAAAAACATTCTACCGCCACCAGTCCTAGCATAATAATTCCTAAGATTGCAATGGTATGCAGCGCTTCTTTAGATTCCATAATCAATACATTTCCTGTAATATATCGCACAATTAAAGGAATCGTCAATGTTACCCCTGCTCCTATCATTGCAAAAAACATATCTGCCACAAACAAATTTAAGTATGGTTTATAATATGATATTAATTTTTTACGTTTTTTTCCCATGCTTCCTGTTCTTCCTCCTTCGCTTACTTCCTGCTAATTACTAAAACCAAGTAAATATTATAGCATATTTTGATATTTTGTGCTAATCTAATAATAGAATCAGGGAAATGCCCGAAAAGAAGTTTGAAATCCTGTTCCCAACAGGCAATTTTTACCATACCCTATCAACTTTCTTTACCATAACAGGAGGATTCCTATGAAACCTATGGATATTTATCACGAAAACCTTGCCGCCACCCTAATTGAAAATTTCAAAAAACGACAGATAGATGCTTCCTATTGTGCCACTGCCAAAGAAGCGGTGGCACTAGCTTCTACTCTGATTCCTGCAAAAAGTACCGTGGCTTTTGGAGGATCAATGACCCTATCTGAGTCTGGCATGATGGCAGAGCTTACCGCTCGAACAGATATTACTCTTTATAATAGGGATACTGCAAGCACCCCAGAAGAAGTGGCTGCTGTTTACCACCAAGCATTTCATTCTGATTATTTTTTCATGAGCAGCAATGCCATTTCTGCTACTGGAGAGCTAGTAAATATTGATGGAAATGGCAACCGTGTGGCTCCTTTGATTTATGGACCAAAGCAGGTTTTTATTCTAGCTGGTATGAACAAAGTAGAACCCACACTAAATGCCGCCTTAGTAAGAGCACGTAATATTGCCGCCCCTATAAACTGCAATCGGCTGAATCGCCAAACTCCCTGTGGGGTTACTGGCATTTGCAGTGACTGTCTAAGCCCAGATTGTATCTGTGCACAAACTGTTATTACACGCCGCAGTCAAGTTCCAAACCGAATCAAAGTAATTTTGATAGGGGAATCTTTGGGCTATTGATTTTCGTTTTTTCTATCTTTGCAAAGGGCTGTCCACTTCATTTCGTGTGACAGCCCTTTGTATTTTCTTTTTAATAATTATTTTTGTAAACCCGCTTCTTGATTGAATTTTTCAGACTGTTCCTGAATCAGTTTACTATCTTCAAAATAATTTATTTTCATGGCACTGCGCACTTCATTTAATGTGCTTTCCGCTGCACTTGCTGCTTCTTCACTTCCTTTTTTCAATACTTCATACACATAAGGAATCTGTTTCTGCAATTCTTTTCTGCGATTACGGATTGGTTCTAATTCTTCCTGCAGCACATTATTTAAGAACTTTTTAACTTTCACATCACCAAGACCGCCTCTTTGATAATGTGCTTTTAATTCTTCCAAGTTTGCATAATCTTTAAGATAACGTTGAAAATGCTCTTCTTTACAGAATGCATCCAAATAAATAAATACTGTATTGCCCTCTAAGGAACCTGGGTCTTCTACTTTTAAATGATTGGGATCGGTATACATACTCATTACTTTTTTCTTGATTTCATCTGCTTCTTCCGAAAGATAAATACAGTTTCCCAAGGATTTGCTCATCTTTGCCTTTCCGTCAATACCTGGAAGTCTTAAGCATGCCTCATTCTCTGGAAGCAAAATCTTTGGTTCTACTAGAGTATCCCCATAGACCGAATTAAACTTATGAACGATTTCTCTGGTCTGTTCAATCATGGGCATCTGATCCTCTCCAACTGGTACCAGTGTTGCTTTAAATGCTGTAATATCTGCTGCCTGGCTAATTGGATACGTGAAAAATCCAACCGGAATACTGGCTTCAAAATTACGCATTTGTATTTCTGCTTTTACTGTAGGATTTCGCTGTAAACGCGCCACCGTAACTAGATTCATATAATAAAAAGACAACTCACATAATTGTGGGATTTGAGATTGAATAAATAATGTGGATTTCTCAGGATCCAGTCCACATGCTAGATAATCCAAAGCAACTTCCACAATATTCTGACGTACCTTTTCCGGATTATCTGCATTGTCAGTAAGTGCTTGGGCATCTGCAATCATAATGAAAACTTTATCAAATTCTCCAGAATTTTGTAATTCTACCCGACGCTTTAAAGAACCTACATAATGTCCCACATGAAGTCTTCCTGTAGGTCTGTCTCCTGTTAAAATAATATTACTCATTTGTTACCTCCTGCTTTTTTCACATTTACTTCTTATTACATCCTATCCGGTGCTTCAAATCCTAACATATCAATGGAAACTTCCAATGCTTTCTTTGCCAATTCCAATAATTTAATATACCCTGCCTGAACCATTTCATTTTCTTCAGACATAATTTTTGTTTCATGATAAAAGTGATTAAATGCATTTGCTAAATCATAAATATAAGCGCACACTTTATGGGGTGCTATCTCTTCAAAGGCACTTTCCACAACCCCATTAAACTTACTTAATTCCAGCATTAATGCCTTTTCACTTTGTGTATGTGGAGGAAGAATTACAGCGTTTTGCGGCATAGTCTTCACTGACTGATATTTCTTAAGAATAGATTTAATGCGCACAATTGTATAAAGAATATAAGGTCCTGTATTTCCTTCAAAAGAGGTAAACCTTTCAATATCAAAGATATAATCTTTTGATGCCTGATTTGACAAATCACCATATTTAATAGCTGATAGTGCCACTGTCTGAGCTGTTTTTCGTCCCTCTGATTCTTCTACTGTATGATTTTGTGCTATCTTTTTGTACATTTCCTCATTGATACTAGACACTAGATACTCTAAACGCATGACACCACCCTCGCGGGTCTTAAATGGCTTACCGTCCTTACCATTCATGGTTCCAAATCCCAAAAATTTTAATTTAGTATCTGTTTTTACCAATCCAGTCTTTCTTGCACAGCGAAATACCTGAGTAAAGTACAATTCTTGACGCTTATCTACTACATAAATCATTTCATCTGGCTGGTATTCCTTCATACGCCATACAATCGTAGCCAAATCAGTGGTGTTATAAAGGGAAGCTCCATCTGATTTTAATATCATACAAGGAGGAATTTCCTTAGTATCTGTTTCTTCTTTTACATCTACTACCAATGCACCATCACTGATATAAGCAAATCCGTCCTCTTTCATCTTCTGCACCATAGCCGGAATATAGGGCTGTGCATCTGATTCTCCTTTCCATAGTTCAAAGGATACATTTAAGTCCTCATAATTCCTCTTTAAATCACTTACAGATACATTTAAAATATGCTGTAGCAATGCACCATATCCTTTTCTACCATGCTGTAATTCATAGGTCGCCTGCATCGCTTTCTCTTTATATTCTGCATTTTCCTTGGATTTACTGCTGGCTGTAGGATAAATTTCCTCCAGCTGTGAAATAGTAAAAGGAGGTTCTTTAGGATATTCTCCCATATAGGTTTCATCAAAATAAATTAATTCCGGTCTGCGTTCTTTTAATTCTGTAATAATAAGTCCCATTTGAAGACCCCAGTCTCCTAAATGGACATCGCCTATCATATGATGTCCCATAAACTTACCAATCCGTTTAATGCTTTCTCCAATAATAGCTGAACGCAAATGTCCTACATGTAATGGCTTTGCCACATTCGGTCCGCCATAATCTATCATAATTGTCTTAGGTGCTTTGCTTTTCTCACAGCCTAAGCGTTCTTTATCTTCCTCCATTTGCTGCAAATAATCTGCTAGATACTTCTCACTTACCTTTAAATTTAAAAATCCAGGTTTTACACTTTCTACACTTGCAAACATGGGATGGTGTTCTAACACTGCCGCAATTTTATCTGAAATCATAAAAGGTGCACATTTATATTCCTTTGCTGCTGACATAGCACCATTACACTGATATTCACATAAATCTGGGCGATTTGATAAGGTTACTTTTCCATATTTTTCATCATATCCGTTTTCCACAAATGCTTTGGTGACCTGAACACTGATAAGGTCTAAGATTTTTTTCATGGTCTGTCCTCTTTTCTCTTTGTTCTTTATCCCCTATCATAACAAAAAGAGGGTGTGTTGTCACCCTCTTTGTAAATCTTATGCAAAGAAATTTTCTGCCAATGTAAATGTTCCTACCGTACCTACGGTTCCTGTCATGTATATTTCTTCCTCTTCTCCGATTTCCACTAGTAGCTCTCCACCTTGCATATGCACCTTTACTTTTTCATCTACAAGTCCCATTCTCTTAGCTGCAGCGGCAGCAGCACAAGCTCCTGTTCCAGATGCCAGAGTATATCCTGCACCACGTTCATAAATTTCAATGACAATATTTTCCCGGTCAATCACTTTGCATATCTGCATATTCGTACGATTGGGAAAATACTTAGATCCTTCCACGTAAGGTCCTAAATCTTTTGCCTTTTGTGGTGTAACTTCTTCCATCATAATAACACAATTGGGATTTCCCACCGATAAACAAGTTGTATTATAATCATTATCATGAAATCTTAAATGTGCATTGATAATTTCTCCTTGAAGACCCACAAGTGGCATCTGCGTTCCGGCATAAGATGGTTTTCCCATATTTACACGCATAGTACTTCCTTCTTCGTCTAGGAACTCTATTTCCACATCTCCTGCCAAAGTAGTCAGAATAAACTTGCGCTCCGTTATATATCCTTCATCTTTGAGATATTTCGCAAAAATTTGTACTCCATTTCCACTTTTTTCTGCTTCTGAACCATCTGAATTAAATATCTGTACTCTTATTTTTCCATTTTCTATCATAGGTCCGTACAAAATTCCATCTGCACCTACTCCAAAATTTCTGCGGCACAACATTTCCACATTTCTATCCTGTAATTGTATTTCATTTTTATTGGGATCTAACACTAGATAATCATTTCCCAATCCATGATATTTTTTCATTGTAATGGTATCCATTTTATCCCTTCCTTTCTAGTAGTTCTTTTATATGATAGGTATCTTTCCTACTTCCTATTATATTTGTTTTTTTTGCAAATAATAGTAACTATATTGCTTGAAACATTGCAAAAAGTGCTTTATAATAATAGTAAGTTACCATTTACAGATAAAAAACTTATTGCAAGCAGGAGGTTCTATGATAAATTCCGGTACTTCATTCAAAAAAGAAAAGCAAACTGGGTACTTAAATCAAAATTTTCGCCTATTTCATTTAAAAGATAAGAAAAGTCAAGAATTTGAATATCATTTTCATGATTTCAATAAAATCATTATTTTTTTATCTGGAAATGTTACCTACTTTGTAGAAGGAAAAACTTATTATCTCAAGCCTTGGGATATTCTTTTGGTAAATCACCATGATGTCCATAAGCCTGTGATTAGTCCAGATGCTACCTATGAGCGCATTATTATCTGGCTTCAGCATGATTTTATTCAATCTCAAAAAGACCGTTCTTGTGATCTTTCTAAATGCTTTGACACTGCCAATGAAAAAAGCTTTAATTTAATTCGCCTAAATTCCAGTCTTCAAGCTCAGATTCAAACATTAATTCATGCCCTTGAAGATTCTCTTTCCAGTACTGCATTCGGTCACGAAGTATTAAGTCAAAGTTATTTTCTCCAGCTAATGGTTTATTTGAATCGTGTGTTTTCCCCAGAACAATGCGAACACGATACCTCCGCTTTACGGTATGACAAACAAATTGCAGATATTTTAAAATATATTAATCTGAATTTGGATGGTGATTTATCCAATGATACTTTGGCACGTCAATTTTATGTGAGCAAATACTATCTCATGCATAAATTTAAAGATGAAACCGGTTATACACTTCATAGCTATGTTCAGCAAAAGCGGCTGCTTTATGCTGCTGATTTAATAAAGGGGGGGACTCCCATCTTAAAGGCGTCCTCCCTGTGTGGTTTTACCGACTATTCTACTTTTCTTCGTGCATTTCGTAAACTCTATGGGGTATCTCCTAAAAAATTTACTCCGGAATATTCATTTCCTAATCCTTCTTCTCATTTGCTTCTTTAAAAAGTTTTTCAATTTTTTTGTCATTATCACTTAAAATAACGCCCACTTTTTCCTGTGTAATACCATCCATAGGATTCTGTCCATACATCTTATGTCTGTTTTCTGCCTCTTCCTGAGATTGATTTAAATATTTTATCGCTTCTATTTCCTGTGTTTTCTTGGCTTCATCTGCTTCTGCTTCTAATTCCAAGCGCCGCAATATTTCTTCTGCTCGTTCTCGTTCCTGTTCCAACACCAGCTGTTTTTTTGCATTTTCTTCTTCTTCTTCCTGTCTGCGTTTTAATTCTTCTTTTGTAATGTACACTACATTACTGCGTTTCACAATACTTCTAGCGATTTTTTGTTTTTCATTTCTCTTATCAATGGCATCCTTCATACAATCACATCCTCCAGACACTTTTATCTGCCTTACTCTCTTAATTTATTCTATCATAAAAATTCCATGAATAAAAGTGTCAAATTAGGTGCATTCTCTTAATATAAAAATTTTCGGAGGTTTATAGACCATGGCTGCATATAAAGTAGAAATTTGCGGAGTAAATACTTCTAAACTCCCAATCTTAAAAGAGGATGAAAAAAAAGCTTTATTTACTCGAATCAAAGCCGGCGACCTAGCTGCCAGAGAAACATATATTAAAGGTAACTTAAGATTAGTTCTAAGTGTAATCAAACGTTTTTCAGGAAGCAACGAAAATGTAGATGATTTATTCCAGATAGGCTGTATTGGATTAATTAAATCCATCGACAATTTCAATCCTGATATTGGTGTGAAATTTTCAACTTATGCGGTTCCTATGATTATTGGGGAAATTCGTCGATATCTTCGGGATAATAATTCCATTCGAGTTAGTCGCTCTTTGCGTGATACTGCCTATAAAGCAATTCATGCCAAAGAATTATTATCCAAGGAATTATCTAGAGAGCCCACCATTGAAGACATTTCAAGAGAAATAGAAATTTCCAAAGAAGATATTGTTTTTGCTTTGGATGCCATTCAATGTCCGGTAAGCCTTTATGAACCGGTATATACCGATGGTGGGGATACGCTGTATGTAATGGATCAGCTTAGTGATAAAAAAAACAAAGAAGAAACCTGGGTAGAAGAACTTTCTTTAAGCGACGCCATGAAACGATTAAATGAACGTGAAAATTATATCATCAATCTTCGTTTTTTTGAAGGAAAAACGCAAATGGAAGTCGCCGAAGAAATTCACATCTCCCAGGCTCAGGTTAGCAGATTAGAAAAATCTGCCTTAAAAAATATGAAAAATTATCTTTCTATTGGTCCCACTTATCACAAATGGAATTAAGCCGATCGGCCATTTTTGCCAAATCCTTATTAGGACGTCCTTCACTCTTTCGGATAATTGCCATTAAGCGTTCCCCAACAGATACCAGTCTTGCAAATACATTGGAAACCACACGCTCATCCTTAGATTTCTTTTGAATAACTTCACGGCTTCCTTGTGCAGTACAGAGATTGGATATTAAATCATAACTATCTCCACTGTATGGAGCATCTACCTGCAAGCCAGTTTGCTGATGCACTATTTCTGCAAATTGATCACAGACCTTATCTTCACCATGTACCACAAATACATGCTTGGGTTTATTTCCAAAGGCTTTTATCCACAACAGCAGGTGTTCTTGGTCTGCATGTCCACTAATCCCTGCCAAATTTTCAATTCTGGCGTGGACTTCAATGGTTTCACCAAAGAGTCGTACTTCTTTGCCTCCTCCTAACAGATAGTTGCCCAATGTTCCTGGTACCTGATATCCTACAAATAAAATTGTGGAATCTTTACGCCACAGGTTGTGTTTTAAATGATGACGAATACGACCTGCCTCACACATACCAGAAGCCGAAATAATAACAATGGGCTTTTGAATAAAGTTAATCTGCTTGGAGTCATCACTGGAAACTGCCGTTTTTAGCCCCACAAATCCAATAGGGTTAATGCCCTGCTGAACCAATTGCAATGCTTCCTTATCAAAGCACTCTGCTACACTCATATGGAAAATATTAGTAGCCTCCACTGCCAAAGGGCTGTCAATATATACCTCAAAGTCAGCATATTCTGGAAGCAGTCCTTCTGTTTTAATCTTTCTCATAAAGTATAGCATTTCCTGTGTTCTGCCTACTGAAAATGCAGGAATAACCAAATTACCACCACGTTGAAATGTTTCTCTGCATACTTTCGCAAGTTCCACTGCATAATCCGGAGGATTCTCATGAATACGATTTCCATAGGTTGATTCCATAATTACATAATCTGCATCTTCTATGTACTGTGGATCTCGTATCAATGGTTTATTGCCATGTCCTATATCACCGGAAAATACTAATTTTACTTCTTCCTCTTCTTCTTTGCCCCACACTTCAATACTAGAAGAACCTAATAGATGACCTGCATCTATAAAACGAATGGTAATATCTTTGCTCACTTTAATTTTTTCATTGTAAGAGCATGGAATGAAATGCTCCAAAACCCCTTGTGCATCTTCCATATTATACATAGGCTCTATCAAAGGAGCACCTGCACGGCGTGCCTTACGATTACGCCATTCTGCCTCAAACATTTGAATATGGGCAGAGTCTTTCAACATAATGTTACACAGCTTTGTAGTTGCAGCCGTTGCATATATTTCTCCCCGAAAACCACGGCTATACAACAATGGCAACAATCCGGAATGATCAATATGTGCATGTGTAATCAATACATAATCAATTTCTGCTGCATTAACTGGAATATCCTGATTAACATAGATATTCGCCCCTTGTTCCATACCACAATCAATCAGCATACTTACTTTTCCAATTTGAAGATAATGACAACTACCTGTTACCTCATGTGCTGCTCCTAAAAATTCTAGTTTCATTCTACCATCTCCATTCTGTCGTTATTGTACTTACATTATATCATAGGAGAACATCATCATACTATCACTTATTCAAATTTTACAATTTCTTTTCTTAAACGTTTCATAATCTTTTTTTCCAGTCTAGAAATATAGGATTGTGATATTCCAAGCAAGTCTGCTACTTCCTTTTGGGTTAATTCTTCACTATTTGGGTGGTTCAACCCAAATCTCAGTTCTACAATGGTACGTTCTCGATCCGATAGTTTTTCTACTGCTTTTTCTAATAGGTTTTTTTCCACTTCTGTTTCAATATCACGATAAATAATGTCTTCCTCTGTTCCCAAAATATCAGACAGTAACAGCTCATTCCCATCCCAGTCCACATTTAACGGCTCATCTATGGACACTTCCATCCTTGTTTTATTATTTCTTCGTAAATACATGAGAATTTCATTTTCAATACATCTAGAAGCATATGTTGCTAGCTTGATATTTTTAGTTGGATTAAAGGTATTGATGGCTTTTATCAAGCCTATGGTGCCAATGGAAATCAAATCCTCTACTCCGATTCCTGTATTGTCAAATTTTTTTGCTATGTATACTACAAGACGCAGGTTATGTTCAATCAGCGTACTTTTTGCTTCTTCTGGTTCCTCACTGTCTAAAAGTTTAATGCAGCGGCTTTCTTCCATGGACTCTAGTGGCGGCGGCAATATTTCTGCGCCTCCAATGTAATGAATATCTCCCTTTTTAAGCATCATCATATTCTGAAACGTCGGTATTATTTTCAATTGAAAATGCTGCGGTATTGCAATTTTAATATACATGATTTTTTCTCCTTAATCTTCCATTGATTTTCCATTTAATATCACATCATAATTGTCATTTTGAAATAGTTTTTCTTTTGCAATGCCAAATACAGGCTTTTCAAGGTAAAGAGATGTATTCTCTTTTAATATGTACATTCCTTCTAGGGTAACTGCTTTTATCAAGCCCGATTCTTTTCCTAGAGAATGAAAGGGTATCATCCGTACCGGAAGCGTATTCATGTCAAAGATTGCTTCCAATGATTGTTCCTTAATAATATGAACCGGCTTATGAACCATAGGATCCATCAACAAATTTCCGGTATCGTAAAATCCTTTTAATGGAAGTTTTCCACTCGAGGTTACCAAAAGTAAGTCGTATACCGTCTTCTTTTGTCTATGAAATGCAGCACTGCATTGATCCAGCAGAACGAGAAAAAATAATGCCATGGGCAGGAATATCCAAAAATACTTTGCTCCTACAAGACTTCCCATCCCCCATTCCATTACACCCCCTAGTACTATCACTGCAAGATAGGTGAAGAACCACTGCATAAGAAATTCCTTCCATTTCTTACTGTGAAAACACACCCACACCATCAATGGATTAATAAGAAAATGAACACCTAATTGGTATAATATATAATGATTTATCCAAAAAAAGAAGCACATAGAACCGACTGTTCCTAGCAATCCTGCCAATAAAATCCATCGGTATCTTATCTTTTGCTTTATTATTTTTCCGGTAATTGTCAGTGCAATACAATCCATTGTGAAATTTGTAATAAACAAAATATCTGCATATAATTCATATCTCACAAAGCCCCTCCTTTTTCCTTATTCCTGTCTCCATTATAAATTTTCAGAATGAATTATTTTGTCAAATTGTTGTCCCTCTTTCCCAAAATTCTTCTACAGCATTCGACAAAAAAAGAGTGGCAACACACCCACAAGGTCTCAGATAAACTGAGAACACTTTGGTATCTTACTCACTCTTTTACTGTAATTTTCTCTTTATTTTTGTTTTCTAGTATTCTTTATTTTCTTGTATTCTTTAAAAACTCCGGAATCTTAATGTCACGTTCTGGTACATTGCTTTCTGGCTTCTTGGTACGCTGTATCCCTAAATTGGAACCTGTAGTACCAAAATTGGTGTTTGACTGTGCATTTCCTGTATTATAGGTATTTACCTGTCTGGTACCACCTACAGAAGTCCCCATTCTTGTAATACCGGTGCCGCTTCCTGCGTACTGCATATTCGGAATAATCTTGGGAGCAAGTCCTATATCTTCCAAACCAGTTGCAATTACTGTAATTGTCGCTTCATCTGTCCTGGTCTCATCAAACTTGGCACCAAAGATAATATTGGCATTATCACCTGCTAAATCCTGAACATAGCTTGCTGCATCATTTGCATCCATTAAGGAGATATCACCGGAAATATTGATGATAACATGAGATGCTCCGGTAATGGTTGTTTCCAAAAGAGGACTGGCAACTGCTAACTTCACAGCTTCTATTGCCTTGTCATCACCTTTGGCCATTCCAATACCAATATGTGCCATTCCCTTATCTTTCATAACGGTTTGAACGTCAGCAAAGTCCAAATTAATCAATGCTGGTAAATTAATCAAATCCGTAATTCCCTGTACCGCCTGCTGCAACACTTCATCTGCCTTTTTCAATGCATCTGGCATTGTAGTTCTTCTATCTACAATTTCAAGAAGTTTATCATTTGGAATTACAATCAAGGTATCTACACTCTCTTTTAAGCATTCAATTCCGCCAAGTGCATTCTGCATACGTGCCTTTGCTTCAAACTTAAATGGTTTCGTCACCACACCTACGGTAAGAATTCCCATGTCCTTTGCAATCTTTGCAACTACTGGAGCTGCTCCGGTTCCTGTTCCGCCACCCATACCACAGGTAACAAATACCATATCGGAACCTTTAATTACATTGGTTAATTCTTCGCTGCTTTCCTCGGCTGCTTTTTTTCCAATTTCCGGCTGAGCACCGGCGCCAAGTCCCTTGGTAAGTTTTTCTCCAATTTGTATTAAGGTAGGTGCCTTGCAAAGCATCAATGCTTGCTTGTCCGTGTTGACTCCAACAAATTCAACTCCACCTATATTTTCCTCAATCATTCTATTTACTGCATTATTTCCAGCTCCCCCTACACCTATCACGATGATTTTAGCACTGGAATCTGCTTCGGTTGTCATAATCTCCAGCAAGGTTCTTCCTCCTTTATTATCTTTATTTATCAATTTTTCATATTAGTTAAGTTTCTAACGGTTGGCTCCTCATCCAGTCCCATCCAAACTTCTAAACCTCTTATGTATGTTCATGAGTTTATCATAAAACACCCACGATATAAACTCTTATACAATATAGTATAATTTTTTCGTAAATTAATCAATAAGAATTTTCCATTTTAAGAATGTTTTTCGTTTTTTACCTACAAAAAGTACCTTTTTTTGACATTTTCTTTTTATTGTACTTTTTCAAATGTAATATCTGTAGTATCTTCTGTCCAACTCTCCAAATGAAGAGTCCCATTATTTCCTGCTAGGTTTGGCATAATGTAAGATAGCCGCACTACTTTTTCATTCAAATGATTTCCTTGTCCTAGCAATACAGTAATGCCCTGATAGCTTAGGGTATAGCTGCCATCTTTTCCATAGTTAATACTTCCTGGTACTAAATCATATTTCTTCAATGTCTGGGTCAGCATCAATAAATTCCGTAATACACTCTTTCCTTTAATTGGAAGTTTTTCATACAGTACAATCTGATCCACATCCAATCCTGTTATCTGCGGAATTCCTGGAATAACATCTGAAGACATTTCTACCACTAATCCATCTTTATCAAAATATGCATTTTGTCCTAATGCATCCATATAGACACATCCTAGTAAGCCTTTCTCATATACCTTTATTTCCAATATTTGTGGGGATTTCAAGGAAATTTCCATGGTATCCACAAATGGCATTGTTTCCGGCTCTTTCAATTTATATTTAAAATAGACATATAAACTATTCCAGGAATACTTATCATTTAGAATTTCTGCTTCAATCATCTCGCTAGTGTATCTTACATTGCCCGTTACTACTACTTTTTTTACCATAAACCCCTTAACAACAATTAAGGCACCTACTGCAAGTAGCAGTAATATTAATAATACTACCAGCAATATTTTTTTCCAACTCTTTTTTTTTCTTTTTTTTTCCCTCATTTCACGGCTCCTGTTCTAGCTTAATTCCTTTGGATACACTTAATGCCAATCCAATTTCCATTAGTAGAAACAGTACTGAAGTACCTCCGTAGCTAATAAACGGCAATGAAATTCCAGTATTTGGTATGGTATTGGTTACAACTGCTATATTTAAAATAACCTGAATGGAAACGTGAGCAAGTACTCCGGTTACAAGTAACGCACCATACAAGTCCTGAGCATTATTTGCAATAATCATTAAGCGCCAGATTAAAATTATAAATAAGAAAATCACACTCACTGCCCCAAACAATCCAAGTTCCTCACATATAATTGAAAAAATCATATCATTTTGAGCCTCCGGCACAAATCCCAGTTTCTGCATACTAGCTCCTAATCCTTTTCCGAACAAACCACCGGAACCAATGGCATAGAGTCCTTGCAGCGTTTGATATCCTTTGACATTTCCCTCCGGATTCAACCATACCATAATTCGCTCTGCACGATAACTTTCCATCATAATAAAGGTAACACCAAAGGCCACCACTGCACCTCCCATAAGGATAAATTGTAAATACTTTGGACTAGAAACAAATACCAATGCAATGGCTATTCCTAAAATGATAATGGCTGTACTTAAATTTTCCGTAGCCACCACCACCACCATAGGTGATACAAGCAGCATTATTTTAATTAATGAAGTGAATTTTCCCATGCGCTTTGGCATTTGACTGATGATAGATGCCAAAAATACAATAATCGCTATTTTCGCAACTTCGGATGGTTGTATACTAAGTGGTCCTATGCTCAACCAACGTTTTGCCCCCTTAATATCCTCCCCAATAAAAAGAACTAGCGTACACATTCCAAATGCTCCTACATATGCCAAAAGCCATAATTTCTTCCAAATACGGTAATCAATTTGAGACATAATCACCATTCCTACTATGCCAATGGTGGTAGCTACCAGCTGCTTTTTCACATAGTAACCTGCATCTTGAAATTTCTCCTGTCCATTATATGCGCTTGTGCTATAAAGCATCACTAGTCCAAATCCTATTAGAAATAGTACAATAAACAACAGGCTGTAATCAAAATAGCGGCTATTTTTTTTTCTTTGGTCTTTATTCTGCTCTTTGCTCATACCTGCACTCCTGACTTATTCTTTATTCACTTAATGCATTTACTATTTCCTTAAACATGTCACCCCGTTGTTCATAATTTTTGAACATTCCCCAGCTTGCACACGCAGGAGAAAGTAACACCGCATCTCCACTCACTGCATTGGTATAACACAGCTCTACTGCTTCTTCTAAGCTTTCCGCAAAAAGAATATTTTCTTTTGGATAACCCACGCTTACTGCCGTGGCTGCAATTTTTTCCCTTGTAGCACCTAGCAGTACTAACTTTTTGACTTTTCCATGAAATGATTCAATCCAGGATTCATATTCTGAATTCTTGTCGTATCCTCCACCAATCAAACAGGTTGGCCACTCCATGGCATTAATTGCCTGAATAGCTGCATCTGGATTTGTTCCCTTGGAATCATTATAGAATCGTACTCCTCTTTTTGTAACCACATACTCTATTCTATGTGCAACTGCTACAAAGCAAACCAATACTTCCTTGATTTTCTCTATTGGTACCCCAAAACTCAATGCCATTGCAGTGGCTGCCATAACATTTTCATAATTATGTCTTCCAATGAGTAAAAGCTCCTTGCAACTACATATTTGTGTAGTATTTCTCCCATCTGACCAAATAATGTTATCTTTTTCTAGATAAATTCCTTCTTTCAGTGTTCTGCGGCTACTAAAGAACACTATTTTTGGGATGGCTTTTTCTGCAAATTTTCTTAATACTTCATCTTCATAATTTAGCACACAAATCTGATTTGCACTTTGATTGCTGCATATATGTTCCTTTGCTGCAATGTACGCTTCCATAGTGTGATGTCTGTTTAAATGATCTGGGGTAATATTTAAAATTGCAGAGATCTGAGGGCAAAATTCATGGATTGTTTCCAACTGAAAACTGCTAATTTCTGCCACTGTTACTGATTGTGGTGTAGTCTGATCTGCTACTTGAGTATAGGGAATTCCAATATTTCCCACTACCTGCACCTGATTAAAATAATGTTTCATAATTTCTCCAAGTAGTGCTGTTGTAGTGGTCTTCCCATTGGTTCCAGTCACTGCTAAAACAGCACCTTGTTCAAATGCAAACCCCAGTTCTATTTCTCCCCAAACTATAATCCCCAATTCTTTCATCTGCGTTACCATGGGAGAATCCGTGGGAACTCCAGGACTTAGCACTGCAATATCAAAGGCTAAAAGCTCTTCTTTTGTAATTGCCCCAAGAAGGATTTCCACCTGTGCAAGAGAGGGGGCACGTTTTCTTATCTCTGTTTTCTCCAATGTATCATTTCCATCATATAATACCACCTCATGATGATGCCTTACTAAAAGTTCCGTTGCAGCAATCCCACTGATTCCTGTTCCTACTACTAAAAATTTCTTTCCTTTTATATTCATTTTCTTCCTCCAGCCGTTTTTAATTACATTGCAAGCAGTCCAACCAGACATAAAATTGCCGTAGTAATGGAAAATACCGCCACTACCTTTGTTTCTGACCATCCACCCAATTCAAAATGATGGTGTATGGGTGCCATACGGAAAATACGTTTTCCACCGGTTTTTTTAAAGTAGGCTACTTGAATAATAACAGATAAAAGTTCTATCCAGTATATCAATGCTACTATCAAGATGAATATGGGCATCTGCATCATATAGGCTGTGGATGCTACAAAGCCTCCCAGTGCCAAAGAACCAGTATCTCCCATAAATACACTGGCTGGATATACATTGAAGAGTAAAAAGCCAAGGAGCGCTCCTACCACTGCACAAGTAACCGGTTCAATTCCACTTCCTGTTCCTATGGCAACTACAGAGAAAAAGGTTGCTATCATAATCGTTACGCTAGAGGCAAGCCCATCTAATCCATCGGTAAAATTAGCTCCATTTACGGTTCCTATCACAGCTAAGAACATCACCGGAATTGCAAGCCATCCCAAGTCCAAAAACATACCATGCTTTAGTCCACCGGTAAATGGTATTAGCATTTTCAATGACACATCTGTAAAGTTTGTAATGTAAAAAATAAAAATAGCTGTAACTAAAATCTGGCAAAGCATCTTTTGCCAAGGAAGTAATCCATCCGAACGATGCAGTACTACTTTTAAATAGTCATCTAAAAATCCAATAATTCCAAATCCTACTGTAACAAATAAAATAGGAATTATCTTTGGATAATCTTTTAGATAGAAAAGAGAGGTTACAATAATACCTGCAAGTATCATCAGACCACCCATGGTAGGCGTTCCTGTCTTTTTTAAATGTGATTTCAGCTCTTCTCTTTCTGTCTGCCCTATTTTCATTTTTCTTAATACCGGAATCACCACAGGACCTAGTATCGCTGTAATAGCAAATGCAATTAGTACTGGAATTATTATTTTTTGTGCCATATCTCTTTACACCTTTCACTTACGATGTTTTATGCTCACCGTATTTTTTTATTTATCTCTATACAACTTTTCAATTATAAAACCTTTCCCCTCATTATGCAAGACTAATTCCCTTTTTGCAATCCAAGATAGGGCAAGACATTGGAAAAAATATCTTTCACCACCGGAGCTGCTACACTGCTTCCATAATAAACTCCCTGAGGATTATTGATGATAACTAATGCCAATATCTGTGGGTCGTCAGCTGGTGCAAATCCCAAGAAAGAAGAAATATATTTATGTGCACTTCTAGGTAATGTTTGAGACGTTGCCGTCTTTCCCCCAATGTGGTATCCCTCAATAAAAGCATTTTTTCCACTTCCTTCTGCCACTACTTTTTCCAAAAGCATTTGAAGTGTACTAGATGTTTCAGAGCTTACAATTCCTTCTATTGTGGGATATTGAAATTCTTCCACCATATTTCCCTGATTATCTTTTACGGATACGCCAAAATGAGGGGTAATCCTTCTGCCTCCATTCAGTAAAGAAGATGCCGTAGCCGCAAGCTGAATGGGCGTAACTTGAAAAGATTGACCAAAAGAAATTGTGGCAAGTTCTACTGGACCTACATTTTCTGGCTTATGCATAATGGTTGCTGCTTCTCCAGGTAAATCAATTCCCGTTTTATTCAAAAGCCCAAATTGTTTCAAGTACTTGTAAAAAGGCTCTACACCTAAGCGCAGTCCCAATTCAATAAATACAGGATTACAGGAATTCATAATTCCCTGCGTAAATGTCTCTGAACCATGACCTGCCACTTTATGGCAATGAATTCTTCTATCTTCCACCACTTTATACCCCGGACAATAAAAGGTATCCTCCAATGTAACTACCTTTTCTTCTAGTGCAGATGCTGCTGTAATAATTTTAAATATGGATCCTGGCTCATAGGTATCGTTAATACATTGATTTCTCCACATTTTATTTCGTAAATCCTGTATATTATCTTTTGTATCTGTAACAGTGAATTCTGCTGTTTCTTCTATATTATTATGACTTTTTTTCAATTCCACCAGTGTAAATGGCTCATTCAAATGAAACTCCGGTATATTTACCATTGCCATAATTTCACCATTTTGTGGATTCATCACAATCACAGATACACTGTCTGCCTGTTTAGCTTCCTGCACTCGTTTTGCAGCCTGTTCACAGTACATCTGAATATTGTAATCCAAACTAATATGTAAATTGCATCCATCTATTGGTTCCTGCCGACGTTCTCCGGCATTTTCAATTTCTACCCCTTTTGCATCGGTTAAGGTTAGTATTTTTCCACTGTTTCCTTTCATGTAATTCTCATACATGACTTCCAGCCCAATAATTCCTTGATTATCTCCTCCAGTAAACCCTAAAACCTTGGATGCTAATGTGTCATAAGGATAATAGCGTTTATAGTCCTCATCTACCTTAACCCCTGCCAACCCATAGGAACGAATTCTATCTCCTACTTCCTTATCTACATTGGATTTCACACGTTCTATGGAACTGACCTTTTCTACTCTTTTGCGTACTGCTTCGTCTTTCATTCCTAATTCCTTGGTCAATACTGTAATAATCTCCTTAGGATCCTCAATCTGACTGTGAATTACAGATATCGTACATACTGTGCGGTTGGCTGCCAATACCGTTCCAGTAGCATCGATAATTTTTCCTCGTGCTGCTTTAATATCTCTTTCTCTTTCATGTAAATCTTCTGCCTTTTGTCCATAATATTCCGAACAAAAAACCATTAAGTACACAAGCCTTCCCATTAAAATACATAAAACTAACATAATAATAGTAAAAACGATCAATATTTTCCTGCGATTATAGGTTTTATTACGGAACATACTTCAAAACCCCATTCAAGTGTTTACTACACTTTATTATGTTTTTTATCAGGTTATGTGCTATTACTCAAAGATATCTCCAGAATAATCTTCTTGGGCTGCTGCCGCCTCTTCCGGTGCAGGGGGTGTAGGAGGTGTTTCTGGTGTAGCATTTTCGGCAGGAGCACTTGGAGTTTCCGGTGTGATAGCAGGTTCTGCCGGTATTCCTGCATCTACAGCAGGTGTGCCGCCATTCTCTGGTGCTGCTGGTGGTACTGCTTCATCCTTAAAAATATTTAAGTAAGGAAGAATATCTGTGAAAATCTCTTTTGCCATATTTGTGGCAAGACTGCTTTGCGCCTGATTTGGTACATTTGGTTCATTGATTACTACATATACCAATACCTGTGGATTTTCTACTGGAACAAATCCGATAAAGGATACTAAATATTTTTTGTTTCCGCGAGGAAACTTCTGGGCTGTTCCAGTCTTTCCACCCATGGAATATCCTTCCACTTTGGCACTCTTTGCAGTACCAGTGGATACTGTATTATACAGATATCCTTTTATCATATCACTAGTCTGCTTAGAAATTGTCTGCTTTAGCACCGTAGGTTCCATGGTTTTTACTGTATTTCCATTATCATCTATTATCTTTTTTACTAAATGTGGCTGATAATAATAACCTCCATTAATAAGAGAGGAAAAAGCACTTGCAAGCTGTACCATGGTTACATTGAAATTTTGACCAAACGCATTCGTTGCTAAATCAGCATTTCCCATTTCTTCTAAAGAGCGTATTACCGTATCTGTTCTAGCTTCTCCTGGAAGATCAATGTTGGTTTTTAATCCAAAATTAAATATATTCTGATATTTACAAAATTCTTCTTTTCCAATTTGAGCCACTATCTGCATTAATGCATCATTGCAGGAATTCATAATTGATTGTTCAATGGTTTCTACTCCATGCCCACTTCTTTTTACACAATGAATATCATGACCACCTACTTTTTCTACTCCATCGCAAACATATGTTTCATCTCCTTTTAATTTACCGGTATCTAATCCTGCTGCCACTGTAAATGGTTTCGCAGTAGATCCTGGCTCAAAGGTATAGGTAAGACAAAAATTCTGCCATATTGCATTTAAACGATCTAGCTGTGTTTTCTCATCCATGGCAGCAATTTCTTCCGGAGAACAATATCTTGTTAAATCTCTGGGATTATTTAAATCAAATGGTGTGCTGTCTGCCATGGCAAGTAACTCCCCATTTTGAGGATTTACGACCATAACAGCGGTATTCAAACTTCCTGCTCCTGGTGCTGCTTCGTTGGCATGTAGCTGTTGAAAAGCTTCTATTTTTTGTTCTACCACACTTTGTATATTCATATCTATGCTAGTAACCAGTGTTTGACCATTTACTGCATCCTTAATTGTCTTTTCAAAATTATTGTCTGCATTTAAGTAACCATACTGTCTGCCATTGATACCGTTTAAGGTATCATTATAATAATCCTCCAATCCTCCAATTCCTTTATTTCCTGAAGCCGTAAATCCAACTATTTTGCTGGCAAATGTACTATACGGATATTTTCTCACATATTCTTTTTCAAACCACACCCCTTGTATCTTAGGATTTACCTTGCTTCCTTTTTTCTTTCCTTCTGTATATATAGCTTCCTGTAATGCTACAAAAGGCTGAACCTCTTCATATGGAAGCTTTTTACGCAAAATAAAATAACGACTGTCCGCTCGTTCTGTAATGGCAGTCCTTATTTCTTCTTCTGTAATTTCAGGAAAACACTGCAACAATGCTGCAACAGTTGGTTCGATATAATCTTTATCTTCATTTATTAACACGCAATCCAATATCACATTATATACGTCTACACTAGTTGCAAGTATGGTTCCTTTGGCATCTGTAATATCTCCACGCTGGTAAGGAATTGTCTGGCTTTCATATCCTTGCTGCTTTAAAACCTGCTTCTTATACTCATCACCTTTTACATTTTGAATATAAAACAATCTTATGATAAGAACAACCATAAGAAAGACCAATATAATAAAAAAAACTGCCAGCTTTTTTTTCATAGTTTGTGAAAATATTGTAGGTTTTTTCTTCTTTTTTGCCACCTGTCACTACCTTCTTTATTTTTCAGGAATATCCTCATACTGATTCATATAATCTATATCCTCAATTTGAAAATATATAATTTGACCTTCTGTAGGATATACCATTCCCAATTCATTCATTGCTTTTTGTTTGATACTATTCATATTTACAGATGTATTAATTCTCTTTTGGGTTGCATCATTGTCTGTCTGTAAATCCAATACCTGACCTTCTAGAGCACCAATAACACCCATTCTTTGTTTCATTTCTGAGTGAAGTTGCAAATAGATACTGCATACAACTGCTACTGCAATTACAGCAACCAACAAAAACGCTACATAGCCTAGATTCATCTGCATGGCTTTTTCCTGATTCTTTTTCGCGATGAGTCTTGCCTGGCGTTGCCGTACTTCACGTTCTCTATCATATTCTTGTTTTTTTTCTAATTCTTCCTGTGTTTCCCTAATTCTAGGATTTGGTACTGTTTCTAATTCTCTTACTGTATTTCCCTCAATGTATGCTGTGCTATTTCTTTCGTAGGATGTCTTGTTCTGTTGCTGCTTCATAATTCTCCATCACTCCTATCGCATTTATTTATCCTCTAACTCTTTTCAAACACCCGTAATTTTGCACTTTTAGAACGGGAATTGTACGCTAACTCTTCCTCTGTTGGTAGCACCGGTTTTCTAGTAATCACTTTCCCTTTTGATTCTTTTCCACATACACACATTGGAAATTCACTGGGACAAGTACACGGATTTTCATTTTTTCTGTAAATTGTCTTTACAATTCTGTCTTCTAAAGAATGAAATGTAATGATACAGATTCTTCCCCCTGGATTTAACAATTCAATCATCTCATCCAAAGAATCTTGTAACACCTCTAATTCTTTATTTAGTTCAATTCTGATTGCTTGAAACGTTCGTTTTGCAGGATGCCCACCATTCATACGTATTTTAGCCGGTATTGCAGCTTTAATAATTTCAATGAGCTCTCCTGTGGTTTCAATTGGCTTTTCTTTTCTTGCCGCCACAATATGTTTTGCTATGTTCTTGGCAAATTTATCTTCTCCGTAGTCACGGATAACACGAAACAACTCCATTTCACCATAGGTATTTACTAAATCCTTTGCTGTGAATTTTTGACGCTGATCCATTCGCATATCCAATGGTGCATCTTCAATTCTATATGTAAATCCTCGTTCCGGATCGTCTAACTGATAGGAAGATACTCCTAAATCCAGCACAATTCCGTCTACGCGGTATACACCAACTCCTGCAAGTGCTTCTCTGATATCACAATAATTACTTCTTACAATTTGTACTCTGTCTTCAAAATCTGATAATCTTCTAGCTGCTGCTTTAATTGCATCCTCATCTTGATCAATTCCAATAAACCTACCTCTGCCGGATAACCGCTTGCAAACCTCATAGGCATGTCCCCCACCTCCAAGCGTTCCATCCACATAGATTCCATCCGGTTTGATATTCAAATATTCTATTGTTTCTCTTAAGAGTACGGATTTATGTTTGAATTCCACGTGTTCCCTTTCCGGCTTGCTGCCTTAGCTCACTTATATGGTAAGTCCCAAGCCTGCCATATGCTCTGTGATTTCTTCCACATCATCATATTCGCTTGTTTCCTGCCATCTGTTCTTACCCCAAATTTCAATATGGTTCAGCACGCCTGCTAACACTACTTCTTTTTCTAATCCTGCAAATTCTCTTAATACTGCCGGAATTAAAATTCTCCCCTGCTTGTCCACTTCACAAGAAGTTGCACCCGCAAAGAAAAATCTTGCAAATTTTCTAGCTTCCTTAGAAAATTGTGATACTTCGCGAAATTTATCTTCAATGATTTTCCACTCTTCACAAGAATACACGAATAGGCATCCGTCTAGTCCCTTGGTTACCACAAATTCTTCGCCTAACATTTCCCTGAATTTGGATGGAACAATCAGTCTGCCTTTTGTATCTATCGTGTGATTATACTCTCCCATGAACATGAAAATCACCTTCTAACCTGTTTGCTGCGTAATGTCATGTGATTTTTTGTTTCGCTTGTTTACCACTTCAAGCCCTTTTCTTCCACTTTCCACCACTTTCTTTATATTTTAGCCTATCAGACCTAAAAAAGCAATAGAAAAAAACTGTTTTTATCTTTTAGTGCAGGATTCTCCTCCTGCAGCAAGTCAATTTATTTCCATGTTACATCTTTGTCGCAGCACGATTCTCGTGGAGCGGTTTTTGTTACATAGGAATCACTCCTATGTAACAAAAAAAAGACACTACACTTTGCAGTATCTTTCCTTGTCTTATTTTGTTTTCTGTTTTAATTCCACCTTAAAGATGGGCTATTTTCCTGTTTTGACTGCATGTAGGCTTCTATGAGTTTGTCCAATTTAACACTTATTTGATAACATTCTACACCTTGAACATTCTCAGATGCAACCGCATCCAATTCCTGACGTACTTTTTCGATTTCACTTTGCAGCTCTAGCAAGTGTCTACTCATGTTGTCTCCTTTTCTCCCCCGACTCTATTTTATCGCTAATAAGGAGAAAAATCAAACGAAATTCGTCATTTTTTTACATGACTTTTTGACATAAAACACTATTTTTCGACAAATCTGCTAATTACATTGAAAGAGCCAACTGACCCGAAACATTCTTTTGAATTAGTACAATCACTGCTTCTACCACCTGATGACATAACGCTACAATCTGTCTGCAGTCTTCTTCTACGGAATTTGTAATATTCACATAAATGTCATGTGCTCTTTGAATAAATTCACAAATTGCCTCTGAACTATTTAAATATTGAGCATTTGCTCTTATCATTTCTCGGTTCTGGATTGCTTCTCCAGACCTGATATATTCTCTAAGACCTTTTTTTAATGTTTCTTCGTATACACAATGATCTTTTAAGTTTCCTGGATAATGTGCATTGTGAGGAAATGTAAAATAATCTGCAATATAATGAATAATCTCTCCTAGTTGTCGATAAAATACTCTCATGTTAATCTCTGATCCATTCATTCTCTCTATTAAGTGTTTCAAATCACTCTGCAATTTTGGAAATGTTCCTTCCATTTCATGACGTACTGTAATAAATGATGGTTTACAATCCGGTAAAATATTTCCTAGACAAAAAGCCATTTTGTGCTTTGCCAAGTCTTGCTCTTTGAGACTTTCCACAATATACATTGCTAATGAAATATGAGATTTTTTTCTCAATCGTATCCTCCATAGACATGAGTCTTATCTTCCTCTTTTATCTAATGAATTCTATTAAAAACAGGAAGAAGAATAGTTAACAACTTACCTAACTTCTATTCTACTTCCTGTTTCGGGATTTTACAAGTAAAATTTTATTAAATTTTTGTGAATTTTATACTAACTTTTAGTAAATTATTAACAGCTGCATGTAAAACTGCCGCATTCTGTTTCTGCACAACTGCATGCATTACTTCCTGCAATCCCAATTTCTTCTGCATTGCACTTACATTCCTTATTAAATATGCAGTTCGCTGCCTCACAGTCCACCTCAATATTCTTGCTGGGATGTCCTAGCGAATTACTTGCTGATGTGGTTTTTTGCTGAAAACTTTCACACCGAGTCTCATTTGGTGCATCTGCACTGCTTCCTCCAATGGTAATATCTCCCTTAGCACAAAGCTGTTTGTCATTGTGCATACAATTGCGTACGGAACATTTTAACTGTGTCATTTTAAATTCTCCTTTCAAAAGAAATAACATACTTTGGTAAGAAATCATCTGTATTCCAGTACTCTGACAAATTCCACCACCATTAGTATGGGAGCTTTTAAACTGATTTATTCATTTAATTCTATTGTTGTTCTTCTTTACGAATTTCTTTTGTTCGAATTTCTTTGCAAATCTGATTTATAAATTCTTCTATGGACTTAACTCCTTCATCGCCTGCAAAGCGGCTTCTAACAGAAACGGACTTATCGGTTTCTTCCTGTTGTCCGACCACCAGCATATAAGGCACTTTATCCAATCTGCTTTCACGAATTTTGTATCCGATTTTTTCTGAGCGAACATCTACGGTACTTAAAATACCATTTGCTTTTAATGTCTTTTCCACTTCCATAGCATAAGCTTCATATTTATCAGAAATAGGCAGTACTCTTACCTGCTCCGGACACAGCCAGGTTGGGAATTTTCCTGCATACTTTTCAATCAGCCACGCCAATGTTCTCTCATAACATCCAAGAGAAGTTCTGTGGATAATATATGGACGAATCTTATCACCATTTTGATCAATATAATACATGTCAAAATTTTCTGCAATGGCACAGTCTAATTGAATGGTAATCATAGTGTCTTCTTTGCCATAAACATTCTTTGCCTGAATATCAATTTTAGGTCCGTAGAATGCCGCTTCTCCATCTGCCTCTGTAAATGGAACCTGCTTTTCCACAAGAATTTCACGAATTTTTCCTTGTGTTTTTTCCCAGTATGCTTCATCACCTAAATATTTTTCCTTGTTGTTAACATCCCATTTAGATAAACGGTATGTTACATCATCCTGTAAGCCTAATGTGGTAAGACAATGTACTGCAAGTTCTAAACATTTTGTCAATTCTTCTTCTACTTGGTCGGGACGAATGACCAAATGTCCCTCTGAAATGGTAAACTGACGCACACGGGTAAGTCCATGCATTTCTCCAGAATCCTCATTACGAAACAAGGTAGAAGTTTCACTGTAGCGCAACGGTAATTCTCGGTAAGAATGCTGTTCATTTTTGTATACATAATACTGAAATGGACAGGTCATAGGTCGAAGTGCAAATACTTCTTTCTCTTTTTCTTCTTCTCCCAATACAAACATGCCATCTTTATAATGATCCCAATGCCCAGAAATCTTATATAAATCAGACTTTGCCATCAGCGGCGTCTTGGTACGGATATAGCCCCATTCATTGTCTTCTAGGTCTTCTATCCAGCGCTGCAGTGCTTGTATGATTCGTACGCCCTTTGGCATAATCAAAGGCAGTCCTTGTCCTATTACATCTACCGTAGTAAAGAGCTTCATATCACGTCCTAGTTTATTATGATCGCGCTTCTTAATATCTTCCAAATGCTCTAAATATGCATTTAATTCATCTTTTGTTGCAAATGCTGTTCCATAGATTCTTTGTAGCTGTGCTTTATTAGAATCCCCTCTCCAATATGCCATCGAGGACGAAATTAACTTAAATGCTTTAATTCCTTTCGTATTCATTAAATGAGGTCCTGCACATAAATCTGTAAAACCTTCTCCTTGTTTATAAAAAGAAATCTCTGCCTCCTTTGGCAGGTCTTCTATTAATTCTACTTTATAGGGTTCTTCTTTTTCTTTCATAAATTGAATGGCCTCTGACCTTGGAAGTGTATATTTTTCCAAGCGACTGCCTTCTTTTATGATTTTTTTCATTTCCTTCTCTAATTGATCCAAATCTTCTCTAGAAAAAGAGTCTGCCTCAAAATCATAGTAAAATCCTTCGTCAATGGAGGGTCCAATTGCCAGTTTGGCATTGGGAAATACACGTTTCACTGCTTCTGCTAAGACATGAGAACAAGTATGACGCACGGTGCGGATTCCATCTGCATCTTTTTGGGTTAAAATATTTAATTCACAGTCTGTTTCTAATACCGTTCGTAAATCCATTACCTTGCCATTTACCTCACCAGCACAAGCCATTCTAGCTAACCCTTCACTGATATCCAATGCAATATCATATATACTTTTAGCTTCTGCATAGACCTTTACCGTTCCATCTTTTAATGTAATATTCATATTCTTTCTCCTTCTAATATAATCTTAGTTCTTAATTTAACCATTTTACTTTTTCTACACAAAAAAAGCCCACACACTATCTTCTGATAATGCATGGGACGAATGTACTCGCGGTTCCACCCTGCTTGCTCTGCTTCTGTCACCTTAGTGAACACAGAACCTCTCTTTAGACGATAACGGCATCACCGGGCTGTATAAAAGCCACTCCAAGATGGTCTTCTGATGTCTTCTTGTAAAACTGCTTCCATCACCTATCGAAACAATCCTTTAGGGCAGTTCTTTCTGGTACCGTTTGACAACATACTCTTCTCTTCAACGTTTTCTTTTCTTATATTGTAGACGTTTTCTTTTCTTATATTGTAGACCTTTTCAGTATTTGTGTAAAGAGTGAAATATATTATTTTACTCTTCCGCAACACTTTTTATATTTTTTACCACTTCCGCAAGGACATGGATCATTGGGATATATCTTTGTTTCTTTTATAATTGTGCCAGATTTTTTCTGCTCAATATAAAGCTTATGTCTGGTATCTTCATCAAAAATTCTTTCCCACTGTGGCAGTTCGTATAACCAGTCTGCCTTAGCATCTACCATATTCATATATAATTTTTCTTTATTAAATGCAAGACTTACTGTTGTATTCTCTTCCATCTCTTCTACTGGATTTTCTTCTATCAAGCTTTCGTTAATTCCATCTAAAAATCCTGCCATTTCCATCAATGTCAATCCGTACTTATCTGCCAATTCTTTTACTGTTCCTGATACTGTTTCATCTGGAGATTCTAATAATTTCTCATAAATTCCTTGTTCTAACAAAAAATATTTCTGCCAAAATCTCTGTAATTCTCCCTTTTCAGTGTCTTGATTATATGCAACACTTTTCCACTGCTCTAATAATGTCATATGAAATACCATCCTTTGTTTCTATATTCTAATTGATATACACTTTTTTACTTTCCTGCGTGTCACAACAGTATAACTCATTTTTCTATAATTTTCAAAGGTTTTTCTATTTTTCTTCTATATCTTTTTTTATATGCCTATAATTTCTATTGCATATCAAAATAATATAATATAAAACCCCCAAAACAGTACTTTCGCTGTCCTGGGGGTTTTTAAAGGGGAGGATAAGTATTTAACCTTATCTTTGGTTTAAAACTTGTTGTCTATCCCGAAGAATAAGTGGGGGCTTTCTTCTTCGGTTAATCATAGTATAGACAACTTTTCTAGGTTTATACAACAAATTAAGAATATTATAATTTCGAGTAACATTGTGATTTAGTTCACAGGAATCTGATTCTTATATTTTTCATAAATGTCTTGTAACTCCTGTATATCTTGCTCCGTAAGGTTCTCTTTTGCATATTCTTGTAAATCTGAAACATCTCCATCTTTTACCATATCTACCGCATCTTGGATATTTTCTGTAGAAACATATTTTTCTGCAATATCTGTAACTGCCTGAACATCCTCTTTTTCCATGTGGTTTATAATTTCAGATACATTTACACTTTTTTCTCCAACGGATATCTGTTGTTCCATCTGGAATTTTATTAATTGTTTTGATAATTCTTTTACCGCTTTTTCTTTTACACCACTTATAATGTAGTCTTTTCCCAAGAATACTGCGGATATACCTGCTATTAAAATAAGAGCAGTCACAATCCATCCTAGATGACTTTTCTTTTTTCTTCTTTTTGCCATTTCAAACCTCCATTCCTATCTTGTCTGCTGTATTTTGAAATACATTTACGCAGAGCAATCATATCATACTCTTGGAGGCGTATCTCTTATCTTTTTCTTAATTTTCTTTTATTTTTTCTTCACACGAAACAAATTTAAAAGTCTAGTAAAAAAGGATTCCTGTTTTATTTCTTCTTGTGGTGCTTCCTCTTGTACCGGTTTTTTGATTTCCTCTCCATTTATAACAAACTGTACTGACTTTACTCCTTCATTTTTAGTAGATACAAAGGATTTTGGAATAAAATCAGATTTGTCATATTCACTTTTCATCTCTTCTATGGTCTGAGTTAACTGATTTGAAAGGTCTTTGGTACCATCATATAATTCTTCACTGCCTTCTTTTAATTTCTGTGTGCCGGTAGAGAGTTCACTCACCCCACTATTTAATTCCTTGATTCCACTATCTAGTGCCTGATAATGTTCTGCCAATGTTTGAACTCCACCAGTATATGCTACTAATCCATTATGGAAATTGTCATAATTTACCTTTAATTCATGAATTCCTTGGGTTAACTGCATCAAAGAAGAGGCAGTTTCTGACGATTGCAGGGATTGCGCCAATTGGAGTGTCATGGTGTCTATACCACTTTTCATGGTACCAGTAGAATTTTTCAAGGATTCCAAACTTGATAAAACTTCTGCCAATCCTCCTTTTACCTGTTCATATACTCCCTTTACCATACGAGCTGCCTTATAATTTTCTACCAAAGACTGTAAGGTGGGATTTTCCGGATCTTTTGCCAAAAGCATCATTAAATCCTGTTGTGGAATTTCTTCCAAAGGAATTCCTGCAATGGCACCATCTAAGGCGTGTAGTCCCTGAGAATATCCATCTTGCAATTGCCCAAGTCCCACCGTCATTCCTTCAAGTCCTGTTGAAAATTGTTTTAATGCTTCCGGCAATTTCTGTAAAGCTTCCAGTTCATTTCCATTTTGCGAGGAAGCTAATGCAGTATCCAACTGATTTAGTCCTGCTTGTATCTTTTCAGATCCTTGTGCAAGTCCATTGGAATTTCCAGCAATTTGCTGTAAGCCTTCTTGATATTTACCAGAACCGTCCTTTAGTTCCTTCGTCCCTGCTTTTAGTTCCAGCACACCTTGATTTAATTCTGAAATTCCATCTTTTACCAATCCCACTGCTTCTGAAAGTGTGGTTACCCCTTCTGTCATTTTAGAAGTATCTCCTAAATCCACACTCATGGCGAACGGAACTGCCCCAATGGAAATCCCCTTCATTTCAAATTCTTTTACAGAGGATGTTAATTTTATCATTCCCTCTTTCCCAGGCATCACAGTAAATGTAATGAGTTTATCACTACCTGCGTTTGCCACAGTTGCACCTGGAGCCACGATATTTTTACAGGTTCTGCTATCCAAGGTAATGGAAATCTGCAGCATATAATTTTCATAAAAAGAAGGATCGACATTGGGATTTGCTTTTGTTTGCATCATAAGTTCCAGCTCTCCGTCTGCCCCACCCAGCTTGGAACCTTTCATCTGTTTCCCATTTAGTGAATAAGTAAGTTCTATGTTCCAAGGTAATTCTTTTTCTTTCATCGTGCCCTGATAATAGAATCTTCCACGCTCTGATTGTATGGACACCACACCATTTTGATGATTAGCACTCCCTGTTTCTGAAAGACTTTGTACTGCTTCGTAATTTCCGAAATCTTCCACTTTTTCCTTGGAATCAATTTCCAAAATATTTACTGCATACACTTGTTTTACATTTCCCGCTGAATCCAAAGACGCATATATCACTTCTTCTTTTTCTTGTTTATTTTGATTCTCAGCAGCTGCTACTGGCTGTATAGGCAGAATCTCCACCATAAGAACAAGTAACAGTATGGATATCAATGTAGTTTTTTTCGCTTTTTTCATCTTATTTCCCTCCTTTTTCTCCTTTCCCTGCTTTGAATTTCGGAAGAAATCAGAGCCTAAAGAAAGTACTCCCACTGCTTTGTCAAATATCAACAATAGTACCGGAAGAACACAGATTACCATTAAAAAGGATAATACCGTTCCCCTTGCCAAAAGCAGTCCTAAATTAACTACAATTTGATTGCTGGCTGTAAAATACAAACCCAGTCCTGCCGTAGATAAAATAACTGCTGACGTAAAGATTGAAATAAAATTATCTCCAATTGCAGTTTCTATCGCTTTACGTTTTTCCATATCTTTTCTTTTTCTCATATAGTTTTCTGTCATGAGAATAGCATAATCTATGGTTGCTCCAAGCTGAATGGTATTGATTACCAAAAAGCCAATATAAGACAAGGTAGTTCCTTGAAAATAGGGAACTGATAAGTTAATCCAAATTGCAGATTCTATCACTGCAACTAAGAGAATGGGAAGCAGCAGTGACTTAAATGTAATCAATAATACCAATGCAATGGCAATTAAAGCGATTTTATTGACAATCGTATTATCCTTTTGTACTACATCTTTCACATCATACATATTAACATTCTGTCCGCAAGAATAAGATGTATCATAATACTTTTTTGTCTTTTCTCTCACTTCCTTTACCAGTGGAAATGCTTCCTTTCCTTCTATTTTCACATTGGTATTTAGAATAATTCTAGCGTAATTTTCAGAATAAAAATTAGATACAATTTCCTTTGGTAATATATCAGAAGGAATTTCCTGTCCTGCCTGTTCTGTATAAGATATGACTCCAGTTACTTGCTTCATTTCCTTTAATTCCTTGCAAAGGGCAGCTTCTTTGGTCACATCTCCTTTAGGAACTAGAACTACGATTGGATTGAATATTCCAAACACTTCTTCTATTTTAGCGATATCTTTCCCACTTCTAGTACCCTTATCTGCACTTCCCATTCCATAAAAGAAATTCGTTTTTCCTTGAGCTAGAAAACAAGGAACTACTAAAATTGCTACAATCAATAATGCCGGTATTCTAATTTTTAACAATACTTTTCCAATCCCTTGAAGCTCTGGCAAAATCCTTTTATGCTTGGTTTTTTCCAATAATTTATAGCAAGAAAGGGTAAGTGCCGGCAGAAAAATCATAACTGAAATATAGCTGATTATAATTGCCTTTGCTAAATTCAATCCCATATCTATACCAATGCGAAATTTCATAAATACTAGTGCTAAAAATCCAAAAAGTGTGGTTGCCGCACTTGCTGCAATGGCAGGAAACGATGTTTTTACTGCTTTACACATGGCTATGGTTCGATCTGTTTCTGTTTCCTTGTGCTTTTCAAAACTATGCATTAGAAAAATAGCATAATCCAAGGATACGGCAAATTGAAGAATAGGGGTAACTGTCTGTGTTACAAAGGATACTTCTCCCAAAAACACATTAAGCCCTAAATTAATTAACACGGCAACTCCAATGGTGGTTAAATACAGTAATGGTTCTATCCAAGACTTTGTGGTCAGCAATAGAATTAAAATGATAACCGGAATCAAAACCATCATCGCCATAGTACCATCTACGTTTCCCAGTTCGTTACTTGCTGCGATATCTGCAGCTTCTCCTGATACTGCTCCCTTTTCACCAATTAATTTTCGTATGTCTGTAATGACCTCTGTTTCACATCCCCCTTCAACAGTAACAGAAAATAATGCTGCCTCATCTTTATAATAGGTTTCCACCATCTCCTGGTTCATCATTTCTATGGGAATATGAATATCTGTAGTGTCATCTAGCCATAAAATTTCCTTAACCCCTTCTATTTGTTTCAATTCATCCTTATAGGCAAGAGCCTCTGGTAAGGTGACATCTTGAATCATAACATTGGCATTTGGCACTGCTCCTTTAAATTCTTTCTCCATAATTCCAAGTGCCACGGTAGATTCCGCATCTTTAGGTAAATAATCCACCATACTCTGATTAATCAAGACACCTGTGGATAAAAATGCACAAATGACTGCTGTAAAAACAAAAATAATTACCACCGGTTTTTTATGTCTTGTAACAAATTCTACCATTCGATTCATCCTGTCTCCTCCTTTCTTAAACACGCTGTTGACTTATTGTCATACTGTTAGTATAATTGCATTATGAATGAATTTCAACAATCACATTATTTGTTTTTGTAAGACACTAAACATATTTATACTTTCTGTTGAAAAGCTGACATATTTCTTGTAAATGGAGGGATTCAAATGGATACACAAAAAATGGATCGACGTGTAAAATATACAAAAATGGTAATTCGGGAAAGTTTTATTTCCTTGCTGAGAGAAAAAACGCTTTCTAAAATCACCGTAAAAGAATTATGTACTTTAGCTGATATCAACCGAGCAACTTTTTATGCTCATTATGAAGATACTTTTGACCTTCTTGAGCAAATTGATGCAGAAACATTTCATGATATTACTTCTTATCTTTTAGAAGATCCCGGATTTAGTAACCCTGCGGAAATATCTCCCAATACTTTAGAGCGGATTTTTATTTATATCAAAGATAATGCTGCCCTTTGTTCTGTGCTTTTAGAGAATAACAGCGATAATCATTTTGAAAACCAGTTGATTTCCCTGGTAAATAATCATTTTATTAAAAAACTTCCTTCTAACTCTACTGTTTCAGAAGAAGATTTAAACTATGTATATACCTTTTGTACCGTTGGAAGTATTGGACTTATTAAAAAATGGCTGAATAGCGGCATGAAAAAATCTGCCCGTGAAATGGCAGATTTGATTTTAAGACTGGCTCTTTTAGGAAGTTCTTCCTTTTAAAGTGTTCTTCCTTTTAGAGTGTTCTTCCTTTTAGAAAGTTCTTCCTTTTAAAAAGTTTTTCCTTTTAAGTAGCTAGATAGCATTTTATTTCAAAAAAATCAATTGTATTTACGTTCTAAATATATCCTCCTGTTCCGCCTGTGGCGACTCCTATATTTAAAAAGGTCTGTACCACTTTCCACATTCCATTTAGCATAACATGATTTGCCATATTCAACGGTCTGCTTAAAATTCCACTTACCAAAAGTACTACCAGTATCATGCTTCGATACGGTCTGATTTTTAAATAAAATTGTTCCACTCCCGACCACAATTCAGATAATACATTAGAACCATCCAATGGGGGAATTGGTATCAAGTTAAACAATCCAAGACCAATGTTTACTACGGCTGAGTAGTAGGAAAGCATACCTGCCATATATACCACAATAGAATTGGAGTTCCCATACTTTGCCAGTATTCCATAGATTAAAATGGATAAAAATGCTATTGCAAAGTTCATCAATGGACCTGCCAAAGAAACTAATACGGTTCCGCGTTTCTTATTTTTGTAATATGCCGTATTAATACGCACCGGTTTTGCCCACCCCATATGAAATACCAAAAGGCAAAGTGTTCCTGCCACGTCTAGATGCTTAAACGGATTTAATGTCAGCCTTCCGTCTAATTTAGGAGTTGGATCCCCCATTTTGTAAGATACATATCCATGGGCAAATTCATGCATGGATATTGCAAGTAAAACCACTGGTGCCACATAAAGCATAGATTTCAACTGATTTATGTAATAATCTAACATCATATACCTCTTTCTTCTCATTACTGTGGATGTTTGTAGAATGCATAGGTTGTGCTAATCATTTACTGGATAACTGGAACTCCTTAGAATATAGTCGGAAATATTTATCTTTTCTGTCATTCCATTCTTATTACAAACAGCATATACAGCATAATTTCCACCATTTTGGTTTGCGATTGACATTCCTGAATAGTATTCTTCTATTATTTTCACCCCTGTATTGAGATTCAATAAAACGATAGTTACATCATCACCAAATATCTCATATTCTAAACCAGAAATGGAATATGCCTCATTATCACCAAGGTGTATTTCCGTTGCACATGATTCACCTGACGAGCGTACCACTAAATCATTGATAGCCACTTTTCTCTTTTCACTTTTTTCACTTTTTTCACTTTTTTCATTTTTTTCAATTATTTCTCCCTCCCACGGAAGACTTTGTTTCATCTGTAAACTTCCCTGATGTAATACAAGAAAAAACACGATCACCAAAGCGCATCTACAATATCGTTTTATCATGAACACTCCCTCTTTCTCTTAGATCATCATCCTGTTTAATCCAATAAATATTCATACACATAGTAATACTTTCCTATTATCTTCCTTTTTGCAGTGAAAAAATCTGTGCTAGATTCCCAATCCTGACCTGCCTCTAATTATATCACCTTTTTTCAAAAAATAAATAGAAACATCAAATATTGCGTTAAGAACATAGTCAATAGTATCTATGAAATTTGGACAACAAACACATCATGAATATGTAAAATGGCTGCAAAGCGTCCGCAATTGTTGCAAACTCTTTACAGCCACTTTTGGTCCATGACTTACATGTGTTCCCTAATATCATGCAATTTTTCTTCCGCATTCTTCGTGACATCACGGATTCCTTCTTTCATTTCCGCTTTGCCTTCCTGATATGCTTCCCGCATTTCATTTTTTAATTCGTCTGCTTCTTCTGCAATCCGGTTTCCTATTTTTTCCAGTCTTTCTTCCATACTATCTACTCTTGTATTCATGGTGTTTCTCCTTACCTATTTTTATCTAGTTAGAGGTTTGTGAAATACAAATAATTGGATTTCGCAATACCCTATTTTATCTAGTATTCCCGGATTCTTGATTTTTATTATCCTTGATTGATTTATTTTTCAACATCTTGTGTATCCTGTGTATCATCACTTCCGTGACATGCAGCACAATTTCCACCGCATCCACTGCAACCGCTTCCATTTTTCTTATCTTGATGTAATTTGCGCACTGCAAAGACAGCGATTGCTGCTACTATAATTCCAACCACTATTGTTCCCATTGAAGCCTCCTGTTTTTGATAACGGTTATCATTTACATGGGGTAGTATATGCTGAACTGTGTAACTTGTCAAGAAGCTTTCTATTTCATGGTTACAACTGCACCATCCGTTTACAAGGTGTTTTATGTAAGTCTTTGCATAAAACCCGAAAATTGTAGGTGCTAAATCGCTGTTTTTGCAAAGGGTTTATACCTTCTCTAATGGAAAGCCAAAATATTCAACAGCATTATTATAGCAAATATTTGTTATCATCTTTCCCAAACATTCCATGTCTGCTGGATATTCTCCATTTTCTACCCAGCCGCCAATCAATTCACATAAAATTCTTCTGAAATACTCATGGCGAGTATAAGATAAAAAGCTTCTGGAATCTGTGAGCATACCTACAAAATTGCCAAGTAAGCCAAGGTTTGCAAGAGAAGTCATTTGTTCTATCATGCCTGTCTTGTTATCATGAAACCACCAAGCACTTCCATGCTGGATTTTACCTGCTGCGCCCGACTCCTGAAAGCATCCCATCATAGCTCCAATGGCTACATTGTCGGTTGGGTTAAGACTGTATAAAACGGTCTTTGGTAATATATTATCTTTGCACAATCCATCTAGATAAGCGGATAATTCTGTAATGGAAACACGATTGTAAATTCCATCAAATCCAGCATCTGCACCAATTGCCTGAAACATTCTAGTATTGGTGTTTCTGGTAACTCCAAAGTGAAGCTGCATCACCCAGTTTAATCTGTGGTATTCTTTTCCAAGATAAAGCATAGCTGCTGTTTTAAATTTTTTCTCCTGAGCTTTTGAAACCGCCTTTCCTTTTAGGCGGTCTGCAAAAATCCCTTCGATTTCCCCTTCCTCTGCTGTTAGAAATGGAATATACAACAATCCATGGTCGCTTGTTTTACACCCCATTTCATGAAAGAACTCCATGCGGTTGCTCATTGCCACCTTCCAAGTCTTAAAACTGTCAATTTGGATTCCTGCTGCGTCTCCTAAGGTTTCTAGGTACTCCACAAAATCCTGCTTTTCAATAGATACCGCCCGATCGGGACGCCATGCTGGCAGTACTTTTGTAGTAATGTCTTTATTTTCTGCAATTACTTTATGCCATTTCAAGTCATCCACAGGGTCATCTGTGGAACAAATCAAAGTAACATTGGAAGATTTGATGATTCCCCTTACACTCAAACCCGCTTCCTGAAGTTTGGCATTGCAAAGGTTCCACACTTCTTCTGCGGTATCCCCATTTAGAACACCTTCATAACCAAAATATGATTTTAGTTCTAGGTGGCTCCAGTGATATAGGGGATTTCCAATGGCTTTTTCCATGGTTTCTGCCCATTTTTGGAATTTTTCCCGATCTGATGCATTACCAGTGATATACTTTTCTTCCACACCGTTGCTGCGCATTTGGCGCCATTTGTAATGGTCTGTTCCCAGCCAAATTTGGGTAATATTTTCAAACTGTTTATCTTCTGCTATTTCCTGCGGATTGATATGGCAGTGGTAGTCTAGAACTGGTGTTTTTGCTGCATAATCATAGTACAGAGCTTTTGCCGTATCCGTAGAAAGTAAAAAATCCTGATTCATAAATGGTTTCATTTTTTCTCCTTTTTTCACAAAGGCAACAGCCGCTTTTCCCTCATTCGGTTCAACGTTACTGCTTTCTCTTTTGCGAAACAAAGTGTTCTGGAAAACTCACTTTCATTTGACATACACTCTTACATAATTCATTCGTTTCAAAGATTATTCAAATATCCAGTGCCTGATGAAAGCTTTCCAATAATTCCTGTTGATACGCTTCATCAAAGGTACCTGCTGCAAGCTTTGGAAATCCTTCCTGTTTCAGACGTTCCCAACTTGCACCTTCCTGATTTACTACAATAGGGAAAAACCAGACTCCGTTTTCAAATGCACTATCTCTGTCACCTGGTGCATCTCCCACCATAAGGGTTTTCTTGGGTTCATATCCTTTATTCAGCAGTTCCTTAATACAGTATGCTTTGGAGCCTGCTTCCTGACTTAATAATATTCTGCAATCCTCTTTTAATTCATGTCGGGTCCACTCCGTATCCACAGCCTGACCATTGGCAGAAGAAACTGCAGCCAAATCTGCACTTTTACAAAGCTCGTCCATGGTAGTTTTTACATTTGGAAAAGGCTGGTCGTCCTGTGGTAGTTCATAAATAGCACGATTTACGTGAATACTCCACAAAAGTGCATGTTCCATACAAGAATTATTCACCCTTTGGCACATTGCCATCAAGGATGGGTTGGAAAGTTCGGCTGCATTCTGCGTCCATGCCACGAACTCATCCAAACCTTCTATTGGATATCCCAGGTCCTTTGCCCAACGTAACCCTGATGTAAGTCCCTGAAAGCGATTAATACCACGGGTCTTAGTATAAAGATTCACTTGGTTCCAGTACACAAGAGCTTCTTCTTGTACTTTTTCTAACCCATACTCCTTAATCCATTCTGGACCAAAGCACTTGAAATGCTTTACATTCATGGTATCCATAGCACAGCCGTCACTGTCTATACACACCAGATATTCCTTCTTTTTTTCAAAATCAAAATATCCCATTCCTGCCTCCTATTTATTTTACCAGCGAGTATCTCTCATTCCACAGAAAGAGTCTACCGGATCAATTCCCATAAATTCAGAACGTCCCATCAGTTTTTCCACCAAAGCATCTAGGGTGTCATCTCTTCTGTCATAACAGTTAATATACGTCTTCACCTGAGGCACATCGGCCAAATGGAAGGGACAGGATACGGACACAAAGATAGTAGGAATTTCGTGAACATACCATGGAATATCAGGGGTTCCTTTACTCATCTGCCAACTAATACGCTGTACAACGCCAAACATATTATTCACATTGGCAACTTGAATCATCAAGTCATAATGATCTGTAATATTCGTAATGGGTGCTTTTCCTGCATAGGCACTCAACATCATTTTACCAGCCTCTTCTGAAGGAAGTTTTGCCATCTTTTCCATGGTGGATTCATAAATACTAACTTCAAATCCTTCTGCCACAAGTTTATCTTTCAAATATTCTGTTGCACTTTGTTTTTTCACTCCTCCTAGCATAAATGCCAAAGGATTTTTCGTTTCTTGTGGAATCAAAAGCACTCTATGATATTTTTGCGGCGAAATGGGAAGAGGCGAATCTCCAATATTTTTCACTAATGTCACTGCTTTGTCTGATACTTCTTTTGCAATATCTTGAAATTTTTGACTTCCAATCACACTGAGTCCTTGAACTGGAGGGACTAAATTCTGTTTCTCTATTTTATTTAGTCCTAAATATGCTTTGACACCTAAAATTCTTTCTAAAGCATCCTGTAATCGTTCTTCTGTAATGACTCCATTTTGATAACCATCCATCATAAATCCAAGATCTTCCTCTGGATCATTGTAAAACAAGAACATATCACAGCCTGCTGCAATAGATGCCGGAAGAATTTCACTTCGTTTCATCATAGATGTCATACCCACCATATGAGATGCATCGGTGACTACCATTCCATTAAATCCCAATTTTCCTTTCAGTAAATCGGTGATTAATTCTTTAGAAAGTGTTGCCGGCTTGCTTTTTTCTTCTTTCCAATCCGCGCAAAATTCTTTCTCATACGCTGGCATCATAATGTGACCTGCCATCACGGTGTGTACACCAGCTTCAATCATACCAGCATATACTTTTCCAAAAGTATCATCCCATTCTTCACAAGAATAAGTATTTACCGAATTGCTTAAATGCTGATCTCTTTCATCAATTCCATCTCCCGGAAAATGTTTCATGGCACATACCATATTACTTTCCATAAAACCTTTCATATAAGCTTTAGACATTTCCAATACACGATTTTGGTCATTTCCAAAACTTCTAGCTGAAATAATGGGATTTCTCCAATTTCGATTAATATCTGTAATCGGAGCAAAAGACCAGTTACAACCCACTGCTGCTGCCTCAATCCCCGAAACACGTCCCACCTCATATGCATAGTTAGGATCATTGGTGGCTCCAATTTTTACTTCTAATCCAATTTCCGTACCATCCGTACAAGCACCATTTCCACCCGCTTCTGTATTTGCAGCAATCAGAAGTGGAATTTTTGAATTTTCTTGTAAAATACGATTCTGTTCCCATACTTCTACTGCTGTTCCCGGATTATAACGTACTGCACCAAATTTATATTTTGTAACAACTTCTTTTAAATAAGATTCTTCTCTAGAAGCACCCATATTTACAAAAAGCTGTCCAATTTTCTCTTCTATCGTCATACTGTGAATGGTATCTTCTACCCATTTCACTGCCTCTTCTTCTAAATAATACGGCTTTTTCTTTAAATTAACTTTTGTCATATTTTTCTCCCTTCTATACGCCTGAATATGCGGAAAATCCACCATCAATAGGAATTACCACTCCTGTAATAAATCCTGCTGCCTCGTTGTTCAACAAAAACAATACACTTCCCAATAATTCTTCCGCTTCTCCAAATCGTTTCATTGGAGTTGCTGCTAAAATTTTCCCAGTTCTTGGCGTTGATGTGCCGTCCTCATTGTATAGCAGCTTTTCATTTTGTCTAGTAACAAAAAATCCCGGCGCAATAGCATTTACGCGTATACCAGTTTTTGCAAAATGTACTGCAAGCCACTTGGTAAAGTTACTAATTGCTGCTTTTGCTCCACTATAAGCTGGTATTTTCGTTAGTGGTGTATAAGCATTCATGGAGGATATATTCAAAATGCTACAGCCTTCTTTTTCCACCATATCTTTTGCAAACTCCTGAGTCGGAAGTAATGTCCCTATGAAATTCAAGTGAAACACAAATTCTACTCCACTTTGTTCTAAATCAAAGAAAGACTTCGTATCTGCATCCATATCTGTGGCTTCAAAATATTCTTTATCCGTAGTAGCCTTTGGATTATTTCCACCCGCACCATTAATTAAAATGTCACAACTTCCAAAATCCTTTAAAATCTTGGTATGCGCTTCTTCTAAGCTTTCTTTTTCCAGTACATTTGCTTTATAACCTTTTGCGATATAGCCTTCTGCTGTAATAAAATCTGCATTTTTCTGTGCAGCTTGTTCATTTAAGTCTAGCAGTGCCACTTTTGCACCAGCTGTTGCAAGAGCATGTGCCATCATAGAACAAAGGACTCCTCCTGCACCTGTTACAACTGCTACTTTTCCGTTAAAATCTGTATTAATAGGTAATTTCATTTTATTTTTCTCCATTTGCAACTTATTTGCAACCCATTCACAACTAGTTTCCTACGCTCTTTTCAATTGCCTCCCATAAACCATTTAAGTATGTGGCTCCTAATGCTCTGTCATACAAACCATATCCCGGTCTTCCTGTTTCACCCCATATCATTCTTCCATGATCTGGTCTAATATATCCTTCAAATCCGTTATCATAGAGTGCTTTCATAATTGCATACATATCAAGCGTTCCACAAGAGGAAAGATGCGCTCTCTCTTCAAATCCATGATCTAGTACTTTTACGTTTCTCATATGGACAAAATGAATTCTGCCCAGCGCTGCATATTTTCCAGCCATCCTTACCACATCATTTTTTCCAGAACACCCTAGAGAACCTGTGCATAATGTAATTCCATTGTGTGAATCATCTACTAATTTTAATAATTTATCTAAATTTTTTTCACAGGTAATAATTCTTGGAAGTCCAAAAATACTCCAGCAAGGATCATCTTCATGAATTGCCATATTTACATTGCATTCTGCTGCCACAGGAATAATTTTTTCCAAAAAATATTTTAAATGATTCCATAAATCATCTTCTGTCATTTCATGATATTCTGCCACTACCTGCTTTAATTCTTCTTTGGTATAACTGGAATCCCATCCTGGAAGTGTTAAATTCCCATTGCTTTCCAACGGATTTACGGCATTTACCTGTTCTTGATAATATACCAAGGAAGTGGAGCCATCTGCCAGTTCATGGTCTAACTGCGTTCTGGTCCAATCAAATACCGGCATAAAATTATAACATATGCATTTAATTCCTACTGCTGCTACCCTGCGGATATTTTCACAATAATTCTCAATATAATGATCTCTAGTTGCTTTTCCAAGCTTAATATCCTCATGAACTGGGATACTTTCAATCACTTCAAAGCAAAGTCCATTTTCTTCCGTTTGCTGTTTTAATTTTCGAATGGACTCTTTTGACCACAGTTCTCCCACAGGCACTTGATAAACCGCGGTTACAATGGAATGCATGCCCGGAATCTGCCTAATGTTTTCCAGGGTTACCTTATCATCCTCGCCATACCAACGGAAAGATAATTTCATTTTACTCATAAATTCCTCCTGCTTATGCCTATTTCAAATGATAACTTACTGATTACTATTATTTCCTTTTTTCACGGCGTTTTTCTAAAATTGCAACATTTTCATTTACCACTTTTTTAGATAATGGATAAGCAAATATTAAAATCAAAGCAACAATAATATAACAAACACCCGGAAAAATAGTTGTTATATTGTAAATACCAAGCTTTACACCTTCCGTTTGAATAGCTCCTGGCACTGATACATATCCAATTGCAGATAATGCAAATCCACTTAATCCACCTGCAAGTGCCTGACCGATTTTACGCGCAAAAGAATATACTCCATAAACCGTTCCGTCATCTCGATTTCCAGTTTTTACTTCCTGATAATCAATGACATCTGTAATAAATGCCCAAATTACCATATTGAAATAAAACATACCAAATGTTGCAATAAAAGTAACTGCAAGATAAATCCAAGGATTTGTAATTTTAAATAAGAACATACCTACATAAATAATTCCTGTAAACAACATTCCTATTGACCCTGCTTCTTTTTTACCTACTTTTTCTGAAATATTACCAGCAAGTGGTACCAATATTATCATAGTTGGAAGTGACATCAGTCCAACCGCAGATAATGCTTTGGTATTATTGAAATAATCAATAAACAAATACTGATTCATAGATTGTCCCATTAAAGAACTCAATAACAAGAAAATTGCTGATCCTATAATTGCTAGTAACGCTTTGTTTGTTATCAATGTTTTTAAAGTTTGTCCAAAACTTGCTGATTTTACACTGGTATCTATTTCGATTTTCACGCGTTCTGTAGTCATGCTATAGCAAAGAAGATAGCATAAAATAGCCAAAATAGAAAACACTCCTGCTGTTATGGTAAATGCTATTCCACTTACTACCTGATTTCCGTTTGCATCTAACTGATAAATAATCTGTGGTGCAATCACACTAATTACCATTCCTGCAAAGGTAGCTCCCATAGAACGGAAGGTGGAAAGTTCTGCTCTTTCCTTTGGATGATTCGTAATTGCCGATGCCATGGAGCCATAAGGAATGTTAATTGAAGTATAAAAAACAGAACCCCATAAAATGTAGGTAACAAACATATAAATAATTTTTGCTGTCATAGGTGCCCCTGCCATTGCTCCTTGATACATTAGAAAACTGGCAATTGCGACAGGTCCGCACATTCTAATCAGCCATGGGCGAAATCTTCCTCCCTTTCCAGGTTTCATTCTGTCAACCAAACGTCCCATTCCTATATCCGTAAACGCATCAATACATCTAGCTACCAAAAATAGAACTCCAACAATGGCTGCGCTAACTCCTAACACGTCTGTGTAAAACTTCATTAAAAAAGAACTGGCAAAAATAAATGTAAAGTCATTTCCAAAATCTCCAAATAAATAGCCTAGCTTGTCTTTCATGCCAAACGGTTTCATATTATTTTGTGTACTCATTAATTGTCTCCTTTTACTCCTATGTTTTAGTGTGTTTTTTCAGCAGCTGCATCTTATCATTTTAATATATTCTGCTTGTATACAAGTGTATTTATTACTTCATTTCATTTTTATCTTGTATGCAAGTAAGCGTTTTTCTTATTTTAGTTTCCTTTTTTATTCTATTCACCACAAATATAGTCTGTACCAATTGAATATGATTTATTCCTCTTTTTCATTGTTTCCAAAGAGCTAAATGATAGCTATTTCAGATGATTTCATGCTATTTTTATGCCATTTATGATTGCATTTTCAAAGTGCATAAATACTTATTTAAGTGAATTTATCCAGTAAATTTATAGCAAAAAGACACCGAAATCAGATATTACTCTGTTTTCGATGTCTTCACATAATAACAATTATGGGAAAATACCTTTTAATCCCAACTTAACTACTATTGTAACTATACCAAAATGGCTGTTTCCAATGCAATTTCAATCATTTTTCCAAAACCAAGCTGACGCTGTTGTGATGTTAATTCCTCTGTTTTATAGATATGATCTGAAATAGTAAGGATACAAAGAGCATGTTTTCCTGCTCTAGCTGCATTTAAGTACAATGCACCACTTTCCATTTCCACTGCCATAACTCCCATCTTCCTAAAGCAGTCTGTGCTGTTTGGATTGTCCTTATAGAATACATCTTCCGATAAAATATTTCCCACCTTTACTTCTGTACCAAGGTCTTTGGCGATTTCCACCGCCTTGCTAAGCAGATGATAGTCCGCCACTGCTGCTAAATGTCCGGGACAGCCAAACTGGTCTGCATAATCAGATACCATGTTGATTCCCATTCCTATTACGACGTCTAATAGATTGATATCATCCAAAATAGCCCCTGCTGAGCCTATTCTGATAATATTGTCTACATCATAAAAATGAAACAATTCATAGGAATAGATTCCCATGGAAGGCATTCCCATACCTGATCCCATTACTGAAATTTCTTTTCCTTTGTAGGTTCCGGTATATCCTAACATTCCACGAACCTGATTTACACACTTAACATTTTCAAGATATGTTTCTGCAATAAATTTTGCCCTCAATGGATCTCCCGGCATCAAAACTGTTTTTGCGAAATCTCCCATTTTAGCTTCAATATGAGGTGTTGGTACATTTGCCATAATTTGCTTCTCCTTATTTGTTTCGTATTATTTTTTTCGTATTATTTTAACCTATGAATAGTTTAACACATCTTCTATCTCTTCTTAATTTCATTTTTCCTATCTACTCTTTACTTATTTTAATGAGTGGTGATTCTTCTATTATATCCATGACGCTCTATTGATAAGACTCTATTACTATCTATTCTATTAATATCACACTGATACCACCATAGACACCACAAATGCCATAAGACTGGCAAATATTGCAACTTCAAAGAGACTTTTTCCACGATATGCCAGTACTAAGGCAATGGCAACACCAGCCATAGAAGTCACTAGGGAGCCTGTGGCATAAAATACTGCTGGAAAAGTCATAGCTCCTAGCACCGTATAAGGAACATACATAAGAAAAGAACGAAAGAATCTGTTTTTTATCTTTTTTCGAAATGCAATAAAGGGCAGTACACGAATTGCATAAGTAACTCCAAACATGATAAGCAGATACAACCAGAAATTATTCATCTTCCAACTTCCTCCTTTTCTTCTATTGGAAACAACGCTGCTCCAACTAAGGAAGCCACCACTGCACAAATAATAATTGAAAATCCACTGGAAATCTTGTTTAATCCAGGAATGTAATACAAACAGCAACTTAAAAAAATTGCCAATCCTACTATTTTCAAGATACTACTATCTGCTTTTATCACTGGCACCACAATAGCAATAAACATAGCATAAATAGCAAGTCCTAATGCCGCACAAACCGATGGTGGAAGAATATTTCCAAGAACAGCTCCAGTCAAAGTTCCCAGCGTCCATCCTATATAAGGCAGTACTGCAAGTCCAAAATAGTATTGACTGCTTACTTCCTGTTCCCTACTTATGGCTACTGCAAATATTTCATCTGTATTTGCAAATCCTAGTATCAGTTTTTTTCCTACTGTAAAATCTGCATCTGCTTTCTGAGATAAGGATATACTCATAAGTGCATATCGTAAATTAATCACAAATTGAGAAACAGCCATTTCTAAATAAGAACCAGCTGCAGCCATTACTGTAATTCCTGCAAATTGGCCAGCTGAAGTAAGATTCATCATAGACACCAATAATGCTTCCCAACAATTTAATCCAGATGCTACTGCTGCAATTCCAAATGTAAACGATACAGAAAAATATCCTATTCCAATGGCACTTCCATCCTTCATTCCCTGTAAAAACTGTTTCATTTTAATTTATCCTCTCCTATGTCTTTATCACATTTTCTAATTATACTAAATTTTCTTCCTTTGAACAAGGCTTCTGCTGCATATCTAGTAAACTCAATCCCTGTTCAGATACACTATGAAGTATATTTTACTGTTTTTCCTTGCAAAAAAGACAGATACACGATACTATACTTAATAGAAAAAATTGTTTTGATTTGCAATTTTCTACTTACATGCGCAAACAGTATCCCACGGGATAACAGAAAGGAATTTTATGAAAAAAACAAAACAGATTCTTGCCATCATTGGCATTGTTTTATTGGTATGTCTTTATTTAACTACTTTGCTCTTAGCTCTTTTAGGAAAAGATTTTTTTCAAATGTTTATGGCGGCTATGATAAGCACCATTATGATTCCGGTTCTCATTTGGACCTATACTTTTGTCTACAAGCTGATTAAAAAGCACAACGGAAAGGAAGAAGAGGAATAAAGCCCTTCCTTAACAATTGGCAGGTTTATAGCAGAAAAAACCGCAGAATACCGAAACATATTCTGCGGTTTTTCTTAAGAATACCAAACATCTTTATCTTGTAAATCCACAACTTTCCTCTTCTGTAAGTGTAAACAAACATACAATCCAACCAGCAGATTTATTTTGTTTCTACGGCTGTTACTTGTTCCACTGTTTTGGAAAAAGTAGTATTCAAATCTGTATCTATCAGATATATTGTATCCGATTCACTGTTTTTCACATAATATTGCCCTGTCACTTCATTTTTCATTCCCAGTGTTACGGTATAAGTTCCTTGGTCCGTTTCAAAGGTCAACACATTTTGTGGATTTTGAAAACCATATTCATCTGGATTGGACCCCTTGGTCAACTTTTGTGTAGTGGTAAGTTTGTTCACCGAAGACAACATGCTAGTCATGCTGTTTTGATCAATTTTAATATTGTGATCCGGTTGATAATACCAAATATCTTCCTGCTTTTCAAAAGTCAGCTCCGTTCCTTCTATTTGGTAAGAAAATGAGTTTACCTTTTTGGAATCTACTTTGATTGCTGTTACCGTTTCATTTTTTGTCTTTTCTTTTTCTTGTTCTGTTTCACTGTTATGATATGCTTTTAGCCCAAAGTACGTGCCTAGGGATACCAAAAAAAGCACACAAATTATTAATAGCTGTTTTTTCTGCCTATCCATCAGCGTTTCCTCCGCTTCATCCAAATTATAATTCCTATGGTTAAAAGTCCAAGAGGCAATACAAACATCATAATAACCATCCCTAACACAATAACAGTTTGATTTACTGTTAATTGAGAAGTTACATAGGATTTCACAGGAACAACACTTTCAGAAGGTGTATTGGAATATTGGGACGTAATTCCGGTAAACAAAGTGAGATTATTTCCGTAAACCATTTCACTTGCACTATCTGTAAATAAATTCATACTTCCAAATACATAAAGTTCTGTGTTTTTGTTTTCTTCCAAAGATTTGGATACGTGAAGTCCAATGGTAAATGGTCCCTCTACATCATTTTCACCCTTGGTAAAATCTTTTGCATTTGTCACATCACTTTTGGCAAAAGACTGCTCTGACGTAGTCAATAATGGGGTATAGGTAATTCCATTTACTGCCTCTTCTTCCGGATTTTCCTGATTGTCTTGTACCGGATAGCTTAACCCTTGGGCAAATGGAGCAAAAATGTACCCATCCATGATATGAGAAGTTACTGTATCAGAAGCAATTTCTGGAAGCAGGTAATATTGATTTTGATAGTAATGATTCTTGTCATTTTCCACCACAATTCCATTGGTTGTGGTTATCTTATAAGCTTCTAAAATTTGATTGAAGTTTGTAAGATTTTCCGTGGTGTAGTTCGTTGCAATCACTGCTTTTCCACCGTTTTCTAAATAGCTTAACACCTTACTCACATCATCTTGAGAATAATCTTTCGCCGGTGCCAATAAAAATAAACATTGTGCATCTTTGGGAATAGCATCCTGTTCTAGTAAATTCAAGGTGGTAAGTTCTGCATTTTGTTTTGCTAAAGCATCCGCAAAAGTGCCTGTAAGGGAATATTCATCATGTCCGGTAATAGCGTACATAACACTTGTGCTATTGCTGGTAACGTAAGAAATCGCACTGGTAATCTGTCCTTCTCCATCATATCCCGTTACTTTTTGCTGATAGGTCTTACTATCCATCTCAGATTTATAAATACTACTGTAATCAATCACTTTAGAACGATTGGTTCCTACCACTATCAGACTGTTCGCATTTAGTGCGGTATCTGTATATTCCTGATAAAAATTAGGCGATACGGAAGGATCTTTGTATTCTATCTTAATATGTTTGGAAGCACTTTCATATCGTTTTAAAGTTTTTTCTAAAGTAGCATCCTGATTTTTCTTATTTGCAAGTACATAAATAGTAATATCCTCATTTACGGTATTTAATAACTTTTTAGTATCTTTCGTAATAGAATACAGTTTTTCCTTGGTTACATCAATGGAAGCCATCTGGTCTGGAAGCTGAGATGCTGCCATATTTACAGCCACTACGGCTGCTAGGGTAATCACAATCATTCCAGTACTAAATGCTCCCAATTTCAGTTTTCTGCTACTCATGCTCCAACGTCTTTTTTGAATAGACTGGGTAGTAAGAAACAGGAAAAATCCAATTAGGGATAGATAGTAAATCACCCCTTTCACATCAATACTTCCACTAAAAAAGCGATCCATGGAACTGGTTAAATCAAAACTATTTAGTATTTTTGTAACTATGTTTTCTGTAGATGAGATAACCTGTGTAATGGACTTCATCATATAGCCGATAAAAAGTACTCCAAACGTTACCACTGCCGCAATGACTTGACTTTCTGTAATAGAAGAAATAAACACACCAATAGCAATGCAGGTCATACCAAAGAGCCAATAACCTAATACTGCAGCATAACATTCTCCAAGTGGTACGGTTCCAAAGAACTTTAGAACCAAAGGCGTCATCCCCATTACCAACACTGCTATGGTAAATATGGTGCCCACAGCCAAATATTTTCCCAACACTACCTTTCCTACAGAAATAGGTGCTGTTAAAATAAGCTGATCTGTTTTTGATTTCTGCTCTTCTGCTAACACACGCATGGTAAGAATAGGTACCGTTATTAGCATAATAATAGTGGTTGCAGATAAGGTGTTGGCCAACGTAGGAGAGCCATATGCTAGATTATATACATAAAAATATAAGCCAAACAATGCTAAAGTGGCTGCTAAAAATAACCATCCTATCACTGACTGAAAAAATGATGCTATCTCTCTTTTATAAATTGCCCACATTGCATACTTCCTCCTCTTTCGTAAGTTGTAAGAACACGTCTTCTAAAGACTTTCCACTGGTACTCATACTATAGATAGGAAGCTTTGCGTTTGCAAATGTGAAAAATAATTCCTCTCGAATATCTGATTCCTGCTCTGCTTCTATGATTACTTTACAGATGTTTTGTTCTTTTTCCTCTACACTAAGGTTTTGTATGTGTTGGACAAAAGCAAGAGCCTCCTCTACTTCCAACGTGGTACCTTTTACTTCCAAAACACATTCCATTCCGCCCTGCAGTTTGGATTCTAAATGCTTTGTGGTATCACTTGCTACTAATTTTCCTTTGGAAATAATAAAAATATGGTCGCAGACCGCACTAATTTCAGATAAAATATGAGAGCTTAAAATAACGGTATGGTTTTCTCCTAATTTTTTAATCAATTCTCGCATTTCTATCATTTGCTTTGGGTCTAGCCCCACCGTAGGTTCATCTAAAATAATTACTGGTGGAAACCCTAGAATCGCCTGTGCAAGACCCACACGCTGTTTATAACCTTTGGAAAGGTTACGAATTAACCTGCCTTGTATCTCCTCAATCCCAGTCATCTGAAGTGCTTCTGTAATGTTCTTCTCACGCTCTGGTTTTGAAATCTTTTTTAATTCTGCTACAAATTTAAGATATTCTATCACCGTCATATCAGGATATAAAGGTGGTAATTCTGGTAGATAACCTATGCATTTTCTAGCTTCTTCTGGCTGTTTTAAAATATCAAATCCATTGATGGTTACTTCACCAGAAGTTGCCCCTAAATATCCTGTAATGATATTCATGGTTGTAGATTTTCCTGCTCCGTTAGGTCCTAGAAAACCATAGATTTTCCCCGGCTCCACCGTAAGACTTACATCATCCACGGCCACATGTTTCCCATATTTTTTGGTCAAATGTGCTATTTCAATCACAATTAATTCCTCCATTCTGTCATTCGGTGTTATGCTGCGCACCTCTTGTTTTATTTTAGAAATTAATTGTGTTGATTTTTAGACTAAACTGTGTTTTTTGTGTGTCGGAAGATGATTGTGGCAAATTTCTGACCACCCACAGTCTTTACAAACTTCCCCGATTTTTCCTGCTTCTATAATAGATTCTTTTACTCGTGCTGCAAATTCATTCCACTGTATTTTCTGTCCATTGGATAATTGACAAAGCTGTAATACCTTATGGTCATAACGCAACACTTTTTCTTTGGTTTTACATCCATTACTTTCCATATTAGGGCAATGTGCACAGATATTATCTTCCTGAGCTGTTACGCATATGAAAGGATCGTGCTTTAACTTTGCTATTACTTTTTTCATATGAGATACGAATTCCTCACTGTATCCATTTCCCTCAAAAAATTGAATACACAATCCATGGTGTGGTCTTAACTTATTGCACATACTTTCCCAATCTTTTAATAAGTACTGCTGCCAATATTATTTTTATAAAATCCGGAATGATAAATGGAATGACACACCAGCCTAACACCGTTATCAAACCAACTGTTCCTGTATTTCTTGTATACATCATCAAAAACCATACTGTTCCAAACCCATAGCACACCACTAATCCAGCTATCATGGACAGAATCATTCTAACCGTTGGATTTCCCGGAAGTTTTTCCATTGCCCATATCAGCAAAGAAGATCCTAAAAATCCAATAATATATCCACCGGTATTTCCCAAAAGAATTCCAAGTCCTCCTGTAAATCCTGCAAATACCGGAATTCCAATCATGCCTAACAAAATATAAATCAAAACAGAACAAGTTCCTCGTTTTCCACCCAGTAACCCTGTTACTGCAAATACTCCAAATGTCTGTAAGGTAAAGGGAACCACTGTAGGAATAGAAATCCAAGAACAAATTGCAATTAAAACTGCTCCTATTGCAATGTATACCATATCTAATGTTTTACTTTTTGCTGTTACCATTGTTTATTTCTCCTAAACTATTGTATGATTTATTGGAACAATGGTAGTATAACATAGGATTCTTTTGATTGTCAACTCTATTTTTATATTGGTTGACAATCGTTTTACACACATAGCAATTTGCACTTGCACTTGCTCCTTGAATCCACGCTAACTGTGAACAGCAATTATCTTTTCTAATTCTTTTTCTGCCTGTTTCTTATTTTGAAATTGTATCCCAGACATTCCAAGCTTTTCTGCCGCTATTACATTTGCCTCATTATCATCTAAGAAGACGCATTCTTCTGGTTTTAAATTATATTTTTCAAATAGTGCTTGATAGATCTTAGGATCTGGCTTGACACACTTTATCTGATAGGAAAAGATTCCTCCATCCACAATGTTTACAAAAGATAATTCCTCTATGGATAATTCATATAAACGTTTGGGATAATTGGACAGCAGATAAACCTGATATCCTTTTTTCTTTAAGCTATTAATCCAATCTATGGTATAATCATAACGAACAATTGCATTACCTGCATATTCCCAAACCTTTAGGATTTCTGCTTGGTATTTTGGTGCACCTTTTAAAAAACCTTCTAAAATTTCTTCTTCCGACAACACTCCTTTGTCAAATTCATTCCAATAATTAGACAATACCGTTGCCTGCGCCACCTTCTCATACACAATTCCGGTGAATTGCAATTCTTCAAATACTTTCTGCCAGTTAAAATCCACTAACACTTTTCCTACATCAAATACAATGTTTTTGATCATACTGATCCCTTTCCTATTAGCGATAAATGATATCTTCTCTTCCTGGACCATTGGAAATCATGGTAATTGGAAATCCTATTTTTTCTTCTACAAATTCAATATACTTGCGACAGTTTTCTGGTAATTCTTCGTATTTTTTAATTCCTCTAATTTCACTGTTCCATCCTGGAAGCACTTCTATCACTGGTTTTGCTTTTTCTAATTTAACAGTAGTTGGGAAATCTGTGGTCACTTTTCCATCTATTTCATATCCTACACATACCGGAATTTCACTTAAATAACCTAATACATCTAATACAGTAAATGCCACATCTGTGGTTCCCTGAATTCGGCAACCATATTTACTTGCTACTACATCAAACCAGCCCATACGTCTTGGGCGTCCGGTAGTTGCACCAAATTCTCCTCCATCTCCGCCTCTGCGTCTTAATTCATCTGCCTCTTCTCCGAAGATTTCACTGACAAATGCACCACCACCTACTGCGGAAGAATATGCTTTACATACTGTAATGATTTTCTTGATTTCATAGGGTGGAATTCCTGCACCAATAGCACCATAAGCTGCTAAGGTAGACGACGATGTTACCATAGGATAAATACCATGGTCTGGATCTTTTAAAGAACCCAGCTGACCCTCCAATAAAATATTTTTACCCGCTTTTATGGCATCGTAAAGGTATGCAGAAGTATCAGATACAAAAGGTGCTACCATCTCACGGTATTTGTGAAGTTCTTCTAATAAATCTTCTTCTTTTAATAACGGTTTATGATATAAATGTTCTAACAACACATTTTTTGTTTCACAAATGCGAGCTACCTTTTCTTTCAATACTGCATCGTCAAATAATTCACTTACTTGAAATCCAATTTTGGCATATTTATCAGAATAAAATGGAGCAATTCCTGATTTGGTAGAGCCAAAAGATTTGCCTCCAAGGCGTTCTTCTTCATATTGGTCGAATAAAATATGGTAAGACATTACAACTTGAGCACGGTCAGATACTAAAATTTTTGGCATCGGAACATCACGTTCTACAATAGACTGAATTTCCTGAAATAATACCGGAATATTCAATGCCACACCATTTCCAATGATACTGGTGGTATGATTATAAAACACACCGCTTGGCAGAGAGTGTAAAGCAAACTTTCCATAGTCATTTACAATGGTGTGCCCTGCATTGGCTCCCCCTTGAAATCGTACTATAATGTCTGCTTCCTTTGCTAACATATCTGTGATTTTTCCTTTGCCTTCATCGCCCCAATTAGCACCAACAATTGCATTTACCATTTTAAAATCCTCCTTATTTGTCATGAAAAAGAATCCTGCTTGCAGGATTCTTTGCCACTTTTATGAGATAGGAAGCACTTTCCTATCTCATAAAAAGATATACACCGGCTTTTCTTTCCTCTGCATGCCTAAATTCCCTTTTTATATTTATCTATTATACTGCAAAAAACAGTATAAGTAAAATCAATGTTCATTATATTTAATATAATCACTTCTTATGTGTACTTGTTATGGTACCTTTTCTCACATAGGCAAAGCTTCTCCATAATTCATTAATTCCCCTCATTTGCTCTATTTTCCATTTTTTATTTCCTTTTGTTTAATAATTTCCATAAGTTTTTGAGCTGCTGCGGACATAGGAATTCTTTCCTCTGTAATGACACAGAATTTCCGTTCTGGAATTTTTCTTTCAAAGTCCAATAAAAACAGTTCTCCATTTTCTATATATTCTTTGGCAAAGTCTTCTACTACGCTGGCTATTCCAAGTCCCTTCACTGCAAACTGAATCAGCATATTACTGGTTGCAAGTTCAAATTCAGGGCGTAGTACTACTTGATTCTGCCGTAAAAATTCATCCACATAATTTCTAGTAGAGGTAGTTCCTTCCAAACACATAATCGGAAGTTCTTCTAGCTGCTTATAGTTTAATTTCCTGCCTTTGAGGCACTCAAAATTCTTCCCCGCCACAAATACATCCAAAATGGTACGTACTTCTATTTGTTTCCAGGAATGATGACTGGTAATTGGTGTACTGACCACTCCAAAATCTATTTTCCCATCTTGCAAATGCTTTAATGTTTCAGGGGTGGGTGCGTTGGTTACCGCCACTTTTATTTTAGGATATTTTTCATGAAATTCCTCTAATACCTCCAACAGGTAAAACTGTAAGGTCATATCACTAGCACCAATGCGTATCTCCCCTATCTCTAGTTCCATCATTTCTTTACATTTCCGTTCTCCCTGCAAAATATATTCATATCCACGTTGCACAAACGAGTACAATACCGCACCTTCCTTTGTAAACCGTACCCCCTTGGGAGAGCGTATAAATAGCGGCGTACCCAATACACGCTCTAGATTCTTAATTGCCTGACTTACCGCAGGCTGTGAAACGGATAACTCCTCTGCTGCCTGAGTAATGCTTTTCATTTTTCCTACATAATAAAAAATCTTATAATACTCCAAATTAACATCCATATGAGCTCCTGCTTTTTCCTATTTGTGAATGGTGACTTTTAGTGTAACATATTTCCTGCTTTTTATCATGAAATGTATTGTATTTTCACTCTTTGTTTTGTATAATAGCGGTGTCGGTAATCCTTCTTTGCTTACCGGCTTTATCTTTGTAAAAAACAATTAGGAGATTACGTGATGATTTCTTCAAACACCTTTATTTTTATATTAGAACTAATTGGAACCATTGCATTTGCATCTTCCGGAGCACTTATGGGAATTCGTAAAAATATGGATATTTTCGGAATTAATGTACTTGGCATTACCACTGCCGTAGGCGGTGGATGTATTCGGGATTTGATTTTAGGGATTCATCCACCTAAGATGTTTCATAACTTCACTTATGTAGGAACTTCTATTCTTACTTCCTGCTTATTATTTTTGGTTATTTATAAGAATCGAGCACTTTTAGAAAGTCAATTTTTGGAATTGTATGAGCGTGCCATGAATACCTTTGATGCTGTAGGGCTTGGTATTTTTACCATTGTGGGAATTCGTACTGCTATGGAGGTTAGCTTAGATAGTAATCTTTTTTTGCTGGTTTTTGTAGGAGTTGTCACAGGTATTGGTGGTGGAATGCTACGTGATATTATGGCAGGCATCACCCCTTTTGTATTTGTAAAGCATGTATATGCCTGTGCTGCATTAATTGGGGCATTTTGTTACCTGTTTCTCTATCAATTTATTCCAGACCTTGCAGCAATGTTTCTAAGTTCTATTGTGGTAGTGGTGATTCGGCTTCTTGCAGCTCATTACCGTTGGAATCTGCCACGTATTCGTTAATTTCAGGAGGTATTAAAATGACAAAAGACATGACTACCGGAAATCCTTGGAAAATCATTATTTTCTTTTCCCTTCCGGTTCTTTTAGGCAATTTGTTTCAACAATTTTACAATATGGTAGATGCTATTATTGTAGGTCAGTTTATTGGGGAAGATGCTTTGGCTGCTGTGGGCGCTACTGGATCTATTATGTTCCTTGTTCTTGGATTTGCCATGGGATTTTCTCAAGGCTTTGGTGTCTTGATTTCTCATGCCTTTGGTGCCAAGAATACCAAGCAGTTAAAGCACTATGTGGCACTTTCACTGGTATTGGGTCTTATTATTTCTTTGCTTATTACTGCGCTTACTCTTGCCGTCTCCAAAAATCTGTTACTTTTAATGAATACACCTAAAAATATTCTAACTATGGCAAATGATTATATTACCATTATTTATGCAGGTATTACCGCCACCATGGCATTTAATATTGCTTCTGCTATTTTAAGAGGCGTAGGCGACAGTAAGACACCTTTATATTTCCTGCTGCTTTCTTCTTTATTGAATATTGTACTAGATCTTTTGTTTATTGTAGTATTTCACATGGGACCTGAAGGTGCTGCATATGCTACCGTTATTGCACAAGGTGTTGCTGCCATGCTTTGTTTTACATATATGTTCACAAAGCTTGATTTATTAAAAATTCAAAAGTCTGATTTTTATTTTGATTTCAAAAGCATTTGGCACCTGCTTTCCATTGGTATTCCCATGGCTATTAATTATTCTGTTACTGCTGTTGGAGTTATGATATTGCAAAGTGCTGTCAATATATTTGGTTCTAGCGTTGTGGCCGCATTTACTGCTGCTGCTAAAGTAGAGGCGCTTGCTACTCAAACCATGCCTACTCTTGGAACAACCATGTCTATTTACTGTGGGCAGAATTTAGGTGCCGGAAGATATGACCGCATCTTTGATGGTATGAAAAAAGCCTTTCTTGTCGTCATTGGTATTTCTGCTTTTGCTGCCTTAGTTGCTGTTGGATTTGGAAAATACATTGTATACTGGTTCTTAAAAGATACTTCCGCCACTGTCTTAAGCTATGCTACGAACTACCTGCTTACCATTTCTTTCTTCTTTATTCCTTTGGCTTTGATTTTTCTTTACCGGAATGCTTTGCAAGGATTGAATGAGCCTTTGGTTCCTATGCTTAGCGGTGTGTTGGAGCTGGTATGTCGTGGATTGGTGGTATTCTTATGTTTGGACTCCTTTGGCTATGCTGCCGTGTGTTTGGCAAATCCTGCTGCCTGGATCGGTGCTGGAATTCCCCTTCTAATTACTTATCTTCTTTGGAAGAAAAAAATACAAAAAAAAATGAAACTGGCTAAGTAAATGCCGGTTTCATTTTTTATTGCTTATACAATTCCATCACTTTTTTTCCAAGACCCTTTTACATAAAATGCAATAGATGCTGCCATTCCAATCATCCATCCTATAGGCCATGCTATCCAAATGCCAATAGACCCCCAGAAAATTTGTAAAAGAAACGCCAGCACCACTCGAAGGATTAAATCACTAAAGGTGCTAATCATAAATAGTCGCATGGCAGCCGCTCCACGCAGCACTCCATCACATACTAGTTTAATACACACCATAATATAAAATGGTGCTACAATTCTTAGAAATAACTGCCCTTCTTGGATTACCTCCTTGCTTCCTTCGTTTACAAACAACTGCATTACAAGTCCACCTCCAAATACATAAAGCAATGAAAATGGAACAATAATACAAATGGACATTTTGATACAAGATTTAAATCCTTGTTTTACACGTTCTGTTTTGCCTGCTCCTATATTTTGAGCAGTAAAATTAGACAATGAAGTTGCCAGCGTACCAAAAGAAGTAATCGCAAAGGTATTTAATTTAATTGCACCAGAATATCCTGCAATTACCACAGAACCATAGCTGTTTACCATGCTTTGTATAAATAAATTTCCAACGGATACAAAACTTTGCTGTAAAATGCTAGGAATAGACAGCCAAGCAATCTTTTGGAGCATTTTTAATGAAAAAAGCTGATATTTTTCAGTTGGAATCATTTTTATTCTTTTTAGGAGTACAATAAAGGCTGCAATTGCTGCCACTCCCTGTGCAATAAAAGTAGCCCAGGCTACTCCAGAAACTCCCATATGAAAGCAAATAACAAAAACAAGATCTAACACAATATTGGCCAAAGAAGAAATCACCAAAAATAAAAATGGTGTGGTAGAATCTCCTAGTGCTGTAAAAATTCCATTGCATATGTTATATAAAAATACAAACACAAGACCGGCTGTATAAATTTTCAAATACAATGCGGAATCCACAAAAATATTTTTAGGCGTTTGTAATAAGCGCAGCATTTCACCACATCCAAAAAAGCCTATGGCTGTTAGAATAATACTCAATACTAACGCAGCAAGTAAGGAAGTGTACAATGCCGTCTTCATATCCTCTAATTTTTTAGCACCAAATAATTGTGAAATCAAAACGGAACACCCTACATTACATCCCAGTGCAATTGCCACAAATATCATAGTAATAGGGTAAGAGGAACCTACTGCCGCCAGTGCATTGGGACCTATACACTTTCCTGCCACCACACTATCTACAATATTGTATAGTTGTTGGAATACTACACTTCCTAGCATAGGAAGGGTAAAACCCAACAACACTTTCCCCGGTTCTCCTTTGGTCATATCCTTTACCATTTTAATTCCTTCTTTCTGTATCTATTGATTTTTTCTCAAAGAAGGAAGGAACTGTTCTTCACAATTCCTTCCTTTTTATTCTCTTTGTCTTGTAAATGCCCGATTAAGATAACCGCTTAGAACATGCAATGGCAAGAGCTCCTGGTCCTATATGACAAGCAATACTTAAAGACAATGGAGCCACTGCAATCTCTTGTTTTGGATACAATTCCTGCAGCTGGCTTTTTAATTCCAGTGCCATCTCTGGGTCTTTGGTATATGCTACATAAATCCACATGTTATCTCCTGTTTCGTCTTGGAAACGTTTTGCAAAATCCTTGGCAATGGCAGTCATCATAATGCTTTTTGCCTGCTTGACTGTTCTTGCTTTGGCAAATGCATCCAGCTTGTCTCCTTGAATCTGCAATACCGGTTTTAACTTTAACAAGGTTCCCAATGCAGCCGCTGCTGCGGTAATACGACCACCCTTTTTTAAATAATAAAGAGTATCTACCATAATGTAAATACTAGATTCATGCTTTGTTGCTTCCAAATATTCTTTTATTTCGCGAGCACCCATACCACGTTCTACCATAAGCAGGGAATCTAGTACTGTTTGTTTTTGAGTAACGGATATTCTTTGATTATTCACTACCTGTACTTTTCCACCATATTCCTGTGCTAGCATCATCGCCGTTTCACAAGAACTGCTTAGTCCTGATGACATTGGTATGTAGAGAATTTCCTGATGGTTCTTTAGCAGATTATCCCATAAATCGGTAACAGCCCCCACTGCCGGCATAGAAGTAGATATGTCTGCACCTTCTTCCAATTTTTCATAAAACGCCTCTTGTGTTAAATCTATATCTTCAAAATAGGTCTCTCCATTTATAAAAAAAGGCATTGAAATAACATCGACACCATATTCTTTTGCCTCGTTTTGGGTGATTCCACTATTACTATCGGTCACCACTGCAATTCTACCCACTAAGTTGTCCTCCTTTTGATTCTAATGGTATCTTACGATACGTTGACATAATGTCCGACAGTATTATAGCATAAATTTAGAATAGGCACAATCTCCTTTTCTTACAATTTTTCAATCGCTTGTAATGCCTGTTCATACCTATTAGTTACCTTTTCCATATCTTTTTCCAATCCCTCTGTCTGTTTTTTACGTAATTTTTCCAGTACTACATGATTAGCTTCCAATAAATTGTTCATGCCTAGATTGCCAGTAACTCCTTTTAAGGTATGTGAATATAAAAATCCATCTTCATATCGCTGTTCTGCTATTGCTAACACTAAATTCTGATAGTTTAAATCATTTTGAAATTTTTTTAATATTCTAATGTACTGTTCTTCATTTCCCATAAATCGATTCAACGTATTTTCAACATCAAATCCTGATTCTTCTAACTGAGTTTTCACTTCTTTCTTCATAGATTTTCCTCATTTTCTTCTGCCATCTTTGCAAATTGCACCTTCACTTCTCCAAAACATTTTAATAATTTAGGAGAAAATGCGCCACATTCTCCATGTTGTATCATTTCATATGCTTTCTCTCGCTTATAAGCCGACTTATAAACACGTTTGCTCACCAGTGCATCATATACATCTGCTACCGAAACAATTTGTGCTGCAATAGGTATTTCTTCTTCTTTCAATCCATCTGGATATCCACGTCCATCGTATCGTTCATGATGATGTCTGCATATTTCATAGCAATATATCGAATATTTTTTTCCCTGTACGTCTACAATCCGTTCAATCAGTTCGCATCCCTTACTGGCATGGGTTTTCATGATTTCAAATTCTTCCGCTGTCAATTTCCCAGGCTTTAGTAAAATACTATCCGGAATTGCAATTTTACCAATATCATGCATGGCAGATGCCTGTTCGATAATTTTAATTTCCTGCTCTGTCAGTCCATATTCTGGGCATTGCTCTGCTACACAATCAGTTAAGCACCTAGTAAATTTCTTGATTCTCTTAATATGTTCTCCTGATTCCAAATTACGAAATTCTACCACATTACTCATAGTATCTATGATGACATTATTTACTTCCTGAAGTCTTCTAGTCTGTTCCTGTAGCAACTCGTTTTGTTCCTTTAATTTACGGTTTTGCTTTCCTAGTAAAGATTCCATATGATTCTTATGCTGGTATAATTCAATAATATTTTGTACTCGGCGCTTTACAATATGACCATTAAAGGGCTTATGAATAATATCAGAAACTCCTTTTTCATAGGCCTTCCACTCCATTTCCTCTGATTGTTCTCCTGTAATCAAAATAACCGGAACGCTGGAAATCAATTTTGTTTCGTTCATCCATTCTAATACTTGAAAACCATTCATTTGAGGCATATACAAATCTAATAACACCATGGCAATGGACTGCATTTGATTTTTCATATTCTCAATTGCTTCTTTTCCATTTTCTGCTTCTAAAATAGTATATTCCTGTTGGAACATCAATGCTAATATTTCCCTGTTAATTTCTACATCATCCACAATCAGTATGGTATTGCCTTTCATTTTCTGTTCCTCCGTTTTACAACATAACTTCTTAGACACAGCTTGCTTCTAATTATACCTTTTTTTTTCATGCTTTGCAAACTTTCTGTTCTTGTAAACAACAAAAAAGTTTCAAAAAGCATTTCTGCTTTTTGAAACTTTTAAATTTTATTTTTGGTTTACATTTATTAGATTACATCATTCCCATTCCACCTGCTCCGCCTGCTGGCATTGCTGGTAAATCTTCTTTGATATTTGCAACTACTGCTTCTGTAGTTAACAGTGTAGATGCTACCGATGTTGCATTCTGTAGTGCACTTCTAGTAACTTTAACTGGGTCTAAGATTCCTGCTTCTACCATGTCTACATACTCTTCTTTGGCTGCATCAAATCCCATTCCAGGTTCTAATTCTCTTACTTTATTAATAATAACAGCACCTTCTAATCCGGCGTTGGCAACAATATAGTACAGTGGAGATTCCAGTGCTTTTAAAATCACTTTTGCTCCTGTTTTTTCATCGCCTTCTAACGTTTCTGCTAATTCGCTTACTTTCTTTGCTGCATGGATATATGCAGAACCACCACCTGCAATAATTCCTTCTTCTACTGCTGCTCTGGTTGCATTTAATGCATCTTCCATACGAAGCTTGCTTTCTTTCATTTCTGTTTCAGTAGCTGCTCCTACACGAATAACTGCAACGCCGCCTGCTAATTTTGCAAGTCTTTCTTGTAATTTTTCTTTGTCAAATTCAGATGTAGTTTCTTCAATTTGTCCTTTAATCTGTGCAATTCTCGTTGTAATTGCTTCTTTGTTTCCTTCTCCATCTACTATTATGGTATTCTCTTTTTGAACTTTAACAGATTTTGCACGTCCTAACTGCTCTAACGTAGTTTCTTTTAAATCTAATCCCAATTCTTCTGAAATTACCTGACCACCGGTTAGAATTGCAATATCTTCTAACATTGCTTTTCTTCTATCTCCATATCCAGGTGCCTTTACTGCTACTACATTAAAGGTTCCACGTAATTTATTTACAATCAATGTAGTTAATGCTTCTCCTTCAATATCTTCTGCAATAATTAACAATCTAGAACCAGACTGTACAATTTGCTCTAATAATGGAAGAATTTCCTGAATATTTGTGATTTTTTTGTCTGTTATTAAGATATAAGGATCGTCTAGGACTGCTTCCATCTTATCCATATCAGTTGCCATATATGCTGAAATATATCCACGATCAAACTGCATACCTTCTACTAAATCTAATTCTGTCTGCATAGTTTTTGATTCTTCAATGGTAATAACACCATCATTAGATACTTTTTCCATTGCGTCTGCTACTAAATTTCCTACTTCATCATCACCAGCTGAAATTGCTGCAACTTTTGCAATTTGGTCTTTACCGTTTAATTTTTTACTCATGGCTGCAATTGATTCTATTGCTTTTTCTGTTGCTTTTTTCATACCACGTCTTAATACAATTGGGTTTGCACCTGCTTCTAAGTTTTTCATGCCCTCTTTAATCATTGCCTGTGCTAACACAGTTGCTGTGGTAGTACCATCGCCTGCAACATCATTCGTCTTAGTTGCAACTTCTTTTACCAGCTGTGCTCCCATATTTTCAAAAGCATCTTCAAATTCAATTTCTTTTGCAATAGTGACACCATCATTTGTAATTAAAGGTGCTCCAAAAGATTTATCAAGAACTACATTTCTTCCTTTCGGTCCAATCGTTACTCTTACTGTATTTGCTAATTTATTTACACCACTTTCTAATGCTGCTCTGGCCTCTGTGCCATATTTTAATTCCTTTGCCATAATGTGTAATCTCCTTTATCATTCAATTCTACAACTTTCAGTTACCTTTTCCTACTTCTTAGTCTTCTACAACTGCTAGAATATCACTTTGTTTTACAATGATAAGTTCCTGTCCGTCTATTTTCACTTCATTTCCTGCGTACTTAGAATAAATAACTTTATCACCTGTCTTTACCTGCATAGTCACTTCTTTTCCGTCTACATTTCCACCAGGTCCTACTGCCACTACTTCTGCTTCCTGTGGTTTTTCTTGTGCGGAACCTGCCAAAATAATTCCGGATTTAGTTGTTTCTTCTGCTTCAAATTGTTTCAATACTACTCTGTCTCCTAAGGGTACTAATTTCATTGTAATTCCTCCTTATTTTTAATTGTCTTTTTGGTCTGCTATACTAGGGTTTTTTATTTTATTAGCACTCATTTCTTTCGAGTGCTAATACCTTATGTACATTAAGATATCACTCTCATTTTTTTTTGTCAATATCCATTTTCATATTTTATAAAAACTTTAGATTTTTAATAATTTTTCAAGATTTAATGATTTTCCATATACCCTTCCATCATAGCTGCTGCCATCCTGACTAATTCCTGGCAAGGACGCTTTTTGTAATATTCTTTTGTACGTTCTTCCGGCCTTGGAGTATCTCTTTTTTGCGTTAATCCCAAAAGTTCCCGACACACAATAGAACCATTCTCCTGTTCAAATTTTTTTGCCAATTCTTGAATTCTTTCATAATGCTCTGATTTTCCCTGATAATCTTTGGGAGAATCGTAACCGTACAGTATTCCAGCCACCATAAACATGCCGCTCACCGCACCACATACTTCTCTTAAACGTCCCATTCCACCTCCAAAAGAAGAACTGATTTTTAGCACCATTTCTTTCTCCAGCTCATATTTATCTTCAAATGCCAAAAATACAGACTGGGCACAATTATATCCCGCCTTGAAATTTTCTTCTGCTTTTTTTCCGTATTTGCTTTCTTCGTAATTCATTCTTTTCTCTTCCTATCTTTCGTATTTTAAAATAGTTTACCAGTTTCGTTTAAAATATAGTTTCCGGTACTGTCCCGGTGTCATTCCACTATATTTTCGAAAGGTCTGTGAAAAATGACTTTGAGAACAAAAACCTAGATACTGGCTGATTTTCACCAAACTGTACTCTGAATATTTCAGGAGACTTTCTGCCTCCTTGATTTTGCTTTTTTGAATAAATTCCGTTACATTATCTCCTGTTTCCTTTTTAAACAATGCACTAAAATAGGTCTCACTTAACCCTGCTTGTACTGCAATTTCCTTTAGAGTCAGCTCATAATGTAAGTGTTTTAAAATATAGTCAATGGATACTTGTATCACTTCTGAAATCTGATTCTTTGATTTGCTTGTTTTTACACGGCTTGAAAAATCAATTATCATGTTTCCATAAAGATTCCACAATTCTTTGACTGAGGTGCAGTCATCTGCTTTTTGAATATAGTAATCACTTAAACCATATGCTTCTTCTTCATGCAGTCCTCCCTCCATAGCTGCTCTAGTAGTAAGTGCCACCCCTGCAATAATGTCATACAGCTGTTGACGAAAAGGATTTTGATTCATTTTTCCTATGCTTTGTTCTCCATAATCACTAAAGATATCTCGCAGTTTTTCGACATTTCCCTGGATAATCATTTCACCCATTTTTTTTTCCTGTTCATATTTACTGTATTTTTTTATCTGTTCCCAGCTGGAATGTTCTGTTTTAGAATATGTATGTTCTGTTTTTTGTCTATTTTCTTCCATTGTTTATTCTGTTTCCTCTTTCTATATCTTAATTCTCTTTTGCGACTCTAACAGTCGTTTTCCATTCTATCACGTCTTTTCCATTCACGCAATTTTATTTTCCTACCTTTTACACTTTCAAAATAATATGATATACTAGACTATGGTATCATATTATTTTTATTCTGTCAGGAGGCTCAAATTCTATGGAAACTACCATTTTGCTTATTGAAGATGATAAAAAAATCGCAAATTTTATTACCATGGCACTAAAAATTCAAGGATATAAAATTACTTCTGCTTTTACCGGACAATCTGGAATTATGGCATTTTGTACACAGACTCCGGATATTATTCTTTTGGATTTAGGTCTTCCGGATATGGATGGAACAGATATTATAGCACAGATTCGTCAGGTTTCACAAGTTCCCATTTTAGTGGTATCTGCAAGAGAGTTTGAGCAGGATAAAATTGCTGCCTTAGATGCTGGAGCCAATGACTATGTAACAAAGCCATTTTCCATGGGTGAACTACTAGCAAGAGTGCGGGTCATGGAGCGCTTTATTATCAAAGAAGCCATTAGTATGTCGGAATATATTTATCATTTTGAAGAACTTACCGTAGATATCCAGCGTCATCGGATTTTTCTTGAAAACCAAGAGATACATCTTACTCCACTAGAATATAATTTATTGCTTCTCTTAGTGAAAAATCACGGTAAGGTCCTTACACACAGTCAAATTATAAAAGACGTTTGGGGATATCCTGAAAATGGAGATGCTAAAAGTATCCGTGTTTGCATGGCAAGCTTACGCCGAAAGATTGAAAAAGATACTTCACATCCCCATTTTATTCTTACTGAAATTGGCATAGGATATCGCTTTATGGATAATTAGCAAAGTTGAAATACATCTGTAGAGCGTCCTATCACCACAAGATGATCATTTTCTACAAAAACATATTTTGCCCCTGGTGAGGGGTTTAGTGTATTATCATTTTTTACCGCTACGATATTTACGTTGTAGGCTTTCCGCACATTGATTTTCTCTATTGTTTTTCCAATCCATTGTGGGAGCACTGGGATTTCAAAAATGGAATAGTCTGAGGTTAATTCTATATAGTCAAAAATATTAGCTGAATTATATCGTACTGCAAGCTTTTCTGCAATTTCTTTTTCTGGATAAAATACTTCATCCGCACCAATTTTTTTCAAAAATTCTGCCTGACGGTCTCTTCTTGCCTTTGAAACCACATGTTTTGCTCCATGCTCTTTCAAAATCGACGTAATTTCCAATGATGCATAGAAATCTTCCCCTATAGCTACAAAACAAAAATCAAAATTGTTGATTCCAAGAGAACTGATAACCCCTTCATTGGTACAGTCACCTACAAAGGAATTCGTGAACATAGAAGATAATTCTTCAATTACCTGTTCATTTTTATCTACTATCATCACATCATTTCCAAGTTCCTGCATTTTTTCCGCCATATGACGTCCCAATCTTCCCATTCCAATTACTAGCATTGATCTCATTTCATTTCTCCTCTTATCCTATTTATCCTATCAAGATTTTTTCTACTGGTCTTTTTATTGGTGCCTCTACTTTTCGTTCTCCAAGTACCATGAGAAACGACAATGCTCCAATTCTTCCGCTAAACATTAATATTATTAATATTATTTTTGAAAATACACCTAGTCCACCTGTAATTCCCATAGACAATCCTACCGTTCCTACCGCCGATACTGTTTCAAACAACACTTCTCCCAAAGAAGCCTGCTCCGCAGTACATATCATCATCGCTGCTGCTAGAACACCGGTGAGATAAATAATCATAATCGCACATGCTTCTTTGATTTGATTATGTTCCAGCCTTCTTTTAAATAATTCTACATTGCCTTTTCTTTTTGACATACTTACAATCATAATAAAAATGACCGCAATGGTGGTAGTCTTAACTCCACCGGCTGTAGAACCTGGGCTTCCACCAATAAACATTAAAATTAAGGTCAGCAGTTGTCCGGCCTGAGATAACGTACCCAACTCTCTAGTATTAAATCCTGCTGTTCTAGTGGTTACAGACATAAAAAAACAAGATAACCATTTTTCTCCTATTTGAAGATTGCCCATGGTACTTTGCTCCATAATATAATATCCCAAGGCACCTGCCAAAATCAAAATTGTTGTAGTGACTAATACAATTCTAGTATGTAAGGAATATTCTTTATAATGAATACCATGAATCAATATATCATTCCATACCCAAAATCCAATTCCACCAATTACAATTAAAGACATAATTACCAGATTTACTACAATATCTGTTTCATATGCAGTTAAGGAAGAAAATTTTTGGTATTGCCCCATTAAGTCAAATCCTGCATTACAAAATGCAGATACAGCATGGAAAATGCCATAGTAAATTCCCTGCCCAATTCCCATTTCTTTACGAAACCGTAAAAACAATATTAATGCTCCGATTCCCTCTATTAAAAAAGTACCACATATAATGCGCTTAATTAATTTTACTACTCCACTCATACGCATGTTTCCGGATGACTGCATTAAAATCATACGTTCATGAAGGCTTATTTTGCGCTTTAGAAACACTGCCATCATGGTGATAATCGTCATTAATCCAATTCCACCAATTTGAATCATCAGCAAAATTACAATTTGACCAAAGGTGCTCCAATAGGTAAAGGTATCATATACAATTAATCCTGTTACACAAGTTGCACTAGTTGCCGTAAACAGTGCGTCAGCAAAGGGAGTTACTTGTCCACCCTTTGCTGAAATGGGAAAAGATAACAAGATACTTCCAGTTAGAATCACCACCACAAAGCTTAATGCTATAATTCTGGTATAGCTTAGCTGATACCATACTTTCTTACTCATCTTTTGTTTTTTCCTCCGTTTTTGTATTCAGTCTTTCACTATTATAACCAATGTCATATAAACTTTGGGTTCACTTTACCGTATCTATATTAATTTTTCATTCTTTTTTCTTCTTTTCATCTTTATACATTTTTAATATCGAATGGTTTTTCCTGCAAGAAAAAAATGCTGCTGCAGCAATTTTCTGCAATAACATTTTTTTGGCTTCTCAGCCCTTTAAAAAACCCTCTATGATTTTTTCTTCTGCCTGACGTTCTGTAAGTCCCAAGGTCTGGAGTTTGATAATCTGTTCTCCTGCAATTTTTCCAATTGCCGCTTCATGAATCAGTGAAGCATCAATATGACCTGCAAAAAGCGTGGGTGCTGCGTTTACTTTTCCATTTCCTACCAAAATAGCATCACATTCTGAATGTCCGCTGCATTTACAGTTTCCCTCAATCTTAGAAGAATATGTCTGATAGGAGTTTCCTCTTGCAACAGACCTAGAAACTAAATCCACTGCGGAATCTTCTCCCTCCATGATTACTTTAAAGTCAGTAGCTGCTTCCTCTTCTCCATCTGTCATAATACGTTCATGAATCACCAAACGTGCTCCTGCTTTTAATACCCCAGTAGTCTTACGAAAACTTCGGTCAACCCCTCCAAGCTGAAGGGTATCCATTTCCAAAACTGCCCCTTCTCCTAGAGTAATGTCTGTAACCGGATCTATTTTCTTTAATCCTTTTCCTGTACCGGTACCAATATGCTTCTCCTGATACAATACGTGAGCTCCCTGCTCTAAGAAAAATCGATGAATTCCATTATGCTTTGCAACCCCCTCATTATCCGTATGAACGCCACATCCTGCTACAATAGTGACATCTGCTCCTGCTTCCACATAAAAATCATTGTATACCAAATCATCTACATTTCCATGAGTAACGCAAGCTGGAATATATACTGTTTCCTTCTGTGCCTTGGAGCTAATAAGAATCTTAAGTCCTGATGCATCTTCCTTGGACTCTATTACAATGTGTTCCGAAGACTGTCTTGCCGCACATTCTCCGTCTTCTCTAATATTATAAGCACCTTTAAATTCACCTTTCCAATCAGATACCTGTTTTAACAGCTTCTCTGTAATTGTATTCATGCCTTATTTCTCCTTTCTGTCCTTGCCAAGTGGACAGCGGCTTGTTTTTTCTTCTCGTAATAAATCCTGCAATATATCTTCTCGTTCTCCTGCTGCACGTACACTTCCATTTTCAATCACTACAATATAATCTGCTATTTCTAGAATTCGCTCCTGATGTGAAATAATTAAAAGCGTTTCGCCATATTCTCTTTTCAATTTCTGAAAAGCATCTATTAAGCAGGTAAAACTCCATAAGTCAATCCCCGCTTCTGGTTCATCAAAAATCAATATCTTAGAATTTTTCCTTGCGAGAACCGTAGCTATTTCAATTCGCTTGCTTTCTCCACCCGAAAGACCTGCATCTACAAAACGGTCAATATATTCCTGCGCACATAATCCTACTTCTGCTAGAATACTGCAGACTTTTTCCTCCGATAATTTCTCTTCTGCTGCCAATTCCAATAAATCTCTTACCGTTAGTCCTTTAAAGCGTACTGGCTGCTGAAATGCAAAGCTAACACCTTTTTTTGCACGTTCTGTAATGCTGCATGATGTAATGTCTTCCTGATCTAGTAAAATCTTGCCTGCAGCCGGAGTAATCAGTCCTGCAATCAACTTTGCAAGGGAAGTCTTGCCACCCCCGTTTGGTCCTGTTACTACCGTAAGTTTTCCTTCTGGAATTTCCAAATTAATATCTTTTAATATTTCTTCTCCATCGGGGAGCTGCCATTTAATTTTCTGTAATTCAAGCATCTGTAAAACCTCCTTATGGTTATTTTCTTACAAACATTTGCCCCCTATTATAGTAGCATATTGATTGAATTGTCAATCTTTGTTTGAAAATTAGGAAGAACCCTTAAATTCACAGAACTTACATGAATTTAAGGGTTCTCTCTTATTCAAATCTTAATGCGTCAATTGGTTTTAATTTAGCCGCCCGATTTGCAGGATAAATACCAAACAAAACCCCTACTGCAACGGAAAAACTCACGGCTACTAGTGCCACCACCGGTGTAATTGAAAAATGAAATTCCTCTACAAAGAGATTCACAACTCCAAGAACACCTGCGCTTAATAGAATTCCAATGAATCCACCCATAAGGGACAGTACCACGGATTCAATTAAAAACTGAACAATAATATCTCCTTTTTGTGCCCCAATAGCCTTACGAATTCCTATTTCTTTCGTACGTTCCGTAACGGAAACCAACATAATATTCATAATTCCAATTCCACCTACTAGCAATGCAATTCCACCAATTCCACCTAACAGATAGCCTAAGACATTGTAGACGGTTTCGATCATATCTATCAGACTTCCCATGTTCATCACCGTATAATTATCTTCTCCTACTTTTCCTTTTAAGAAAGAATTTAATGTTTTTTCCGCTTTTTCGATTTGCTTTTCATTTGCCGCAGATGCATCAAAGCTGGTAATTCCGCTTTGTTTTAATATGCGCTGAGCTGTTTCAAACGGAATGTATACCTTTAAGTCGCTACTATTTAAGGAGCTGCTCCCTGCTTCTTCCAAGATTCCCACAATGGTGAAATCCTTTCCTTCCATTCGTATTACTTCTCCTAGCACCTTTTGGCTTCCAAAGAGGTTTGTTGCAACACCTGCTCCTATGATACAATTAGATAGACGATATTCACTATCCATATCTACCAAGCACCGGCCTTTTGCTATTTTCAAATCATTTAACAATTGATAATTTTGATTCATTCCAATAATTGTAACATCCTCTTTATTTCCTGCTGCTTTAACGATTCCTTGTCCCGTATTGTAAATGGATACCAAGCCAATCTCTTCTTTTTCCTGAAGTGCCATCACTTCTTCTGCTTCGATTTTCGGTGTGGTTTTGTTCACCATACAACTTAAATTACTCCCTCCCATTCCGGAAAGTTCTTTTGTAATGGCATTTGTGGCTCCCTGCACTAATGACACTAGAAGCGTTATCGCCATAACACCTATAATAATTCCAAGCATCGTCAGAAAAGACCTCATTTTGTTAGAACGCACCGAAGACAATGCCATTTTTAATGCCTGGGTAAGTTTCATTTTTCTGCCTCCCTACTGTCCTTTGACTCCTGCTGTGAATCCCATATAATCTTACCATCAAAAAGTTTGACCTGCCTGCATGCTTCCTTTGCAATTTCATTATCATGGGTAATCAATACAATGGTATTTCCCTGTTGATGAAGTTCATGAATTAATGTGATAATGTCATGACTGGATTTAGAATCCAAATTTCCCGTGGGTTCATCTGCCAATATTAGGGTAGGACGCGTTACCAGTGCTCTTGCTACTGCAACTCTTTGTTGCTGTCCACCACTTAACTGATTGGGACGATGATACATTCTTTCTTTCAACCCTACTTTTTCTAAACATTCCTTTACACGCTGCCCACGTTCTTTTCCTCCAACGCCTTGATATATCAATGGAAGTTCCACATTTTCATACGCATTTAATTTTGGAATCAGATTAAATTGCTGGAAAATAAATCCAATTTTCTGATTGCGTATTTTTCCTAATTCTTTTTCTGACATTTTCATTGTGTCTTGGCCGTCAATAAAATAGCTCCCTTCCTCTGCATTATCCAAACATCCAATAATATTCATTAGTGTGGATTTACCGCTTCCAGAAGATCCAATAATTGCTACAAATTCACTTTCCTTAATAGAAAGGCTGACACCGTCTAAAGCATGAACCTGTTCATTTCCCACCAAATATGTCTTTCTGATATTTTCTAATGTTATCATAACTGCTCCCTCTATTCCATTCCGGTTTCTTCTACATCAATTCCCATCTGTGAATAAATATCTGACAATTTAATAACAATCTGCACTTTATCACCCTTAGAAATACCCTTTAATACTTCCGCCTTTTCATTGTTTACTAATCCTAGTGTAACCTCTCTAGCTTCTGTCTTTCCATCTTTTTTTACTACCGTCACCGTCTTTTTTCCCTCAATAGTTTGAACTGCATCTATGGGAACCAAAAGTGCCTGTTCATTCATTCCTACTGTAATTTTTCCATTGGCACTCATACCTGGAAGCAATCCTGACGCATCTTTCAAAGCCACACTCACTCCATAGCTGGCTACTCCATTTTCGTTAGTTCCTGCTAAGGAAATGTTAGAAACTGTACCTTCATATGTACTGCCTTCCACTGCATCCACTGATACTAAAACCTTCTGTCCTTTTTCAATTCCATGAATATCCATCTCATCAATGGCAAAGGTAGCCTGATAGGCACTGGTATCCATTAATTTACAAAATAGCGTACCTGCTGGTAATATATCTCCCACCTTTGCAGTAAGTTCGCTGACAATACAGTCTTTTTCTGCTGTGAGTACATATCCCTGTGCATATTTTTTAGCTGTTTCTAACTGCTGTAACAACTGCTGACGCTGTTCTAATAAGGTTAAATAATGAGCTGAATAATCCATATCCGTTAATTTGAAAATACTACTCCCTGCTGATACTTTATCATTTTCTTTCACAGAAATACTCTTAATACTTCCACTATCTGCTGTAATATAGATTGGGCAACTGCTTTCTACCTTTCCTGTTCCAATGGCTATTTCATCTTGATTTAGAATCGTAACCTGTGTGTCTAAAACATAGTTTTCAGAATCAGAAAATACTGCTGTTATGGCTGTTCCTTTTACAGATTCCACTTCTCCTTTTATTCTTTCTTCTCCATATACCACAATGACATGCTGTCCTAAGGTACACGGTGTATTGGTATCAAAGTTCACTTTCAATCTTCCATCTGCTGAAATTTCTGCCAGTCCGGGCTGTTCTAACTGCACCATTTTTACCGAATCGCCTTCTGCTGCAAAGATACGCTTTACTCTTCCTGATGCAGGAGTATTTACTGTGGTACTGCTATTTTTATCTGTATTTTTCAGTTGACTGTCTACTGTTTCTAGATGAGTTTCTAATGCCGCAATAGATTCATCCAGTGCAGTGCCATCAAATTCTCCAATTACTTCTCCAGCTTTTACCGCTTCCCCATTCTTTTTATACAATTGATTCAGTCTTACTGTATATTCCGTATTCTTTGTAATAGAATCTGCTGTTTCTACTACTCCGCTTCCTTCTGTAATCACTTCAATAGAGCCTGTTTCTGCCACTGCCGTATTTTGAGTCATGGCTGCTGTCATACTTTTTGTCATATTTTTTATTGCACTTATCCCCCATGCAATCAGTCCAATTACTACTACTGCTGTCATTGCCAAGATAATCCATAATTTCTTATGGGACTTTTTGTTCTGATTTGTATTCTTTTTCATACTATTTCCTCTCCTATCATTTTCATGTATTATTGTACTAGTTTCATAATACAGTAATACATTTTTAAGAATTTGTCAAGAAAAAAATATTGGGCAATGTCACTTTGAAAATGACATTGCCCAATCGTTTAGACTGCATGTAAATGTTTCAATGAAATATCCATAATAGGTGCTGAATGTGTCAGCGCACCACTGGAAATATAATCTACTCCTAAGGAAATATATTGCTGTATATTTTCCTTAGTTACATTTCCAGAACATTCTATTTCTGCTCGTTTGTTAATCAATGCTACTGCTTTTTGCATTTCTTCTACGGTCATATTGTCCAGCATAATAATATCTGCACCTGCTTCTACTGCTTCTTCTACCATAGCTAACGTTTCACATTCCACCTCTATTTTTCGTACAAAAGGTGCATATTCCTTTGCCATAGTAATTGCCTGTTTCACACCACCTGCTGCTCCAATATGATTATCTTTCAACAAAACTCCATCGGAAAGGTTATAGCGATGATTATAGCCTCCACCAGTTTTTACTGCATATTTTTCAAAAATGCGATTATTGGGAGTTGTCTTTCTAGTATCTAAAAGTTTCACATTACTTCCTGCTAGTAAGTTTGCAATGGAATTTGTATAGGTTGCAATTCCACTCATGCGCTGTAAATAATTGAGTGCAGTACGTTCTCCCGATAAAATCCCACGAATATCACCTGTTACTATTCCAATTAATTCACCATTTTTTACTTGATCACCATCTTGAAAATAAAATTTCACGCACACTGCATCATCTAGAAGTTGAAATACACGATGAAATACCTCCAGTCCTGCTAAAACACCGTCCTGCTTACAGATAAGCTGTGCTTCTCCTTTTTGTGCTATTGGCATTACGGCATTCGTTGTAACATCCTCACTGGAAATGTCCTCTCGAAGAGCCTGCAAAATCAAATCATCCGCATTTAATGTCATGGTTATTCTGTTGTTCATTTTTCTTTTCCATCCTTTCTATTTCTTCACGAACTAATTTATGATTTTCATGATATATTTTCTTTAAATCAAGATACTTTTTCGGTTCAAACAATGACTTCATATTTATATTTTTAGGCAGCAAGGTAATCTGTGATATCATATCCTTAGCAGCACGCTCTGCAAACACCAGACTTTCCAACAATGAATTACTTGCTAAACGATTTGCACCGTGGACACCACTGCAACTGGTTTCACCAATAGCATATAATCGTTTCATGGAGGTGCGTCCTTCCAAATCTGACTTTACTCCACCCATAAAATAATGCTGTCCAGGAACCACAGGAATTGGTTCTTTCAGCACATCATGACCTTCTTCTAAACAGTGTTGATAAATGTTGGGAAAATGTTTTAAAATATCTTCTTTTGGAATAGGTGCCATAGACAGCCATACATAAGGATTTCCATCTGCTTCCATCTGCTTGTGAATTGCCGTCGTTACCACGTCTCGTGGAAGTAATTCATCTACAAAACGTTCTCCTGCTGCGTTATAAAGAAGTGCACCTTCTCCACGAACCGACTCTGAAATTAAGAATCTGCGTCCCGGCTTTTCTGAATACAAGGTGGTGGGATGAATCTGCACATAGTTCACATCTTGAAGTACTACTTTATGCCGCAAAGAGATTGCCAGTGCATCTGCTGTCAAATGAGGGAAATTGGTAGAATGACGATATAGTCCCCCTATCCCACCACAGGCAAATACGGTATTAGAAGCTTCTATTGTTGTAACTTTTCCCTGATTTGTTTCTATTACAATTCCATAGCAGCTATTATCTTTCGTAAGAATATCAACCATAGTGGTATGTTCCAATATTTTGATATTTTTTCGTTTTTTAGCCTTTTCTAATAGTACACTTGTGATTTCTTTTCCTGTAATATCCTCATGGAATAAAATTCTAGGTCTAGAATGCCCGCCTTCTCTAGTGAATACCAGTTCCCCATCTTTACGCTCAAATTCTACACCATATTCTATTAATTTTTTCACAATATGCTGTGAATTTCCAATCATCACTTCCACGGAATCTCGATTATTTTTGTAATGTCCTGCCTTCATGGTATCTTCCACGTATACAGGAAAGTCCTCCTGAGTTGGAAGCATACAAATACCGCCTTGTGCAAGGAAAGAATCACTGCTTACCATATCCTCTTTGGTTATCATGGTGATATTCTTATGTTCTGGTAACTGCAGCGCACAAAATAATCCCGCTACCCCAGTTCCTACTATTACAACATCTGTTTCTAATCTTATATTTTCTTCCGATTCTATTCCTGTTTTACTTTCTGATTCCATTTCTGTTTTTCCTTCTATTCCTGTTTCTGTTTTTGATTCTATTTTCCAGTTCCGCTCTAAATTTAATTTTGATTCTATTTCAGATCCCAATTCTATTCCTGTTTCCATTTTGTTCCTCTACTTGGCCAATTCCAGCATTCTGTCCAGTGCACCCACTGCCTTTTGCCGTATCTGTTCTTCCACCTGTACTTCTCCGCTTCCTAGTTCCAAACAAGACTTTACTTTGGCTAATGTTACTTTTTTCATATCCATGCAGCATTGCCCCTGCATAATTTCGTAAAATACTTTTCCTGGACACTTTTCTCTAAGTTCGTACATTACCCCAAGTTCTGTTCCAATTAGAAATTCTTGTCCTTCCTCTCTTTGAGCATATTGAATAATTTCCGTAGTGCTCCCTATAAAATCTGCAGCTAATGCCACTTCTTCTGGACATTCCGGATGAACTAATAATTTCGCTTGTGGATGAACTCTTTTTGCCTCATTAACATGCATTGCTGTAATCCTATGGTGCACTGGACAATAGCCATTATTTAAAATGAAATGCTTCTCTGGTACCTTTTGTGCAACATAGCTTCCCAAATGTTGATCTGGAATAAAATAAATATTTTTATTTGTTAATTTTTTAACAATGTTGATTGCATTGGCACTGGTAACACATACATCAGAATACGCTTTTAATTCTGTGGTAGAATTAATATAACATACCACTGCTACATCCTCATATTCTTCTCGTATCTTTTGAATTTTTTTGATATTCGCCATATGAGCCATGGGGCAGTCTGCTTCCGGTTCCGGTAATAATACTGTCTTGTGGGGATTTAATATCTTGGCACTTTCTCCCATAAAAGCTACTCCTGCAAATACAATGGTCTGTTGGGGAACTTCCATGGCAATCTTACTCAAGTAGTAAGAATCCCCTACGTAATCTGCCACTTGCTGAACTGCGTCTTCTACATAATAATGTGCCAGTATTACTGCATCTTTTTCTTTTTTCAGAGCATTTATTTGCTCTTGCATTTGTTTCATGTCTGCCTCCCTGATTCCCTGTTTCTTGTGGTATCATGTTTTGGACAAAAGCCTCCCAAAAGAAGCCTTTGTCCATTGGGCACATTATATCACAATATTTCTCAACTGACAAGACAGTTGTAAACTCATATATCACAACATAAAGCATGCTACCTACCTGTATTTTACTTATTTTTTCACACCTTTTCCATCCCGATTACTCACTCTTAATCTGGAAAGTGCTATTTCTTTCTCTTTTACTTCTATCGTTAATTCTTCCTCACCCAAAAGATAACTATTCAAAAGAGAATCTTTGGAATCAATTTTCATTCCCCGCACACCTACTGCTCCCTTTTTCTTTTTTGGCACATCGGAAACTGCAAATCTTAAGAACATGTTTTTTTCTGTCTGCATTACCATAGTCTCTTCCATATTTTCTGTAAGAATCTGTACTAACTGCAGTTTAGCTCCCTGATTTAACTTTGTGGCAGCTGTAGTACGCTTGGCCACGTCAAATTCGCAGCCATCTACTGTCTTTATCATTCCATCACTGCTTGCAAAAATAAGCCTATGTCCCAGCAGGCTTTTAAGACTGGATATCAATATAATCTGTTCCGCGCTACTATTATAATTGCTTAAATTATCCAACGGAATTCCCTTATCACGAAACCGGCCATAAGGAATATCTAATAATTTCACTAAATGCAACTGCCCTTGATCCGTAAAAATGCACAGTTTGTCTGTGTTCATACAAGGAATTACATATTTATTTTCTCCATCTGCTGCTTCCTTATTGCGTTCATAGATTGATACATCTATGGTTTTGATATAACCAAAACGATCCATTAAAAGAATAATTGGCATTTCTTCTATTTTTTTCTCTTCATAGACCACTTCTGCTGCATTTTCAATGACCGTTTTTCTTGGTTTTCCATATTCTTTTTTGAATCCATCCAATTCTTTGATAATTACCTTTGCCATAGCTGTACGACTCTTTAAAAGTTCTTCATATCTAGCAATATTTTGTAAGGTAAGATCATGTTCTTTCCGTAATGCTTCAAGTTCCAGTCCAATCAGCTTATACAGACGCATTTCCAAAATAGCCGTTGCCTGACGCTCTGTAAAACACAGTTCTTTGGCATCTTTTTCTGAACCTTTAAAACGAAATTCTATTTTTTCCGTAGTTCCATTCATCAGACATTCTTTGGCATCTTTAATATTTTTAGAACCACGCAAAATTTCAATAATAAGGTCAATCACATCACAGGCCTTCATTAAGCCTTCCTGAATTTCCTTTTTATCCACTTCCTTTAACAACAGTGTCTTGTATTTTCTAGTCGCAATTTCATATTGAAAATCCACATGATGACGAATAACAGCAGTCAGTCCCATAGTTTCTGGCTTCCCATTTGCTACGGCTAACATATTCACTCCAAAGGTATCCTCTAAGCGTGTCTTTTTGTAAAGCAGATTGCACAAATTTTCCGTATCTGCACCTTTTCGAAGTTCTAATACAATACGGATTCCATCCTTAGAGGACTGATTGGAAATGTCCACAATATCATTGGTCTTCTTGGTTTCTACTAAACTCCCTACATCATTGAGGAACTTACCAATATTGGCTCCAATCATAGTATAGGGAATTTCTGTAATAACCAGTCGCTCTTTTCCTGTTTTTCCCTTTTCAACCTCTACTTTTCCTCGGATTTTAATTTTTCCCATACCTGTTAGATAGATTTGGTATAGGTCATCCTTATTTACTACAATACCACCTGTGGGAAAATCCGGTCCTTTGATATATTCCATCAATTCTTCCGTAGTAATATCTGGATTTTTCATATATGCCTTCACTCCATCCATTATTTCAATGAAATTATGAGGTGGAATACTAGTAGCCATGCCTACCGCAATTCCTTCTGCTCCATTTACTAAAAGATTTGGAACTTTTACCGGAAGTACTTCTGGCTCCTTTTCGGTCTCATCAAAGTTAGGAACAAAATCTACTACATTTTTGTCTAAATCTGCCAAATAGGCTTCCTGGGTTATTTTTTGAAGTCTGGCTTCTGTATAACGCATGGCTGCGGCACCATCTCCTTCAATGGAACCAAAGTTGCCATGACCATCTACTAGAGGCATTCCCTTCTTAAATTCCTGCGCCAACACCACCAGTGATTCATAAATGGAACTATCTCCATGAGGATGATATTTACCCATAGTATCACCTACAATACGAGCACATTTTCGATAAGGTCTGTCATATTTTATTCCAAGTTCATGCATATCATACAAAGTTCTGCGTTGTACCGGCTTTAGTCCATCTCTTACATCCGGCAGAGCTCTAGCTACAATCACACTCATGGCATAATCAATGTATGATTTTTGCATGACTTCTGAATATTCTGTTCGTATAATCTGTTCGTTTTCCTGCATGATTCTTTCCTTTCTGCTTATACATCAAGTTCTGCATCCTGAGCATGTTCATGAATAAAATCCCTGCGTGGAGGAACTTCTGTGCCCATAAGCATTTCTGTTACATCGGAAGCCATTCTGGCATCTTCAATTTCCACTCTTTTCAAAATACGCGTTTTGGGATCTAATGTTGTTTCCCACAATTGTCCAGCATCCATTTCTCCTAGACCTTTATAGCGTTGCAGGGTAAAAGAGCCCCTGTGTTTCTTCCTATATTTATCCAATGCTGCATCATCATATAAGTATTCCTCTTCTCCTTTGGATGGTATCATCTTATAGAGTGGCGGCATTGCAATATAAACATGTCCTTCTACAATTAATTCTGTCATAAAACGGTAAAATAACGTTAACAGTAAGGTACAAATATGTGCTCCATCTACATCTGCATCTGCCATAATAATAATTTTGTCATACCGGAGTTTGGAGATATCAAAATCATTTCCAAACCCTTCTGAGAATCCACATCCAAAAGCATTAATCATGGTCTTAATTTCTGCATTGGCAAGCACTTTGTCAATACTTGCTTTTTCTACATTTAAAATCTTACCACGAATGGGCAAAATCGCCTGAAAATTACGATCTCTTGCCATTTTTGCCGAACCTCCTGCAGAATCTCCCTCTACAATAAATATTTCACAAATCGAACCATCCCTGCTCTCACAGTTCGCAAGCTTTCCATTGGAATCAAATGAAAATTTTTGTTTCATAAGTAGGTTTGTTTTGGCACGTTCTTCTGTTCTTCGAATTTTAGCTGATTTTTCTGCACAGGAAATCACTTTTTTTAAACTATCTAGATTTTTATCAAAATAAAGCTGAATCTCTTCTCCTGTTACTTGACTGGTGACTCTTGCTGCATCCTGATTATCCAGTTTGGTCTTGGTTTGTCCTTCAAATCTAGGAGATGGATGCTTGATTGAAATCACTGCTGTCAATCCATTTCTTACATCAGTTCCAGTAAAATTTGCATCTTTTTCTTTTAAAATCCCTAGTTCTCTGGCATAATTATTAATGACTGTAGTGAAAATTGTCTTAAATCCAGTAAGGTGTGTTCCTCCTTCTGCATTGTAAATATTATTACAAAATCCCAACACATTTTCATGAAATTCATTGGTATATTGAAATGCCACTTCTACGGTAATTCCTTCATTCTCTCCACAAAAGTACACTACTTCCTGAACTGCTTCTACGTTTTTATTCAAATCCTTTACAAATCCACAAATTCCGTCCTCTTCATGAAATTCCAAATGCTCTGTTTGGGCATCACGCTTGTCCTCATAAATAATAGTAAGCTTGGGATTTAGATATGCAGTTTCATGAAGACGGCTTTTTACATCGTCTTCTTTAAATCTTGTTTTTTCAAAAATCTCAGGATCTGGTAAAAAATTAATCTTGGTTCCTGTTTTTCTGGTCTTGCCTAGTACTGGAAGCATTCCATTTTCAAGTTCAATCGATGGTATTCCCCTCTCATAACGATCATGATGAATTTCTCCATTCAAAAAAACCTGCAAATCCAAATAAGTGGATAATGCATTGACCACGGAAGAACCAACTCCATGAAGACCGCCGCTGGTTTTATACGCATCATTATCAAATTTTCCTCCTGCATGAAGTGTGGAAAACACAAGCCGTGCAGCTGAAACTCCTTTTTCATGCATTCCTACAGGAATTCCTCTTCCATTATCTTCTACGGTACAAGAGCCATCCGTTTCTAACGTAACACGAATAGTGTCACAGTGACCGGCTAGATGTTCATCTACTGAATTATCCACAATCTCGTATATAAGATGATTTAATCCTTTTCTGGATACGCTTCCGATATACATACCCGGTCTTTTACGCACTGCCTCTAATCCTTCTAATACTGTAATATTTCCGGCATTATATACTTGGTTATCTTCCATTTTAGTGTAACTTCCTTTCTGTTGTTTCTGCTGTATGTATGATTCAATTTTCGCTAAAAATCGACTGTATGTTCTGTTTTTGGAAACGTTCCTAGTATAACACAAATCAGGTGCTGTGTACAATCAAAAAATGAATGCCAAAATCATTTCATTTATGATTTCAGAATCCATTTTTGTAATAAAAATTTTATTTTTATGCAAATTCATATATCATTATTTACTCAACATTCTTCCCAAAGTTCTTCATGCTCTGCCTTTTTATCACGCTGCATCAGTTCTTGTACTGCTTCTTTCACTGGTTTGTTCCTAAACAGTACCTGATTGACCTGTTCAATAATAGGCATGGGAATCTGATATTTCTCTGAAAGTCCCATGGCTGCTTTGGCAGAATATACGCCTTCTACTACCATCTGCACTTCTTTCATGGCTTCTTCCATGGTTTTTCCCTGTCCAATCAAATAACCTGCCTTCCGGTTCCGGCTATGAACGCTGGCGCAGGTTACAATTAAATCCCCTATTCCGGTTAATCCGCTTATGGTTTCATACTTAGCTCCCATTTCTATCGCAAGCCTTGCAATTTCAGCAATTCCACGAGTAATCAACGCAGCTTTGGTATTGTCCCCATATCCAAGTCCATCTGCCATACCTGCTGCTAAGGCTATGACATTTTTCAGTGCTCCACCTAACTCTATCCCTAGCATATCCGGACTAGTGTAAATTCGAAATACATCATTCATAAAAATATTCTGAACATACTCCGCATCTCGTTTTCTTTTGGCACCTACCACACAAGTAGTGGGAAGTCCTCTTCCTACTTCCTCTGCATGGCTAGGTCCTGATAATACCAGCACTTTTGCTTTGGGGATTTCTTCTTTTATGATGTCTGAAAGAATCATCAGCGTCTTCTCTTCTATTCCTTTGGCCACATTCACAATCAGCTGTCCTTCTAAGACAAAAGGACGCATGCTTGCTGCTGTACTCCTTGTATACATAGATGGTACTGCCAATACTAGTAAATCTCGTCCCGCTATTGCTTCCTGCAAATTGGTAGTAAGCTGAATCTTCTCTGAAAGTTTCACTCCCGGAAGTTTACTGGTATGCTCCCGTTTCTCTCGTAATAAATCAATTTCTTCTTTTACAATGGACCAGATAGTAACCTCATGTCCATTTCCTTCTAGTAGTACCGCTAATGCTGTTCCCCAGCTTCCTGCACCAATAATACTTATTTTTGCCATAAGTTCCTCCATTATTTTTTTGCTACTTTGTTTCCTGCGTTGCGCATGGAAAACTTATTTTCTGTTCCATTTAAAAGTCGTTTTATATTTGCTCTATGGCGCCACAATGCCAAACAGCACAGCAACGCACCCAGTACATAAATCTCCGGAAGTAAGGCTGCATCTACTTGATAATATCCCAGTTGTCCAAACACAATCAGTTGAATAAGAAAACAAATCGCCACTAAAATAGAACCTAGTGAAACATACTTGGTCAATGCTACCACAACTATGAATAAAACAAGACATAATAATGCAATTGGAAAATAAAATGCAAGTGCAAGTCCTGCACTACATGCAATCCCTTTCCCACCCTTAAACTTCAAGTAACATGGAAAATTATGTCCTAAAACTGCTCCAAGTCCTGCATACATTTCAAACACTTTCACCGTATCCGGATACTTTTCATGAAATAGTAACCAGGCCACTAGCATAGCAAGCATGCCTTTACCTAAATCACCAATAAATGTAATTGCTCCCGCTTTCACCCCCAAGGTACGCAAAGTATTAGTACTTCCTGCATTTCCACTTCCGTATTCTCTAATATCAATATGATGTGCCTTTCCATAAATATAACCTGTTTGAAATAATCCAAAAGCATAACCAATAATAAGACAAATCCCCCGACTTATAATCATTGCTAATCATCCTTTCTTTCACGTACAATAAATTTTAAAGATGTTCCTTTAAATCCAAATGCATCTCTGATTCTATTTTCCAAATATCTCGTATAGGAAAAATGCATCAATTCTTTATCATTTACAAATATAACAAAAGTTGGAGGCTTTACCGCCACCTGTGTAATATAATATAGTTTTAATCGTTTGCCTTTATCAGAAGGTGGCTGCTGCATGGCTATCGCCTCTGACATAATTTCATTTAATACACCAGTTGCTATGCGCAGAGAATTATTTTCCAGCACTACATCTATCATATCAAATATTTTCTGAGTACGCTGTCCTGTTTTTGCTGAAATAAATAGAATCTCTGCATAAGGCATAAAACTTAGAATTTCCCGAATCCGCTGTGTATGTTTATAAATAGTCTTGTCATCTTTTTCAATGGCATCCCACTTATTCACCGCAATTATAATTCCCTTACCACGTTCATGAGCAATTCCTGCAATCTTGGCATCCTGTTCTGTAACACCTTCTTCTGCGTCAATTACAATAATCACTACGTCTGCACGTTCCACCGCTGACACCGCTCGAATAATACTAAATCGTTCTAATTCTTCTTTAATCTTGCTTTTCTTTCGAAGTCCTGCAGTATCAATAAAAACATACTCTCTGCCTTGATATGTGATTCCGGTATCAATGGCATCTCTAGTAGTTCCTGGGATATCTGATACAATAACTCGTTCTTCTCCTACTAGTCGATTAATTAAAGAAGACTTTCCTACATTGGGCTTTCCTACAATGGCAATCTTGGGACGCTCATCTTCTGTTTCCTCATCAATATCTGGTGGAAAATGCTTGATTATTTCATCTAACATGTCCCCTAGTCCTAATCTAGATGCTGCTGAAATAGGAATGGGTTCTCCGATTCCCAAATTATAAAATTCATACACATCCGGCATAAATTTTTCAAAACTATCCACCTTATTTACCACCAAAACAATCGGTTTCTTAGAACGGCGAAGCAAATCTGCTACTTTGGCATCTGCATCCTGTAATCCTTGACGCACATCTGTAATAAATACAATAACATCTGCTGTATCAATAGCAATCTGCGCCTGCTCCCGCATCTGGGATAAAATGATATCGTGGCTTTCCGGCTCAATTCCTCCTGTATCTATTAATGTAAATACTAAATTTAACCATGTAACATCTGCATAAATTCTATCTCTTGTAACACCGGGCGTATCCTTCACAATTGAAATACGCTCTCCAGCTAATACATTAAACAATGTGGACTTTCCTACATTAGGTCGTCCTACCACTGCTACTACCGGTTTACTCATATTGTTCTCCTTTCAGTAAACAGGACATTAAATCCTGTCCGCTTGATTTTACAATATCTATGGGAACTTGTAAAGCATTTTTCACTTCTTCCAATGTCACGTCATCCAAAAACACTTCTTCTCCACTACGCAGTAAATTGCAGGGAAGCAGCAATTTTTCTCCTAATTTTTCTCCTCTTAACTGTGCGATTAAATCCTGTCCTGTCAGCAATCCTGATACTGTAATCTGCTCTCCAAAAAAACGATTTCTAATTGGTACTACCTTTACTTCTATTTCCTGAAATTTCTTTTGAAATTCTTCCATAAGCTCTAAGAGAGTGCCCGCAGGCAGCACACCTGTCGCAATCGTTAGTTTTCTTGGTTTTATTACAAGATTTTTTTCTTCTTTCTCGCGTACTGCTTCTTTCAGTGACTCTCTAAATTCATCTTGAAGCAGACGCAGCATTCCCACGCCATTCTCCAATTGCAAATAACCATCATAGTTATCTTCATTTGGCAACTCTCGCTCTGCTAGCAAATACCACTCATCACTAGCATGTATAAAATGAATTTCCTTTTGAGCCATACAAAGTTTTTGAAATTTGTGAATGGTATCCAGCACTTTTTCTGCATCTTCCTTGTGAAATGGTTCTAATGGATACAGTCCTTCTCGAAACTTGCTTAATCCTACCGGAACCACTGAAACACTTTCCATCACTGGCATATACTTCATTAAATCACTAATACTGCGTTCTAATTCTATACCATCATTCACACCCTTACACAATACAATCTGGCCATTCATGGAAATTCCTGCCTTATACAATAAGTCTATCTTGCCAAGAGCTTCTCCCGCAAAACGATTATGAAGCATTTCACATCGCAGCTTTGGATTGGTAGTCTGAACAGATATATTAATGGGACCCATTTTATAGCGAATAATTTTATCTAAATCATGCTCTTTCATATTGGTAAGCGTTACATAATTCCCCTGTAAAAAAGACAATCTAGAATCATCATCTTTGAAATACAAGGTATCACGCATTCCTTTAGGCATCTGATCAATAAAGCAAAAAATACATTGATTATGGCAGGATTTATACTCATCCATCAATCCATTTTCAAATTCAATACCTAAATCATCTTCATATTCCTTTTCAATTTCCAGTTCCCATTCTTCTCCATCCGTTTTTCGAATTACCACGGTTAAATATTCTTCATTGGTATAAAAATGATAGTCCAAGACATCTTCTATTTCCTGCCCATTTACCGATAGTAAGACATCACCCGGTTCCACCTCTAACTCTTCTGCAATACTTTCCGGTTGAATTTTATATATTATATGTTCTTTCAAAATCATTTCTCCAATTTCTATTATTCTATATCAGTAACTCTATCTCGCAGTATATAAGCCTAGACAATCTCTAATAGATACAGCAGACCGAACACCTTGCTCCGGTCTGCTGTCTTCTACCATTTACTTAAATATACGCTCTCCTCTTTGATCCAATTTTCCTGCAATTTCTAAAATTCTTTTAAAGTCACCAATTAATATAGTAGAAATATTTTGAGCCTTTTCTAAACATTCCTTGGCTTTTCCACTATTCTCATTCCAAATTGCCTTGATTGTTTCCTGTCCTAACGCATGAAGTTCCTTATGTTTTGGTTCGATTTCAGTCCATATTTCTTTAATTTCCTGATTCTTAGGATTCATGGAATAGTAAAAATGTCCAAATCCACATTTTGTAGAATCCGTTTGCAGTGGCACAATGACGCCTTGATTTACCATATTGGATAATTTATCTACCCATTTACGATGAGATGAGATGGCACTATTAATTGTTTCAATAAAAGTCTGATTACTCATCATATAAAATACATCTTCAGACATTTTACCCATACCTTTAGCTGTTTGATCTAATTTTTCCTCAATATCTCGTATAGGACTAATTGACTCTCTTAAGGAATTACTCACTGACTGCAGATTACTTACTTGCTGCATTAAACCACTGCTGTCGCCATGAATTTTTTCTACTTGTTCTTCTACCTGTAAAATAGAACTATAAATTTCCTGACTGGCTGCTGCTGTAGTAGTTACTGCATCTGTAATATTATTAATACTTTCTTTATTGTTTTCGTTACTTTTTTGTACCACCTGAAGATTTTCATTGATTTTATTCAAAAATTCTACGGTTACATCAATGCTTTTTGAACTTTGCTGAGAAGCATGCTGTATATTATCTACAAATTGATCCATATTGGATGTTAAATTCTTAGTTTCATCTGCAAGCTTACCAATTTCTTCTGCAACAATGGCAAATCCTCTTCCTGCTTCTCCTGCTCTAGCTGCTTCAATACTGGCATTCAATGCCAGTAAATTAGTCTGGGCAGATATTCCATTAATTGCTGCAATCACTTCACTCATATTCGCAATTACTTGCAGTAGTTTTTCCATATCCTCTTTCATTTCCATGGAATTCACAATTGTTTTTCCTGATACTTCTACAATTTCATGAAGTTGTGTGGCACTGTCTGTAATTCCTTTTAATATTTCTTCTGAACTGCTTGACACACGTCCTATGGTAATCGTCAAATCTTCATGCGCAACCACCACTTCTGAAGTACTTTCGCTAGTTGTAGCCATTGCACTTTCTATATTTTCTGCTGTATCTGCTAATTCCTTCCCTGAGGTATCTAATATTTTGGAATTATTGGTCAATGACAAATCCAACGCACTTATTTCCATTAATGCATCTAAAATCGTTTGCAAATTTTGTTCAAATTCTTTATTTCCTACATTTAAACGATGTTGTATGGACACTGCCTGTACTTGATTACTCTTTAGAGGAGTCATTGTCCCTAAATCTCTTAAGATTGCACTATACTTTCCGGTTCCGCTCCACATATTTTTTGCCCTCCAAACCCTATATCCTGTTCCCCTTATTGTAGCATTAGGTGTTATACATGGCAAGGTGTTTTTTGTTTCCTTTAAGATTCTTATTCACCAGTGAAATCCTCGCTGAGAGTGTTCTATTACATAGGAATATTACTTTTCTAGGTACAAAAAACAGCTCCCACTGTATTTTTATACAGCAGAAGCTATTTTATTGTAATAATGAAATTCTATAACAAGAAACCTTTTACCTTAGTTTTCACCATATAATGTGATTAACTTATTCAGGTATTCATAACGCTCTTTTGCATTTCCTTCGGCAGTAGTAAATAATTCTTCTGCTCTTTCTGGATTAAATCTTGCAAGTGCATTGTAACGAACTTCTCCGTTTAAGAATGTCTTGTAATCTCCAGTTGGTGCTTTACTATCTAAGGAGAATGCTGGTTTTCCTTCCTTTTTCAAGGTTGGGTTAAAGCGGAATGTATGCCAGTAACCTGCTTCTACTGCATTCTTCTCTTCTGTCTGTGCTTTGCTCATACCAATTTTAATACCATGGTTGATACATGGAGCATAAGCAATAATTAAAGATGGTCCTGGATAAGCTTCTGCTTCTGCAATTGCCTTAACACACTGATTATAGTCAGCACCCATAGCAATTTGTGCTACGTATACATAACCATAGCTCATGATAATAGAAGCAAGGTCTTTTTTCTTCACTTCTTTTCCACCTGCTGCAAATTGTGCAATTGCGCCAGTAGGAGTTGCTTTAGAAGACTGTCCTCCTGTATTGGAGTATACTTCTGTATCAAATACCATAATATTGATATCTTGTCCACTTGCTAAAATATGGTCAACACCACCAAATCCGATATCGTATGCCCATCCGTCACCACCGAAAATCCACTGGGACTTCTTAGCTAAGAAATCTTTTTCAACTAAAATATCTTTGGCATTATCACATCCACAAGCCTCTAATGCATCAATTAACTTGTCTGTAGCTGTTCCGTTTACAGCACCGATACTAAAGGTATCCAGCCATTCTTTTCCTGCTGCTACTACATCAGCATTCTTTCCGTCTGCAACTACTGCTTCAATCTTATTTTTTAATTTAGCTCTGATTGCTTTTTGAGCTAGTAACATACCATAACCAAACTCTGCTGCATCTTCAAATAAGGAGTTAGACCATGCTGGACCATTTCCTTTTTCATTTACAGTATAAGGTGTAGAAGGTGAGGAGTTACCCCAGATAGAAGAACATCCTGTTGCATTTGCAATGTACATTCTATCACCAAATAACTGTGTAATCAATTTAGCGTAAGGTGTCTCACCACATCCGCCACAAGCTCCTGAGAACTCAAGTAATGGTTGTTTAAACTGAGAACCTTTTACGGTTGTTTCTTTAAATTTAGTAATAACCTCAGGTTTCTTAGATACAGTTAATCCATAATCAAAGAAGTCCTGTTCTCCAAGATTTGCTTCACAGCTTGCCATAGAAAGTGCTTTTTCGCCTTTCTTTCCTGGGCAGACATTTGCACAAGAACCACATCCTGTACAATCCAGTGCGGAAATTGTAATACCAAATTTATATCCTGGCATTCCTGTCATGTCTAACATCTTCATTCCTTCTGGTGCCTGAGCAGCTTCTGCTTGTGTCATAGCAACCGGACGAATTACTGCATGAGGACATACATAAGAACAAATATTACACTGGATACAGCTCTCTGAATTCCAAACTGGAATATCTACTGCAATACCACGTTTCTCATATGCAGAAGATCCTGATGGTGTTTGACCATGTTCATACTGTTTTACAACAGATACTGGAATGTTGTTACCTTCTTGTGCATTAACAGGAATTTGAATGTCATTGACAAAATCAACAACGTCTTTTCTTGTTCCTGCTGCCACTTTTGCAAAGCTTTCATCTTTAGCGTCTTTCCAGCTTGCAGGTACTTCCATCTTAATTGCGCCAGTTGCTCCAGCATCAATGGCATCGTAGTTCATCTGTACGATTTTATCACCTTTTTTGCCGTAAGTAGCTTTTGCAGCAGTTTTCATTAATTCAATTGCTCTTTCTTCCGGAATAATAGCTGCTAATTTAAAGAATGCAGACTGTAATACGGTATTGATACGTCCGCCAAGTCCAATTTCTTTACCAATTTTAATACCATCAATGGTATAGAACTGGATATTGTTTTCAGCGATAAATCTCTTTACCTGTCCTGGTAAATGCTGCTCTAATTCTTCTGGTGTCCAAGAACAGTTTAATAAGAATGTTCCACCTGGTACTAATTCCTGAACCATATTATATTTACGAACATAGGAAGGATTATGACATGCAACAAAGTTTGCCTGTTTGATTAAGTAGGTAGACTTAATTGCTTTCTTTCCAAAACGCAGGTGAGACATAGTAACACCACCGGATTTTTTGGAATCATAGTCAAAGTATGCCTGCGCAAACATATCTGTATTATCTCCGATAATCTTAATGGAGTTCTTGTTTGCACCAACAGTACCATCTGCACCAAGTCCCCAGAATTTACAGTTAATAGTTCCTTCTGGTGTGGTAACTGGGTCTTCTTTTATTTCTAAGGAAAGATTTGTCACATCATCATGAATACCAAGTGTAAATCTTTCTTTTTCTGTATTGTTATATACTGCAATAATCTGTCCTGGTGTTGTGTCTTTTGATCCTAAACCATAACGTCCACATGTAATCTTAACACCTTCAAATTTGCTTCCTCTTAAAGCTGCTACAACATCTAAGTATAATGGCTCACCTAAAGATCCCGGCTCTTTTGTTCTATCTAATACTGCAATGGTCTTTACAGAATCTGGAATAGAAGCGATAAATGCTTCTTTGCTAAACGGTCTGTATAAACGAACTTTAATAACTCCTACTTTTTCGCCCTTGTTCATTAAGTAGTCAATGGTTTCATCAATGGTCTCACATACAGAACCCATTGCAATAATAACCTTTTGTGCATCAGCTGATCCATAGAAGTTAAATAATTTGTAATCTGTTCCAAGTTTTGCATTTACCTTGTCCATGTAGCTTTGTACAATAGCAGGCATAGCTTCATAGGTTGAGTTACAAGATTCTCTTGTCTGGAAGAAAATATCTGGGTTTTGTGCAGAACCATCTAAACGTGGATGATTTGGATTCAATGCATTTTTACGGAATGCTTCAATTGCATTTAAATCTACCATATCTTTTAAATCTTCATAATCCCATGCTTCAATCTTTTGAATCTCGTGAGAAGTTCTAAATCCGTCAAAGAAGTTAATAAAAGGAAGTTTTCCTTCTAATGATGAACAATGTGCAACTGGAGTTAAATCCATAACTTCCTGTACGGAAGATTCGCAAAGCATTGCTACACCGGTCTGACGACATGCGTAAACATCAGAATGATCACCAAAAATATTTAATGCATGACTTGCTACACAACGAGCAGATACATTAAATACGCCTGGAAGTCCTTCTCCGGCAATCTTGTAAAGGTTTGGAATCATCAATAATAATCCCTGGGATGCAGTATATGTGGTGGTTAAAGCACCTGCTGCCAAAGAACCATGTACAGTACCTGCTGCACCTGCCTCTGATTGCATTTCAGTTACCTGAACGGTTTGTCCGAAAATATTTTTTCTTCCCTGTGTTGCCCATTCATCTGTGGCTTCTGCCATAACAGAAGATGGTGTGATTGGGTAAATAGCTGCAACGTCTGTATATGCATATGATGCATGTGCTGCTGCATGATTACCATCCATGGTTTTCATAGATCTCTTCATTACATTTTCCTCCTAGCTGATAATAAGCACACTGCTCCGGAAAAGGGCAGTTATGCAGTTTATTTGAATGTTGATAAATATTTCACATTCTCTCTTCTAAACTATACTCAAAGAACGACAAAAAATCAATAGTTTTCGCCCTTTTTCATGTATTTTTCTTCAAACACCCCAAGGGGAAGTGGATGAGAGAAGAGAAATCCTTGTCCATAACGAAAACCACAGTTCACAAGAAACTGCAATTGTTCTTTACTTTCAATCCCTTCAAAGATGACTTCCTCTTTTACACTCCTTACCAATTCTCCCATTGTTTTTACAAATTCTTTTTCTTTAAATCGATTTTCTCGGTTTAAAAAGCTCTTATCAATTTTTACCACATCTGCGGGAATATCCAAAAGCATACTGAGGGAAGAATATCCTGTGCCAAAATCATCAATTGCCACCCGAAATCCTGCCCTACGCAGCTGCTGCATTTCCTGTTTTACCTGTTCATACTTTATAGCAACCAGACTTTCTGTGATTTCAATTTCAATTTTTTCGTGTGGAACATGGTATTGCTCTGCTAGTTTTACAATTCTTAGATAAATTCCATCTCCTTCAAAATGTTTTCTGGAAAAATTCACCGAAATTACTGGTAATTCTCTTCCCTCTTCCCTCCATTTTTTGAAATACTTTAATACCTGCTCATAAACATAAAAATCCAGTTCCACAATATATCCTGATTTCTCTAATGCAGGAATAAAATATCCAGGTGCTTCCAACTTGCCACTTTGCTTCTTCCAGCGAACCAATGCTTCCCCGCCAAACATCTTCCATTCCTGAAGATAAAATTTAGGCTGTATGAAAACATGAAAGCGCTCTTCTTCCAATGCTCTTTGAAACGCTGCATTGATTTTCTTCTCAATTTCACGCTGCTGACGAAGTGTCTTCTCATATACTCTGCAAAAAGTACTTTCCGTTCCTTTGATACTCTTTCTGGTAAGATTTGCATTTTCAATGGCAATGTCCAATTTTTCCTCTGGACTTTCTATAAAATAGACTCCTGTAGAAAGCTTGATATTCGTACCGGCATATTTCTTTTTCTGCTGTCGGCTGAAATTCGTGCTACTTCGCACAATATAGTGTAAAATAATATCCTTATCGCTTCCCCACATAAGACTAATGAAAAGATCAGAATACAAACGACCGGAAATTATATTTTCCCCATTTTGAATCTGCAATGCAAAATTTTTCAAGATTTCATTTCCTGCATCATATCCAAAATTGTCATTAATATAAGAAAAATCATTAATGTCCGAAAATACCACTGCATACTGCTGATTTTCCTTCCATTCCCTTAGTTTTTTTTGTGCTCTAGCCTTAAATGCTTCTTCATTGTACAATCCTGTCAGGGGATCTCTTTTTTTTAGATGTCTGATTGCTTTTTGGTCTTCTTCCTGCTTTGCTAATAATGCCACAAATACAGAAAACAATCGTGATAGTTCTAAAAAAGTTTCCTTTTCAAATTCATTCCATTGTCTGGGCTTTTCCAAATCACAAAACGTTACATATCCTTCTTCCCTGTCAAAATAGGAAAAACTGCAGTTAACCAATGCACGAACATTCCAATGATCTAATAGTTCATGCTCCGGATTGGGTATGTCTTTATCATTGCGTACATCATTAATGCATAGACCTCCTTGAGTATGAAATGTTTTAAGAAATCCTTCCCAATACTTATAATTATTAATTAAGGTTGGCTGCTTCAAAATACCACTCTTACGAGTCCAGCAATTAGTCTGAAAGAGTTCTTCTCTGTCCCTGTTACATTTTAATACCACCACCATACCTAAATCATATTGCTGGCCAATTCGTTCCATTAACAGATTCAAAGAGTTATTGATGTCCTTTGCATGAGAAAGAAGTAAAAATGCCTCTGAAAGAAAATTCATGTCTTGAGATTCTCCTGCCTTATATCTGCCTCCCCTGCTTTCAATATTACTTTTTTTCTGTACGTGCCATAATGGTTCTGCACTTTCTCCTAAACAATATTGATTTTTTCCGGCTATTTTAGCCTGATACATTGCTCGGTCTGCTTTGGAAAATAGCGTAACATAACTATCTTTTTTCTGGTCATATAATGCTACTCCTACGCTACAGCTGATTTCCATCTGCTCCTTAGCTCCATTATATTCCTGCTTTACTGCATCACAAATAGCCTGCGCTTTTATTCTGACCTGCTGTGGGCTGGTATGCTTCATAAACGCCACAAATTCATCTCCACCAATTCTTCCGACCACATCGTTACTGCGAAACAATACTTTGATTTTCTCTGTAATGGTTACCAATGCACTATCTCCAAACAAATGGCCAAACGTATCATTGATTTCTTTAAAGTTATCAATATCAATTAGAAATAATGCATGTATTCCCACTGGTTCTGAAGTTAGAAATTCTTCTACTGTTGTTTTGGTGGCTACCTTATTTAAAATGCCTGTAAGGGGGTCTTTGCGAAGTCGCTCCGCCATCTCATTTCGCTCTGTCTTTTCCTTGCTGATATCTGCCGTTCTCCCTAAAATACGCACAATCTTGCCACTAACCCCAAGAACACTTTTGTAGCTGGTGGAAAACCAGGCATATTCCGGATTTTTTTCTCTTCTTGCAATATTTATCCGATATTCCATGCTTCCTTCCTCTGGTACCAAGGATGCTCGGTCTATGGTTTTCCAAAATTCCATTTCATCTTCTGGATGAAAAAAATGCTCGATGTTTTCTCTGGAAAGATTATAATCTTGATTATTAAATTCCTCACTTAACATAAAATCAAATTTCTTTGGAATGAGCAGTGCTCGTTTTTTTACATCATATTCAAAAGGTATTTCATTGTTCATCTCTTCCATAAGCTGATAACGCTCTGTCTGTAAATAAAGTTCTTCTTCTACTAATTTTCGTTCATGAATATCCCAGCAGGCAATCAGAAAATATGGAATTCCATGTTGTTGGTAATAATATCTAATTTTAATTGAAAGCCACCGTGTCCGTCCCATCTTGTCCACAATTCGAATTTCACATTCCTTAGATTCCTTATTTCTAAGTACCTCTTCTGCTGCCTTCTTTAATTGTTGGACATCAGAAGGATATACGATATCTTTAAGGTCTCCAGGAAGTAACTGAATTTCTTCTAATGTATAGCCCAATGGTCTGAAAAATTCAGCATTCCCACTGATTAATTCTAGCCTGTCGGCTCCTTGAACCACAGCGCAGCCACTGGGCAGATTTTGAATCATTCGACTTAATCTGCTCGTTAGTTCCTCCATCTTGTAACGCTGTTCTACGATTGCTTTTTCTTTTGTTGCGAATTCATCTAATTTCATATACGTTGCAACAAGGAAATGAGAGTTACCTACTTTTTCTATATTTTTCATTCCACACAAAACATGATTGCATTCACCATTTGGTCGGTGAATACGATAATCCTGCAAAATAATCTTCCCCTTAGATTTTAATGCATCGTGAAGCTGTTGGCGTGCCGCAATATTATCTTGCGGCATTACTACTGCGCCCATATCCCTTCCGGTAGCTTCAAACTCTTCTCTGTGGTACCCAATACAGTCTAAAAATACTTGATTCATATAGATAATACGAATTCCTTCGATACCTGCTGTATGAGATGCCACAAAAAGTCCACAAGGAAGTGCTTCTAAAATTTCTGTTCCCAAATCACCAAGAAATTTGCTTTTTATTTCATCGTAATTCATAACCCTTCTCCACCTCTCATCAACTGTGTTCTTTTATTGTCATTCTAAATCCTACTGTTTTTTATAATAACAAATAATTCCACTATTTTCAATTGATATATCAAAAAGTTTTCAAGAAAAGTTTTAGAAATAGTACAACACTTTTTCTTAAATTGCTTGCAAAATAGTAGATATACGGTAGAATATAGAAAGACTATGTAATTTCCAACTAGATATCAAGAAATAGAAAGGTATAATAGAATGATTAGTGCAAGTAATGTAACTCTTAGAATTGGTAAAAAAGCCTTATTTGAAGAGGTGAATATTAAATTTACAGAAGGAAACTGCTATGGATTAATTGGTGCCAATGGTGCTGGAAAATCCACATTTCTTAAGATTTTAAATGGACAGCTAGAACCTACTAACGGAGATATTATTATTACTCCTGGACAACGGCTTTCCTTTTTACAACAAGACCATTTCAAATATGACGACTGTACCGTATTAGATACCGTTATTATGGGAAATCAGCGTCTTTATCAGATTATGAAAGAAAAAGATGCCATCTATGCCAAAGAAGATTTTTCCGATGAAGATGGTATCCGTGCCAGCGAACTAGAAGGTGACTTTGCAGAAATGGATGGCTGGAATGCGGAATCGGATGCCGCACAGCTATTAAATGGTCTTGGTATTGATGCTTCTTTACATGATACTCTTATGAAAGAATTAAATGGCGCCCAAAAAATTAAAGTTTTGCTTGCTCAGGCATTGTTTGGCAATCCTGACATTTTACTCTTAGATGAGCCTACCAACCATTTAGATTTAGATGCTATTGCCTGGTTAGAAGAATTTTTAATCAACTTTGAAAATACTGTTATTGTGGTATCCCATGACCGTTATTTCTTAAATAAGGTCTGCACTCACATTGCTGATATTGACTACGCTAAAATCCAGCTCTATGCCGGTAATTATGATTTTTGGTATGAATCCAGCCAATTATTAGTAAAACAAATGAAAGATGCCAATAAGAAAAAAGAAGACAAAATTAAGGAACTTCAAGACTTTATTTCTCGTTTTTCTGCAAATGCTTCCAAGTCCAAACAGGCAACTTCTCGTAAAAAAGCTTTGGAAAAAATTCAGTTAGATGAAATTCGTCCTTCCAGCAGAAAATATCCTTATATTGATTTTCGTCCTGCTCGTGAAATTGGCAATGAAGTATTATCTGTTGAAGGCTTAAGTAAAACGATTGATGGAGTGAAGGTACTGGATAATGTTTCCTTTATTGTAGGACACGGAGACAAAATTGGCTTTGTTGGAAGCAATGAATTTGCAAAAACAGTTTTGTTTAAAGTACTTACCGGTGAATTAGAACCAGATGAAGGAAGTTACAAGTGGGGTGTTACTACTTCCCAGTCTTATTTTCCAAAAGACAATACTGAGATATTCGATACCGATTTACAGATTGTGGACTGGCTGACCCAGTACTCTGAAATTAAAGACGCTACTTATGTCCGAGGGTTCTTAGGACGTATGCTATTTGCTGGTGATGATGGAATCAAAAAAATGAGAATACTTTCCGGAGGTGAAAAAGTGCGTGTACTTCTTTCTCGTATGATGATTACCGGAGCCAATGTACTTCTTTTAGATGAGCCTACTGACCATTTAGATATGGAGTCCATTACCGCATTAAATAACGGTTTGGTGAAATTCCAAGGTGCTTTGCTTTTCACCTCTCGTGACCATCAGGTGGTAGAAACCACTGCCAACCGTATTATTGAATTTTTACCAAATGGCAATATTATTGATAAGATTACCACTTATGATGAATATTTAGAAAATGATGAAATGGCACGTAAAAGACAGGTTTATTCCACCAGTAATGACCAAGAAGAGGACGATTAAAACTGGATAACCCTAGATTGGATCATTTATTCCTGTTTTTCCAACAAATCACTGTTTTGAACTCTGGGTGTTTTATAACCCAGAGTTATTTTTTTAATCCAAATCAATCTATTCATCACTTCCATTTTACAGATCCTTTGTTTCTGCCAGATAGGCACCTAACAGTTCTAATGTATTTTTCACTCCATCTATATGACTTCGTTCATACCCATGGGAAGCATATACCCCTGCGCCAATTAAACCATGACGACAGTCATACCCTGCGCTTAATGCTGCATCGGCATCAGAACCATAATGCGGATACACATCTACTGCAAAGTCTATCTTATGCTTGTTTGCTGCTTGGATTAAATTAGTTACCACATCATAACTATAAGGTCCCACACTGTCTTTTGCACAAATCGATACTTGATGTTCCGTACATTGTAGAGTTTCCCCCACACATCCCATATCTACAGATAAAATTTCAGTCACACCCTTTGGTACCGTACCGCATGCCCCATGTCCTACCTCTTCATACACTGTAATATGATGATATATTTTCCGTTTTGTTGTAATTTTTTCTTCTTTTATAAATTTTGCAAATCCTAACAAAATTCCAACACTTAATTTATCATCTAAAAAACGGCTTTTAATGTATCCTTGGTTTGTTATCGTGGTTCTTGGGTCAAATGCCACAATATCTCCCACCATAATGCCAAGTTCTTTTACCTTGTCTTCTGTGGCAGCATTTTCATCTAGTACTACTTCCATGGTATCATAGGTACGTTTGGTATCGTTATAGGTATCATTCACATGAACAGATGCATTTTCTATCTGAAAGGTTCCTTGATAGACTCCTTGAAAACGTGTGATAATTCTACAATTTTCTGCTTCTGCATTGTTTGGGTTCATTCCTCCAAGGGGTGATAATTTCAGTCTGCCGTTACTTTTAATTTCACGCACCATAGCACCTAAGGTATCCATATGTGCTTCCAAAAGAATAGCATCTTCACTGTCCATTCCGCCAATTTCTACTAAAACCCCGCCTTTGACAGTTTTTACAGGATGGTAGCCCAATGCCTGATATGCACCCATCACGTAGTCTGCCGCTTCTTGCGTATATCCGGTGGGACTATCAATTGATAATATCTTTTTTGTTTGTTCTAATACATAATTCATATATTTTTCCATTTTTCATCCTCTTTTCTTTTTCACTATTTATGATATTAGGGCTAAGAATGCCCCTAAATTTCCCCTTTTTCCCTGAGTTGCACGATGTGAAAATAATGTTTCTGCATTGCAGCAAGTACAAACATTCGTTACTGCAAGATGCTCTTTTTTTATTCCTGCTTCCAACAGCACCAGCTCATTGGTCCGCCACAAATCCAATTGATATTTTCCATTATCTTTTTCCTGTAAAATTTCCTCTTGATGTCCTTGAAATTCCTGTATAAACTCCATTGCCACATCTTGGCTGATTTCATAGCAGTTCTGGCAAATAGAAGGACCTATGGCACAAATTGTGTCCTTTGGATTTGTTCCAAATTCCTCATGCATGGCTTCTAATGTTATCTTTCCCATACGTTTTACCGTTCCACGCCAACCAGAATGACTTAAAGCAATGGCATGATGCTTGGTATCCACAAAATATAGCGGAACACAATCCGCATAAAATGTAGATAGCACAAGACCCGGTTCATTTGTCATCAGACCATCTATTTCTTGATAGTCACGATCTCTTGTCAGCCCTTTTCCTGCATCTGCTTTGGTTACCCTGCGCAGATTGGTAGTGTGTGTCTGATCTGAAAGCACAAAATTTTCATATTTTGTTCCTAAAACCTTAGCAATTCTCTTGAAATTCTCCTGTACTGACTCTTGACAATCTCCCCTGGTAAAGCTTAAATTCATACTTGCATAAATTCCCTGGCTGACTCCACCTTGTCTTGTGGTAAAACAATGGGTAACTATTCCGGTTTCTTCTAATAATGGAAAGGACAAATACGGCACAGCAATGCCTTCTTCTATTTTTTTATTTCTTTGCTTTAACACTATGTTTGATGTTTTCGTCTGTATGATTTCTTCTTTTCCCACATGCGCCTTCCTTTCTTTGTTATCATCCCACCTCATAGGAAAATGCATCTTCGATATGAATAATTTCTTTCCCTAGTATTCCAATCACATCAAAGCGGCAGGGCGTTTCCATTTCATATCCATAGCGAAGACAATAAAAAGATGCAGTTCTACAAATTCTTTTCTGTTTTTGAATAGTGACCGCCTCTAAAGGATGTCCCCCTTTGGTGTCTTTTCGATATTTTACTTCTACAAATACCAAATACCTTCCTTGCCTTGCAATAATATCAATTTCTCCCCCTCTAATGGTAAAATTAGTATGTAAAATATGATATCCTTTCCGACTTAAATATTCTGCAGCCAGTTTTTCATATCCTGCTCCCCACAAGCGGCTGGTATTTCCTTTTCTTCCCAACTCCTGCTCCCTTCTCTATTATCTCAGGTACTGCTATTTAAGTTTGCTATACTCTTTGCAGTTTTTCTCTCATGCGCTCCATATCATCTACAAAGACTAGAATTTCTGCTACTACCTCATACAATTCCGGTGGAATCATATCTCCAATTTCCAGTTTTGACAAGGTATTCGCCAATTTATCATCTCGATAAAAGGGTATCTTCTCTTCTTTTGCTTTTTCAATAATACGTTCTGCTACAATGCCCTTTCCTGTGGCAATAATTTTAGGTGCTTCTTCTCCCGGTTCATAAGCAACAGCAATTGCAGTTTTGGTTATCACCGGCTCCACTTTGTTTTTATATGTTTTTTCTGCCATGAACACTCTCCCTTGCCTTTTGTTCTCAAGCTTTTATTATGCTTTTACATCAAAAGAATACCGCTGCAGCTTTCCTGTTGGTTTTTCCTGCTCTAAGAACTCCTGTACAAAATCCTGCTGTTTTCTTCGATTTTCCACTTGAACGTGACAGTGATATCCCTTTTTTTCCAATTTTTTCTGCAATATTCCTGCATTTTTTTCAATAAGTTCATAGGACACCTGATTTTCCATGTAAAAATTAGTTTCCAGCTCCATGCCAGTTAATTTAATATAAATATCCGTGGCACCTAATTGTTTCATATCTAAATGTAGTAATGCCGTAAGTTCTCCTTCTTTATCCTGAAGGTTTTTCTTATTGGTGTATACATATAAATCACTGTGTGCATTTTGGTTTTGTAATTTCAATGGCAATTGTACATAGGTATAAATCTGGCTTAGCTGGTTCATAAATTCTAAATTGCTTTGTACTGTGTGTGCTGTCTGAGAAAGTGTCTCTCCTGCCTTGCCTGCCTGCGTAAGTACCTGCTGCAGTTCTTCCATCTGTTTGCCTAGACGCTGATACAACTCTTTTACGGCACCTTCTTCTTTTAATTTTTCAGGACTTAACAGCCATTGTTCCTCCATCGCCTGCTTTAATAGATTCTTATATTCATCTGATTGAAATAAACGCTGTACAAAAGCTGCTGAATAGTTGCTGCTGTTCTCCACTGCCTGCAAAATCTGCTGCAATAATTCTCCTGCCGAAAGATTTTGATTTAATATTCCACCCGGCAATAATTGTTCATTGGAAACTGCCCCTTGAAATTCCATTAAAAGTCCAGTAAGATTTTGCTGCTGTACCAAAGTCAATACCTGCTTGCTGGGATTGACTGGTGGTGTCTGCTCTAAATTGGAAATCCCTGATTCTTCTGTACCTGCCATTTGCGGCTGGGGAAGTGGTACCGTGTGCTGGTCCGTGTGATGTTCTCCGATTCCCCCTTGAGTATTGGCACCATCCTGATGAACATTCACGCCTTTGGATTCCTCTGGTTTTTCAACTGTAAGATTTTGAATCATTTGATTTTGCTGCACCTGACCTAGTAATGCTTCTGACTGTGAAGCTCCTAGCTGCGGATTGCCTGTAACACCCCCTTGAGTCCCCATTAAAATTTCTACAATCTGCTGTTGAAATCCTAACATTCCCTGTTCTTGTGGTATTTGTCCGGTTGTAAAGAACTGATTTGCTGTGACACTTGAATTTTCATACATAGATTGAGATAAGTTTGGTATTTCTTTCATTAAATTCTGTATTTGTGGCAAAAAAGATTGTTGATTTGCTTTATAGCTTTCAAATTGTCCAATAGAGCTTTGATTAATTTCAAGACCTGCTTTTTGCATCTGCACCAAAGTCTCCAAAGATACTTTCGGAAAATTAGATAGCAATCTTGACATGTGAACTAAACTATTTCGGTCTATGGGAAGCTGTTCTTTCATCATTGCATTTACCATGGACAAATTCTGCTCATTTATTTTAAGTCCTGCTGCTTCTAGTGCCTTTAATAAGGTTGGATTCTGTGCACTTTCCAATGTCACAGGATGAATTGCAATCTGCTCTCCGTTATTACTTCTTACTTCAAAGAGCATGGGCTGTCCCTTTTCCAAATTGACCTGGGATTCCATTTTGGCTGTAATTGTCTGTCCGTCACTGAGTCCTATGGTAACCTGACCATTTTTAATCTCAGTAATGGTTCCCTCAAATACCTTTCCCGGAACTAATTCCTGTACATAAGAGGACAAGGGACGTATGGTATCTTTCACTGCATTTAGCGATTGGGTATTAGAAGCGGTACCGCTTTGATATTGATGAATTCCTTCTACGAATGGCATACTCTCTCCTTATCGAAAATTTTTTATAAAACTTTCTCTGTGAATCGGGGATGGTCCAAATTGTTTCAATGCTGCTATATGTTCCGGCGAACCATAGCCTTTATTTCTGGCAAATCCATATTCCGGCATGATTTGATCATATTGAACCATCAAGCGGTCTCTTGTAACCTTGGCAATAATACTTGCAGCTCCAATGGAAATGCTTTTGGCATCTCCTTTGATAATAGGCACCTGGCTAATATTTACTTTTGGAATGGTAACTGCATCATTTAGTAATATATCGGGTACTATGGCTAATTTTTGAATAGCCTCACGCATAGCTTCGTAAGTTGCCTGAAGAATATTTATTTCATCAATTCTAGCCGGACCTACCGTCCCAATTCCTGTTGCCAACGCCTGTTCCATAATAATATCGTATAGCATTTCGCGTTTCTTTTCGCTTAGCTGTTTAGAATCATTAATATACAAAATTTTGCAGTGTTTGGGAAGAATCACAGCTCCTGCAACCACAGGACCTGCCAATGGACCACGTCCTACTTCGTCAATTCCGCACACATATCCCCAAGCTTCGTATTCTCGTTCAAAGAAATTCAACTGTTCTATTCTTTCTTCTTCTTTTTTTAGATTTTCTATCTTTTTCTCTGCCTGCCGTACTAATTTTTCAACTCCACTACGTTCATCATCTTGATATTTTTTTATAAAAGAAGGCAGCACGAAGGTCGCTGCTGCCTGTAATTCTTCTTTAATTTCTCTGATTTTTTTCATGCTTTTGGCCTTCTCTCATTTATTTCTTACTTATGCTTAATAAGCTGTATGCTGTCAAAAGGATACACACGACACCATGCTTTTCCTATGATATCTTTCTTGTGAATTACTCCAACGCTTGGGTCACGGCTGTCTTTGCTATTATTTCGATTATCACCAAGCACAAAATATTCCTTCTCTCCTAATGTGATTTCTTCCAGTGCAGTTCCCGGATTTATCATGGTTTCTTTTCCATATGATTCTTCTAAAATACTTCCATTAATATAGATACTTCCATTTTCTGCTATCTGTACCTTTTCTCCCGGTAAACCAATGACACGTTTGATATAGTATACGTCCTGAGCATATTGAAATACAATAATGTCAAATCGTTCTGGATCCTGAAAGCGATAGGATATTTTATCTGTAATTAAATTGTCTCCCGTATGTAGGGTGTTTTCCATAGAAGATCCATCTACTAAAATACGCTGTCCTACGTAATGGCGAAATAAGCATGCAATAAGCACCGCTAATGCAATACAGAAAATAAAACTGAAGATTTCCTTCCAATCAATCGTTTTCTTTTTTTCCATTTTCTTACTCTTTTCTATGTTTTTCTAAATCTAAACTTATTTGCTGCACTCATTGTAATTACTGATGCTTAATAAATCCAAAGCGGTCAAAGGGAAAGATACGTACCCAGGCTCTTCCGATAATATCTTTTTGTTTGATAATTCCAACACTTGGGTCACGGCTGTCACTGCTGTAATTGCGGTTATCTCCCAATACAAAATATTCTCCTTTTCCCAATACAATTGCCTCCTTGGCAATTCCTGGATCAGCAATTACTTCTCTGCCATAGGATTCTGACAATTCCTGGTCATCAATATAAATAGTTCCATCTTCTCCAATTTGTATCTTCTCGCCCGGAAGTCCAATAATACGCTTGATATAATAAGTCTTTTCTTTATGTTGAAAAGGAAACACAATAATATCAAACCGTTCTGGGTTATGAAAGCGATAGGATATTTTATCCACAATAAGATTATCCCCATCACTTAATGTATATTCCATAGAAGTTCCACTTACTTGTGTTCGTTGTCCTACGTAATGAATTACCAAATAGGTAATTACAAAGACAGCCAGAATATACAAGACAAAGCTAATGGTCTCTTTCCAATTTATCTTGCTGTTATTTTTCTCCATAACACTTCTCTTTTCTATCATATGCTTCTTATTTTATGCTTCCTGTTCTGGAAATTCAAGGGTTATTTTTCCAATCTTTCCACCACGAAATTCATCAATGATAAGTGCTGCAGCTTTTCCATAGTTCAATTCATTTCCACGCTGGATGCAATTACGCTTTCTAGCTATTTGTTCTAATACTTCCACTGTTGTATGATCCGTTTCTTCTATTTCATATCGTTTCTTTAACAATCCTGGAAATCCTTCTGTTATGATTTGAATCAGTTCCAGTGCCAATTCATCAATATTGAGAATTTCATCTTTGATAGAACCTATCAGTGCTAACAATAGTCCTACACGCTGATCTTCAAATTTAGGCCATAGAATTCCAGGTGTATCCAGTAATTCTACATTTTTATTTAATTTAATCCATTGTTTTCCTTTGGTCACTCCGGGTTTATTCCCAGTTTTTGTACATGCTTTTCCTGCATACGTATTGATAAATGTGGATTTTCCAACATTGGGGATTCCCACTACCATAGCACGCACCGGACGATTTAAAATTCCTCTTTTTCGGTCACGCTCAATCTTTTCCTTACAAGCTTCCATTATTACTTCATTTACAGCTTTCACACCTGCTTTATTTCTAGCATCTAAGCGCACCACAAAATAGCCTTTTTTTTGAAAATACTCTGCCCATTTCCGATTGTATGCTTCATTGGCTAAATCTGCTTTATTCATTAAAATTAATCTTGCTTTATTCTTTCCCAATTCGTCAATATCAGGATTCCGACTGCTTAAGGGAATTCTTGCATCTACTAACTCAATAATCAGGTCAATCAATTTAATATCTTCCTGCATTTGACGTTTTGCTTTTGTCATATGACCAGGATACCATTGAAAATGCATTCTACTCCTCCTTATTCTTTACTCATTTTATGAATCCAAACTTCTTCCATGGAGCTATTCGATACCATGCTTTTCCTACGATATAATTTTTATTTATATTTCCAATACTGGCATATCTGCTATCTTCACTATTATTTCGATTATCTCCCAGCACAAAATATTCATCTTCTCTAACGGTGATTTCTGTTTCTGCCAGTAAGGGATTCTCAATTGCAGATACTTTCACCTTTTCTTCAAATACCTTTCCATTTACATAAACAAGTCCCGCTTTTACCTGTATGGTATCACCCGGTGTGGCTATGACACGTTTCACATAATAATGAGACTTCTCATTCCCATTTGGTAAAAACACAATCAAATCATTTTGTTTGGGCGTAAACAACTTATATACAAAACGATTCACTAATATTTCTTCTCCACTTTCCAATGTCGGAGACATAGAAGAACCTACTACGGTAATCCGAAATCCAATAAATGTTACTAGCATCACTGCTATTACCATTACAAAGGCAATTTCTCCTATCCAAAGTACAATTTCTCGCAACACTCCTTTATTTACTTTTCTTTTTCTATGATAAAAATCCAATCCGGCACTTCTTTTCATTTTTCACTCCCGCATGTGGAAAAAAGAGACAACTACAATCGTATTTGTCCCTTCCCAATTCTTCATTCAATTCTGAATTATTTTACTAATTCTTTTACTTTTGCTTTCTTTCCTACACGGTCTCTTAAGTAGTACAATTTTGCACGTCTTACTTTACCATAACGTATTACTTCAACTTTTTCAACGTTTGGTGAATGTACTGGCCATGTCTTCTCTACTCCAACACCATTGGAGAATTTTCTTACTGTGAAAGTTTCTCTGCTGCTTCCACCCTGTCTTTTTAATACAATCCCTTCAAATATCTGGATTCTTTCACGAGTTCCTTCTTTGATTTTACCATACACTTTTACGGTATCACCTACACCAAATTCAGATACTTCGGCTTTTAACTGTTCTTTTTCGATACTTCTAATAATTTCTGTTGGGTTCATCTTGTGACCTCCTAATTTAATTGGATGTTCTTAATACATAAGGTAACAGAGGACCATCGTTTTCTTGTCTCACAGGTTAGTATTTTATCACAGTTTCCTATATAATGCAAGTTTTTTCTACTTTTTTCAGCTCCGATTATGAACCATTTATGATAATGTCTTTATATACCCCAAGGGAAAATGTCCCAACTATGCTATGCTAACTTCTGCTTATATATCGGGCTGCATAAATATCCTTATTATAGTTCTTTTTAAGGCTGAACTTTTACAAATTAAAAGTTCTTAGAGCAAAAAACTATTGACCATTGAACAGTAGAGTGATACATTATAATTAGAAACGGTGGTAAATGATATGGAGGTAAATAATATGGAGAGTAGATTTTTATATGAGCTGGGTAAAAAATTAATTTTTCATGCATCTTTTAGTGATATGAAAGAAATAATAGAAGATTATACGCAATTTTCTAAAGAGGGAACTATAGCTGAAAAACCAAAGGATATTATAAGTTCATTGGTCGATGCAGGTCATAGGGCACTTGTAATTTATATGATATTGGGAATTTTGTGCTTTTGTAATATGTGGTTATTTATTTACATAGATAGTCATAGATACTTATCTTTTAATATTCAATTTGGAATACCTCTAGTATTGAGTATTTTATTTCCACTAATAGTTTTTTTTGCAGTGGGAAAAAAAATCACAGTATTATCTGCCTTGTATCTTGAGGTGAAAAATAATAAAATATTGATTTATGTTATTAATATTCTTATTTGCTTAGTTGCACCTACTTTTTTTGGCATAAAAATTTTTAATATTATTGATATGCATATTATTCAAAATGTACTTTGTATAGTAGCAACCTTCGGTGTTATTCTTTTTGGATATTGTGTTTTAACTAGAGGTGCATCTTATTATTTAGGATTATGTAGTTCTTATATTTTGGTTTGTACACTTTTTCAAGTCAAAGCTATTGAATCGCAGCTTACAAATTTGGAAGTGTATTTAGAAAATATTAAAATGGTATTTTATTGCTATTTAGTCGCAATACTATTAAGTGTTATGTGGTTAACTATACTATCAAAAAGGAAAAAATATTAAAATGAATGCTCAGATAAAGAAAGGTATTCTCGAAATGTGTATTTTATATATTATAAAGTCATGCGATGTAATATATGGATATGATTTGATAAAAAAAATGACAGTCTATTTTCCAGAAGTAAATGAGAGTACTTTTTATTCTATATTAAGAAGACTGCATAAAAGCAATTTTACATATATTATTTTGAAAGATATTTCTAATGGACCACAAAGAAAATATTATACAATAACACAGGAAGGAGAAAAGTGGTTAAACAAAAATATTGAAGAATGGAGGGAACTGATTAAGATAACAGAATTGATTGGAATTGATCGCACTTGGTCGAACTGAAAAAAAGAAATTTGGGCATAATTCAAAATATAAAACTAATATTTCAAGAAGCACTGGCTATATTTTAGCCAGTGCTAAAGTCGTTCTTGTTCAGCCTTCGGCTGAACTGTTACGTTTTAACCAGTTTTGCTCCTTCTCTGTTAAAGATGCTTGTTCTAGTAAATCCGGACGACGTTCCAACGTGCGAAGAATAGACTGTTCTCTGCGCCATTCTTCTACTTTTTTGTGATGTCCTGACAGTAAAACTTCTGGAACTTTTTTTCCATTCCATTCTTCTGGTCTTGAATACTGTGGATACTCCAAAAGATTTCCCTCGAAAGATTCCGTTAACCCGGAATCTTCATTGGTAAGCACTCCTGGCACCATACGAGAGATTGCATCCACCATCACCATAGCAGGCAGTTCACCTCCAGTTAACACATAATCTCCAATGGACAATTCATCCGTTACAATTTCCTCTAATACTCGTTCATCAATTCCTTCGTAATGACCACAAAGAAAAATCACATCTTCTTCTTGGGCAAAATTCTTGGCATTATTTTGAGTAAAGGTGCGCCCTTGTGGTGTTACATAAATACATCTGGGCTTTTTTCCAATTCGTTCTACTACGGACTTCCAGGCATCATACACAGGCTGAGCCTGCATCAGCATTCCAGCACCTCCCCCATAGGGATAGTCATCTACTTTACAATGCTTGTTTTTTGTATAATCTCTAATATCAATGGTTTCTATCTGCAAATATCCTGCCTGTACTGCTCGACCAATAATACTGGTGTTTAATCCATCCCTTACCATTTCAGGAAACAATGTTAGTATATAAAAATTCATTTCACTTCACCTAATCCATTAATCCTGGCATTACATATACCTGTATCTGCCTTTTGTCCATATCTACCTTTAAAATACATTCTTTAATTGCTGGAAGCAAGAGTTCTTTTCCATGGACATCCACTACATAAACATCATTAGCTCCAGTGGTTAAAACATCTGTAATTACTCCTAAGGATACTCCATCCTTGGTTATTACCTGCATCCCGATTAAATCTGCAATGAAATATTCATCTTCTTCACATTTTACTGCATTTTTACGTGTAACAAAAAGACCTTTTCCCTTATAAATTTCTATCTCATTTATATTATCTATTCCTTTAAATTTTAAAATAGCCAAATTCTTGAAATATTTCACCTGGGTAATTTCAAGTTCTTTCATTCCTTTTCCGGTATCCAGCCATATCTTCTTTAATTCTTCAAACCGTTTCACGTTGTCCGTAGTTGGAAATACCTTTACTTCTCCACGTATTCCATGGGTATTGGCAATCACTCCTACCTGCAATAATTCTTCCATGTATTATCCCTCTTTTAGTTCGCAAACGGAATATCCGTTTTTTCCATTAGTCTTGATATGATATAATTCTTTGTCTGCTTTCTTAAATAATAAAGGACGTGTAATATGATCCGTTGCAACACACAAGGCATATCCTTGAGATAATGTTACATAGTCTGAAATAGCAGAATTTTTATTCTCAATGCCAGTCTCTTCGATCATATACTTTACATTTTCTGCAATTTTTTCAAGTTCCAATGCATTTTTTTCTTCTATTACCACAATGAATTCATCTCCGCCGTAACGATATACTTTACCGGCTTCCCCTACAGCCATTAACAATATCTGTGCAACCTCAACAAGACATCTGTCTCCTTTTGCATGACCATATGTATCATTTAATTGTTTAAAATAGTCTATATCAATAATCCCTAGACTAATCCGTTTGCCTCTTATATGCTGATAACATTCTCTGGAATCCTTTTCCAAGGAATAGCGATTATGAATTCCGGTTAATGAATCAATTTCTGAACGGCTTTCCAGCAGACGATTTTTGCTCATGATTTTACTTTGTTCATTTTCCGCATCACTTAGTGCAACACGCAGCTTCATATTCTCTATTTTTCGCTGCATTTCTTCTGCGCGGCGTTCTTCGTAGCATCGAAAGAACTTCTCATATAAACTCTCTTTTTCTTCTTTCTTTTTCTGACACTGGGATAATTTAATACGATATTCAATAGCACACATTTTCCAATATGCATTTTCCTGAGATGCCGCAGCTTCTTCAAATACCTGCAATGCTTCATCTGCTTTTTTCAGTTCTCCCAGATTTAGAAAGAAATTCATGCTTTCTCCTAAATACTGTTCAAAATCCCACGTAATATCACGTTGTTTAATAATACTCAAAATATGATCCGCTTGCAGCTGTGCTTCTTTTCTTCTTCCAATCATAAGATCGATTCTAGCTTCCGTTAGTGAAAGCGCCAGTCTATGTTCTTTATAAACTGGAGTATACAGTTCACGCGCACTATTAATCAAATATAATGCCCTTTCCTGCTTGTGTTCACAAGCACTAGACAGCGCATAATTTAGTAAAACCAATATTTTTTCTCTGTTTTTTTCTTCTTCATTTTCTTGACTTAGTTCCAATATTTCCAATGCTTTTTGAAAATAAGTAATAGCGATTTCATGTGCACCCATTACTTGATAGCGGCTTCCAATACTATTGAAAAACTCACTTTCTACATCCAAAAGATTATGTTCCTGTGCATACGCAATTCCTTCAACATAACAGTCCATAAAACGATTATCATCACCAATTGCACTATATATCTGCCCCATTAGATTCAGTGCTGTTGCATAACGGCGAAAATCCCTTGTTCTTTCTAACATTGGCAATACACTTTTAAATATGTCCAATGCAGAAATATAATCCTTTTTTAAATATGCTACTATTCCTGTACAATAGTACCCCAATGAAAGTCCCTCTTTATTATCATTTTCTGTGCAGAACTGAATTAAATCCTCGGATAAACGCATTGCCGAATCAAATTCATTTTGTGCCAAATTATCTTGAATCGTCTGCATTAAATGATCTCTATGACTTTCAAACAAAGACTTTACTCTTTCTTCATATTGATCCATAGCCTTCACCATTTCCCCTGTTCTATCAAGAAATCACAGTGATAACTCACTGTGATTTCTATTACTGTATAATATCTACAATAACCTTCTTGTCATTCTTAGCTGCTGCTGCTTTTACCACAGCACGAATGGCTTTTGCAATACGTCCCTGCTTTCCAATTACCTTCCCCATGTCAGCTTGGGCTACACGTAATTCTACGACAATGGACTTCTCGTTCTCAGTCTCTGTAACTACCACTTCCTGTGGTTCATCCACAAGCGCTTTGGCAATTACTTCTACCAATTCTTTCATTACGTCACCTCACGAATCTTATTTTTCGATACCGGCTGCTTTGAAAATCTTTCCTACCATTTCTGTTGTCTGAGCACCATTTGCCAACCATTTTTTAGCTAATTCTTCATTTACCTGAAATACACTTGGATCCTTAGTTGGATCATAGGTACCAATTTCTTCGATAAATTTTCCATCTCTTGGAGATCTGGAATCTGCTACAACGATTCTATAGAAAGGAGCCTTTTTCTGTCCCATTCTTTTCAATCTGATTTTTACCATTACATTTCACCTCCTTGGGTTTTTCTTTTTCTATTTGTAATCAGAGAAATACTCTGTTACTTACCTTACATGCTAAATGGAAATTTGAATCCACCTTTGCGCTTTCCCTTGCCCCCCATCATTCCGGGCATCTGTTTCATCATCTTGCGTGACTGTTCAAATTGCTTCACCAAACGATTTACTTCACTGATATCCACTCCGGCACCATTTGCAATTCTACGCTTTCTGCTGGGATTCAAAATAGAAGGATTACTTCTTTCTTTCGGCGTCATTGAATAAATAATTCCTTCTATTCTCGCCATTTTCTTCTCATCCATAGCATTTTCAATTTCTGCCATCTGAGCTCCGCCCATTCCTGGCATCATGCCTAACACACTGCTTAAGCCACCCATTTTTTTCATCTGGTTCATGGATTCTAGATAATCATCAAATCCAAACTCGGCCTTTTTCATCTTTTGTTCTAATTCTTTTGCTTTGTCTTCATCTATATTATCCTGGGCTTTTTCAATCATGGTGAGTACATCACCCATCCCAAGGATTCTGCTTGCCATTCTTTCTGGATAGAATTGTTCTAAATCAGATAATTTCTCTCCCATACCTACATATAAAATAGGCTTTCCTGTTACTGCTCGAATTGATAATGCTGCACCACCTCTAGTATCTCCATCTAACTTAGTGATAATTACTCCATCAATTCCAATCTTTTCTTGAAACATAGTTGCTACATTTACAGCATCCTGCCCTGTCATAGCATCTACTACCAAAATTGTCTGCGTTACCGCTATATGTTCCTTGATATCTAATAATTCCTGCATCATCTCTTCATCTATGTGAAGTCGTCCGGCAGTATCTAAAATCACTACGTTATGACCATTCTTTTGAGCATGTTCCATTGCTGCCTTTGCAATGTTCACCGGCTTGTGACTATCACCCATGGAAAAAACTTCTACTCCCTGTTTTTCCCCATTGATTTGTAACTGTGCAATAGCTGCAGGTCGATAAATGTCACACGCTACTAATAATGGCTTTTTACCCTTTTGCTTCAACTTTCCTGCTATCTTGGCAGTGGTCGTTGTTTTACCTGCTCCTTGAAGACCTGCCATCATAATTACCGTAATTTCATTTCCCGGTTTCAGTTCCAGTTCTGTGGTTTCACAACCCATTAATGTTACCAGTTCTTCATTTACAATCTTAATTACCATTTGTCCCGGATTCAGACCATTCATAACATCCTGTCCTACTGCCCGAATCTGCACGGATTTGATAAATTCTTTTACTACTTTAAAGTTTACATCTGCTTCTAACAATGCAATCTTTACTTCCTTTAGCGCAGCCTTTACATCATCTTCAGTAAGAAGACCTTTGCTACGTAAAGATTTAAATACATTTTGTAGTTTTTCGGATAAGCTGTCAAATGCCATACCTATAACTCCTCTAATATTTCATTGGAAATGGCTTTAATTTGCGCCATTATTTCTGCTTGGTTCTGGTCTTGGTCATCACACGTCAAAGCACGTATTCTAGTCACTTTCTCTTTGGTGCTTAAAAAGCGTTCCAATAAGTGTAACTTTCCTTCATATTCTTCTAAAATTCGATTACACCGTTTGACTAAATCATGGACACCTTGACGGCTAATTCCTTCCTCTTGTGCAATCTCACTTAAGGAAAAATCATCCAGTACAAACTCTTCATATATATTTTGTTGATGTTTTGTCAACAATTCTCCATAAAAATCATAAAGATATGTCTGCATTACTTTTTTCTCCATCGCAATCACCTGTGTTATCATACTATAAAAAAAAAACAGTGTCAAGTGTTTTTTCTTGACACTGCTTTTTTTTAGTTACAAATTTGCTCTTACCAGCTTCGGCTGATAATTATGATTAGAAAGTGCATTCATAATCTGATTCTTATGCTCTGTGCCAAATGCTTCCAATGTAATCTGCAGTTCAACTGCTACGTTTCGGTTAGTTGTTACAAACTGATTATGTTCCAATTTGATTACATTTCCTTGTTCCTTGGCAATGGTATCTGCCACTTTGCTTAATTCTCCCGGCTTATCTGGAAGCAATACCGAAACAGTAAAGATTCTGTCTCTGAAAATCAGTCCCTGGCGTACCACGGAAGACATGGTGATCACATCCATATTTCCTCCACTCAAAATAGATACAATTCGTTTTCCTTTTACACCTAAGTGATACAGTGCTGCTACGGTTAGAAGACCTGAATTTTCCACCACCATTTTATGATTTTCTACCATGTCCAAAAAAGCTACTACTAATTCTTCATCTGTTACTGTAATAATTCCGTCTAAATTTTCTTTGAGATAAGGAAAAATCTTTTCTCCCGGTGTTTTTACTGCTGTACCATCTGCGATGGTGCTCACACTAGGCAGCGTTACTACTTTCCCTTCTTTTAGAGAAGCTTCCATACAGTTTGCTCCTGCTGGTTCTACCCCTATTACTTTTATCTTGGGATTTAGCAATTTGACAAGGGTAGACACTCCTGTTGCCAATCCGCCACCTCCAATGGGAACTAAAATATATTCTACCAATGGAAGTTCTTTGAAGATTTCCATTCCTATAGTACCTTGTCCCGTAGCTACTGCAAGGTCATCAAAGGGATGGATAAATGTATATTCATATTCTTCTGCAAGTTCATAGGCTTTCTGACAGGCCTCATCATATACATCTCCATAAAGTATTACTTCTGCACCGTAGCCTTTTGTTCTGTTCACCTTAATTAATGGGGTAGTAGTCGGCATTACAATAACTGCTTTTGCACCAAAACACTTTGCTGCATAAGCAACACCTTGGGCATGATTTCCAGCAGATGCAGTAATTAAGCCTTTGTCACGTTCTTCTTGCGTTAAGGTACTAATTTTATAGTATGCACCCCTTACTTTATAAGCTCCGGTAAACTGCATATTTTCCGGTTTCAAGTATACTTTATTTTCTGTCTGCTCACTAAGAAAATCACTGTATACCAATTTTGTTTCCAAGGTTACTTTTTTTACTGTTTTACTTGCTTCTTCAAATTTCTCCAATGTCAACATTTCCATTTCATTTTCCTTCTTTCTGCATAAATAATGCATTTACAAATTGTTCTGAATCAAATTTTTGCAAATCGTCTATGCTTTCACCCACACCTATATATTTCACAGGAATTCCAAGTTCCGCTTGAATCGCTATGGCTATACCGCCTTTTGCCGTGCCATCCATCTTGGTTAAAATAATACCTGTAATATCTGCAGCTTCCGAAAATTGTTTTGCCTGCGCCAATGCATTTTGCCCTGTAGTTCCATCTAGTACTACCAAGGTTTCCCGAAATACATTAGGATATTCCTTTTCCAAAATTCGATTGATTTTTTTTAATTCTTCCATAAGATTCTTCTTATTGTGAAGACGTCCTGCTGTATCACACAGCAATACATCTGCATTTCTTGCTTTTGCTGCTGCAACAGCATCGTAGATAACAGACGCCGGATCCGCCCCCTCTTGACCACCTATCATGTCTACTCCTGCACGGTGTGCCCATTCATTTAATTGTTCTCCTGCTGCTGCACGAAAAGTATCTGCCGCTGCCAGTACCACTTTCTTATTCTGTGCTTTTAACTTTCCGGCTAATTTCCCAACTGATGTTGTCTTTCCCACACCATTTACACCAATCACCAAAACCACTGATGTTTCATTCTCAAAACCATAAGATGCTTCTCCCACATCCATTTGTTCTTTCATGCTGCGAATTAGAAGTTCCTTACATTTTTCAGGCTCCTTTATATGTTCTTCCTTAACTTTTTCTTTTAACTGTTCCATAATTTTTCCGGTAGTAGCTACTCCAATATCTCCCATAATGAGAATTTCTTCTATTTCTTCATAAAATTCATCATCAATCTTGGAAAATCCACTAAAAATCGCATCCATTCCAGATACTATATTATCTCTGGTTTTGGTAAGACCTTTTACTAAACGGCCAAAAAAACCTTTCTTTTCTTCTTCCATATATCTATATCCTTTCTTTTTGTGGTTTCGTTTTATTTTTCCAATTCATCTTCAATTAAATTAACAGAAACCAGTGTGGAAACACCTTTTTCCTGCATGGTAATTCCATATAAACGATCTGCTGCTGCCATGGTTCCACGCCTATGGGTAATTACAATAAACTGAGTATGTTTTGTTAATTTATGTAAATATCCTGCAAATCGTCCAACATTGGAATCATCTAGTGCCGCTTCTATCTCATCTAATAAACAAAAGGGAGATGGCTTTAAATTCTGAATAGCAAATAACAGCGAAATTGCAGTTAAAGATTTTTCTCCACCGGAAAGCTGCATCATATTTTGCAATTTTTTTCCAGGTGGCTGAGCTACAATGCGAATTCCACATTCCAAAATATCCTCTTCCTCCACCAGTTCTAAGGTTCCTTTTCCGCCTCCAAATAATTCTTTAAATACTTTGTCAAATTCTGTCTGAATCTGGGCAAATTTCTCCATAAACTGTTTCCGCATTCCTATGTCCAATTCTTCAATAATACCCAATAACGTTTCTTCTGCTGTAATCAAATCATCATGCTGTGTTTTTAAAAATAGATAACGTTTGGAAACATTTTTGTACTCTTCAATAGAATTTACATTTACATCTCCTAATTTGCGTATCTCATCTTTTATTCTAGCAATACAGCCTTTGATTTTGGTGGGATTGTCAGATATGTCATCCCGAAGTTCCATGGCATTATGAAGTGTCAGCTCATATTCTTCCCACATATAATTGGTCAAAGATTCTATGGAGTCATTTAATTTTTCTTTTTGACTATTCAAGCGATAAGATTCCTTATCCAAATCATTACTGCGTTTTGATAATTCCTCCTGCTTTTGAAAAAATGTTTTATATTGAAGAGACATTTCTTCCTTTTTCTTTTGGCTTTCCACAAGTTCTTGAGATAATTTCACTTCTAAAGCATTCAAACATTCTATAGATTTTTGCATGTCCTCTATTTCGTGACATTTTTGTTCTATGTCGGTCTTAGATTCTTCCTTCTCTTGCTGTGCCTTTTGCATCTCTTCTTCCAGCTTGGTGATTTCTCCTCTCACTCTAGTTCTATTTTGTTTTATAAATTCTGCGCTTTGAATAAGATTTGCTTCCTCTACTGTAACACCAGAAACTTCCTTTTGGCTTTCTGCCAACATTTTGTTTTGACTTTCCAGTAATTGTTGAAGACTGTTGTTTTCTACTTCTATTTCTTGCTCTCGTTCTTGAGCATTTGCAATTTCTTCTGCTATTTCTTTTTGATTTTCACGAATTTCTTTTTGCTGTGATTCTATTTCCTGACTTTCCCTCTGTAATCCTGAAAATCGATTATCATTTTCGTCCCATTGTTCTCTTGCTCTTTGTACATTTATCTTTGCCGTATTGGCTGTAAGCATAGCCTGTTTTAAATCTTCACGCAGCTGCTGCAAATCTTCCTTTAATAATTCTCTTGCTGTTGTAATTTCCTCTAGGCGGCTTTGATTTTTCTGTTTGGAAGTATTTAGTTTTTCAATTTCCTGCTCTAAATGTTCTATTTCGCTTTTTCTGCCCAAAAGATTGCTGGTATTCTTAAATGCTCCTCCGCTCATGGAGCCTCCAGGATTTAAAGATTCCCCTTCTAAAGTTACAATTCGTAAAGAATATTGATACTTTCTTGCTAAAGAAGCTGCATGGTCAATCTGGTCTACCACATAGGTTCTGCCCAGTAAATAGCGCTTTAATCCATCAAATTGAGGTGCTGCTTTAATCAAGTCACTTCCAATTCCAAGAACTCCCGGTTCTTTTAACACTTGCCTGTTAACCGGTATTTCCTTTTTTCCAACACTGGTAAGAGGAAGAAAGGTCGCCCTGCCCAAACGATTTTGTTTCAAATAGCCAATCATTTCTTTTGCTGTTGCTTCATCTTGGGTTACTATATTTTGAATACTTCCTCCTAGTGCTGTTTCAATGGCAATTTCATATTTCTTCTCCACGGTAAGAATATCTGCTACTACTCCTAGCACCCCAGGTGTTATGTCCTTTTTTTCCATTACCTTACGAATAGCATTTCCATATCCGTCATAGCGCTCTGCCATATTCAGCAGTGAATCCAAACGTGATTTTTGTCTGTGATAATTGCCAGTATCCTGTTCTAACAGCCTTATGGTCTCACTTTGCTTTTCCTGCCATTGACTGCGCTTTTCTTCCAATTTTTGTTCCTGTTCCAACAGCCCTTCATATTCTGCTTTGGCTTGCTGATAATGCTGCTGATATTGTTCCAATACAGACTGTAATTCATCCTCTTCACTCTTTTGCTCTAGCAGACGTTTCCCTAATTGGGATTTTCGAATATTCATCTGCTCTAACATGGTATCGTAACGCTGTTGTCTTGCTTTGGTAGATGCCTTTTGATTTAGCAGTTCAATCATCTCGTTTTTCCCATCTTCGATTCCTTGGGTACAACTATTGATTTCTTCCTGAATTTGATGAAACCGCTCCATAATTTTCTTTTTTTCTTGCTCCATAGCGGTTATCCGAGTCTTTGATGTTTCCTGTTCTGCTTCATAAGTGGCTTTCTGTTCCAAACGAAAAGACAAGTCCTTGTGAATTGCTTCCTGTCTGACCTTAAAATGTTCTTCACTTTGTTCTGCAGTATGAATTTGTTCTTTTAGAACATTAATTTGTCCTTCCAAATTTCCTTTTTGTATTGTAGTATTTCCAATTTTCTCACGAATAGAAACAATAGAAGCGTCTTTCTGTTCCATATTCTGTTCCAGCTGCTGATATTCTGCTTTGGTATTCTCATATGAGGAACGAGATTCCATAAGATCTTTCTCTATTATTTTTTCATTTTCACTCAGAACTTTCAACTGCTCCTGCACATGTTCCATTTCCATCAAAAACATAGTGACATCATATTTTTTTAATTCTTCCCTCTTTTTTAGGTAATCTTTTGCTTTTTCTGCTTGACGTTCCAGTGGTCCTACCTGCTTTTCCAATTCACCTAAAATATCATTCACACGTACTAAGTTTTGACGTTCATTTTCTAACTTTTTTTGAGCAGTAGCTTTTCTTCGTTTATATTTTACAATACCTGCTGCTTCGTCAAATAATTCCCGGCGTTCTTCCGGTCTGCCATTTAAGATTCGTTCAATTTGACCTTGACCAATAATGGAATATCCTTCTTTTCCAATTCCGGTATCATAAAATAATTCATTGACATCTTTTAAGCGGCAGGAAGTTCCATTAATTAAATATTCACTTTCTCCAGAACGATATACACGTCTTGCCACTGTAACTTCATTATAATCAATATTAAGCTGGCGGTCCCCATTTTCCAAAGTAATTGCCACATATGCATAACTAAGAGGCTTGCGATTTTCCGTTCCATTAAAAATAACATCCTGCATACTTGCACCGCGTAATTGTTTTACACGCTGTTCTCCTAATACCCAGCGTACTGCATCTGCAACATTACTTTTTCCACTTCCATTAGGTCCTACAATTCCGGTAATTCCGTTATGAAATTCAAATACAATTTTATTGGCAAAAGACTTAAATCCATGTACTTCAATACTCTTTAAATACATACATTCCTCCAATTAGGATTTTACTTTTCCTGATTTTTCAACTGTAATAGTGTATGATATGCTGCTTCCTGCTCTGCACTTTTCTTTGTTCTTCCAACTCCCTGTCCATGTGCCACGGAACCAATCCATGCTTCTACCACAAATTTCTTATCATGATCTGGTCCTTCTTCACTTACCAGTCGGTAACTTAATTCCCCTTTATTCTTTCCCTGCACCACTTCCTGCAGGATAGTCTTGCTATCGAAAAAGAGTTGCTTATGTTCAATATCATTTAAAATAAATTGAAAAATAAACTCTTTTGCATTAGCAAAACCACCATCTAAATAAATGGCACCTATTACCGCCTCCAACGCATCGGAAAGAATTGATTTTCGTTCCCTTCCTCCTGTGGTTTCTTCCCCTTTTCCAAGCTGCAGATACTTTCCAAGCTCTAGTTCTCTAGTACAAAATGCCAAAGTTGGTTCACATACCATGCTAGCACGTAAGCGTGTTAACTCGCCTTCCGGATATTGGGGATATTTTTGAAATAGAAAATCACTGGATACAAGTTCTAATACCGCATCTCCTAAATACTCTAATCGTTCATTATCCGCCTGCTTGCCTAAATGATGCTCATTGGCATAGGAACTATGAGTCAAAGCTTGTAACAAAAGTCCCTCTTTCTTAAATTGATATCCTATTCTTTCTTCAAATTCTTTTTTTAATTTCATACTTCTCCCTTCTTATTATGAAATGTAGTAAAACAGAAGTAAATACAAGGAAAAGGGTAGTTCAAAAGATAATAACCGTACCTTCTTTTGAACCCCCTTATTCCTCTTTTACCGTATACAGTTAAAATGCTTCTTACTCATTTAATGCTTTCATAATCTGCTCTAACGCATCACCAACGGTATTGATTTTTTCTGCTTCTTCATTGGCAATTTCAATATCAAATTCTTCTTCTAGTCCCATGATAATCTGAAAAATATCCAAAGAATCTGCTCCTAAGTCATCTACAAATGTGGTCTCCAATGTTATTTCTTTTACATCTACATTTAATACTTCTGCAATAATTTTGTTTAGTTTTTCAAACTCCATAATAAATCCTTTCTACTCCTCTTCCATGGGAGACACTTCAATATTTTTTCTGATTTTTTCGTTAATATCTTGTTCTTTAAATGTAACACATTGAATGATGGAGTTTGTGATTTCCTTTGCCTTAGAACTGCCATGTGTCTTTACCACTAATCCATTCAAACCCAGTAAGGGTGCACCTCCATACTCAGAAGCATCAAATGATTTTAAGGTACTCTTCAATGCCGGTTTTACCAGTGCTCCACCTATCTTGCCTCGTAAAGAACTCATCATTCCTTGCTTTATCACACTAAGTAAGGTTGCACCAACACCCTCGTACAATTTCAATATTACATTTCCCACAAATGCTTCACATACAATTACATCTGCTTCGCCATGAGGAATATCACGCGCTTCGATACTTCCCACAAAATTAATATCTGGACAATTTGTTAACAATGGAAATGTTTCTTTAACTAAAGCATTCCCTTTTTCTTCTTCTGCACCAATATTTACAATGGCAACTTTTGGGTTCTTAATTCCCATTACATTCTCCATATAAATGGAACCCATTTTTGCAAATTGCACTAAATGAGACGCTCTAGCATCCACATTTGCTCCACAGTCAATGAGTAAAGATGCTCCTTTTTCAGTTGGAATCAACGGTGCTAACGGTGGGCGTTCCACACCTTTAATTCTTCCAACAATAACTTGTCCGCCTACTAATATTGCTCCGGAACTTCCGGCAGATACAAATGCATCCGCACGTTTTTCTTTTACCATATTCATTCCTACTACAATGGACGACTGTTTCTTCTTACGAATAGCCATAACCGGCGGTTCTGCGGTTTCAATCACCTCTTCTGCATGAATCACTTCAATTTGTGTCCCATGATAAGAATATTTGGCCAGTTCTTCCTTTACTATATCCTGTTGACCTACCAGATATACCTTAATATCTGGTCGTAGCGTAACAGCATCTAATGCTCCTTTTACGATTTCAGCAGGCGCATGATCGCCTCCCATGGCATCTACTGCTACTTTTATTGTTTCCTGCATGAAATTTCCTCCTTATAATCCACAAAAAGGGATATTTTCCCTTTCCCTTGAATGCCTACTAATGAATATACTATAACTATCTAGAGAAATCAATCATAATTTTAATGAATTCAATTTAGATATTCCCGATTTCGTTCCTCTTCTGCTTTTCGATCTTCTTCACTCATATATTTCCAGAAAATTTTGTCTAAAATAGACGTTTCTATCCATACAAATATTCCCGGAATAAAACATATGGAAACCGGCATAATGTATAGAATCAAACTTGACACAATTCCCATAAAAATCAGCACAATTGTCCATGGCAAATGTGCAATTGTCATCAATAATGCATTTTTCATTGCCTGCTTTCTAGTAGTTTCAAATCGCGCTATGTATGCAAACAGGTACAAACTCCATGCAAATACCAATGTCATTACCACAAGAAAAAAGATAGCTAATCCTCCTACCCAACTTCCATTTTGTGCATAGGCATTCATAATATAGATATCAATTCCTAAAACCGAAAACAACACTACGACAAAGAGCCATATTGGTGTTGTATGCTTAAAATTGCTCTTAAACGCAGACACATACTCTCTGAAAATATATCCCCTCTCGTGTTTTACCACTTTATGCATTGTATAGTATAATGCTGTAGCGGCAGTTCCTATGGTAATAATGGGGATACAGCAAAGCACAAACATAATACTGAGGCAAATCACATCTGTCATTTTACTCAAGGTCTTCATCAGACCTCCATCCATATTGAAAAGTTTCATATTGTCCTCCATTCTTTTGTTAAGTAATAGGAAAAAAGGGAGCTGCATGCTGCAACTCCCTTCTGTTCAGTTTAGACTAATCCTGAGGAATAATCTCTTTTTTGTTATAACTTCCACAGTTCTTACATACTCTATGTGGCATCATTAATTCGCCGCATTTACTGCATTTTACCAAAGTAGGAGCATTCATTTTCCAGTTTGCTCTTCTTCTATCTCTTCTTCCTTTGGAAGATTTATTTTTTGGACATATAGACATGGTTACACCTCCTTAAATTTATTGTAAATATCCTGGATTGCTGCCATTCTTGGATCTAGTTCTGTTCTTTGGCACTGACATTCTGACGTGTTCAGATTGATTCCACACTGGTTACATATGCCCTTGCAATCTTCTTTACACAGAACCTTCATTGGCCAACTTACCAAAATTTCTCCAAAAATAAGTTGATCTACATCCAGACTTGTTCCTATCATGTAGTTTAATACATCCATGCTTTTCTCTTTGTCTTCACCGGTAAGATCTATCTCTTTATCCACTCTGACACGAAACACCCTGTCCACATCTGTAAGACAACGGTCACACGGAATTGTAATTGTCACATCTGATTCACCCTGGATAAGCAGCCGCTTATTCTCCAGATTCGTAAACGTCAATACAAACGGTGCTTTCTTCGCAATGGGAAATTCTCCCCGTCTTGAGTTGAAAGACATTAATTCAATTTCTACCTGTTTTGACATTTCCTTATTTTCCCAGGAAATGATGTCTAATAATTCTACTCTCATGGCAGTCTCCTATCCACACTCGATTTATTATACATAGGTAAATCCTGTTTGTCAATGCTATTTTTAAAAAACATACGTAATTTGGTAACAGTTCAGCCTTCGGCTGAACAATAACGACTTTAGCACCGGCTAAAATATAGCCGGTGTGCCTTCAAATATTAGTTTTATATTTTGGATGATTCCCATATTTCTTCGCTTTAGGGTTTCAATCATGGTCAGAATCTTGCAATACATCTCATGTCCACTATCCTTGCGAAAGCCACCTGCCATCTTCTGGCGATTCTTTACTTTTCGAAGATCACGTTCACTGATGTTGTCATCAAACAACACTTCAAAGTTATGCAGAAAAAGAAGATGGTTATGCTTATATTTTACAAGCCTATTCAGTAGTGTTGTTTCATCTTTTTTTGCATATTTATGGTCAGTGGTCTTATTTTCATTGCCTCCAAGCGCAATCAATGTATTGTATTCTTGCTCATAATTATTGATTGTGTAATCGGTGAAACAAGTGATTCCATTCTCTATCAGCAGTTTTCGCTCATTATTAGCTTTACAGAGCAGCGTAATCAT
>JAVVUO010000004.1:0-121776 GCA_036653135.1 Lachnospiraceae bacterium
CTTATTTAAGTGCCATTGCTCTTATTTCTGCCATTCTTATATTTCTCAAAAATCGGCAGATTGGTACTTTGGGAGGATTTAATTATTGCAGATTTACATTTTGCGGAAACTCAAGTTTTCGACAGATTAGATTTCTATTATGAACCATTTATGATAATGTCTTTATATATCCCAAGGGAAAATCTCCCAACTATGCTATACTAACTTCCGCCCATCAGACGGTATGCTTCTTTGTACTTTTTACTTCATGAGCCCCAAGTGCCTCAAACACTTGACGGTTTAACCGATTGCTCATTTCTTTCTGTTCCTCTTCAGACATATCATCCCAATCAATGGTTTCTCCATTAGGCAACGTTACTTTTACTTCTACTGTTGGTAATTTCCGCATAAAAACACCTCCTACTCTAAGTTATGTGTACCTGTTTGTACTTGTTTCCTAAAATATTATTTTGGGCTATCTTGTTGTTCTCGCTCTCCCTGTTCTCCTGCCTGCTACATTCTGTTCAAAGTCCTTATTTTTCCGCTTCTTCCTTTTTCTCTTTTTCCATGGCTTTCTCCTTTCGTTTGTTGTCCATGTCTACTTATTGTAATATATAATTTACATTATCAAGATATTTTTCTTTCTTTTGTTGATTTTGTTTACAATTTGTTATATATTAAAAATGAAAGGATGGTGTTTGTGTATGAATGAGCGCATTGCGTTGTTAAGAGAATTTATTGGGTATAGTCAAGATAAATTTGGCGAAATTCTTGGTGTCACCCGTTCTTCTGTTTGCTCATGGGAAAATGGTAGGAGGAATATTTCAGAATCCATTGTTAAATCTATTTGTCGTGAGAATTGGAACGGTGACTTTGTAAGGGAGGAATGGTTGCGCACCGGAGAAGGTGAGATGTTTGTGACACGGTTGCCCGAAGATGAAACCGCTGCACTGCTGCAAGATATGCTAGACAATGATAATATACTGTACAATGTTATTTACAGTGTTTTGGACGAGTTCCAGCATCTGGATAACAAGAACCGCGAAGCACTTTTAACATTTACTCAAAATGTAGTGGATAATCTAAAAAGAAGAAAAGAGGATTAAACCTCTTTTTTTCTTGCAGTTATTCCTATTTTTCTTTTGAATTTCTATTGTACATACGTGTTATAATGTTATTGTAAGGAGGTTTTTATTATGTTGTTTGTTTATCCCGCTATTTTCCACCAAGAAGATAGTTCTTACTGGGTAGAATTCCCCGATCTGGAAGGATGCCAAACCTATGGTTCTACCCTCAACGAAACAATGGAATTTGCACAGGAAGCTCTGGCAGGCTATTTGCTCACTTTGCTGGAACAGGATACTCCTGTCACTTCTCCGTCCGATATCCTCTCGCTTCATCCGAACGAAGGTTTCGCCTCACTTGTTTCCTGTGACATCAATCCATACAAAGATACAAAAGCCGTCAAAAAAACTTTGACTATTCCGTCATGGATGAATGAACAGGCATCTTCTATGGGAATAAATTTTTCCCAAGTGCTGCAGGAAGCCCTCTTATCCAAAATACAAGCGAGATAAAAAAGTGTCTTCTACACATCAACTCCCCTAGCCCCTCATTCATGAGGGGAACTAGGGCTTGTTTTTTGTCTCCATTTTCCTCATAATTATTTCATGAATATCTTACAGAAGATGATGATCTAGATGACGATGGATTTGAAGAAGGATTTTATATTGACCTCTTTTAATCACCATCCGTTTACTTTGCCCGCATTTTGCGAGTTTTTTTCATCAAGAATTCGCCATTTGGCGAACTTTCCTATGATACAAAAATGCACCTATCATCAAGTGCGGTGCATTTTTTGTACAAATTTTTCATAGTATAGATTAGGAGTGGTGAAAATGAAGAAAGATACTGAAATAAAGTCCATGCGCGTAGCAGCTCTATACATTCGTGTCAGTACCGATAAACAAGAAGAGCTTTCCCCTGATGCACAAAAAAGACTCTTACTAGACTATGCAAAATCCCATGGCCTTATCGTCCCACCAGAATTTATTTTTATGGAAAATGGTATTTCCGGCAGAAAAGCAGATAAACGTCCGGAATTTCAAAAAATGATAGCCCTTGCTAAGTCTGAGGAACACCCCATTGATGTCATCGTCGTCTGGAAATTTTCTCGCTTTGCACGGAATCAGGAAGAAAGCATTATGTACAAGTCTCTTCTTAGCAGAAAAAACCACGTAGATGTAATCAGTATATCAGAGCCTTTGATAGATGGACCCTTTGGAACACTTATGGAACGCATTATTGAGTGGATGGATGAATACTATTCTATAAATCTCTCCCAGGAGGTAATCCGAGGCATGACAGAAAAGGCTTACCGCGGTGGCTATCAGTCACAACCTCCCCTCGGGTACAAATCTGTCCCAGGCAGTCACCCAGTCATAGACTCCGAAACCGCTCCCATCGTAACGCACATATTTGAAAGCTATTTGGATGGCATGGACTTCTCTTCTATTGCGCGGGCAGTGAATGAAAAAGGATACCGAACATCTCGCGGCAATCCTTTTGAACTTCGTACAATCCGATACATACTAAAAAACCCATTTTATATCGGAAAAGTCCGCTGGAACATGATTTGTCATTCCACTCATGAAAAAAATCCCGATGATGAAATTATAATTGTTGACGGCGCGCACGATCCGATTATCTCTGCTGAAAATTTTAATGCTGTTGCAGAACGCATTAGAAAGGAATTCAGACCAGCCAGAAGAAAAGGTGCAGGTGTAACCAAACATTGGCTTTGTGGTCTGCTAAAATGCTCCGTATGCGGTGCTACGCTTACTTATTACAAACCTGAAAACAAAATACATGGCGGCTTTCAATGTTATCGCTACGCAAAGGGTGCACATCCTGGGTCTTGCCATATCACAGACTACATCGTTCTGGATGCCATTTTAAAAAAGTTTGAATATATCCTTTCCACAAATGAAATTGAATTTGAACAAAAATCCATTTCTTCTTTGAATAAGAATACAAGTACGTGGGAGCAAGAATTAAAAATAATTGAACAAAAGGAAAAACGTATTAAGAGTGCCTACATGAGCGGCGTAGATTCTTTGGAGGAATATAGTGAGAACAAGGAACTCCTGCGTTTGGAACGTGATAAGGTAATGCAGTTTTTAAGAATAGTCCCAACAGCCGCTCCGGAAGAAAAAAAAAGGGAAATGTTAAATTCCTGCAAAAGTGTGTATGATATCATTAGATCTGATGCAGACGCACAAACCAAATCCGCTGCTCTTAGATCTATTTGTAATGAGATTACTTATGACCGTAAATCTGATAAAGTAACGCTATGTTTCTATACAGTATTCTGATTATATCCTAGCGGTGTACGGAGGTCCTGATGGAGAATTAGGTGCTTCTATGCGTTATTTATCGCAGCGGTATACCATGCCCTATCATGAAGTAGCCGGATTATTAACAGATATTGGTACCGAAGAATTAGCACATTTGGAAATGATTTGCGCCATTGTTTATCAACTTACCAAGCGGCTTTCACCGGAAGAAATCAAAGCCTCCGGCTTTGATAAATACTACGTAGATCATACTCTTGCCCTTTGGCCACAGGCTGCCGGTGGTACTCCTTTTAGTGCCTGTGCCTTTCAGTCCAAAGGCGACCCTATTACCGATTTAACCGAAAATTTAGCAGCAGAACAAAAGGCCCGTACCACCTATGACAATATTTTACGTTTAGTAAAAGACGCAGAGGTAGCCGATCCCATTCGATTTCTTCGTGCAAGAGAAATTGTACACTTCCAACGCTTTGGCGAAGGACTTCGCATTGTGCAAGACCACCTGGATTCTAAAAATTTTTATGCCTTCAATCCGGAATTTGACTGCTGATTTTATTCGTTTCAAAGCATGTGTTTGGGCAGTTCAGAAGCAAAAAAACAACCACCTTATATTTTTCTGTAAGGTGGTTGCTTTTTGCTTTTCTACTGATATTACCGGAGGAACTGCTTCTAGAAAGACTACTGTAGTAGAACGTCTAGAAAAAGAATTTCCTCGTGACGGTGAAAATAAAATTGCAATTGAAATGCTCATGGAACACATTAAACCTTTTTTATAGTAAGAAGCTTATTTATTTAAATTCCACACATATGATCTAGGGAGTCTAAGATACCACGTATCTCGTTCTCCTGTTCCCGATAGTTTTTCATCATACCATTAATCTGTGTTTTTGCATTTTGAATATTCGATATTTGATATTCCATTCTCGTTCTAAGTTTTTTACGCCGTATCAATAATTCATGCTTTACTTCCACCATTTCCTTTTTGTCCAGTAACGCATGGACTTGGTGTATCCAGATACGAGGATCATACATATGATAAGAAGATAATTCGCGGATTAGTCTTGCATTGAAATATTCTAAATCTTCATTTGTTTTTTCATACTTTTCTCGTGCTTTTACTTCCTCTAGATATTGCTCCCAAATATAATTTAATTCATAGGAATTTTTTACATGAAACTTCTCACAGGCATAATCCACCGCATTGGTAATAGTTACGTATTTTAATTTTACTTTGTTGCAAAGTGTAATGGCGCGATTGATATTTGCCTGTGATTTTTTTACCTCTATTTCATCATTCTGCATTCTTAGTATTATGATACCGCCAAGAGCTGCCACTGCTAATAACACGAAAAACAACGGCGTTTTCCATTCAAAATTCAGAATTTGTGAAAGCACAACCAATGTAATGCTACCAATTCCAAAGAGAACTAAACTAGCATACAAGATTCGACGCAGCATAATCTGTTCCTTTTGCCGTTCTTCTTGATAATAAATCCACTCACCCTTTTCCCCTTCCAAATACTGCATATCCCGCTTTACTGCTGTTTGATATACTTCATTTGTCTTAAGACGTTTAATAGCATCTGGCATATCCTCTTCTAACTGTTCCATCTGTGCAAATTGAACTTCTGAAATCTTTCTAGCTTTATTGCGGTATTGCTCTCTGGTATCATTTAACGTAGATACATTGGATGCAGTTTCTAATAAATGTTTCTTTTCCTGTTCCGGTAAATCCTCCAGTTTTTGAATATCTGTCAAATAATCTGTTACAATTCTATACTCTTTCTTGATTTCTTCCAAATCCTTAGCTGCATTCATTATCTGCTCACAATATTCCAGTGCAATATGCTGTGTTTCTTTTTTTCCGGAATTTGATGGCTTTGCCAGGGACGCTAATTCTATGGATTCTATCTCTTCTATCTTGTCCGGTTTTTTCTTTCGTCTAAATAATCCCACTTTTTTCACTCACTTTTCAAGTATTCTGCGCCCAATTGTTCCAGTATCCGGTAAGTATATTGTTCATACTCACTGTGACTCATAGATTGTTTTTTTTGCTGCAATTCTTGTATCTTTTCCATACATTCTAGATTGGTATTTTCTGTTTTCTCTCCTTTGGCACAAGCATAAGAAATTAAATACGACCTGCGGCTTTCCTCCTGCTGTCCAAGCTGATACGCTTTTTCAAAACATTCTGCCCCTTGTGCAAAAAGCATCTGTCTGGCATATCCCGTACCCATATTATGCCAAATAGGTGCTGTCTCTTTCTCCAAAACACCGTCCTCTTTTGCCGTTTTTAGTAATTTTCGGTATTCTGTTATCGCTTTTTTATATTTCTTGTGCTTCATCATGCGGTCAGCACGAAGTTTTCCTCGCTCCAATGAATTTTTTGTATCAAAACGAACTGCAATTTCTTGAATTCCACGTAACTCTTCCAAGGTCATATAACCACTTTCCGTAAGAATTGTTCCAATGTACCAAAAGCTACTTTTCTTTTGTTCCATACCCTGCCGTAGTTTTTGCGCCAACAGCCTTTGATCCAACTCTTGTTCTATCCACAAAAACAGTGACTCACAAAAAAATGCTTCTTCTATTATCTCTATATTCTGATATAAATAGTAACACAGTTCCTCCATGGTAGCTATACGAATTTCTTCCTCTTCTAACCAAAAAGGCTCTTCTGCTGTTTTTCCCTCACATAACCATAGCTTGCTCATGATATATCCCTGCCTTCTATTTCAAATTCCCATTTTTTCCCGCTTCCCGAACTTAATGACCCAAATCCAATGTCTGTGATCTTAATAATCAGCATGTCCTGAGCTTGCACTGCTATTTCTATAAAAAGCTGGCATCGCTGCCCTTCCTCTAAATGTAGCCCTTCGAGCTGCAGACTCTCAATCACTGCTTCTTTACTTCCTGGATACTGCATCCAAATATCTAATACCGGTTCTTGAGCCAATAACACTTTACAGCTTTTTTTTACTTCATGAAAATTCTTTCCGGCTTCCACTATAGGATATAAATACTCCTTTTCTCCCTTTGTCACTTTTAACATCCTATGCATTTTTGTCTTATATTCACAAAAGTATACCGTAGCAGCTTCCTGCTGATGTACTTCCAACATTCCTGCATAACACGCTCCCCGAGTGTAAAGATTTTGTCCTTGAAATCCTCGATGTCCGCGACAAATACAAGAAAGTGAATCTTTCATCCAGCCCCCTTCAAATCCCTCTCCTGTAAGATACACAGAAGAAACAATTCTTCCTTTTAAGGATTCTTGTACTATTTTGGTAAATTCCTGGTCTTGCAGCAATGCATCTTTGGATAAAGTTCCAAACTGTTGTGTGGTTACCTTGGCCACTTGAGGAATTGTTTTGGGATTATGCGTTAACACCTGTAATTGAATTCCATCCTTGGTATCATCAAAAAGCAACACGTCATGTAGCCATAACTCCTTAGGTTGGGATACTGCATAGGCATAAAAACTTTCCCTATGGTCTTGAATTAAAAGCTGGTCATGCTGTAATCCTAATTGTTCTGCCATTTCTTCCAATAGCTTTGTCTGTGCAGCTGTAACCTGTTCTAGAGAGAAGACACATTTTGTTATGCCTTTCACACCCTGTGCAGGAAGTACTAAACGCAGTACTTTTTTTAAAAATATCAGTAATACGTCCTTAGGCAAACATATTTCCTCTTCCTGAAATTTTTGGTCTTCCAAGGCATGTTCTAACAAATTTTCCAGATAAATGCCATTTCCAGCGTCTAACATTCTTTTTGCTTCTTCCCCTAAATACCATTGCCCAATGCTCTTTTTCTTACAAATAGCCGTAGGAATTTTGTATTGTTCCACTCCAGCTTGCAATCCTCTTGTTTCCGGTTCTTTCATTTGATACTGATAACAGCTGACCAGTGTCCATCTGTTTCCCAGTTCAATTCCAATATACCATTCACCTTCTGCCGGTCTCATTTTATCTTTCACCATCCTTTAAAGTATCTTGAAATCATCTGCTATTTGTTCCATTTTCCAGTATTCTTCCAAGCGTTTATAAAAGGTAATCTCATCTTTCATCTGCCAGCTGACAACCATATCGTTTAACAAATCATAACGGCTGCCCTCTGCACTGGTGCATAGTTCATTATTTTGAATTTGACCACTTTGTGTAACTAGATAACCCTGAGGTGTTTCTTCTTTTATGTAGTAAGGCAGTGATTCTCCAAAAAATAGCAAAAAATCCTTGACATACATGCCACTGTACATTTCCTGCATCTGACTGTTAATATATTCCTGACTTCCCCAATTTTGGTAACTAATCATTACTTTTGTTCCAGGTTTGGTATCATATTCCAAAAAAATCTTGTCATAATATTGATATTTTCCTGCAAACTTCTCCGGTAGATTCTTATAAAACGGAAAATATTTTCCCTGTTCTACTTCCTCATCCAAGATACGAGCCGCCCATTTTTCTTCTTGTTCTTGTAATACATTTTGCTGAGAACACCATTTTAAAAATCCAAGTCTGCAATTTTCATTTAATTCCTTCTCTTCTGACAATAATGCTGCAATTTTTTTAAACACATAGTCGTCCACACTCATATCACAGGTTAAATATTTATACGTCATCTGGCTTAAATATGCTACCACTACCGCTTCTCTTCCCTTGTTCTCATCATAATATTCAAAAATCTGTTCCATGTAAGGAGTATATCCTCCCGTATACAAAAACTGTGCGATACATCGTTCTTCTAAATCACCAGTATCTATTTCAAATTCTCTTGCTGTATGCCATACCTGCGCCAGTTCTTTTGTTGTTCCATAAAAATACCGGCACATATACCGTAAAATTAAATCGTTGTACTTCCCTCTTGAAAAAACAGTTCTGCACATGCCAATTAAAAAATCATCTACATCTTCCTCAATCTGTAGAATCTTATTATAAATAATAGATACCAGCTTTGCTGCGGAAAGATGTTCACTTCCATAAATCAAAATTAAATCATATGCTTTTTCATAGTGACCTCTTGCCACAAGAAGTTCCATTAATTTTCCACGTACCCCTACTTCCAATCCACCAAAGGATAGGGAAAGAAGAAATTCATCCAACATATCTCCCGTATAATTATCATAATAGTATGCCACTAACTGTGCACGTAACTCTTTTCTGTAATCCATGCTTAAAATTTCTGTTTCCTGCAGTGCTGTAAGATACGATAAATCTTCTCTTTCGTATGTCTGCCAGATTCGTTTTCCATCAAAATATTTAAGCAGATAGGGTATTTTCTGCTGTGCTGTTTCAATTCCCTTTTGTAAAAATGGCTGGCAATCCAATAACTGCTTTGCTTCTATCGGTTCTACTGGAGCATAACGACCTCCCTTTGCATCTTCCAACAAAATACAATAGGAACTTCCATATAACTTAATATAAGCCTGATGATTTACAATAGAAACTATCTGCTCCTGTTTCATTTGATACTGACGTACCACTACTTTTTTTGCATTTTCATCCAGCACCTGCAGCCAACAAGTAAAGATAACATTGGCAAATCCTTTTGCTGTTTCTTCCGTAAGCATAGCCGGAGCTAACCATTCTTTATAAATCACTGCCAAATTTTGGTCAATTCTTCCCACACGTACTTGATCCAATGCAAAACTTTCCATTGATTTTCCATAATTCAGGTATACATTTTTCATGGTTTCTTTGTTGCGTATCACTGCTGCATACAGCATAGCTTGCTGTTCATATGCCAGATTACTGTTGTATTGAAAATATAAGGTAATGACTTTTGGAATCTTCTTTAACTGCATGGTTTCAGCTGAAAGCACCCAAGCTTCATATAATCCTGTAATTCTTAATTCTTCCCGCATTCCAAGTACATACCATTTCATATATTTTTTTCCATAACAACTCCATTTAATACAATATCCACAGATTTCCTTTAATAATTCCTTATCCGGAAAGGAAGCATAACAAAATTCCATAATCTGATACCATATAAAATCATACCCACTGATTTTGGAAATAACATGCTTGACCTGTTCTACCACTTCCTTGGTAAGGGCATCCTGCTTTCTTATAAAGTTTAATATCTTACGTTCAAACTTTTCTGCCTTTTGTAGCAAATAAGGCTCCTTTTGAAATAGCAGCTGGGCTTCTAGATACAACAATGGACTGTTACAGCCTTTTTCAATCTGTTGCTTGATAGCATCTAATTTTTTAGTTCTGCTGCCATTCAATTCTTCGTCCAAAAAAAGTAAAATCCAAAGAAGTAATGGATTCTCTTGATTCTTATGGTAAATTTCCTTAATTTCGCCAGTCAGTCGATTCACATAGGAAGGTTCCGGCTCATACAAGGTACAAAGATACAAATAATATGCCCATATGGCAGAATTTTTCTCGTCCTTGTTCTCTTTGCGAAAGGCATGCAAAAGCCATTCCGCATCCTGACGCTGCTTATTAATTAATAAAACCTGAACCTTAAACAATAAATACCATAAATTGCCTGGTTCACTATTTTGCAGGAAATCCAATTGCACACAAGTTTTTTTTGCCCAAACACCCGTTCCTGCTTTGTGCAGGCGAAATTCTATATAATCTTTTTCAAGATTTCTTTTGTGGTGTTGGATTTCCAAAAAGTTCCTGTCCTTCTCTTGGGTGGACTTCTCTTGGGTGATACAAATTTCTACTGTCTTCCTTTCAAAAAAAGTTTCAAAGGTAATTCTTGCAAAATTCTTTCCACCATGAAGCTTCTTAGGCATAATCACATATTCCACACCGGCATGATTTCCCACAAATTCCTCCGTGGTAATGAATGGCTTTGCCAGTTGTATTCCTTCATTCTCACAGGATACTTCAATTGCTAAATATCCCCACTGCTCCTTCTTCAAGGTAATCAATTGTCTTTGAGGTACCGTAATATTTTGAAATTCTTTCTCTGCCTCTTCTATTTCAAAAGTCACACGTTTCTTTTTTTTGGCAATAATAAGAAACTCTTCTACCATTGCCATGGTAATGTGAGACTGCTTTAGACTTTGATAAAATAAATATTCTTCTGCTTCTTGTGATTTAAAAATCGTTGCAAACTCCGGTTGTCCAAACATCTTAATAGCTTCTTCATAAGACCTTTGTGCCAGATTGGCAAATCCAAAAATACTTCGAATCCTTCCCTGAGAAGACATAGGGTATGCTTTAATCACGGACATCACAAAGGGAAGGTCATATTCTCCTTCATTGCAGATAATATAGAAATCACCCTTTACTTGATCTCCTTCTACTAATCCTTCACTATGAAATTCATAAGAAACATCAGCTGCAATTCCCTCAAACTCAGGGGTCAAACATTCCATTCTTGGATTTGAGGAATAAATAATTCCCCTCATCTGTACTTCATTGGTACATTCCATGGAGAATTTTCCTGTTACTATTTGTTCTTCTAATACTTCTTCTTTTATCTGTTCTACTGAAAATTGGAGAATTGGGCTCTCCCTATGGCATTTACCCTGTAATAGTTCCTGTATTTTCCTGCGCAAACCGTCACCTGCTTTGTGGTTGATTTTTTATTGATATCCGTTATAATATAACTTAAATTATAAACGATTCAACTACTTGTGTAAATGATTTCCTTAGAAATCACAGGCAAAACTTTGGAGGAAAACTTATGATACAGCATAAAGACCATTTTCATGGCAGCGATTTAGAAAAAATAGAACAGATTTATGGAATTTCCAAAGACCAGATTACCAGCTTTAGTGCAAATGTAAACCCATTGGGAGTATCTCCCTTACTTAGAGATACCTTAGCTAATCACATTGATGCCATTACCACTTATCCTGATCGAGAATATACCTCTTTGCGCAAATGTATTGGGGAATATTTAGATACCGATTATGAAAATATTCTTATGGGAAATGGTTCCACCGAGCTTATTTCTCTTTTTATTCAAATTGAGCATCCCAAAAAAGCATTGATTGTAGGACCTACCTATTCTGAATATGAACGTGAAATCGCCTTGGGTGGCGGTAGCAGTCTTTACTACCCACTGCAAGAAACAGAAGATTTTATTTTAAATGTTCCACATTTTACCTCTCAGTTAAATGAAAGTATTGATTTAGTGGTGATTTGTAACCCAAATAATCCCACTTCCAGTGCCATTAGTAGGAAAGATATGCGAAAGATTCTAGATGTATGTAAACAAAATGATATTTTTGTTATGGTAGATGAAACTTATGTAGAATTTGCAGATAATTATGCAGAAATAGATGCTACCCCCTTAACTGCATTCTATCCTAATATTGTGATTTTACGTGGTACTTCCAAGTTCTTTGCAGCCCCAGGTCTGCGCTTGGGATATGCCATCACTGGCAATCGGGATTTGATTCATTCCATCAATACCCGTAAGAATCCTTGGACCATCAATTCCCTTGCTGTAATTGCTGGAGAAATCATGTTTCGAGACACAGACTACATTCAGGCAACTAAGGAGTTGATTTCCACCCAGCGTGTCAAAATGTATGACGCTTTTTCCAAAGATTCCCGCTTTAAAGCCTATCCTCCCAGTGGTAACTTTATGCTAATTCGCCTACTAGAAGATTCTCTTACTTCTGAGATTTTATTTGACCGTGCCATTCGGGAAAAAATGATGATTCGTGACTGCTCCACCTTTCCCTTTTTGGATAATAAATACATTCGTTTTTGTGTGATGAATTCGACTGACAATGACGCCCTTATTGAATGTCTAATGAGGTAGAAATAACCGTCCAGCTCCAGTAACTAAAAAAAGAGCGGACGGTTATTTTATAATTTAAAGTATTCTCGCTAAGCCAGATATGGAGGATTTCAATGCCTCAATGGTCTTGGTTTCTATCACACAGTGACACTGGTTGCGTTTAGCAATTTGTATACGCTGTTGGATATCCACTTCCCCTGTCCCAAATGCCAGATGATCCTGCTTTTCCTTGGCATCATGAAGATGAAAATGACACAGGCGATTCTCATGTGCCATTAAAAACGCCTCATCGTGATTATGGGTTACATGAGAATGACCAATATCCCAGGTTAACCCAAACACCTCACTTTCTAGAAGTAATTCTATGGCTTCTTGCTGAAATGGAAGATAACCGGTGGTGTTTTCTATTGAAATCATCACTGCCTCTTTTCCTATTTCCTTCTGACACATATCCCTAAACTCCCGCATACGTGCTAAATATAACTCTTTGTACTGTTCAAACAGCATTACCTTGCCATGTGGTAATGTTACATGCACCCCTTCATTCATATGCATATTTAATATCGGTATCTTTAAACACTTTGCTATTTGAATGGTACTTCTTACTGTATCCAAATATGCTTTCGCCACCTGATTGTTAAAATCACAAACATTCATGTTCTCATCTAAATGAATGGTATAGTAAATTCCATACCTCTTTATCACCTGACTCATATAATTGATATCACTGATATCCTCAAGCTGATAGCGAGGGAAATTCATATTTAATTCTATAAAATCAAGTCCCAAACTTTGGCAAAGTGCCGCTTCATCCTCTAAACTGTTATTCTCAATTAACGTTGGCATTCCCAACTCCATAGTATCCTCCTGCTAAAACTTTAGTAACGTTTCTCCTGAAATTTTTTGTTCAATCCCAAGGTAAGAAAGCACGGTTGCTCCAATATCCGCAAACGTAGGACGGGTACCAAAATTCTTACCTGCTAAAATGTGGTTTCCATATAATATTAGTGGAGTGTATTCTCTAGAATGATCAGTGGATTTCGTACTAGGGTCACAGCCATGGTCTGCGGTAATCATTAAAATATCCTCTTCTCTTAGTTTGTCTGTAATTTCTACCAAACGCTGATCAAAATAAGTCAGTGCCTTGGCATATCCGTCAATATCATTACGATGTCCATAAAGCATATCGTAATCTACTAAGTTTACAAAACACAGCCCTTCAAACTCACGATCCATATATTGAAGTGTCTTATCAATTCCATCTGGATTTCCATTGGTACGTACGGAATCAGTAAGGCTCTTACCTGCAAAGATATCATAGATTTTACCTACACCAAGTACTTCCATCCCAGCCTCTTTTACTTGATCCAACATCGTAATCTTAGGAGGTTCCAGTGAAAAATCATGGCGTCTTGTAGTACGTGCAAAATTTCCGGGTGTGCCTTCAAAAGGACGTGCAATTACTCTTCCCACCCCATGCTCTCCTACTAGCATATCCCTTGCAATCTGGCAATATTCATACAAGGTTTCCACCGGTACCATATCTTCATGTGCTGCCACCTGAAAAACAGAGTCTGCTGATGTATACACAATCAAATCTCCCGTCTTCATATGCTCCTTACCATAGTCATTTATAACTTCTGTACCTGAATATGGTTTATTGCAAATAATACCTCTGCCTGTTTTTCGTGAAAATTCTTCTAATAACTTCTGTGGAAAGCCCAAAGGATACGTAGGCAACGGAATGGGTGAAATCACACCGGAAATCTCCCAATGTCCTATGGTAGTGTCCTTGCCCTTAGAAGCTTCTGTCATTCTTGCAAATGCACCTGTAGGAGCAGCTTCTGGTTCTCCTATTTCTACACCATCAATATTAAATAATCCCAGTTTACGCATATTAGGCATAGAAAAATAAGAACTGGTGGAAGCCGCTCTTAGTGTATTACTTCCTTCATCTTTAAATGCTGCCGCATCCGGCATCTCTCCAATTCCAACGCTATCTAATACAATCAGAAATACTCGCTTCATCAAACCCTCCTGTATTTATTCAAGCTTAGTCCTTATCATTTTCATAAGTCCTACTTATCATAATACCTTTTTAGGTTCTATGCAAGGTCTTTTTCTTTACTTATTTGTTTGAATTATTCTGAATTGGTGTGATGATAATCTGGTCTGCCGTGATATTAGTTTTACGCTTTACAATGTCTTCCACCTGAGCACGTTTGGCATCGGTTACATCTCCCATGTTCAGTACCACATCTGCACCCGCATCGGTAATACTAACCACAACATCAGTAAATCCTTTGGCTTCTAATAACATTTCTGCTGCTGCTTCCCGCTCGGTTACATCTGTCATGGCTATCATGGCATTAATCGCATCCTGTTTTTGTTCTTGGGAAATGTTGGTATTGTTCATTACCTCTAATAATGTTGCCTTGTTCTGAGAACGTATCTGCTCCCGATTTAGTTTCACTTCCGAAGCAAACTCTACATTGGCCACATTCCCGCTTGTTAACACTGCTTCCCCTGGATTTTCTACCTTTTCTTCTCCTGCTGCAATTTCTTCTCCCGTTTGGATTCCAATGTCTGCACCCTCTAATGCTGGATCTGCTTTTGCTTCTGTTTTCCCTTCTGCTCCAGTTTCTTCACTTGCTTCTGTATCCGTAAAAATATCTTGTTCTTGAAATGCATCTTCTTCTGATATGTCATATGTAGTGTTGGAATCTGCATTGGCCTCTTTTGCTACTTTACTGTCTGACTGGCCACCTGTATACTGCAAATATCCTGCTACTGCAATCATCAGTGCCAATGCCGTAATAATAATCTGGTTTTTTTTGAATATTTTTTTCAAAATGATACCCTCCTAAAGATTCATCTTAACTACCTTAATTTTATGTACTTCAATTGGAAATAATGCTAAAACCGCATCAGAAATATTTTTTACTACTACTGCATTCCCTCCCCCTTCTGCCACCACTAGCACACCTTCTACCTGTGGCACCATCTCCTTAGAAACAAATGGAATTTGACTACTACTGTCTGTTTGGGAACTTACCGTTTCTTCCTTGGATTGTTCCTCTTTTACCCCACGTTTTGTGGTGCCATCTTCTTCTGTGGTCACCTGACTGCTGTTAGAAGTATCCTTTTCCACTACATTTTCTCCAGTGTCCTTTAAAGTAATCATGACCTCCACTTTTCCTACCCCTGCAATCTCCGCAAGAATTTCCGTTAAACGCCGTTCTAAGCGTTTTTCGTAAACACTTGAAGTATTACTGCCACTTTGGTCTTTTTGAGTGATTAGCTGGCTTTTTTCAGCCTCAGCGGTATCTTCTTTTGTTTTCACTCCCCCTGTAGTTGGAATTGCAATGACCAGTAATAAAATTCCCACCAATCCTCCTATCAACAGCTGGTTTTTTGGCATTTCCTTTAGTTTTTTTAACCAGGATTCTTTCTTGGGACTCATTCCATACCTCCTTGCACATTAATTTCAATCTGTTCCTTTGTAATCTGGTAAGCATCCATTAATTCCTGTTTTAATTGCTGTACTGACGGATATTCCTTTTCTTCCTCTGAAAATACAGCTTTCTTTAAGTGCAAACCCTGATTTCCCTGAAAGCTCACCACAAGCTTGATTTCTTCCAGCTGATACTCTTTTGTCAGTACAACCTCCACCTGTTGGGTATCCAATCCTCTAGCCTGAGCCATTTGACTAATATCCACTCCAATAGATGTTTCATATTCTTTTAAAAATACCTCTTTTTGTGCTTCCTCTAAATGTTTTGTATCCAGCTTTCTATTGTCCAATTCCTGAAAAAAGGATATTCTGCTGATTTCTTTTGACAATGTTTCTTCTTTACCTAAGACATTTAATAACGGTGTCATTACTACAATCACAAGAAGCAGACCGGTAAAAAAGCGAATGTACTTTCGATATGATTCCTTGGGCAGTATCTGTAATATCATCGTAATAAAGATATAAAAACAGACAATATTTTCCACCCAGTCATAAACTGCGTCCATAAATTTCCCTCTTTTTCAATGAAATGTAGTAGCTGCTGTTACCATGGCAATGGATACTAGAAACATCACCGTTGTGGTGACCACTATTTTCCCTAGAAGCCGTCCCCCTTCTCCCGCTCCACTAATACACCCTGTCATTCTTTTATCTGCCACAGGCTGAATGACTGCTGCTAGCAATTTATATAAAAAGGTCATCACCCATACTTTAATTAAAGGACCCGCGCACATGATTAACAATATGAAAACCCCGGCTACTCCTACCCCATTTTTAATGACAATTCCAGAACCCACCATGATTTCTGTCACTGCATTAATAGAAGTTCCAAGTCCTGGAATGACTCTTGCTGTTTTCATTACTAAGTTGGTTTTAAAAGAATCAATGGCAGGTGTTAACAAATTTTGCACTACATTAATTCCAATGACCAGCGTAAATAAAAATTTCATCACCCATTCTACTCCGGACTTTATTAATTCTGTCATGCGAGAAAGCATTTCCTCTTCGGTAAGATAATTCATAAGTTCTAGTACCACATAAATCTGCACCGCTGGTACCATAAAATAACACATCACCCATTCAATCACGTAAATCATGACAAATGTCATTTCATAAAATCCGGCTGCTGTAGTAATCTGTCCAGACAGTGCCATGCACATGGAAAATGCCGGAATTAATGCCTTTAAGAACATCATCATATTTTCCATTACCGACAATACTACATTCTGTAAAATAAAAAATGACTTCATCAACATTACCAAAAGCAGCATATACACCATATAAAAACTAATTTCTGTCACTGCTGCATTTTGAAATACATTGGCAAAATGATACAAGATTGCAAAAACCACACATAGCAGTACCATTTGCATGAGTTCTTTTCTAAATCCAGCTACTTCATGAAATATTTGGTCTAAAATATCCTTTGCCAATTGTTTTTTTTCTATATGTTCACCATTAATAAAATGCTTTACCAAGTCTTCAAAATCCAGTCCTGTAGTTTCCTCCTGCTGCCTTAACAGGTTATCTATTTCAGAAAAATCCAGTTGATTTATAATATCTTGTGTTTTATCTGATACCTCGTCTGATATCTCATTTAGTTCCTCATGTGATATCTCATTTAGTTCCTCATGTGATATCTCATTTAGTTCCTCGTCTGATATCTCATTTAGTTCCTCGTCTGATATCTCATTTAATTCCTCATCTGATATCTCATTTAGTTCCTCATCTGATACTTTAAAGGATAGTTCTTCTGCCTTTACATTTTGAACCTGTATGAAAAAGCAGACCAGTATAATTATGATTTCAAGCATCCATTTTTTCAACTTAAAAATTCTCCTATGGTTTCTAATAACACCAGCAGCACCGGCATACTGATTACTAAAATAGACAGCTTTCCAAACATTTCAATCTGCCCTGCCACTGCTTGATATCCTGCATCTTTGCAAAGATTTGATGAAAATTCCGCTACATAGGTAATTCCAATCATTTTAATTAAAATCCCAAGATATCCGGTGTCTAGTTTTACATAATCCTGCATACGGTTCAAAACCGACAATACAATTTCAAGTTTCGCCATAATAAAATAAAAAATACAAAGACAGACACCCATGGTAATAAATAATTCATATTCCTTTTTTTGCCCTTTTAGCATAATTCCCAGTAATGTTCCGGCAATGCCCAATACTGCAATTTTCATGATATCCATTTTCCTGCTCCTATAATGCAAACAAACGTTTCATGGTTTCAAATAATTCATAGATATAGGGTATAATCCAGAATAGTACAATTAAAAGCCCTGCCAGACTGGTTAAAAATGCATGTTCTTCCCGACCACTGTGTTTTAATACCTGACTTAACACCGTTACCAGAATTCCCACTGCCGCAATTTTAAAAATCAAATTTATACTCATAGTTCCTCCGCATCCTTATATCAGCAGAATAATTAGAAACAGCCCACACATAACACTTAAGCACTGGTATACTTTCTGCCTTTCTTTCAATTCGCTTTGTGACTGCTGAATCATCACCTGTGCCTGTCCGATATACAATTCCAGGTTCTTTAACTGCATCTGTCCATCCAGATATCCGAAATTTTCTCCAGCTTTTTGTAACAATCCCCGCTCCTCCTTAGTAAATAGAAATCTTTCCGCCTCCTGTTCCACCAGTTTTTTCCAAAATTCTCCAATTTGTTCTTCTTCACTTTCCAAAATCCCTTGTGAGGCTTTCTTTAAAAATGCAGAGAATGGTTCCTTATTCTGTGCTGCTATCTGTAAAAAAGCTTCAGGTAATGGTGTTTTGGTATAGGAGATTTCTCCTGACAGCATTAAGAACATTTCCTTCATTGCAATCAATTGATTCACATGTTCCCCAAGTTCTACGGTAAGTTTCCAACCATATAGGATAGAAGAGGTAAGAATTAAAATACTGCCTATCAGTTTTAACATAAAGGCTGCAGTTTTTCATCATAAACCATAAATTGCCGCTTTCCCTCTCGGTCTAAGGTAAGAGATACATAACGCTGAAAAAACTCTTTTTCCAGCCAGGAAGATAAATAGCTCTTTTCCTGCAATTCTCCAATTTTTCCTGCATGCATGGTGCCTAATATTTTGCATCCACAGTGAAGCACCTCTTCCACAGCTTCACAGTCTGCCTTACTTCCCAATTCATCCACTGCAATAATTTCCGGTGACATACTGCGTATCAATAATTTCATTCCTTCTACTTTAGGACAGCAGTCCAAAACATCTGTTCTGATTCCTAAATCATTTTGCGGAATTCCAAAAAATCCCGCTGCAATTTCACTACGTTCATCTACCACTCCCACTTTCATTCCCCGATAAGTAATTCCATCTTCTTCCTCACCATTAGATAATAAACGAATGCAATCTCGAAGCAAGGTAGTCTTTCCTACTCCTGGGGAAGATATAATCAGGGTATTATAGATACCCTCTGCCTGTCTTAAATAAGGCAGCACTGTTTTGGCACATCCTTTTTTCTCTCGTGCAATTCTGATATTTAAGCCGGAAATATTACGAATCGTCACAATTTGCTCTTGATTACATACTGTTTTTCCAGTGATTCCAATTCTGTGACCACCTTGAATGGTGAAAAATCCATGACGCAGTTCCTCTTCTCTTGCATACATGGAATACTGACTCATTCTAGATAAGATTTCCTTCATATCTGCTTCTTTCCACCAATAGCTATCCTTTGGGGATTCTTGCAGCAGCTGTTGTGCCATATTCCAAAAATATTCCTTCTGTTTTCCAAATATTAGTACCGGCTGTCCTATGCGAAGTCTAATTTCCTCTGGCTCCACTCCCTCTTGAAATCCTAACCGGCACAAAGCTCTCAGTTGCTTTGGAAATACATTTATAATTTCTTCCATGAGTTGTCCCCCTTCCCTATCCTGATGTTATGTATATGAGCGTTTCAAGGGAAATATTACAAAAAAGATTCTCTATATTCCTTCTGCCATAAAAAAGAATCCTGATTGCAGAATTTTTCGTTTCCTAATACAATAAAAAAAGGAATACCGGCAGTTTCCCAGATTCCTTTCTTCATTTAGTACGTAAAAAAGACCACCACGTTACCGTGATGATCTTTTTACACAATTAATTATATTTACGCTTCCTAGCTGCTTCGGATTTTTTCTTGCGTCTTACGCTCGGTTTTTCGTAATGCTCTCTTTTACGAATTTCCTGTTGAATTCCTGCTTTGGCGCAGTTTCGTTTGAATCTGCGTAAAGCGCTATCCAAAGTTTCGTTTTCTTTAACGATTACATTTGACATAGTCTCACACCTAACCTCCCTCCAGTTGCGTATTGTGCATATTCAACTGTTTGGGTAATATTTTATTGCACTACTAGATATTATAGCAGATATTACCTATAAGTCAACTACTTTTTCACAATTCCCGCTTTTTTCTTTTTCTTCCCACACTCATCACTGTCACTGCTGCTAAAAGCATGAGATACAAATAATGCATACTGTCTGTGGTATCTCCAGTTTTTGTAGCCTTTACTTCCTCCTCCAGTTTTGGTGTTGGATTCTCTGGAGTTGTGGTGTTGTTTTCTGGATTATTTACTATCTTTTGATCTACCATAACAAGCATCTGTCCTGTTTGACCATCCGCTTTTAAGATACCGTCTTTGGATAACTCAAACGTAATTTCTTTGGCTAACTGATATCCATTTGGTACTTTGGTTTCTTTTAGAATATAAGTTCCTGCTGCCAAGCCTTCTATTTCTTTTGCCTCAGCGGCAGAATTCCAAACCAGTTTTTCGCCTAAGACGGTGACTGCTGTTTTTTGTGTCTTTGATTCTAGTATGGTAAGCTCTGCACCGGATAATAATTCTTTGGTATCTCCAGCCTGCTTTGCCACCTGGAATTTTGTTCTTTGATCCGTCATTTCAATTTTCTGAATAAATTGCTCTCCAGGACCTGTCAATTTCTCTTCAGCAGTAAAGATAACTGGTGGGGCTGATAAATAGCCTTCCGGTGGAGCTTCTTCAACCAGCTGATACGAATGGTTGGCTATGATCTTTCCATCTACCTTATCCCCATAAATCACATATGGTTTTTCTTTGGAAGATACAAAACGTTCAATCACATTTCCTTCCATATCCAGTACTGCTAACTTTGCACCTTCTATTAAGATTCCGTTTTTATCCTTTTTTGCAAATCCTAACATAATAGGTGGCTCTTTCCACATGATTTCTCCAGTTTCTGGATCTACCTGTGCGGTTCCATTTCCATCTGAATATTCTTTTACCACAACCTTACCTGCGGTATTTACAGCAAATCGTATCATAATGGGATGCTTTGATACTTGGCTTCCCGTAGGTGCTTCTAATTCACGCACCTGATATTCTGTATTCATTAGTACCCCTTTAAAGCAAAGCATTCCGTCTTTATCTGTTATTGCTTTGGAAATCAGCGTCCATTCATCTGGTGTTTCTGCATTGGGTGCTGCCTTTTGGAATATCGGCAATATTCCCATACTTTCCATACGAAGCATGGTGCTTTTTGGAGTTATAATCTCTGATGTTCTTTTAAATAATCCATAGGTAGAGCCTGGAAGAGTCAGTCCAATATCCTGCTCTGATACTTTTTGAAGAGAGATATCGGTTCTTTGTACATCATTTACAATGGAAAGATTGGATATTTCTGTTCCATCCTCCTCATACAGACCCTTGTAGCTGCCGTTTTCTGACAATACAGCCATATACTTGTGTTCATCCAGTAAATACCCCACTGGTGCCTTTGTTTCCTTGATATAGTACGTTTTATTTCCTTCTAGCTTTTTAAATTCAACCATACCTTCTTCGTTGCTTGTGGAAGAACCTAATTCTGTCTTACAGGACGCATCTTGATAAATGGTAAAAGTACTGCCCGGTAATCTAACCGTGCTGTCTCCTCCTGGAACGTTCAGTTCGGAATCGGAACAGCTCTCTGCATACTTTCCATTCTTGTAAAACCAAATTTTGGTCTGTTCATTTGATATGGTTCCGTGTTTCTCCGTTAAAGAAATAGTTAAGTTTCTTGCGTCTACGGTAAATTCATATTTTGTGTCACTAATCTGGTACCCTGCGGCAGATTTCACTTCCTGAATATAATAAGTTCCCCAATCCAATCCATCTACCTTCAGTGCTCCTTTCACATCTGCTTGTTCTTGATAGGTTCCATCCTGATTTTTCAAATAACGGTTTCCGGTTATAAATTCTCCCAGCTTTGTTTCTTTCTCTGCTGGTTCTTTTTGATAAATACCAAAGGTAACACCATCTAAAGGCGTTTTATCCTCACCATCGGCTTTTGTTAATTCCATGGTTCCTTTTGTTCTCTCATTGGCCACTTTTCCGTCTTTATATACGGCATTTGTCAAAGTGGGGCTGAATATGGTTTGCTCCTCTTTTTCTATTTTTTCTTGTAAGTGCAATGTCTTGCCATATGCATTGTCTTGTACCGTAAACTCAGCGGTAAATGGCTCTTCCTTGGACCATTGGTATCCTATCTTAGGCTGTGTTTCTATCACTTTATAAGTTCCCTTTTTGACTATTTCAAAGGTTACTGTGCCATCTGTTGTACTTTCCTTGGTTGTAAGCGGTGCAAAGTTCTCTCCTTGTTTTTCACATAGTGTAAAGGATACTCCCTGTAATGCTTCTCCAGTAAATGAATCTGTCTTTTCTAAGGATACCGCAGCCTTAAATGCCTTGTTTCTTGCCTGTACTTCAATTCCTTGATTGTGTTGTTCCCTAGCTACTTTAAATGCCCATGTATTGTGCTCCTTATCTAGCCAGCTATTGGAAGTGGTGTTAGTTTCTACAAAATAATAACTTCCCTGTGCCAGATTATCCTGTGTGATTTGACCGTTTTCATTGGTTACCAAATCAACTGCCACTTTGGTATCCGTATTCAAATCCACTTCTTTGCCAACTTGGCGATACAAATCAAAAGTGGCTCCTTGTAGTGGAGTGGTAGTATCCCCTTTACGTTCCTTGGTGAGTACCACTTGGGCACGAATTACCACATCTGTCATGGACAGGGTGGTAATCCCCTGTGCATCTGGATTCACCACTGTTCCATCCACTGTAATACTATTGTCGTATGCTAATATAAACGGAATTGGTGCCGCAGTACAGTACTCTTTTGGTGTCTTCGTTTCCACCAGTTGATATGCACCGGCGAGAAGTCCTGTTACTTCGATAGGGGCTCCTGCTGTTACATAGGTGTAGTTTCCTCCTGTTACGGGACTTCCATCCGCTTGTTTTATTTCCAATATTGCTCCGCTTACTTTTACTTCCTGACCACTTTGATTCTTTTCATTGCTGACCTTATCTAAGAATAGCTTGGTCTTCTTATTAGCAAGGGACAACATGGTCTTTGTGGAATCCAAACTTCCTGCACTTTGTGGGTCTTTAGTAATCTGCAAGGTTCCATCTGCTTTTACAGTAAATGTAACCGCCTCTTTTAGTCGGATATATCCTAACGGTTCTTGCGTTTCTGTTACACGATAAGTATTTCCTGCAATCAATCTTGCACGTAATCCAGTGGCAGAATTATCTGTTAGGATAAGTTCTGTGGGTGCTGCTGTTTCCCCTAAAAGTTTAGCAAAAGCACTTCCACTTTCCGCTGTTACCTTAAATTTTGCTCCTGTTAATAAATTTCCGTTTTCATCTGTCTTTTGAATCCCTGCTTCTATTGGAGTGTCTTGTAAGGAAATCTTTGCAATTTCTCCCGCATCTGTTCCTGCAGCTACCGTTGCTATATTTTTTCCCTGTAAAATAGTAATCTGATGTCCATCATCATTTACCTTAAATTTCACTTCTTCTGCCAGTTCGTATCCCTGTGGGGCTGTAATTTCTTTTAATACATAGGTATCGCCCCTTTGAAGTTTTCCCTTTAATTGTTGCTGCATGGTTGTTTCCGTTACTGAAATAGCTGTAGTACTAGAACCCGTAAAACTACTTCCTGTATCCGGTGTTATGGTGTAGGTTCCTCCTGTTAATATCACATTACCTACGCTGCTTTTCTTCTGTAATCCCACCGTAAGCTGCTGGTTTGTTACCAGTAGTGTAGTAGTTCCATTCACAGTGGCATTTGTCACATCGCTAAGGCTACCATCTACCTTAACTTTGAAGGTAATATTATCTTTCCTTAATTGATACTGTAAAGGTGCCGCCGTTTCTTTCAGTTCATACTGATGTCCTATCACTAATTTTGTAAATTTCAAGATACCCAAATCCGAGCCACTCGTACCTGTAGTTACCGTTTCTACCTTTGTTCCAGCTCCTCCATTTGTTACATCATACACGTCAAATGTAACGTTTCCAATCAGTGTATTAGCATTCTCGATATCCTGCTTTTTCAAGGTAATATCAATGGAATTGTCTTTAAACTGTATAATTCTTGCATTACCTGATTTTAATTGCCCTGCATTTTGCGTATTTTCGGTTATTGTAAACGTACCATTTTCCTCTACCTGAAATGTCACTTCTGCATCAGAATAAACATATCCATCCGGTGCTTTGGTTTCTTTTAATACATAAGAATTGTTTGCTAACAATCCAGTTATCGTTGATACATTTTGGACTGTTGTTAATGATTGCTCCGCTGTACTTCCATCTAAAAAGTGACTTCCTGATACTGGAGTGATAGAAAATTCTGCTCCTAAAAGCACTGTGCTCCAATCAGAATTAGTCTTTTCCACCGTTAATGTAATGGGAGAATTTGTCATAGTAACCGTATTTTGTGTATTTGCTAAAACGGTTATTGGTAGACTAGCTGCCGGTTTTTCATACCCTACTGGCGCCTTGGTTTCTTTTATTTCATACGCCCCAGCTAGAAGATGCCATTCCCCATTATCCTGATAAAGATATGGATAGCCTGCATCATTATCTGTTGTAAATGTAACACCATTTGGAGCGGTATTATCCAAACGGTAGGTTCCTGTTTTGGTTCCTGTTTGGACTATTTCTTGTAAACTTGCCACTGGAGTAGCACCATTTCGCGGATAAACCAAGAATTCTGCATCACTTAGTAGTTCGTTCTTTAAATTTTCCTTTTTTAAAATCAGATTTCCACGAAGAATTTCATTGACTACGTAGCAGTCGGTGGGTGCTTGGCCACCTTTTGTTACATAAGTTACCGCTCCACTATTAGCAGCACCAGAAATTCCCGTCAGTGCTATGTAGGCTGTGCCTTCATGCCCTGTGGTTTCAGTAAGAGGTGTACCGCCACTTACCATGTCAAATGGAATCACTTCACTATTCAACTGTATTCCTTGGGGCACTTTTGTTTCCTCTATAGTATAGGAACCATAGAATAAATGCTTCTTTGTCTTCGTCTGTTCGTCCGTATATGCCCCATCTTGATCCGGTGTGGGCAGCTTTCCATCCGTACCTGTTGTTAACGTCAGATAATGATTTCCATCTTTTTTGATTTCAAAAGTGGCACCTGCTAAATTCTTACCATTTGCTACATCTAGTGTCACATTTTTGTTGCTGTCTGTCTTTCTTTCTGCTGCCTTTTTTTGTAGCTGAATGTAACCATATTGCTTATGATTGACAATACGGTAGTTCTGACTTTCAGGTGAAATCGTATTCCACCCTGTGCCACTGGTGGTAATATTGCTGTAATAATCACCTGATTCCACTGTGGTTGTGAAATTATCTATTTGCTTTACCGTAACGGACGTATTGGTTATGGACACCGACAGTGCCACTTTGCTGTATGTTTCCTGTAGTCCTACTACATCCTGCTCCACTAACAGGTAATCTCCATATGGCACATTCGTAAGCGTAAACACGCCCGTACTTGCTGCACTGGTAATCGTTTGTTGTGGGGTATAGCGATAATAAGCATTCCCTGTTGCATCTGCAATCAGACCGCTGCCATTATTACCAATTACTCCTGTATTTTTACGATATACATCAAAAGTAATACCGGACATTGGATTTTTATCGGTATCTTCTTTCTTAAAGTTAACTGTGGTTTTGTAAAGTGTATTTCTTACAATTCCTTGGGTTTCCCCAGTTTGGTTTACTGTGTATGTAAACGTAGTGGGAAGTGTTGCGCTATCAAATGCTGTTGCTAAATTCGCTTTTGTAATTGGAATTCCATTTGGATTAGAATTTACATATCCTACCGGAACCTTTGTTTCCTTTAAGACATAATCTCCGTATTCCACATCTGTAAATTCCACTTTTCCGTTGGTATCTGAGGTTGCTGTATAACTTGCTTGGGCTGCTACAGTAGTTCCAATTTTACGGAATAAGCCAAATTCTGCACCTGCAATTATTTGGTCATTCAAATCGCTTAAATTTGCTTCACTTAATTTTTTAGTAAACGAAACCTTTCCTTTGATTGCTGTGTTATATACGGTGTTAGCAGTATCATCAGTATGTGCTACAACCGGCGTTGCTGTTACCTTTGCTTGTTTCCCATTATAAATAACTGGACTGCTTGGGTTGGAATTATCCGTTCCCAATACTGTATTAGTGGTTTCTTCTGTTACTGTGATATCATACACCTTAGTCTTAGTTGTACCTCTATCATAGCCTAATGCCTGTGTTTCCGATATCGTATAGGTTCCTACCGGAATGTTTTGAAATTTCACTTCACCTGCTGCATTTGACGTTACTGTTTGCACGTAATTTTCTGAGATGACTCCTTCTGTCTGCCCTTCTAATAAGAACGTAACACCACTTAACGGTTCTTCTCCCTTTGAGGAAGCATTCCATTCTCCAGTTGTATATTTCACCTTTTTCGTAAATGTAACATTTCCACGGAGTAAATCATCTTTTAATATGGTATTGGCATCTATGGTAATTCCACCTGTTCCCTTAGAAAACGTATAGCTATAATTCGTGCCACCCGCATCTACCTCAACCTTTAGTTCTACACTTCCTCCGGAAACAAACTTCGTATTGGATTTTACCTCCGTAAGTTGATAGGTACCCGGGTCTAAGTTCTTAAGAGTAATCTCTCCTTTATCGTTACTTGCTGTGGTATAAAAGGTTTTTAGTTTATCCTTTAATTCGCCTTGTGGCTCTACCTTAAAGACAACGTCTTTCGCAGCTTCATACTCTGTTACATTGGAAGCTCCTGATGCATCAGAATCACAATAGGTACTAGCCTTCACCTGCTGCTTGGTAAATGTAAGGCTATTGGTATTGGGGGTATTGGTAAATACTACCGTATCTAATTTTCCATTATTGTATATTCCATCCTTATCTTTTGTATATTTTGTAAAGATTGGTTTTGCTGCGGAATGAGTATAATCATTTGTCCCACTTTCACCGCTTTTTGGAACTTTAATTGTACTAACATCACCTGTAATTCTTGCATTTTCGTTTACAAAATACAAGAAATATGGTGTTGATGTACTCTTATCATACCCATTCTTCGCACTTTTTTCATGGAGCATATAGACCAAATCATCATTTGGATTAATATTAAGTAATACTGCATCTCCATTTGTTACCGTTCTAGTCTTATTGTACTTTGGATTTGAGGTCATAAGGGTTACTTCCTTGGTACTAGAGTCATAGGTATATGTATACCCTTCTAGCACAAATGTTCCTTCCAATCCCAAACTATCCCCTGGCTTACCAGTACTGGTATCGCTACTGTTACTGCTTATTTTACGCATAGCAATCTTAGGTCTTGGACTTGCTTTCGCTGCATCTTCAAAGTTAAATGTTCCATTAAATCCACCGTCATTGGGTTTGGATATTTCCTCGCCTTCGCCATTATTGTATGGCAAATACACCTGATTGCTAATGTTGGCACCACTTGCCTCCTTTGTTAACCAAGTAGAGAATTTTAATTTGTATGTACTATAATTTCCATTTACGTCAGTTGGAAACGTAAACTTAAATCCCTGAGTCATAGGAAGTGTTCCCGTACCCGGGCTAGGCTCTGGTAATTCTGTAATATTATTTGTTACTGCTGTTGTAACATCAGTGTCTTGAATGGTTCCTCCTGTGTTTGTGCCTACGGTAAACACTTTAATAGAATCCGGATCCAGTTCTTGAATTTCACTTAATGTTTCCGTAAGATAAAGCCCACTGATATTATACTGGTCTTCATTTACCACTACGGTCCATTTGATTTCTCCTGTTGCTTTTCCATTTTTATCATACTGGGTCTCGCCCTTTTTACTCATGGGCTTTTTTTCTATTTTATGAACTGCTTCTGCTTTGGCACTTTCATCTATGCTAGTATTTCCCACTTTTCCAGTGAGTTGAACTTGATTAGGCACATCAATTTCGTTTGGTCCCGTTACTACACCATTTTTATCTGTTGCGCATTTTAGGTTCGTATTCCTCCAGTCATCTGTAGATTTGGTGGTAAAATACAAGGTGTAGGATTTGGTTCCTATGTCGCCTAACTCCCAAGTAATTGATGTTCCTGTAGCATCTGATGTAGCAGTAGTATTTTTTAAATTATCAAAAACCGTACTATCTGCCACTCCATCTACTTCTACCTTCTTCAATGCTCCAAAGTCAAATCCTGTTGTTATGGTATCCTTTACCTTTGCCTCTTTAATGTTCACACCATTAGGATTTACCGTGACTTTCCACTGCAGTTCATGGCTTTGATAATCATAGTTTCCCACAATTGCTTTTTCAATCAAGGTATTAGGGGTGGTTATTTCTGCCGTAGAAGTTCCAATATAACTGGTACCATTTTGCTTTCCAGAAAGATTCATGGTATTTGTAATGGTCTTATTCTTGGATTGCTGTGCCAAAACTCCCTCATTGGTCAGGGGTGCTTGAATAGACAAGGTGTAGAAGGAATAGCCATCTAGTGCCTCTTTCTTTCCTGGCATATTGCCCAGATAAATTTTTAACTCATTTCCATTTATCCAAGCTCCAAGTGCATTGCCTAAATCAGATGGAGCAGCTGTATAGGTGTTCCATTCTGGTGCTGTTACTAATGTTTTCGTCTGATCTTTACTGCTGTTGCGATAACAGGTAATCTTCATCTTACTGGTATCATACATTGCTTTATTTTGACTATCTAATAAAGAATCTGTCAGCACTACTTCAGTGAGATCAAAGCCTAGTTTATTTACATCTATAGACCATTCTGCCATATGGGTCTTATCATTGTAAGACACACCTTTTTTATGTACCGCATCCACATTGGTATCCACCGTTTTGCCAAAGTTTACTAGATCTTGTGAGATTGGTCCAGGTCCCACTCCATTCTGGTTTTTCCAAAGCAGATTGACATCATTTTTAATTTGCTGCTTATAACTTGTATTTGCTTTTAATTTATCTAGATAGTCCTGACTGCTTAATCCATTTAGGTTCATATTGGTATTGTACTTGACTATAACCGCTTTACTGGTATCTGTTCCTTGATATCCCAAATAAGGAATGACCAAAATTGCCCGCTGTACATATTGGGACACATCGGGATTACTTATCGCATCATAAAATGGATTACTTATCTTGTTTCCACTGTTGTCTACTTCATCATACACATAATAAAAAGATTCTCCATCGCCGATACTGTTGCTTGCTATTAACGTATGTAAGGCATCTGCCGTTAAATTCTTCCAAGCAGTAGGTGAGGTAAACTCTACTTTTTTTGCTGTTTTTGATGTTCCATTTATGGTGTAGGTTACATTGCCCGCATCATCTGTTTCATAGGTATGGTCTGTCCACCGCAGACTATCCACCAAGTATCCATATTCCATAGATGGCAGCTTTGTATTCAAGTCAATGGTCCAAGCATATTTGGTTCCCTCTAAATTAGTGGCTTTTCCTTTTTTCCCAATAAAATTCACACGCATTTGTGTCTTTACTTCTTTGGATTCCACTAAGGGCTTAGTTTGACCTTGTTCCGCTAACTGTGCTTGATTAGTAAATACTTGATTAATACCACCCTTGGTAATTAAATTTTGGTAAGAATTTCCATCTAATTCCAATACCAATTTCAATTCTGCACTGGTGATTTTATTGGTTGGGTTTGGTCCTGCTTCCAATGCCTGAAATGTATAAGCAATATCTCCACTTACATCGGTTGCATCATTAATCTGATTATTCTTATTTACTCCATTTAATTTGGTCATGGTCACGGATTTTACTTTTAATTTGTATGTCTTTGCCTCCGCACCTTGTCCAACTTGAATGGAAGGCATCTTATCTACCAACGTTTTCCCATTCAACACTTCAGGGTCTTGGGCATTTAGTTTCAGAGTATACGCTATCTGCGTATCTCCCACACTAACTGGTGCTTCTTTGTCTAAGGTGTACTTGGGCGTAACTGCCCCACCGCCACCTGGAACCGTTGCAACTTCCTGAAACAATAATTTTCCCTGACCATTTGTAATTACATTACTCGGTTTACTGGGTAATTTAGCTGGGTCTAGTTCTGCTTCAAAAGAAAAGGCAAAGGAAATATTGCTCATAAAATATAGTTGGGGATTCATGGTCACCGTAAGCTGATTTTTATTCACTTCATAACTTCCTATGACAATTCCATTGGTATCCTTTAGGTCTCTTTTTGCTATTGTAAATGAACTGCTAATCATATCATCCAGTGGATAGGTGTACACCAAAGGAGGTACTTTATTTGCCGGCTGATTGGTTAGCCATGTTACTACTTTCTTCATCCAATCTGCCTCATTCATAGATCCTTGATTTGGAAAGGTTGGATCTGTCATAAATTCTTCTGATTTTGCATAGAGAAAATCTTCATTCATGGTAACATCATATGCCATTTTAATCTTTTTATTTGCACTATTTTTATCATAGCCGTCTTTTTGACTGACTACTTCTAACGTTACCGTATTAAATCCTTCTGGTAAATCCTTAGAATAGAACGTATATTTGCTGCTGGTTCCTCCGGTAAAATCAATGGCTTTGGTACTGCCGGTAAAGAACGATGTCACACTTTGAAACATACTGCGCAGTCTTTCCAATGCTCCCACTGGCTTTTTAGTGTGCTCCTCTGTAGTGGTGTCCTTAGGGGGTAACGGTCCTTCTGTTACAGTTTCTTTGTCCTTGGGCTGTTCTTCTGTGACAGTATCCTGATCAGATGGCTGTCCTTCTATCTGCGTGTCCTTATCTGATGGCTGTCCTTCTATCTGCGTATCCTGATCGGATGGCTGTTCTTCTGTCTGCGTATCCTGATCGGATGGCTGTTCTTCTATCTGCGTATCCTGATCGGATGGCTGTTCTTCTATCTGGGTCTCCTTATCAGATGGCTGTTCTTCTATTTGCGTGTCCTCTTTTGGCAGCACTAATTTGCTTTGGCTTCCTATAAGGGGAACTGCTATGGTAGTTTGTGTTTGATTTTCTAACTGTTTCTGATTCCACTGCACAGGAAGCACTAAACGAGCAAATCCTCCTGCCGATGCAATATGTTCTATTTCTTCTTTCAATACCACCGTAATTACTTGATCTTTTATGGTATAGCTTCCTATAATTACTTCTTCTCCTGCAGTACTCACCTGCTGTTCTTCTGTGGTATCTTCTACTAAAAAGTATTCCCTAGGCAAAGTCATGGTAAACGTATCTCCTGCCTGGGGTGTTGTCTTGGTAAGATTGGTAAATGCAAACTTTATTTCCCATTTCATGGGGTCTGCTTTCATATAGTTAGATAAATCAAAGATTCCCTCTTGTTCTAAAGTCTCCTGCTGTATCTTATCTTCATTCTGGCTTGAAATCTTGGTAAGTTCCAAAAATAGAGATTCCTCGTGAGTCCAATCCATAGATTCCCTGGTTTTCTCTAACGGCACCGGTTCTGCGCTTGCATAACTGATATACTCTACTGGTGACTGTATTAGCATAATCAATGCCAACACATAGGCTATCCTTCTAATTATTCGTTTTGTCTTTTTTTTTCCCATCCCATTTTCCTCTTTTTTTCCTTGTTTCCGTTTCCCTTTTGCCCCTTTTTCCTCTTTTGAAATTATGCTTTGCTGTAAAATAGTAAAAAACAGCATACACAAGGTGTGTACGCTGTTTCTCGCATCTTTTGTGTTGGATGTTCTCTCATTATCTCAGGTATCCGCCTAAATTTGCTTTTTTATTTATTACTGTTCTAGCTGATTATTCTTTTTTCACTTGGCTTAATTGATGTTCTAATTCTATCTTCGCTTGTGCGATAGCATCTTGTATTCCGGCAGGATTCTTTCCACCGGCCTGTGCTAAATTAGGACGTCCACCGCCGCCACCACCGACTTTTCCTGCTACTGCCTTAATTAAGTTTCCAGCATGTGCTCCCTTGTTTCTAGCATCTTCTGTTGCCATTGCCATCAAGTTTACTTTGCCATCTAGTTCAGAAAGAAGTAAAATTACGCCTTCTCCTAATTGTTCTTTTAGTTGGTCACCTAACTCACGTAACCCATTGTGGTCTACTCCCACAACAGAAACGGCTAACAACTTTACTCCAAGAACTTCTGTTACTTGATTCATAACATCACCCATGGCACTTTGTGCAGCTTTACTCTTTAAGGATTCATTCTCGCTTTGCACTGCCTTTAATTCTGTCATCAAGTGCTCTAACTTCTCCACCAAACCGGCTGGATTGGTCTTGACCATTTTTGCGGCTGCTTGTAAGGTTTCTTCCATTTTATGATAGTAAGTAATCACACCTTGTGATGTAATGGCTTCTATTCTCCTAATTCCTGCTGCTACACCAGTTTCCGAAATAATCTTAAATGCACGAATACTTCCAGTGTTTGACACATGCGTACCACCACAAAGTTCTGTGGAAAAAGTTCCCATTTTTACTACACGTACAGAATCTGTATATTTCTCACCAAATAGTGCCATAGCACCTGTCTTTTTTGCTTCTTCTAAGGACATGACTTGTGTGGTAACTAAAAGAGCTTGTAGGATTTTTTCATTTACAATCTGTTCCACTTTAGCTATTTCCTCCGGTGTCATAGCTGTAAAATGAGAAAAGTCAAACCGAAGACGTTCTGTATTTACATCGGAACCATGCTGTTGTACATGGGTTCCTAGTACTTCACGCAATGCCTTTTGTAATAGATGGGTCGCACTGTGGTTTCTGCAAATCAAATCATGTCTTTCTTGATTTACTAAAAGCTCCACGGTATCTCCCACTTGAAAGCTACCCTTTGTTACCTTTCCAATATGTCCAATCTTACCACCAGATAGATGAATGGTATCTTCTACCACAAATTCACTGTCATTGGTACGTATGATTCCGGTATCGGCATTCTGACCGCCCATGGTAGCATAAAATGGTGTTTCCTCTACGATAATCGTACCGGCATCTCCTTTGGACAGTTCTTGTATTAGCTCTAGATCCGTGGTAAGTACCGTAATTTTAGACTGGTGGCATACCTTGTCATATCCCACGAACTGGGAGGTGATTTTGGAATCAATCTCATCGTATACCGTAGCATCTGCCCCCATATAGTTGGTTTCTTTTCTGGTATCTCTTGCAATCTGACGCTGCTTTTCCATACAGTTGTAAAAACCTTCTTCGTCTATGGTAAATCCTTTTTCTTCTAAGATTTCCTGTGTTAAATCCATGGGAAATCCATAGGTATCGTATAATTTAAAAGCATGTTCTCCGGACAATTCCTTCGTCCCTGTTTCTATCATATGTTCCGAAAGTTCTTTTAGAATATGTAAGCCCTGATCAATCGTCTTATCAAATTTCTCTTCTTCCTGAGTTAATACTTTAAAAATAAATTCTTTCTTTTCTTCTAATTCCGGATATCCATCTTTACTTTCCTTAATCACTGTAGCACTTAATTCTGCTAAGAACCTGCCTTGAATTCCCAATAGTCTTCCATGGCGCGCCCCTCTTCGAATTAAACGACGCAGTACATATCCTCGTCCTACATTAGAGGGCATAATTCCATCGGATATCATAAATGTTGCAGACCTAATATGGTCGGTAATTAAGCGAATAGATACATCATCTACAGCCTCGGTCTGATATTTCTTATGTGCAAAGCCACATACCTTATCTCGAATTGCCTTCATGGTATCTACATCAAATACAGAATCCACCTCCTGTACCACCACAGCCAATCGCTCCAGTCCCATTCCAGTATCTATATTCTTATTAGCAAGTTCTTCATAATTGCCATGTCCATCTCCATTAAACTGGGTAAACACATTATTCCAAACTTCCATAAAACGGTCACATTCACAGCCTACTTTACAATCCAAGCCACCACAGCCATATTGTTCTCCACGGTCATAGTAAATCTCCGAACAAGGACCGCAAGGACCTGCTCCATGCTCCCAAAAATTATCACAATCTCCATTTTCATCACGATAAAATCTTGTGATTTTCTCTGCCGGAACACCGATTTCCTTTGTCCAGATTTCAAAAGCTTCTTCATCTTCTCCATAAATGGAAGGATACAAACGGTCTTCTTCCATTCCTATGACTTTGGTTAAGAATTCCCACGACCATGCAATTGCTTCGTGCTTAAAGTAATCTCCAAAAGAAAAATTTCCCAGCATTTCAAAAAAAGTAAGGTGTCTTGCTGTCTTGCCTACATTCTCAATATCTCCCGTACGAATACACTTTTGACATGTTGTAACTCGCTTTTTCGGGGGGATTTCCTGTCCGGTAAAATAGGGCTTTAAGGGTGCCATTCCTGCATTGATCAATAACAGGCTTTTATCATTATGCGGCACCAAAGAAAAGCTCTTCATTGCTAAATGCTCCTTGCTTTCAAAGTACTCCAGATACATTCTACGCAATTCATTTACTCCATATTTATTCACAATCAACTTCCTCCAACGCTCTAGTTATTTTTCTGATTTTCTGCTTCCTGTAATGCTGTCTTTTTATCTTTTTGAATACGTAATGTTCTACCCAAAAAAACACCGCCGCACGCAACACCTGTCATAATAATGAAAACAACTACATATTGTATTAAACTAGCCAAAAATGCCATTTCACGCACCTCCAATCACTTTCTAATAATACCATGTTCCACAGCCCTTTTCAAGTCCCAATGAATAATTATACACTGATTTTCTGTGTTGATTTTCTTCATTTTTTCTGATTTATTACATGGATACTGCGTAGTTCTTTTCCTGTACCATATAGGTATGGTCAAATTCTTCTGCCGGTATTGGTTTTCCAAACAAATAGCCTTGTGCCATGGTATAACCGCACTCTGTAAGAATCTTTGCCTGATGTTCCGTTTCTACTCCTTCAAATATAATTTCTTTTTCTGCTGCATTGATTAAATGTGCCAAGCGGTCAATATATTTTCGTTCTTTTTCTGATTTATCTATATTTTTCAAGAAACTCTTATCTACTTTCACGGTATCTACTGGGGCATTTAAGAGCATATTTAAGGAAGAATAACCAGTTCCAAAGTCATCAATGTCCACTTTAAATCCATTTTCTTGAAGCTTTGACATATCGTTTAACATTTTTTGATTATTTTCACTAATTGAGCTTTCTGTAATCTCAATTTCAATTAAGCCTGGCTCAATGTCATAACGTTCTGCCAATCCACAGATTCTTTTTACAAAATCATCATGCTGTATATGGCGTCTGGAGAAATTCACGGATATAGGAACAATCATTTTCCCTTGATCTCTCCATTTGCGCAAATGGATTAGTACTTGTTCATACATATAAAAATCCAGTTCTACAATATATCCCACTTTTTCCAGTACTGGTATAAAATCCACTGGAGAGCGCAGACTTCCATCTTCCCTGCGCCATCTCACTAAGGCTTCTGCTCCAATCATTCTTCTAGTCATTAATGAGAATTTAGGCTGTAGGAATAATTCAATCTTTTTGTTGCGCAATGCTTCGTGAATACTTCCTGCTACTCTTTGCTCATGTTCTTTTTCTTTTCGAAAGAAGTCTTTGTATATTTCAATTTGATTGCTGCATTGATTTTTGGCACGTTTTCGTGCCAGATTGGCGTTTTCAATGGCTGCTGCCACATCAAAATCCACATTTCCTGATTCTACAAAGCAAATTCCGGTAGAAAGACGCAAATTACTTGCAGGATACAGTTTCTTTTGGTTTTTCACAAATTTTTCATCGCTTAACCTAATATTTTCTTCAATTTCCCGTCTACTTCTGCCTTTACACAACATAATAAAGTAGTCGGAATAAATTCTGCATCCTAATAGCATTCCTTCATTTTCTTCCATACTTCTTGCGTAATCGTACAAAATTCGATTTCCTGCTTCTACTCCAAAGTTACTATTAACATATTCAAAGTCATTGACATCACTAAATACCAGTGCATATCTTCCTTCTAGGGTTTTTGCCACATATTCCTTTACTTCTGTTTCAAAGCTTTTGCGGTTTAATAAACCAGTTAATTGATCCTTTGTCAGCAGTTCTGTGATTTGTTCTTTATCTTTGGAATGTTCTTTTCGTAAAAATACAAATACCGATATCATTTTGCCACATTCATATAAGGTTGATTTTTCTTTTTCTTCCCATTTTCTTTTTCGCTTGCAATCACTAAAATAAATATTTCCAGCACCTAATACTGTATCTTCAAAGCTAAATGCAATTAATGATTTTACATGATGTCTGCAAATACTTTCGTATCCTTTGATTGGATTTTTGTCACAGTCTTTCACGCACAGGCTTCCTTGTTGGTCAAATTCTCCGAATTCATTTTCTTCTTCATAAAAAACACATTCCATGTCCTTACTGATTCCATATTCTCGTTCCCAAAGATTAGTGGGAATCAAACAGTGATTTTCACGGTCTTTTTCCAGAATATGCACACAGCTTAAGTCATACCGGGTTCCGATTCTTTCTAAGAGTAAATTAATTGCGCTGTTGGTGTCTTTGGAGTGGGATAACAAGGAAAATGCAAATAACAAAAAGTTCATATCATATTTTTCACTAATTTTCTTTTCTTGTGGAAAGCAAGGAGGGCGCTGAGATTTCACTTCTGATTTCATATCTGCTTCGTATGCCATAATAGCGCCTCGTCTTTGCCGCACAGCATAGGACACGGCAGTTTGTGCATGTTCATAAAGCGTCTGATAGCTATATCCATCTTTGGCATAATATGCCATTCCTATATTGGCTGCAATCACTTCTAACTCATTCTCTCCTGCATACATCATCACGATTCTGCGGCAAATGTCCTCGGCTTTACAGCTGGCTACTTTTTCTCCTACTTTTTTCATGAAAATCACAAATTCATTGGCTCCGGTTCTTCCTACTATATCTGTTTTACGGAATCCACTTTCTATAGAATCCCCCATATTTTGCAGTACTGCACTTCCAAATACTCTGCCAAAGGAGTCAAATATCTGTTCCATTCCTTCTATTTGAAGTATCAGCAATACTCCAGACATTTTAGGATTTTTTTCTATTTCTTCTTCTATGGCAATCTGTGTGGCAAATGGATTCTTTAATCCAGTAACTGGATCTTTTCTCATTTCTACTTCTAGTTTGGCGATATCATCTTTTCGTTTTTGAATATTCACTGCCCGTCCTACTACGTAGGTGATTTCACTATTTTCTCCTAAAATGTTGGAATAGTGAATACGATACCATTCTATTTTTGTATCCTGTTTGAGCCGAATTTCGAATTCTCCCGCTCCAGCTTGTTCTAATGCCCGCTTTACATGTCTTTTAAACTTTCCTATCTCTTCTTCCCAAATATAAGAATGAATACTTTGTTCGCTGAACACACCTTCCATTTTGGTTGTTTTTTCTTTTTTGTTCGGTAGTTTCTGTCTGATTATCATGCAGTCTTGCATGGGGTTATATTCAAACAGCACCTGGTTATCCTGTACGGACATCACCCGAATCCGTTCTTTTTCAATTTGAAGCTGTTTTTTTAGGTTAGCGATTTCTGTATGGCTGTTCATTCTTGTTCATCCTCCAATATTTTTCCCATTTGCTGCCTAGGTACAAGATAATCACAGCATTCATTCCAATATCATTTCCTGATTTTCCTTTTTAAATTCTAAAATTTTATCTTTCCATTCTTGTTGTTTCTGTTGTTCTTTATAGTCCTTACTATATTGATACTTCTTCCACATATGCATGGGAATTACATATTTTGCATTTACATGATTCATAAAATAATCTATTCCAAGGTACATGTCTTCCCCTTGTCTTGGATCTAACACCACAAATGCCACATCAATTTTTCTTTGAGAAAGGCTGTTTATCTGCTCTTGGTACGTCACTTTCTGATAGTAGTTGGCCGTTTCCGATTCTCCTTCCCAATGCCACCAGTTTAAATCTCCTGCGTGGTAAATAGTTTTTTCTTCACAAGTAATTAAAAATGCTACTCCAGAGTCAGTAGATGTTAGTGTTTCAACTTGAAGTTCCTCTAAGTCTAAGGATTCTCCCGGCTTTACATAGTGAATTCTTTCTTTGATGTTTTCTTCACACCCTAATCCTTTCCATACCCCAGTTCCCAGCTTCCTTTTAATTTCTTTTGAAAAAATGTAATGAATGTTGTGATAGCGCTGACTCCAAGTTAGCACTTTTTTATCAAAATGATCTCTATGGCTGTGACTGGAGAATACATACAAGGGTGTATCTTTTGGAAATTCCGGCATCTTTCCATAATAAGGACAAGATTCTACTTTACTTCCATCATAATAATCAAACACCAATACTTGTTTCTCCAATTCCACACAAAAACTACTGTGGTGAATATATGTTATTTTCATTGATACCATCCGCTCCTAATAGGGTTTTTCTTGCGCAACTATTGCGCAACAGCTTTCCTATTTTTAGTTTAACATAAGTTATGGTATATTATACTAAAAAATTCTATTTCTGTATATAGGACTATATATATAGACATTTTTTCAAAAGAAAAGACACTTTCAAACAATTTTTGACCCCTTAAAGCTAAAAATCACAATAAAAATAGTGTATCAAGCGCTCCCCAGCATTGCTTGATACACTATTTTTCAATTCTATATACAAAACACTCCAAAATAATTCGATATCAGCTCTTTCCAGTATTCTTATCTACTGTATTTTCTGTATCGATTACTTTCCCTCTACCATATTATAATAAGTAGCATGAAACAATATTACTAATCAGAATGACAGAAAAATAGGCAATAAGAATTAAACATCCCTTAATAAAGTCTTTCATTCTTTTCCTGCCTGTCCTACTGTTTAATAAGTTTTTTCATCACTAATGCAGCTAACATTTTCTCCATCCACATTAAAACTTGAATACAAGCGGTAGGTTCCTCTATCTCGTACGTGACAGGTATCTTTATAGCTCATACTATTCCCTGTGGATGTTTTCACCCAACTCTCTACTGTTTCCCAATCCATTCCACTTTTCTTTTGCAGCCGCATGGTAATTGCAATGGTGCTTGTTCTCTTGCAATTCACCTTCCCTTTTACCGTAACTGTATTCCCACTAATGGCTATTTGGGAACTGCAGCTTACTACGTTTTCATAGCGTGGCTGTGCTAATTGTACTTCACTATACTGAGTAAGTGATTCTTCACTGCTTCCTCTGGCATATCCTATACTTGGACTGCTTACTCCCAAGAAAAGCAATAATGCAGCTGTTAAAATTTGATACTTCATTCTTTTAAAATCCTCCTTAATTTGCGTTATACTATAAGTAACAATCTCACAGGCAAAATATGACACTTTTTCTTGTATTTTTTTTGTTTTTTTTCATTTTCTCTTTTTCAGTCTGAAATTTTAAGTCCCTGTCCTATTTTTACTAATTCCCCTTTGGATAAATTTCCACTAATTACAATCAAATACGTTTCATTTGAAATAATGATGGAATTGTATTCCTTGTCTGGTATAAAGTAACCAAGAAATTTGCCAAAAGCTACTTCTTGCAGACTTTCTCCATCAGAGGTAATCTGCTCATTTTTCTTATTTAAAAAACTTTGGGTTATATACAATGTCTTATTATGATCAAAAAATTCCATCGTATACTCTTGAAATGTTTCATCGTATTCCTTGGTTTCTAACTGATACCCCTTAGGTAAATACGTTGGTTCATATCTTTGAAATATTGTATTCTCTACCTTTTGTTCTCCCTCTTTTTTCATAGATACAAATTCTTCATGTAATTCAATACATTGATGATACATCCACTGAATTGTAGGCTGTGCTCCTACAATAGTAGTTCCAACTAACATAGTAATCAGGGCTGCCGCTACTGCAAGTCTTCTTTTGGAAGAAACCGGATAAAGCCTGGGAACTGTGATTGTTTTTCTTTGCTTCTTTCCTATTTTTCGCATTTTAAGATAAAAATTCAATGAAAAATAATGCTTTTTTACATTTTTCTTGTTTTCATATTCCTTCTTCGCAATGCTATGAAATGCCTGTTGCAGCATATCATCTTTTATCTTCATTCAAAACTCCCCTTTCTTCCAGTTGCTTTTGTAGACTTTTCTTGGCTCGCTGAGAAATATGTCTGATATTGTCCGGAGTCTTTCCCAGTATTTTTCCAATCTGTGATGCATTCAAGCGATGATAATATTGTAAATTTAATACTTCTCGATAGGGCGAATTCATCTGTTCTAGCAATTCTATTAGGATTTCTTGTACCTCCTTTTCTTCTAACTGAACCTGCATGGAGGATTCAAATACTTGAATCTGAGTCCAGTCCTCCAGCTGTTGAGTACTACGTCGTTCTTTTTGATGATATAGGTTTATTGATTTGTTCTTAATTATAGTAACAATATAGTTCCTTGTTTTATGACAGTTATTTTCAACAATTTTTTCAAATTCTTCAATTATTGTTAGAAATGTCTCATGAACCATGTCTTCTGCATCCGCTTTATTGTGCAAAATTTCATAGGATATATAGAACATTTCATCTTTATAATTTTTATATAATTCTTTAAAAAGTTCTTTTTCTTTTTCATTCTCCAGTAAAACCAAATAATTAAACATGGATTTTTCTCCTTTGTACTTAGCAATTCTTCCTTTAGTAACATAATTCAAGCTGTTTCAAAAGTCAAGAAACAACGCACCTCCTTGTTTTTTATAATACTATTGACTTTTTCAAAAGAATGTATTATTGTATTATTCATGTAGTACAATAATGTATTTAGAAAAAGAGGTGATTGAATGACATGGAATTTAACTTCCGACCGACCTATTTTTATTCAGATTATCGAAAAAATTCAATTAGATATTATTGCGGGTGTATATCAGCCCGGAGATAAGATTCCATCCGTACGGGAACTTGCAGCAGCGGCTTCAGTGAATCCCAACACCATGCAAAAAGCACTTTCGGAATTAGAACGAACCGGACTTGTTTATTCTCAGCGCACCAGTGGACGTTTTATTACGGAGGACATAGAGATGATTGATACATTAAAATCAGAACTTGCACAAGAACTAATTACACAGTTTTTAGAACACATGCATCAACTTGGATTTCACAATGAAGACACAATTTTACTTATTTCAAAGATCATCAAGGAGGAACGAACATGACTCTGCTGGAATGTAAAAATCTCACAAAAAAATACAATAGTCACACCGTCTTATCTGATGTAAATCTTTCCATTGAAGAAGGTCATATTATTGGATTACTAGGTCCTAATGGCAGTGGTAAAACTACTTTAATTAAATTAATCGCAGGACTTTTAGCTCCCACTTCTGGAAGTATTTATGTTCAAGAAGAACTTCTTGGTATTCACAGTAAAAATTTAATTTCTTATCTTCCAGATCATACTTACCTAAATGAAAGCATGAAGGTACGTGATATCATTGATTTTTTTAAGGATTTTTATGAAGATTTTGAATCCATTCGTGCTTATGATATGTTAGAAAAATTAAAAATCAATCCAAATGTAAAGTTAAGAACCTTGTCAAAGGGAACAAAAGAAAAAGTACAGCTAATTCTAGTAATGAGCCGCCGTGCCAAACTGTATATTTTAGATGAACCTATTGCTGGGGTGGATCCTGCTGCTAGAGATTACATTTTAAATACGATTCTTTCTAATTATGACGAAAGTGCTTCTATCCTTATTTCTACCCACTTGATTTCAGATATTGAAAATATTTTGGATGATGTGATTTTTATTCAAAATGGAATCATACAATTACATTCTTCCGTAGATGACATTAGGGAACAGAATAACAAATCAATCGACTCATTATTTCGGGAGGTATTCAAATGTTAAGAAAATTATTAAAACATGAATGGAATGCAACAAAGAAACTGCTGCTTCCTTTGAATCTTTCATTGATTGTCATTACGCTCATTGGGTGTATTATTTTAAACACCAATATTTTTAACCAGGAAAGTTTCTTTCCTTTGGCTATTTTTCTTTTAATTTTTTATATTCTTTCTCTTGTAACACTAGGAATGGTTAGTTCTATTTATCTTTTTGTGCGTTTTTACAAAAATCTTTTTACCGCGGAGGGATATTTAATGTTTACGCTTCCGGTATCTTCTTTGCAGCTATTTCATTCCAAGTTGCTGGTGGGATTTTTTTGGTCAATCATTAACTGCCTTTTTACTATATTATCCATTTTTGCTTTGGGGTTTTCCGCCGCTTTTCATTCATTTTTTGAAAAAGGTGCTTCTGATATTACGCAGTTTTTTCAAACTGGTATCGTTCTAGGAAAGGGAAGCGAAGTTATCTCTTTCCAATCTTTATTTGGATTTACTCCCATGCAGTTTCTGCTTCTTTTCATAGGTATGTCTTTCATTGGCTGCTTCTTTTCTCTGAACATGGGATATGTAAGCGTCGCATTAGGACAATTAATTCAGCAGTATAAGCTTGCCTGTTCCATTGCCTTTTATATTGCATTTGGAATTGTAACACAGATTGTGTCTTCTATTCTTATGATATTATTTAATTTCAATATGCTTCAAAGTGATACCACAAATTTCACTTTTACACTTGGAGAAATATACCAAAAATTATTTCCCGCTTCCTACGGAATTAGTTTTTTTCTAGGTCTTTTGTTTTACACCATTACCGTGGTAATTATAAGACGTAAGGTCAATTTAGACTAATAGTCTAATCTATTAATTTGCATCTATCCATATGATATGATGCAAATTTTTTTTTGCGTAAGTTCGCATAGTACAATAGCCACAATACCTTTAGAATCTAATATCAGAAGGGAGGTGGCTATTTACTATGGGGGCAAATTTTATCTTTGATGATGTCATTGAATGTTTTTTCTTATAATACAGTCATATGATAATGTATCTGGGTGTATGTTTTTACTTTCTCGGCGTATTCTCGCTGATTGGTTGCCTGAAAAATAATGGCACTTTCATGAAATTTCATTTCTGCATATCGAACTTGTCCTAGTTCTGCCAGTGCACATGCCTGATTAAACAGTAATAGTGGAAAGACACTTAGCTTTCCATATTCAATACAGTAAGCAATTCCTGCCTGACAGAACTTTAAGACTTCTTCATATTGTCCTGCTTTTCCAAGCCACGTTGCAATATTTTGTATCACCATGGGATATTTCACAGAACTTGCTTCTCCCTCTTGTACGTGAAATTCTATATATTCTTTTACTTCTATTAGTAATCTTATAGCCTCTAGCCGTTTTCCAAGAGCATAATATACGCATGCAATATTATTTAGTATCGTGATTTCCTGAAATGTCAAAAGGTGGTTTTTAATATGCTTTCCATCAAATTCCGGTACTGTAATACGCAACGCCTGAATCAATTTTTCTAATATAGTAATATCTATGCTTCTCTTTTCCCCTTCAATCATAGCTTCTGCAAATAATAAATATTGTTCTTCCATACGGATTCCTATATCTTTCTTTTTTATTTGCTTTACTTTTTGTTTCAATTTTTCTTTCAGCAGCTGTGCCTGTGTAAAGTCTCTCTTTCCCAAACTGCGCATTAAGTTCTGTTCTACTTCATACAACTCTATTTCCTGAGGATTGGAATATGTATTATAGATGGTTTCTGTAATTCCCAGTCGCTGGGTCAATGCTTCTAGAATTCTCTTTCCGGGCATTTGTACTCCATTTTCTATTCTAGACAAGGTAGATGGGGTACAAATTCCATCACTTAATTCTTCCTGTGAAATCTTCTGTCTTATTCTAGCCTCTCGAATCATATTTCCTACTGTAAAATTTGCCATCACTTTTTCTCCTTTGAATATTTTTTATCTCTATTTTTACTATGTTTTTATCACTATATATAGGTTTTATTTTATTGTATCTAAAATATGCATTTTGACATTCTTCTATGCGCTTCTCGTTGAATCTATCTGATTCTTGTACAAATTTTCCAACACAGCTGTAAGAGAAAAGCCGCAGGATACAATATACATATCCTACGGCTTTTATTCTAGATAAAAATATCCCTATCGGGCAGAGCATGGAAAATATACGTCAAGGTGATTCTAGCTATGAGCTTATTCGTGCTGCAAAAGAATTATTTTCTTCTCTCTCCATCTTTATCACAAATGCCTTGGTATATTCTGTATTGTCTTTCTGTTCTAATGTGAGCGTTCCACCGTGCATTTCAACTACTTTTTTTGCAATGCTCAGACCTAGACCACTTCCATTTTTACTGGTTCTGGATTCATTTCCCAGTACAAACGGTTCGAACATATGTTCTTCTATTTCTGGTGGAATCTTCCCTCCATTATCGCAGATTTTTATTTCCACTTGTCTTTCTTTTCGTTTCATCAAAATCCAGACTTTGGTTCCTTGCCGATTGTGTTTCATAGCATTGGTTAATAAGTTATTAATCATACGTTGAAATTGAACTTTATCTAATTCTAAATACACCGGTTCTTCTAAAATATCTAAGATTACTTCCATTTCATGTGTTTCAAAATCAGAATATAGCACCGCTACATTTTCTCTAAGAAGCTCTGAAATATTTTCCTGAGTCCTCTTAAGGGAAAATCCCTCACTGTCTAATTTTACATATTCAAATAACAGTACGATCATTTCATTCATCTGCATGGATTTATTATAAATAGCAGTTAGATATTCGTGATTTTTTTGCTTTCCCACTGCATCTTCTAACAAGGCTTTGGAATATCCTGATATGGTGGTAATGGGTGTCTTCAAGTCATGTGCCATATCAGACAACAATAAATTACGCTGCCTGTCATATTCTTTTTTACGTGCCTGTTCTTCTTCCTCTAAGCGCTGTAGCTGCCTTGTTACAATTTTGCTGTATATCACTGCTGCAGCAATATAGGGTAGACAAAATAATAGCACCAGCACCACACAAGTGCCTAATATTACTACAGCATACAGTTTCATTTCTTGGGAAGACAGTCCTTTGGTATGTTGTGTAATCTGATAAATCAAGGTGTTTTCTGACCAACGCTGTATCAGTCCTCCAATTGGTCTTTGCAAAAACACGGGCAGCATTTGAATAATCCCTGACATCATCATGCCTAGCAGCCCCTTGCCAATTCCTGATAATATAATCTTAACATCCATGCCGTGGGTTAGAACATTAATGTGTAAGGCCTCTAGCAACCATGGAAATAGAGTGTAAGTATACACCATATTCAAAGCACTGGTTGCTACCGCTAATACTAGCAATATGAGTACAAATCTGCTCATTAGAAACCATTTGAATCCTTCTTTTTTCATTCCTTCTCCAATCGGTATCCCAAGCCCCGTATGGTCTTAATGTATTCTTGATTATCCTGGCCTAATTTTGCACGAAGTTTACTGATACACACCATAATATTATTGTCAGCAACCAGATAGGCTTCTCCCCATCCTTCTTCATACAACTGCTGTTTTGTAAATACCTTTCCGGGATTTTCCATAAATAAACGCAGTAATTTGTATTCTACAGAAGTTAGGCTAATGGGCTGCTCTTTTTTATACACCATGCAAGATGCGGTATCTAGCTTTAGATCACGTACTTTTAATTCTTGTATTTCTTTTGATTTAGCACCCAAAGAATAAAATCTTCGGATATTGGAATTTACCCTTGCCAATGCTTCTAGCGGATTAAATGGTTTGGATAAATAATCATCTGCCCCCAAATCCAAACCCAATATTTTATCGGTATCCTGATTTCTAGCAGAGAGTACCAGTACTGGTATATTACTATATTCTCGCAGTTTTTTTAATACCAAAAATCCATCTAGCCCTGGCATCATAATATCTAATAATGCAAGGTCTATTTCTCCTTGTTCTAAAATTTCAGCCGCCTGAATTCCTGTTTCTGCTTCTACTACTACATAACCATCTTTTTCTAAATACAGTCTTAGCAAATCTCTTATTTCTGCTTCATCATCTGCTACTAATATCTTATATGCCATCATAACCTCCTATTTCATAGTGCTTCCCCATTCTCCTTTAAATATTGATACAATGCTGCATCTGTTTGATCCTTATAAGGATTTGAGAAAAATATTCCAACGATTCCAAGGGTAATGCCACTTAGTAAATACCAGCCTATAAAGGACATATCCAATACAAAGGTGTCCCATTTATTACCATACATCATATTTCTACTTAAGGTAAATGCTTCTTCCGTGGTTAGCTCTCTTCTATCTGCAAGAATATATGGTATCATGCGATATTCATAGGATTTGATGATTCCGGGAATAAAAAGCAGCAATGTCCATAAAAAAATATAAAGGCCTTTCAGAAACATGGTTTTCACTATCTTTAAATAATTTTGTTCAAATCCACAGAGTAATTCTCTCAAGGTGGCATTATATTTTAAGTTTTCAATAAAAAATCGTTTACACCCAACTTCCAATGGTTTGAATATAAAAATAACAATAAACAGTCCCACTGTGAATGCACTAAAAAAAAGAATTGCCGTTAATCCTCTGAATATCTGTAAGATACCCATATGGCTCCATATCATATCCTGAGCTTCTTCTACATAATATCCTATTTCTTCGTATTGTGACTCCTGATCATTAGAATCATTTTTTTCAGGACTGTTTCCTCCACTTGCAATTACCATAAGAATAATTGCCACCAAAACTACCTTCCAATAGTTTTCTCTCATACGTTCTCTTGCTTTTGTTTTTAACTGATATCTTGTCCACATACGCTTTCCTCCTTCTATCACTTTCTGTTTCTATTCTGTTTTTATTCTGTTTTTATTCTGTTTTTATTCTGTTTTTATTCTGTTTTTATCATATAATACTCTTCTTAAAGGAATACATGGTTAATCTTAAACTAACCTTAAACCTTAACTGCACGTATTTATTTAAAGTATACTTTTCGTAGAAAGTCCTTCTTTCAAAAACCCTTGTATTATGTTAAACTAGAACGGAAAAGAAAATAAAAATGGAAAAAGAAACAAAAATGGAAAAGGAAACAAAAAAGAGATTAGCATTGCAATACACAAAGGAGTTATTTTATGAAAAAACAATTGAGTTACTATATAGAACATCTTTTTCAGCGTCTTTTCATCTGTATGAAATGGTCCATTTTTTCCATATTATTCGGAATAATAGTGGGAGGTATCGGAAGCTTTTTTTACTATTGCATGGTCTGTGCCACTAATACCCGAGAACAGTACCCATGGTTGATTTTTCTTCTCCCTGCTGCCGGACTTTTTATTGTATGGGCTTATCATATGATGAACAATGAAAAGGATTCCGGTACTAATCTAGTGTTGTCCGCCATTCACTCTGAAGAAAACATTCCCCTGAAAATGGCTCCGCTTATTTTTATTTCTACTGTAATTACGCATTTATTCGGTGGTTCTGCGGGACGTGAAGGTGCTGCATTACAGCTAGGAGGAAGTATTGGTAACTCTTTAGGGCGCATCTTTGGTTTTGACAAAAAAGACCAGCATATCATGATTATGTGTGGAATGAGTGCCGCTTTTTCCGCCTTATTTGGAACTCCTATGGCTGCGGCTATTTTTTCTATGGAAGTAGTCAGTGTTGGCATTATGCATTATGCCGCCTTGGTTCCATGTGTGCTTTCTGCTTTAACTGCTCATGGGATTGCTGTTTACTTCAATATTCTTCCGGAACAATTTTTCCTAACAACAATTCCAGAATTTACCATTGTTACTGCACTTCTTGCCGCTTTATTGGCCATGTTATGTGCCGCTGTCAGCACTTTATTTTGCGTAAGTCTGCATAGCTTTGAAAAATTATATAAAAAATATTTCCCCAACACTTATTTACGTGTTGTAGTAGGAGGGGTTTTGATTATTCTCCTTACACTGTTGGTGGGCAATCAAGACTACAATGGTGCTGGAATGTTCGTAGTGAAGGAATGTTTTGAAAATCAGTATGTTCCTTATGCGTTTGTATTGAAAATTATTTTTACTTCTATTACTTTAGGCGCCGGATACAAGGGAGGTGAAATTGTTCCCTCCTTCTTTATTGGTGCAACCTTTGGATGCTTGTTTGGAAATGTGATTGGATTCTCTCCTGCCCTTTGCACGGCAATTGGAATGGGTACGGTATTTTGTGGTGTTACAAACTGTCCCATTACCTCTTTACTTATTTGTTTTGAATTATTTGGCTATCAAGGAATGCCTTATTTCCTTTTATCCATTGCCTTAAGCTATATGCTATCCGGATATTATGGTCTATATCACAGTCAAAAAATTGTTTATTCTAAATATAAAACCGAATTTATCAATCGAAAAACTCACTAAATACTAAAATATTAAATCATAATTTATCTTTTTGTAGAAAATTTCATTTATCCTTTGATTTTCCCTATTATGCCCCGCCAGCATCCACATAGTTTTAGCCATGACCGCTTCTAATGTCATATCATAAGATTCTAGAAAATCACAGTCCTTTTTTATCTTATTGCCCACTTCATAAATAGTCATATCACTTCCTTCATGAGCTACTTGTGTTGCCATGATAATCACCTTTTGTGGATATTGTTCATATAACTCATAAAATACATCTGCAATGTAAGAAGGAATTCCTCCGACCCCAAAGCTCTCTATGATAATTCCATCATATTGTTGAAACAGAAACTTTAATCCTTTAGGTGAAATCCCAGGAACCAATTTCAGCAAGAAAATATTTGCATTCATTTCTTTATAAAATACCACTTCTTCTTCATAGGGAAGTGGGGGAATGTAGCGCATAATTCTATTATCTTGGATAATTGCAAGAAAAGGGAAATCAATACTGTCAAAGGCATTGTAACTTTTGGAACGAATTTTCTTGGCTCTAGTTCCTGCAATTACTTTCCCACCAAATACAATCTGCACTCCTTGGGACATTTCATCTGATGCATATAAAAAACTATCCATCAAATTACTCTTTGCATCTGTGATTTCTACATCAATTGATTTTTGGGAACCAGTGAGCACGATAGGTTTTTTGGAATTTTGTATCATATAAGACAATGCTGCCGCTGTATATGCCATAGTGTCCGTTCCATGTGCAATGACAAATCCATCATATTTATCATACTGCTCTTCTATTGTTTGAGCCAGCAATTTCCAATGCTTAGGTTCTATATTTGTGCTGTCTATGTTGCAGATTTGAATGGCAGTTGGCCGGCAGATGTTCCATACATCTGGGATATAATTCAATATTTTGTCTGCGCAAATTAAGGGGACTAATCCATGGTCTGCTTTTTGAGAAGCAATGGTACCTCCTGTGGCAATTAATAAAATTTTTCTTCCCATATCTTTTCTCCTGTCTTCTTCTTTTTTATCATAATGAACACGGAAAGAAATAGCAATCTTTTTTCTGTATTTTCTTTCAGTACTATTCTAATAAATTCGTTTTATTATTCTATCTTTTTTCAGTACTATTCTACCACATCCGTTTTATTATTCTATATTTTCTTTCAGTACTATTCTACCACATCCGTTTTATTATTCTGCATTTCTTGTCGCTTTTTTGTCTTGTATTTTCTTTCTGTAAGGAGTATAATTCCTAAGGATTTAAGATAATTGAAATTGAATGGAGGAATTTTTATGAATTATACTTATTTATTATACTTGGCAATTATTTTATTAAGTACAAAACTATTAGGTCTTGCCACACGAAAAGCACATATGCCTCAAGTAGTAGGAGCACTGATGGCCGGTTTGATTTTAGGTCCTGCATTTTTAAATTTAGTACACGCTACTGATTTTTTAACTCAGGTTTCTGAGATTGGTGTTATCGTACTGATGTTTATGGCAGGTTTGGAAACTGATACTCAGGAGTTAAAAAAATCCGGTTTTGCTTCTTTCATTATTGCTTTAATCGGTGTTATTGTTCCCCTTTTAGGTGGACTTGGAGTAGCTGCTGCTTGTCATGTATCTTCTAGCAAGCTTCCTACTAGCGAATTATTACAGTATATCTTTATTGGTATTATTTTAACTGCAACTTCTGTTAGTATCAGTGTAGAAACCTTAAAAGAAATGGGAAAAGTTTCCACCAAGGCCGGTACTGCTATTTTAGGAGCTGCTATTATAGATGATATCTTAGGTATTGTAGCGTTAACTATCATTTCCAGTCTGGCAGATTCCAGTACAAATATTGTATTTGTGTTATTAAAGATTCTAGCTTTCTTTGTCTTCGCCGCAGTTTTTGGAATTGGATACAGCGTTGTTTTAAAGAAATGGATTTCCTTGGATTCTAGGCCAAATAGACGTTATGTAGTTGTAAGTTTTGCATTCTGTCTCATTATGTCTTTCTGTGCAGAAGCATTCTTTGGTGTTGCAGATATTACCGGTGCCTATGTGGCAGGTCTTGTCATCAGCGGCAGCAGCAAGCGTGAAATTGTTTACCGAGAATTTGACACGGTTTCCTATATGCTAGTAGCTCCTGTCTTCTTTGCAAGTATTGGTTTAAAGGTAGATTTAAGTTCTATGACTCCTAATCTGATCCTCTTTACTGTACTGTTACTAATCGTTGCAATTTTAACTAAAATCTTAGGATGTGGTTTCGGTGCCAAGCTTATGGGGTACTCTCCCAAAGAGTCCCTGCAAATTGGTATTGGCATGATTTCCCGTGGTGAAGTTGCCTTAATTGTAGCAAACAAAGGGGAGTCCTTAGGATTAATCAGCAGTGAATTATATGCGCCTATTGTGGTAACGGTTGTAGTCACTACCATTATTACTCCTATTTTATTAAAAATTGCTTTTAAAGATAAAAAACATACCGCTATTGCCTAGCACATAAAAATAAGCACATTCAGATTTATTATAAAATGGATTCTATAAAAGGGAACGGTTGTTTTTACTGTTCACCTTATAGAATCCATTTTATTATGAATGTGCTTATTTTTTTACTTTAAATTAAATGTTCAATTTCACTGCATATCCTTTTTGCAACCATTGGATTATTCATTGTATAAATATGAATTCCCTCTACATCATGTGCAAGCAAATCTACAATTTGATTCACTGCATATGCCATTCCCGCATCAAACAGTGCTTCTCTTCTATTCTCATATTTATTTAAAATACATCGAAACTTCTCCGGTAAAGATGCCCCACACAAGCTTACCATGCGCTCTATCTGTGCCTTATTGATCACAGGCATAATTCCAGCTTCCACAGGTACTTGTATTCCAGCAATCCTAACACGCTCTACAAAGTTATAAAAAAGATGATTATCAAAAAACAACTGTGAAATTAAATGTTCTGCTCCTGCATCTACTTTTTCTTTTAAATGCAAAATATCTTCTACCGTATTTGCTGATTCTAAGTGTCCTTCCGGATAGCACGCTCCGCTAATACTAAATTCTCCCTTGCTTTTAATATAACTTACTAAATCTGTGGCATATAAAAAATCAGACTTCGGTGCAATATCAGGATTTTTGTCTCCTCTTAATGCCAAAATATGTTCAATTCGGTTTTTCTTTAGTTCTTCCAAAATAAGATCCATTTCATCTTTACTGTAATTTAAGCAGGTGAGATGTACCAAGGGCGTAATTCCATATTCCTCCTTGATTTTTTTTGCCAGTTCGATGGTGCGGTTATTGGTCGAAGTTCCCCCTGCCCCGAAAGTAACACTTATAAAATCCGGATTTAGTCTGCTTAATATTTTCAGTGTTTCATCAATATCCTCCAATGTTTTATCTCTCTTTGGTGGAAATATTTCAAAGGAAATTACTGCTTTCTTATGTTGAAATAATTCTTTTGTTTTCATATGTCATATCCTCCCAATCATTGATGACTGCTTTCTCATTTCTTTTCTGTAGTATAATACAAAAAGATGCTATAGTAAAATTGTTTTTTTATATTATTTGTTATAGTTTTTACCTATTGCTATTTTATCTATTGCTATTTTATCTATTGCTATTTTTTGATTCTGCTACGGAAATTCCTAGACAGTGTTTTTTTAATTTCTCCAGATATTGTTCTCCTAGACGGCTTGTAATGGTGTTTTGACGAATAATATACCCTATTCTTATGATTTCATTTTCCGTTTTTAGTGGAATTGCTAGAATATCTTCTCCATTTAGTTCTCTGCTAATAATTCCACTGCATATCGTATATCCATTCAATCCAATCAATAAATTAAACAAAGTTCCCCGGTCGCTTACTTTAATGGACTTTTTATGTGGTAATATGCTTAAAATTTCTTCTGAAAAATAAAAGGAATTAAAATTCCCCTGTTCAAAGGAGAGATAAGGGTAAGGTTCTAACTCTTTTAAAGTAACCATAGACTGCTGTCCTAATGGATGATATCTGCTTACAAAGACATGAGGCGTTGCTGTAAATAGTTCCGTGTATTTCAAATCATTCTCCAGTAACAACTTTTTTATTATTTTTTCATTAAACTGGTTCAGATATAAGATGCCTATTTCGCTGTTACAGTTTTTTACGTCTTCTATAATTTCATATGTTCTTGTTTCACGAAGCATAAAATCATATTCTTCCATGTTATATTCCTGAATTAAATCTACAAATGCATTTACTGCAAAAGAATAATGCTGCGTAGATACACTAAATTTAATCTTTTTAGGTTTTCCACCTAAATATTTTTCTTCCAACAGCATACTTTGTTCTACTACTTGTCTAGCATATCCTAAAAATTCTGCCCCCTCAGATAAAATGCTAATTCCTTTATTATTTCTCATGAAAATAGTGATTCCAATTTCTTTTTCTAACTCTTTGATTGCATTAGAAAGTGTTGGCTGAGAAATGAATAGTTCTTTCGCCGCTTCATTAATGGAATTATTATCTGCCACTGTAATTGCATATTTTAATTGTTGTAATGTCATATTCCCCTCCCCATTTTTTATTCTTATGATACATCAGATTCTTTTTTCATACAATGTTCTTATTTTATACAATTTTAATACTTTTTTCACAAATAATTCCCACAATTTTTCTTTAAAAATGTTATACTTATAACAGAAACAGATATCGTACATAAGAAAGGAATGGACATGAATATTATTTCTTTACTACACAGCAAGAATACAGTGTCTTACCTGTATGCTGAGAATACACTTCGTCAGGGATTAGAAAAAATGAAAGCACATGGTTACAGTGCCATACCGGTCATTACCAATGAGGGGGATTACGTAGGTTGTATCAGTGAAGGCGATTTTCTTTGGTACCTTATCTCTCATAAAGAACATGATTTACACTTATTGGAACATACACTGATTCAGGATATCTTAAGACCAAACTGGAATCCAGCTGTTAAAATAGAGGTACAAATCGAAGATTTAATGGAGCGCATTATCAACCAAAACTTTGTACCCATTGTAGATGATCGGAATAAATTTATCGGAATTATCACAAGGCACGATATTATCTGCCTGTTTCGGGATGATTGTTTCCCCGGAGCAAACTAACACCGCCCCTTTCACGGGGATGGCACACTGCATTTTGTGTTCCGTCCCCGCTTTCTTTTTTATTTTGCAGATTCAGCTACTTCTCCTAGTCTAACGTCTCGGATATCAAATCCTTGTTTTTCCAGTGCTTTGACTACCTTGTCAAAATCTACGGCATCAATTCGTATAAAGATCTCCACTAGATTCATGACATCAGTATGCATAATCAGCATATTTCGGATATCTCCTCCTGCTTTTGCAACCGTTTCGCTTGCTTTTGCCAAGGTTCCTTTGCTGTCATAGCTATAAATCACCAAAGAGTTATAACGTTTACCAAACATCTTTTGATACTGCTTAAATACGGCCTGCTGGGTTACAATGCCCAATAAATTATTTTTATTATCTGTAATGGGAATAAAACGAGCCTTAGACGTAATAAACTGAGCCGCTACTTCTTCAATTCGAAATTCCGGTGTAATGGTCTCAACTTTATCCTTCATAAACACACTTACCTGCATTTTTAAGAATTCTTCTCTTTCATAGCTGCGTTTAAAAAATTCTTCATAAAGATACTGTTTGGACAATACGCCGATAAATTTCTGTTCATCTACTACCGGAAGAGACAATAATCCATGCTCATCAATAATAGCAATAGCATCCTCTACCTTATCTGTCATTTTAATACAAGTGGTCTGCTCTTTTGGCAGCATAATCGTCTTCACTCTCATGGCACATCCTCCTGATAATCCCTTGAAAATTTTCTTTTTCAAAGGTGTTTTTAGATGATTCCATTATACACGTTTTCTCCCTTTTCTTCAACACGTTCCAAAAATATACCTTCTCTTTTTTCCCGATTTTACTGTTCTTTTTTTCCATGTGTAAAGACAAGAATGTTACATATCTAGTTATGATTTTTTTTAACGATTTTCTTCCCCAATGCTGATTTAGTGATTCCAATACCTGTTCCATTTCTGTCAATAGAAATGGAACGGTTTCATATTCATAAATATCCGTATCAATGTGATTTAGCAGCTCATACATCGTGTGTTTCTGGCTGTTATTTTCTTGATGGCATTGTAAAAATAAATCTTGTTCTTTTTTATTCAGGCAACTTAACATAACCTCTTGTTCTTCTTCTATTTCCTTTTGAATCAGCCATGCAATGGTTGCTTCTGGCTGATATTTCTTTAGAAATTCCATGCAGCGGTATCTGGCAACAGAATGAATCCAATTATAAACATCATTTTCCTCAGACAGGTATTCTATGTTATCGCAGATTGCTATGATAATATCTGTCATACATTCCAACTGTAAATGCGGCAGGGTAAATAGATGCTTGCTAATAATTGCCATTAAGCCAGCGCCATCTTCCTTCAATAACAATTTCACTGTTTTTTTGTCATGAATTTGTAATTGCATTACAACTGTTTCTCTCCCTGTTTTCATAAAAATCCCCCTATTTTTCTTTCCATTACGTACCTTTCACGTTACCTTATGATACCTTTAGTATGCCATAGTCAGGTTCATTTTTCTTTGGAAATTTATTAATTCTTTCTTATTGTTATCGCTTTTGTTATTTGAATTTCTAAAAAGCTTAGAATACTAAATCCATAGATGTAAAGAATACCGGTAAATCCCAGATTTGCAGTTTGAAATATATTTCCCAGTATAGGAATAAAAAACACTAAATTTAACAGGAGAAATCCTCCTAAAAATGCACCATTCATGCCTAAATTATTCCACATTTCTTTTTTACCTACTATGTGTTTTGCAGATTTACAGCTATATCCATGAAGAAGTCTGGACAGACACAATACTCCAAAGGCATAGGCTGATGTTTTCCCTATTAAAAATGCCAGCATGGTATTAATGGCTATGATGCCACCTTCTAGTAATACACGTTTTAGAAACCCTTTATCCATAATTCTTTCTGTTGCTTTTCTTGGTGATTCTTGCATTACACGATTGGTATGTGGGTTCATTCCAAGCGCCACTGCCGGAAGAGAATCCGTCACTAAATTAATGAATAGCAGTTGTACTGGTACAAATGGTAAAGAAAGTCCTGTGATACAAGCGGTTAGCACACATAAAATTCCGGCAGTATTTCCTGAGAGTAAAAATCCAATTGACTTTTTTATGTTGGAATAAATATTTCTACCCCCCTGAATTGCTTTTACAATCGTTGCAAAATTATCATCTGCCAATATCATATCTGCTGCTTCCTTGGCAGCTTCTGTTCCACTATTTCCCATGGCAACTCCCACATCTGCCTGCTTTAGTGAAGGTGCATCATTTACTCCATCTCCTGTCATGGCGGTAATCATTCCTCTTTCCTGCCAGGCACGCACAATGCGTATCTTATGTTTTGGGGAAACTCTCGCATACACTCTTGTTTGCAATACTTTGTTGCGTAATTCCTCGTCACTCATTTCCTCTAATTCTGCTCCAGTTAATACAAGTTCTTCCCCTATATCCTTCGAAAGTATTCCAATTTCTTTTGCAATGGCTTCTGCGGTTTTAGGATGGTCACCTGTAATCATTACCGTTAAAATGCCTGCCTCCTTGCACTTTTTAATGGATTCTTGGGATTCTTTCCTAGGTGGGTCTGACATTGCCATAAGGCCTAGATAACATAATTCTTGTTCTATTTTTTCCTGCTGCATGGTTTCTTTTAATGGTTCTATCCTTTTTCCGGCAAATGCCAGTACACGAAGCCCTTTTTCCGTGAAACCCTCATTTAGTTGTTTGATTTTTTCTCTGTCTTCTTTTGTTATTTTGCGAATTTCTCCCGCCTCTAATTTCTTTGTCATTTGTTTCAGCAAAACATCCACTGCACCTTTTGTAATAAGAAAAAACTTTTCTTCCTCTTCTTTTTTATAACATACACTCATACATTTTCTGTTAGAATCAAATGGAATAGATGCTTTTCTTTGAAATGTACTTTGTATCTGTTTGACATATCCTTTTTCTTTCTTTTCTGCAAAATTTAAAAGAGCTGTTTCTGTAGGATCTCCTATTTCCTTCTCCCCATCAATTACCGCATCATTACAAAGAACACTGGCACACACAAGTGCCGGTTCTTCTTTCTTTGAAAAGGTATTACAGGCCGTTACTGTCATTTTATTTTGTGTAAGTGTTCCTGTTTTATCGGTACAGATTACGCCTACACCTCCAAGACTTTCTACTGAGGATAATTTACGCACAATAGCATTTTCTTGTGCCATGGTACGTGTACAAAGAGCCAGCACAATGGTAACAATGGAACTTAATGCTTCCGGAATTGCCGCTACCGCCAAGGCTACTGCAAATAAAAATGCATCTGCCATAGTTTCTCCACGTATTACATTGATAAAAAATATGATGGCACATACCATCAAAACAGCAAGGGACAATCGTTTTCCAAATTCATCTAGACTTAACTGCAATGGTGTTTTCTTTTCCTGGGCATTTTGAACCATTCCTGCAATTTTTCCTACTTCTGTTTCCATACCGATTTTTGTAACTTGGTAGATTCCTCGCCCGGTATTAACAATACAGCCAGAGTAAATCTTAGACTGCTCTTTCTTTTGAATATTTTTTTCCACCCCTGTGCTTTCTCCGGTAAGTGCGCTTTCATTTATGGTAACTGCTTCTGCCTCTACTAAAATTCCATCTGCACATAATGCGTCTCCTGCTTCAAATAGAATCCTATCTTCTGGTACAATTTCCCTTCCTGGTATGACTGTTATTTCTCCATTACGCATGACTCTCACCTTAGGACTTGTAAGCTTTTTTAATCCCTCCAGAGAAGCTTTTGCTTTTACTTGCTGGACCATTCCAAGTAATGCATTCATTGTAATTACTATCAAAATTACCACAGCACTTTCCACCTCTTTGAGTGCTATGGATACCATTGCTGCTGCAATTAGCAGTAACACTAAAAAATCCTGAAATTGCTCTAGTAATATTTTGAAATTGCTTTTTTGTCCTATTTGGGTAATTTCATTTAACCCATACTTTTGTGTTCTTTCTTTTACTTCTTGTGTTGTCAGTCCCATTTTTTCCATAGTTTCCCTCCTGATAAGTACAGAAAAGCAGCGAGCTCTTCTGTAACGACTGTTACAAAAAAGTCTCGCTGCTAACGTTGCTTACCGGATTATTACGAATCGTACTGACGATAAGACACAAGCCCATGGCTCCAGCTACTCCCTTTTTCTGATTTCAATTATATCCGATAACTATTTTGTCTTACAAGTTAAGATTTCGCAAATTTTCTAATCTTCTATTTCTGTATCGCTGGTGTCCTCTTGATTTTCTATGTCTTCTGTATTGTCTTCTTCTGTATTGTTTATTTGTATATTCCTTGATTCTTCTTCCTCTTCTGCTTCTTCTGCGGCTTCCTTCTCTTTTTCTTCTGCTTCTTCTGCTGCTTCCTTCTCTTTTTCTTTTGCTTCTTCTGCTGCTTCCTTCTCTTTTTCTTTTGCTTCTTCTGCGGCTTCTGTTTCTTTTTCTTTTGCTTCTTCTGCGGCTTCTGTTTCTTTTTCTTTTGCTTCTTCTGCGGCTTCTGTTTCTTTATTCTTCTGTTCTTCGAGTTCTTCTTCTTTTTCTTTCTCTTTTTCTTTCTCTTTTTCTTCCTTTTCTTCTCTCTGTTTTTCTTCTACTTCTTTTTGTTTTTCCGTTTTTTCTTCTTCCTCTTCTGCTTTTTCTTCTTCCGCTTCTGCTTTCTTTTCTTCCTCTTCTGTTTTCTTTTCTTCGGCTTCTATTTTTTCTTCTTCTTCTTTTTCTTTTGCTTCTTCTTCCTCTTCTAACTGATCTTCTGTGGTTTCTAACTGGTCTTCTGCTGTTTCTTCTACTGCATCTTGATATTCATCTAAAATCTTCTCAAGCGGAATATTATTTTGCACTGCATAAGCTGTTAAATCCTGCATATTGGTAGAAGCTAGTTCTTCCATACTCAGTCCTTCTTCTCCTTTTAGCAGCTGCTGTATAAATTGATGTTTTCCTGCTGAAATCTTATATCCGTGAGCTGCTGCAATATCTTCTTCTGTAATTTTAATTTTCTGTGTCATAAGGCTTACTTTAATTCCTTCTGCTTGAATTGCTGTTTGAATTCCTGCATTTACATTCTTTAATACTTCTTCTGAAATAGAACCATCACTTACGCTAATTAACAAATCATTGGTAACTTCTGTTCCAAGATAACCACTTTCTTTTAGCGCTTTGACAATATGTTCCATTCCTTCTTCTAAATCCATTCCTTTTAATGCTAAGCCTTCCAATAATTTTGCTGCATCTTCATTTGCTGCTGTTATGCTCAGAATACGGTTTCCTTTTTCAATCATCAATTCCATACTAGGGTTAATATCCAACGCTAAATAAGAAAGTTCTTCTGACGTTTCCATTTTCTTTACTTCTTTGGCAAGTTCCTTGTTTCCTTCTGTTTGTTTATGTCCTTCTGCTTGCTTCTTTCCACTTGCTTCTTTGGTTCCTTGTATACTAAATATTCCAACTACCACTAAGATTACTGCTAAGACCGCTACACTAATTCCACCTACAAACCATTTTTTTGTTTTTTCCATAGTTTTTTCTCCTTTATCTATATGGTTTTTTTTCTGTTCACCTATATAATGCAGTTGACTTGGAATTTATCGCATACTTTTTGTAAATAAAAATAAATATTTAATCTTTTTCATTTTTTAGATCAGAAGCCTCCATGGAGAGCTTATTTTTTTCTTATTCTTTCCTTTCTTCTTTCTATTGTTCTTTCTCTTCCTCGTCTTATTCTTTCCTTTCTTCTTGTTCTCTTTTTACTTCTTCCTGTTCTCTTTTTGCTTCTTCTTGTTCTCTTTTTACTTCTTCCTGTTCTCTTTTTGCTTCTTCCTCTTCTCTTTTTGCTTCTTCTTGTTCTCTTTTTGCTTCTTCCTCTTCTCTTTTTGCTTCTTCTTGTTCTCTTTTTGCTTCTTCTTGTTCTTTTTTTGCTTCTTCTTGTTCTCTTTTTGCTTCTTCTTCCTGTTCTCTTTTTGCTTCTTCTTGTTCTCTTGCTGCTTCTTCTTGTTCTCTTTTTGCTTCTTCTTGTTCTCTTGCTGCTTCTTCCTGCTTTCTTTTTGCTTCTTCCTCTTCTCTCTTCTTTTCCTCTTCTTGTTCTTTGTCCTCTTCTTCCTGTTCTTTTTTCTCTTCCTGTTCCTTCTTCTTTTCCTCTTCTTGTTCTTTATCCTCTTCTTCCTGTTCTTTTTTATTTTCTTCCTGCTCTTTCTTCTTCTCTTCCTGCTCTTTCTTCTTCTCTTCCTGTTCTTTTATTTCATCTTTATGTTCTTTCTTATTTTTATCCTTGTCTTTGTCTTTATCCTTATCTTTATCCTTATCTTTATCCTTATCTTTATCCTTATCCTTTTGTTCTTCTTTTTCCGTCTGTGAAGGCATATTCTCCGATTTAGTGCTTTGTGGATTATTGGTCTGAGATTGGTTCTTTGGTACCTCATTTTCACTATTTTCCAAAATCACTTCTTCTTTTTCGCCTTTGATTTTATAATCATTCACTTGAATAGAATTTCCCTTTTCTAAAATTTCTTGCTTTTCTAGCAATTCCAACAATTCTTCTATGCTCATACCAGCCAGTTCTCTTTTTGTCTTTTGAGTTGTTTGTCCATAGATTGTTTCTACCAATTCTGCTTTTCCAAGGGTGATTTTATATGTTTGAGCTGTCTTCTTCACTTGAGATGTAATCGTTAGGTTCTGACTAATGACCTCACCCTCAATTCTGTTTTTTTCAAAACCCGCCTCTACTTCTGCGATCAAGTAATGTGTTAGCTCCGCTTCTGTGTTTTGTCTTCCTGATTTTACTGATACCAGCAAATAATTTTTTTGCCCTTCCATTAAATATTTTTCTTGACAAAGTTCATCTACCAATATTCCAATTGCTTCTTCCAACTTTATTTTTTTTAAATTTTTCTTTCTTAATAGTTTTGTTCCTTCTTCATTAGAAGCAGATGCTTTTATAATTTGATTTCTGCTATTTACAGTTAATTCCACACCAGGATTTACATCTATGGTTATCACCGTTATCTCTTGTTTTCCTTGATACCACATGGTTCCCACCAAAAAGAAAATCAAAAAACTCGCCGCCATGGCAGTAAAGTTTCTAAGTTTGATTCCCATCCACTTTTCCTGTTTAGTAAACGCATCTGCTTTTTCCATCTTTTTTACAGGAATTTGAAGTAATTCTTCACTTCTTTCAGGAACCATTGCTTCTATGGCGCGAAACAAAGATTCATTAATTCTTTTTTCTTCCATCTGTTTCTTCCTCCCTTTCCTGTAAAAAAATACGTAATTTTTTAATTCCTCTATGGTATCTGCTTAATACCGTTGACAATGGTTTTCCTAAATTTTCAGCTATTTCTCTATGTTTTAACCCACTGACCGCATGTAATAAAATAATACTGCGCTCTTCACTTGTTAATAAATCCAATGCAGCTTTTAGCACGATTCTGTCTTCCGGATCCATTTCATAAGACAATAAACTGCTGTTTTCTATCTCTTTAAATTCATAGTCACTTTGATGAGAATTTTTACGAATTTTCATCAAGCAGAAATTTTTTGCAATCTTAAAAATCCATGCCAGCGGTTTCCCCATGGATTGATATAAATGTGCACCACTGCGGATTTTCAAAAAAGTGTCCTGCATCACTTCTTCTGCATCATGATGGTTCTTTAAAATAGATAATGCATAGGCATATATTGTTCTTGCATGCATGTGATACAATTCTTTAAATGCTTCTGCATCTTCCTCACCAATCCTATTTATTAATGCTTCTTCTATTGAATAATCTCTCTTTTCTCTCTCCTCAAAGGAATCGTTTTCCATCATTGTAAATAAAAGCATGCTATTTCCTCCAATGTAACGATCAAGATGTACTTTCTTAGTAATTGCTGTTAACTAAGTAATGCACCACCTATGGTTTTTATTGCATCATTTTTTTATATTTTAAAAAAACTTTCTTCGCATGTTCCTTGAATTACCGATATTGGTCATCTAATTCTTGGAAAATCCGAAAAAAGTTTCTCTTATTCCTCTATTTTGAAAATAATTCATTGGCATATCGGATAGAACCCATGGCATCTTTGGAATAAAAATCTGCCCCTATCATATCTGCATATGTCTGATTCAACACTGCTCCACCTACCATTATCTTACATTTTGGCACTTCTTCCTTAAGCATTTGAATCGTTTTTTCCATATTGGTTACTGTGGTTGTCATTAATGCACTTAATCCCACTAATCTCACTTGATTTTCTTTTGCCTTATCTACGATTAATTCTGGTGGAACATCTTTTCCCAAATCAATCACATGGAATCCATAATTTTCCAACAACACCTTCACAATATTTTTACCTATATCATGAATATCACCTTTTACTGTAGCCACAATAATAGTACCTTTGGAAGTGGATACATCACCCTTAGCTGTAAGATATTCCTTCACTGCGTCAAATCCTGCTTTGGCAGCATCTGCACTCATTAAAAGCTGTGGTAAAAATAATGTCTTCTTTTCAAATCCCTGACCTACTAAATCCAGTGCCGGAATTAGTTCTTCATCAATTACCTGCAGTGGCTCCCTGGTCTTTAATTCTTCTTTTGCTGCCTGATACGCACTTTCTGTCAACCCTTTTACCACTGCATCAAACAGGGTAAATTCCTTATTTTGAACAACTGCTGGCTCTTGTAACTGTCCGGAATATTTTTGAATATAATCATTGCACTGAATATCACTTCCATTTAATGCACAATAGGCATGGTATGCCGCCATCATAGTTTCACTTCCTGGATTGATAATGCCGGCACTCAATCCTTTTGACAATGCAATGGTGAAAAATGCGGTGTTTACCTTTTCACGCTGTGGCAGTCCAAACGATATATTAGATACTCCAAGTGTGGTATGTACTCCTAAAATATGCCTTACGTGATACAACGTATCTAGTGTGGTTTTTGCATTTTCCTGCCCAGTGCTTATGGTCATGGTCAAGGTATCTATTAGTAAATCTTTTTTAGAAATACCATATTTTGCAGCTTCTGCAATTATTTTTTCTGCTATTTTAATACGTCCTTCTGCTGTCTTTGGAATTCCGGTTTCATCTAATGTTAGACACACAATCATACCACCATATTTTGCAGCCAAGGGAAAGACTTCATCCATGGATTCCTGCTTTCCATTTACGGAATTAAGCAATGGCTTTCCATTATAGCAACGCATAGCTTGTTCCATTGCCTCTTGGTTAGAAGTATCTATCTGTAATGGTAAATCTGTGATTCCTTGTAATCCCATTACCACTTCTTTCATCATTTTCACTTCATCTATTTCAGGAAGTCCTACATTCACATCTAAAATATGTGCCCCATTTTCCTGCTGTACCAATGCTTCCTTATAAATATATTCTAATTCTTTTTCCCGTAATGCCTGTTTAAATCGAGATTTTCCGGTAGGGTTAATCCGTTCACCTATGATCTTAGGATGATTATCAAATACTACTGCATGAGTATAGGAGGATACCACCGAACGATTCTTATCCGTAATTTCTAATGGCTTTATTTCTCTACATGCTTCTATCATTTCTTTCATATGACTAGGTGTTGTCCCACAACAGCCACCTAATATGGAAACTCCATCTATGGCAATGTTTTTCATCACTTTGGCAAATTCTTTAGGCTCTATCAAAAAGCTAGTCTTTCCATCTACTACAGATGGAAGTCCCGCATTGGGATTTATCACAATGGGAATGGAACACACTTCTTGAAGTTGTTTTAGAAAAGTTCCCATAACATCTGGGCCAAATCCACAATTCAATCCCAGCGCATCTACTCTAAGGCCTTCTAACATAGCTACTGCCGCTTCTAAATCTGCTCCGGTTAAAAGTTTTCCACATTCATCTAACACCATGGTAACCACAACGGGAAGATTTGTATTCTCTTTTGCCGCTAAAACAGCTGCTTTTATTTCATAAGTGTCATTCATGGTTTCAATCAAACATAAGTCTGCTCCTGCCTCTTCTCCCGCCATGCATACACAGCGAAATGCCTGATAGGCTTCCTCGAAGGGCAATTCACCCAAAGGCTCTAATAATTTTCCCAATGACCCTATATCTAAGGCTGTATACGCTTTTTTCCCAGTCTCTTTTATTGCCTGTTTTACCAGTGCAATTCCTTTTTTGGTCAATGTTTCACAGGTATATCCCGTTCCTTGCATTTTAAATGGATTGATTCCAAAGGTATTTGCCTTTATAATATCACATCCGGCTTCTAAATAGCTTTTATGAATATTCAAAATCGTATCTTCTTGTGTGATATTCCAAATTTCCGGTATTTCTCCTAGTTTTAGTCCAAGTTCTTGAAGCAGCGTGCCCATAGCACCGTCAAAAAACAGCAGTTTTTTTCCCAATTGTTGTGTAAACTTCATAATGTTCTCCTTATCTTTTCCCTGTGAAAGTCTCTTTTCGAAAATCACATTCTATCTTTTCACATGCATTACAAGTTTGTCTGTAACAAGATTCTTCCTGTTTAGTGGTAAGTCCAATTACTGCTGTTACAGTTTTAGACGGCATCATTAGATTTCCACTGGTGAGTATAATACCAATTCTTTTATTACACTCTAACATATTAAATAATTCTTTTTGGTACTCCAATGTAAAATCTCCGTATCCTGGACTAAATCTAGGACGCAGATAAAAGCCTCGTTTCCTCTCATGTTCACGGATTTCTGCTTCTATTTCTTCCACATAGCTTTCTATATAAGCAGCTCCTGCTGCCTGAGCAATGGACGCTTTTGCCATATTGGTCACAGAATACTTTTTTATCATCAAATCCGCACTTCGACCTATGGTAGCCGCTAGAAGTATCACTCGTTCACATCCTGCTAAATTTTTAGCTAAATGCATGCTTTTTATGCATGAATTTTGAATTTCAACCATATCTTTTGACACTTTACAGTCATATTCTTGATAAATGCTTTTCAAAAGACTATCTCGCTTTAATTCTTCTGTGATTTCTTCTATGAAATGCATCGTCTGTTCCTCTGCCGCTTGTCTGCCGTAGCCTAGATAACGCAATACTTCTTTTTGCTCTATTTCCATTTTGTCATTTCCTTAATTTCATATTTCTTACGATTTAGAATCAAATACATTTTCATAATTATACCGATTTCACTTAGAAAAGTCAAATTAAGCACGCATAAAAGAACACCATTTCAGTTATACTATATCTATTGAAAAATTTACTTATTATCGCTTATCAATACAATCTATTTTTGAAAAGAGGTTCCTATGAATGATCAAACAAATATAAAATGCACTGACCCTGTGCCTGATTTAAAAGAAGATTATGATGTTCTTACCGCAAGTTCTCCCATGGACTGCACCGGAGCGGTTCCAAGCCCCCCTAGAAACAGTGATGAACTTAATTCTTATTTAGACGTATCTCATTTTCTTCCCCAAGGTGCTTTTGCCCAGCCTAATAATGTGGAAATTGATATGATTGCTGCTGAGACAAAACCGGTGCAAAAACAAACAGAAAAATAGTGGCTTTGAAAAATGGAAAAGGACCATTCCATCTATGCTTGGAACAGTCCTTTTCACTACTATTTACTATGCCATAAAAGCCTTGACTCCTGTCACAATTTCATCTACACAATCTTCATAAATACAAAGACGAGACTTTTTTCCAACTGCCATTCCTAATACACCCATAATAGATTTTGCATCTACCACACAGCTTCCGCAGCATAAATCCATACTACAGGAGTATTGATCTACGCATTTTACAAAATCCACCGCATCCTGTGTACTATTTAAGCAAATATCTATCTGATTCATCATCATTCCTCCTTCACATCTGTCTATTTTCTGTTTATGATAATATCCTATTTTCTATGGTAACATATCATATTTTTACCATTTATACTAGATTTTATTCTACGTTTTTGACATTTTCAGAAAAATGTATCACAATTCAGAGTGAATTTGTTAGTAACCTTTTCATTCTATTAAAATTTAGAACTCTCTTTACTATATTTTACAATTAATAGTTCCACCGACATTTTATCATTCAGTGCTCCGGTTTTTACATCTTCTTCTGCCTGAACACAATCCTCCACGGCTTCCCTTAGCTGAATTTTGTGAAAGCGTTGTGCCTGTATCTGATTCTTTCGCACTACAAAGTCCGGAATTCCTGCTTTAGATGCAATAAAATGAGAATCGTATCCTTGTTCACTCATCTGTTGAATTTGAAACAAAAGTTGAAACTGTCTAGCAATGAGAAATAAAATTCGCATGGGGGCTTCTTTTAAAGACAATAAATCATAGTATAAATCCAACGCCTTTTTTTGCTTTTTTTCCGCAATGGCATTTACCATATCGAAAATCTTTCCAGTGGTTTGGGTAACACAAACTGCTTCCACATCTTCTTGGGTAATGACAGTACGCTCTAAGGTGTAGCAAAGTAATTTTTCTAATTCTTTATCAATATTTTCCATATCATTTCCGGTTTTTGTTAAAAAAAGCTGCATTACAGGTTTTGTAATATTTTTATCTTCCTTTTTTAATCGTGCTAAAATCCACTGCATCAAAATAGATTCCCCTTGTCTTGGAAATTCTATGGCACGTCCTTCTTTTTTGACACTTTTATACATCTTACTTCGCTTATCTACTTCTTCTTCTAAAAATACAAAATACGTTGTTTCTGCAATTTCCTTGATATAGTCAGACAATATTTCGCATGCGTTTTTAAATACCCCACTATTTTCAATGAGAATCAACCTTCTTTCTGCAAAAAAAGGCATGGTCTCTGCCAAATCTACTATTTCTCCTGGATTAATATCTTTTCCTTGGAAATATCCTATATTCATAGCATCTTCTTCATTTGATAATGCATGTTTTAATTTTTCTTTATACTGTCTTTTTAAATATTTTTCTTCTCCATAGAGTAAATAGACCTGTTTAAAGGTTCCTGCTTTAATATCTTCGTCAATACTTTTCATATGATATTTCTCCCATTTTCATCAACTATTTCTATATGCATTTCATTATATTAATTCTTCTTTTAATTTTTTAATACTGTTCTATTCTTGATAGAGTTCTTTTGTTATTATACTGTAAATAAGAACCGCAAGCAATCCTATTTTTTTAAGAAACATTTCCCTTGAATTTTCCCCTCCTTATGTGTTATGGTAATTTGTCCGGTTTCCATGGTGCAAAATACTATTTGTGAAGCTGCTTCGATCCGATTCCATGCATCTTTTCCCGGATGCCCATAGTGGTTTCCCCTGCCACAAGAAATAACAGACACCACCGGGTTGATTTCCTCTAGTATTGCATTACAGTTAGAAGTATTTGAACCATGATGAGCCGCTTTATAAAAACTTACTCCTGAGCCAATTTCTTTCCTTAAATTTACATAACTGATCAGTTCCTGCTCTTGGAGTTCTCCAATATCTCCTGTAAACAATCCAAAAAATTTTTGATGTTTTAGTAACACTACCATAGAAGATGCATTCCGGTCTATCCCTGAGCCTTCTAATGGATAGACTATTTTGAATTTTGTTGTTCCAATGCCAAATTTAGTTCCCGGTTTTCCATATCGTACCTGACATCCCCTTTTTTCGGCAAGACTTATCAAAGACTTCCATGCTTCATCTTGTACCATGTATTGAGATAATACTAGATTTTCTATAGGATATCCTGCTTCTAAAATTTCCTGTAAACCACTAATATGGTCGGAATCTGCATGAGACACCATCCAACAGGTGATTTTGGAAATACCTTTGTATTTTAAAAATGGAAGAATTCGATAAGTTCCCACTTTTTTCACATCACTGCTTCCGCCATCGATAAAATATCCCTCTCCCGTTTCACTCTGCACCAAAATTCCATCTCCCTGTCCTACATCTAATACATTTATTTCAAATATGGGTGCCGGACGAACTACTAGAAGCATACCTAGGGACAATGCAATTCCAATACAGTATCTTCTTTTTTGTCTTACCCTTAACAGCCATAACATTCCTGCTAACATCATATAGTAAAATAGCAGCAATTTAAAATCCGGTTTTCCTGTAATCTTCATGGCGCCTGGAAGCCTTAAGAACATACTGCACACTTTTTCATTCATACCTAATAAAAATACTGCTGGCTTTAAAATCAAATAAGCTGCCGGCTTTGCATAGAGTCCCACAAAAGCCCCTCCTATTCCCAAAAACAGTAAAATTCCCATAAATGGAAGCACACATGCATTGTTGAACACACTGTAACTTGGAGTTTCATAGTAAAAATATAAGGATAGAGGAAGTGTTGTCAACTGAATACAGGTACTCATATAAACGGTCTCTAACAGTTTTCCAGTTATACTGATTTTTCTCTTGTTTTTATTTATTTGTTTTTTTCTATTTTTTGTAGATTCTTCTGCTTCCTGTTTGGCTTTTTTTACTTCTTTTTTGGCTTTAAATTCTTCTTTGATTATTTTTGCTACTACTACCACACCAATAACCGCAGTGTAGGAAAATAAAAATCCCGCATAATCCAATAAAAAAGGGTTTGCCCATAGCTGAAATAGACTGCTAACAGAAAGAGCGGTGATGGAATCATACGCATATCCTAGCACTTCCCCCACCATAGAAATCAGAAACATAGTTACTGCACGTAACGTGGATACTTCCATTCCAGATAAGACGCCAAAACTATACACTACAAATCCAGCTAGTATAATTCTTGGTATTCTAGGACAGTGAAGATATTTCAACATACGATAAATTCCCATTCCTAAAATGGATACATGAAGTCCTGAAATGGCAAGTACATGAGATATTCCAGACTTTTGATACAATTCTTTTATTTCTGTATCCAGCAATGATTTTTCACCCAATGTCATAGTAATCATAACACCTGCTTCTTTTTCAGGCATAGATTGTGTTAAAACTGCTTTTAATTTTTCTCTTAGCACACTTAAATAGGCTACGTAAGGATTATTTCCTCCTAGCAACTTTTCTTCTTCTGCTGTTACCTTAAATTCTATTTTTTTGCTTTGATAATATTGTTTTTCATTGAAATTTCCCTCATTTCGAGGAGTACGAAATTCTTCATATCTACCTTTTACCAGAAGTTTACTCCCTGGTCGATAGCTCTTAGAACTGTAAATTCGAATCCCATTTCCGGGATATGTTTGATGTTCCACCAAGAGTTTGGTGTCCTTTAGATCATAAATAAATTGTTGATTCTTTTCTTCTTTTCTGGCAATTTCTCCTGAAACGGTAAGAATATCTCCTTCCGTTAATCGCTTCTCATAATCATTTCGTTTCTCCTGCTCCAGTTTAAAACGAAATGCCCCTGCTATCAATACCATTAAGCACAGCAGCACACGCAATCCTACCGCGATAATACCATTCCTTCCAAGACGTTTCATCAATGGAATTCCTGTCATGATAAGAAGCAGCAGCAATCCGGCAGGCAAATACCAGACCTGATATCTGCCATAAGTAATTCCGGTAAGAAAGGATACTGCCAGACACAGCAGCGTTCGTTCAGTCACCCACACCCTCCTTTTGCTTTTCTTCTTTCTCATCCTCTGCAATTTGTTCTTCTTGCGTTTTAGTGGTACTGTCCATATAGTCTAAATCTCGTTCGTACATAGTGGATAGCTCATATTTTTCCCGATAGACCATACTGCTGTCACCATTGACAGAAATCTGTACTTTATTAATATTGGGAAGTTCCACCAAGGAGTTTACAATGGAATAAATTACCACCGGTTCTGTAATTTCATAATTTTGATTTAAAAATCCTGCATCTAAATTAACAAAACATACCCCATCTAACACAGAAACACTTAGTAATTTCGTACCATAGGGCACTGTTCCACGCAATTCTTTTCCTTTTGGTCCTTTCAGTAATTGCTCCATAATCAACTTTTCAACGGAAATGTTACTGCTGTAATGCTGCTTTTGTACTTCCTGAACCAGTTTTGTTCCATCTTTGTTTGCAAAATATAAGGTAATGTTTGTAGTTTGTATGGTATTGATTTGTTCACCCGGATTTTCAATAAAACTATCCCCTGTCATCAATCCAATTACTGCTCCTTTTTCATCTGTCAAAGGCGCATCACCCACATAAAAGGAAATGCAGTCCACTCCTTTTACTTGAATTAAAGTTCGCACAATACAAGACCTGCAAAGTATTTCTGCTACATGATCCATTTCTTGATATTCCTTGTTAAAGTATAGATATAGTTGTGCATTTTCCAGTTTCCAGTCTTGAATTTCCACCTCTTTGGGAAGTACCTTGCGATAATCTGGACTATTGGTATTTTCCGAAAGTTTTTCTATCATTTCTGCTATCATTTTCTGTGTATCGAAATTAGTTGGTTCATATCCTACTGCTACTGTTCTAGTTTTATTCTTATCAATATAATAAATATGATACTCCGATACCTTTTCTTTTTCCTTTTCGCATCCGGGTATCATAGAGATAAGAAGTATCAAAACCATCAAAAGCAGTTTCCATCTTTTTTTATTCATTCTTTTGATCTCCTAAGCAATATAAGTGAGGGGAATTCGAACTGTAAATATCGTCCCTTCTCCTTCCTTACTATGGGCTTTAATGGCTCCGCGATGCATGAGAATTGCATTTCTAGTAATTGCAAGTCCAAGACCAGTTCCGCCAATTTCTCTAGAGTGAGACTTATCCACCCGATAAAATCGTTCGTAAATGTGTTCTAATTCTTCTTCTGGAATTCCAATTCCAGAATCTTCTACACGTACAAAGAAATATTTGTGGTCTGCATTTAGTGAAACATGTACCCAGCCTTCTGCTTTATTGTACTTAATGGCATTTTCCACCAAATTACTTAATGCCAGTGACAGTTTTACTTCATCAATCTCTGCACTGACTGGTCTAAAACTTTCTAGCACAAGTTCCACTTTTTGTTTTCCTGCAATGGGGCGCAGACGTTTCATAAGTATTTCCAGCAATTCATTGATATTTACCACTGAAATATTAAGTGCACCTGCTGCTTTATCCATTTTAACAAGAGACAATAAATCATTGATAATCTTATTTTCACGCTCAATTTCCTCTGTAATATCCCCCATAAATTCCTTATATAGTTCTCCTGGAACATCATCCTGTGCCAAAAGAGAATCTGCCAGTACCTTCATGGAGGTTAAGGGTGTCTTTAGTTCATGGGACACATTGGAAACAAATTCCTGTCTGGATTCATCTAATACTTTCATTCTTCCTAACATCTGATTGAATGCTTCCGAAATAGCTTCTGTTTCCGTATAATCAAATATTTTTAATTGATCTTCCCCAAAACCTGTTTGAATTTCTTCAAATGATTTTGTCATCTTTCCAAATGGACGCAGCAAGCGGCTTGACATAAACAGAGCAAACGCCAGCACAATCATTGCATTAGCAAGTTCGATCACAATGGCATTATCTTTTAAATATGAATAGTTGGCTATTATGCTGTCTGTGGATACACTCACTAACATGACACCTATAATATTTTTGGTATTGATTTCTTTCAATGGTATGGTCAGCTCAATGTATCTATTTTTGGAATCATACTTTGAAATTTCTTCTCCCTGAAAGCTTTTTACTACTTCCTCTGAAATAATGGTTTTCCCCATATCCAGTCCGTAAGTGTCTTTTATGATTTGAAAACCGCCATTGATAATCAGCACTCTTCCATCATAAATATTAGACAATTGTTCTAGTTGTGCATTAATCACATCAGAATCCGCATTCTTTAGGTACTCATAGGTTACAACCTGATTTCCCACCATTTTTGCCTGACTTAAAATGTCAATGCTGCGATTTGATACGGCACGGCTTTCATATGTTTTTAAAATTCCTATCTGCAACACAATATTGGGAATGGTTCCAACCACCAATAGAATTAAAAAAATCCTAATTTTCAGACTGTGTAAAAATTTAATTTTTTTCATTATGTACCTCTTGCTGTCTTATCCTTGATAATAATATCCTACGCCCCACTTTGTATGAACATACTTGGGATCGCTTGGATTTACCTCTACTTTTTCCCGTAGTCTACGCACATGTACATCTACAGTACGCACATCTCCTGGATATTCATATCCCCAAACCAAATTCAATAAACTCTCTCTGCTATATACTTTATTGGGATTTAATACCAAAAGTTCCAGTAAATCAAATTCCTTAGCTGTTAAATTAATTTCTCTTCCTAAAATAAACAAGCGACGGCTTTCGCAGTCCATCTTTAGATCACCGTTTTCAATTACCGTTGGATTTTCTTCTTTTTGTTGATTTTGGGTTGTTCTGCGCATAATGGCTTTGATACGAGCCTTCACTTCTAAAATATTAAACGGTTTGGTTATGTAATCATCCGCACCATACTCTAATCCCAATATTTTATCCATATCGTCTCCCTTTGCAGTAAGCATTACAATGGGTACTTGAGAAAATTCTCTAATTTGCTGACATACTTGAAATCCATCCATCTTAGGCAGCATAATATCCAGTAAAATCATATCATACGTATTTGTCTTGGCATATTTTAACGCCTCTTCCCCATCATAAGCGCAATCCACTTCCATGCCATCTTGTTCCAAACTAAATCTAATTCCTTTTACGATTAATTTTTCATCATCAACTACCAAAACTTTTTTCGCCATTTCTTCACCTCAATTAACTTTTATGCTGTCTTCTATTTTGGAATAGACACCTTCTTTTATGCCTTCTATCTGTTTTAATTCTTCTATCTTGGAAAATCCACCATTTTTTTCTCGAAACGCTAGAATACTCATGGCTTTAGACTCTCCAATTCCCGGTAATGTCATCAGCTGTTCCTGGGTGGCCGTATTTAAATTCACTTTTCCATCCTGCTGTATTTCCGTTGCTTGTTTCTGAATGTTTGTTTCCTCTAGGGTGGATATTTGAATCATTTCACCATCTGTAAGTTCCTTTGCCTGATTGCATTGGTTGAAATCTGCCTCCGGTGTCATACCACCTGCTAACTCCACTGCTTCAAACACCCTGCTTCCTTTTTTTAATGCATAGACTCCAGGATGTGTTACTGCACCGGCTATTTGTACATAAATAAGAGTATCCGGAGCTTTTTCGCCTTCTTTCTTATCTGCATTCGTAGGTTCCTCCGAAAACTCTGACATCTCTATGGCATCTTGCTTGGAATTTACTTTACCACATCCTGATATATTCCAAATTGCAATCCACAGTATCATAGTGCATATTATTCTTTTTTTCATACTTTTCTACCTTTCCCTATGGGAAAAGTCTTTGTTACGAATCCTTTCTATTGTAACGAAATTCCGAATTTAATACAAGCATATTCCAAAAATATTAATAAATATATGCCACCAGATTAGGATTTCCATTTGAATAAAATGATTCCGCCAATACAAACTGCCATTCCTATGACTCTGCGCCACTGAAATGGTTCCTGAGTCACCCCAAAAGCACCACATAATTCTATCAGGTAGGCCACAACGAGTTGTGAAATCACAATAATCATGACTCCTTGGGCAGGTCCTAATGCTGCCATGCTTTTTACCACTGTAAAAGTAATCATAGCCCCCAGTACACCACCTAGCAGCATATATTTTGGTTCTACTTGAAGGAGTTCTCCAAAACTTTTTCGATCCGTTGTAAGCCAAGCCGCTACGCAAATGATAAGAGCGGAAAACTGTACCCAGCTATTGCTTACCCAGATACTGGTACTTTTAGCTACCGCTGTATTAAAGACTCCCTGAATGCTCATAAGAGCTCCGGATAATAGTGCAATAAAAATTCCAATCATTGTTTTCTCCTACTTTCTTTTTTATGTAGGATATACCAAAATTGGAATTTTTATACTTTCTTCTATAAAATGATACGTTTAGGACTACCTGTCTTTTTTAGCATTCGCGAAACGCTTGTTTTAGTTTAACAATCATTTCATCCACATGCTCTTTTTCAATAATAAGAGGTGGTACAAACCGCAACACATTACTTCCTGCTGTAATGAGGATCAAACCGTTATCCAACGCACTAGCGCTTACTGCATTCACCGGAATTGTAAGTTCTAATCCCTGCATTAACCCCATTCCTCTACGAGCAATAATAAAGGAATATTCTTCCATTAATAAGTCCAGCTGCTCTTGAAGATAACTGGCAATTTCATTTACATGTTGAATAATCTGTTGTTGTTCAAAAATATCAAACACCTTACTTACAGCTGTTCCTACAAAGGGATTGCCACCATAAGTTGTTCCATGGTCTCCAGGTTTTAATGAGGACTCTGCTACCTTTTGTGTCATTACAAAAGCTCCCACTGGCACTCCACAGCCCAATGCTTTGGCACAGGTCATAATATCTGGCTTAATGCCATAGCTTTGCCATGCAAACATAGTTCCACATCTTCCCATACCGCACTGGATTTCATCTAGAATCAAAAGAATATCATTTTCTTCACAAATTTCTTTTACTCCTGCTAGAAATTCCTGCTTAGCAGGGTAAATTCCACCCTCTCCTTGCACTGTTTCCATTATAATCGCGCAGGTTTTTGATGTAACTTGAGCAATAACACTTTCCAAATTATTAAACTCTGCAAATTTAACAATTCCAGGAAGTGGTTCAAATGGTTCTCTATAATGTGCATTTCCGGTAATAGAAAGAGCACCCATACTTCTGCCATGGAAGGAATGGTTCATAGCAATAATTTCATGATCTGTAGTGCCATCTTTTTCGTAAGCATATTTTTTAGCCGCTTTGATAGCGCCTTCTATCGCTTCTGTTCCGCTGTTGGTAAAGAACACCTTATCTAACCCAGATACTCCGCACAATTTTCTAGCCGCTTGAATAATAGGAAAATTATAATATAGATTAGAAGTATGCATTAACTTATCCACCTGTTTCTTTAATGCATCATTATATTCTTTGTTTCCATATCCCAATGCCTGTACTGCAATCCCTGCTGCAAAATCTAAATATTTACAATCATCTGTATCATAGAGATACACCCCTTCTCCACGGTCTAATACAATATGGTGTCTGTTATAGGTATGTAATATATGATGTTCTGCACTATCAATAAATAATTCCCGTTCCATTCTTATGCTTCCTCCGTATAAAATTTTTCATCACTATCGCCTAAAATTGCTGTTCCTATTCCACGGTTTGTAAAAATCTCCAATAATAGGCAATGTGGAATTCGTCCATCTAAAATATGCACTCGAGAAACCCCTTGGTCTATGGCTTCAATACAATTATGCAATTTTGGCAACATTCCTCCTCCTATAAATCCTCCTCCTATTAATTCTCTAGCATGAGAAACTGTTAATTCTGAAATCAAGGTGGATTTGTCAGAAGGATCTTTGTATACTCCTTCTATATCTGTAAGAAATGCCAGTTTTTCTGCATTTACTGCTCTTGCAATAGCACAGGCTGCATCATCTGCATTGATATTATAAGTCTCGTAATGGTCATCTAGACCAATGGGACAGATAATAGGCAAAAAATCTTTTTCCAATAAATCAAATAAAATTCTTGGATTCACCTCTGTTATTTCTCCTACGAATCCAATATCTTTCCCATCGGAAAACTTCCGTTCTACTTTTAATAAACCACCATCTTTTCCGCTGATTCCAACTGCATTCACTCCTAGTTTTTCCACCAACTGTACCAATGATTTGTTTACTTTTCCTAGAACCATTTCTGCAATTTCCATGGTGTCTGCATCTGTCTTACGCAATCCATTGACAAATTCAGGCTCCATCCCTACTTTTTCTACCCATCTGCTAATTTCCTTGCCGCCACCATGTACAATAATTGGTTTAAATCCTACCAGCTTTAACAATGTCACATCTTGAATCACTCTTTTTTTTAATTCTTCATCTACCATGGCACTGCCACCATATTTTACGACAATAATCTTTCGATTAAATCGTTGAATATAGGGAAGAGCTTCAATGAGCACTTCCGCTTTTCCTAATAATTCCTGCATATTTTTTTCTTCCATGTCCAGTCCTCTTTTCTTTAGGAACGATAATCCGCATTTATTTTTATGTAGTCATATGTTAAGTCACAGCCCCATGCCACTGCTTCTGCTTCTCCCATTTGCATATCTACCAATACTGTAACTTCTTCATCTGATAAAATTTTAGTGGCTTCTTTTTCACTATAATCCGTAGCTCTTCCATCTTTATAAATCTGAATCTGCCCTGATTTACTTTGAAAAAACAAGGTAATGGATTCCGGTTCAAATTCCACACCAGAATATCCCAATGCGCACAAAATTCTTCCCCAGTTAGCATCATGACCATAAATAGCTGCTTTCGTCAAAGAAGAGCAAATCACAGATTTTGCTAATATTTTAGCATGTTCCTTGGTATCCGCATGAATTACTTTTGTTTCAAACAAAGCCGTAGCACCTTCTCCATCTCCCGCCATTTTTTTAGCCAGTATGATATTAACTGCCTGTAATGCTTTTGCAAATTTCCTGTAGTTTTCATCTTTTTCTGTAATAGGATCATTACCTGCCATGCCGTTTGCTAAGAGTAGAACCGTGTCATTGGTAGAAGTATCTCCATCTACAGATATCATATTATAAGTATCTTGAATGTCCTCACTTAACGCTTCTTGTAAAAGCTCTTTGGAAATTGCAATGTCCGTGGTAATAAAACTTAGCATGGTACACATATTTGGATGAATCATACCAGAACCTTTGCACATACCGCCTAAGGTGACCATCGCTTCTCCTATTTGAAATGTAACTGCTGCCTCTTTTGATTTTGTATCTGTTGTCATAATAGCACAAGCTGCTTCTCGTCCACTCTCTATTCCACTGTTCAGCTTTGGAATCATCTTGTTAATTCCTGCTGTAATTCGTTCCATGGGAAGCTGCATTCCAATCACACCAGTGGAAGCTACCAGTACCTGCTCTGATGGTATCTGCATTTGCATTTCTACTGCATTTGCTGTCTTTTTGCAGTATTCCATTCCTTCTTCACCGGTACAAGCATTGGCAATTCCAGCATTTACGACAATTGCTCTTGCATATTTTTGTTCTGTCACCACCTGTTTGTCCCATTTTACCGGTGCTGCTTTTACTACATTGGTGGTAAACGTGCCCGCGGATACTGCTGGCACTTCACTTACGATCATTGCCATGTCTGCCCTGTTCCTATATTTAATTCCTGCCTCTGCTGCTGCTGCCTGATAACCTTTTGCTGCGGTGACACCGCCTGAAATGTATTCCATCTTTTTTCCTTTCCTGCTTGTCTTACACGGTTTGTTTTACACTGCTTGTCTTACACGGTTTGTCTTACACTGTTTGTCTTACACGGTTTGTTTTACACTGCTTGTCTTACACGGTTTGTCTTACACGGTTTGTTTTACACTGCTTGTCTTACACGGTTTGTCTTACACTGCTTGTCTTACACTGTTTGTCTTACACTATTTATTGAACGGTTGTAATATTATCACCATTTAATACAAAATCATAATAATTCAAATCTTCCCGAATGGTCCATCCTACACTTTTCCAAAATTGATTTCCCACTTGATTATTTTTAAATGCAATCAAACATACTTTGTTAATTTTCTCTTCCTGAAGTGCTTTCATGGCTTTTACTGCCATTGATTTTCCAATTCCATGCTTGCGATATTCATCCTTCACACATACATGATAAAAGCATCCCTGTCTTCCATCGTGTCCACAAAGAATTGCACCCACCAGTTTTCCTTCTGCCAATGCTACTATGCTAGTGGTAGGATTTCGCCGAATAAAACGCTTGATTCCTTCTTCAGAATCATCCATACTTCGTATTGCAAATCCTTTTACACTTTTCCATAGCTGATAAAGCCCAGTATAATCTTCTTGTTTCATTTCTCGTATTGTAATTACAATTTCTTGATTCATTGGTTTTTCCTGATTTCTATTTTATTTTGGAGGGTTAGTGTGCTAATCCACCTTGTAATCTCTCTTACGGAAACATGGGAATTAATTGCAGTCCTTCCTGCTCTGGCAATCCAAACATTAAATTCATGTTTTGCACTGCCTGTCCTGCTGCCCCTTTTACTAAATTGTCAATGGCACCCATCATAATAATTCTACCAGTGCGCGAATCAATCTGAAAACCAATATCCATAAAGTTGCTGCCTTTTACCCATTTTGTTTCCGGACAAGTACCTTGTTCCAATACACGAACAAAATATTCTTCCTGATAATACTTGTCATATGCTGCTTTTACTTGTTCTCCTGTGGGATATGCAACAGTTCCATCTGGTTGTGGGATTTTCTTTAAAGACGCATATTCCGTTGCTAAAATCCCTCTGTTCATAGGAACTAGATGGGGTGTAAATGTAATTGTAATCTTCTCTCCTGCTGCGTATCCTAGCTGTTCCTCGATTTCTGGTGTATGCCGGTGGCTTGCTACCCCATACGCTTTCATATTTTCATTGACTTCACAGAACAAATTTGCTGTTTTCGCACCTCTGCCTGCCCCAGAAGTTCCCGATTTTGCATCTATAATCAAGGAATTAGGCTCTATCAACCCTTCCTTTACCAATGGATATGCTGTTAAAATCGAACAAGTAGTATAGCATCCTGGATTTGCAATCAATCTTGCATGCTTCACTTTTTCCCGATTGATTTCACAAAGCCCATAGACCGCCTCTTCTATAAATTCCGGACTTTTATGTTGGATTTTATACCATTCTTCATATACGGTTACTTCTTTTAGTCTGTAATCTGCACTTAAATCTACAATTTTAGTCTGCTGTAATATAGATTCCTGAAGCACTCCTGCCAAAAATCCTTGAGGGGTTGCTGTAAAAATCACATCTACTTGTTTTGCCAGTTCTTCTATATTATCATCTAGGCAAGTATCTTCTACTAATTGGAATAAATTGCCGTACACGGCTGCATATTTCTTATCTACATAACTTCTAGAACCATACCATTTAATATCTACTTCTTTATGTCCAAGCAAAATTCGTACCAGCTCTGCTCCTGCATATCCTGTTGCACCAATAATTCCGGCTTTTATCATTGTCTTCGCTCACTTTCTTATTTTGTTTTTCACTGGAAAGAAATTCTCTTTCCTATAATAGTATATCTTTCTCATTTCGTAAAGTACTTTTTTCTTTTCGCATTGTATAATTATACATTTATTATCAATTTTATGCAATGGCTTTTTTCTAGTTTTACTATTGCTAAAATTCAGACAATTCTTTGAAGATTGTTGTATTTCCTTTATTTTCGAAGAATACTTATACTAATTCTGTCTTATTCCTTTGTGATTCAAGCTAAGTCTATATTGTGTTTCGTCGTTTTGTATGCATATTTGTATTTTTATAATATGTTTATGTATATTTTTTCACTTGCCTTTTTGTCTTTCCTATTGTATATTATAGGTAAGATTTTAAATAAGAACTTATCATAAATTACGGAGGACACAAGAATGAAAGAAAAAGTTATTTTAGCCTATTCCGGTGGACTAGACACTACCGCCATTATTCCATGGTTAAAGGAACATTACGATTATGAAGTTATTTGCTGCTGTATTGACTGCGGGCAGGAAGAAGAATTAGATGGTTTAGAAGAACGTGCCAAATTGTCAGGTGCTTCTAAATTATATATTGAAGATATCATTGATGAATTTGCAGAAGAATATATTGTCCCCTGTGTTCAGGCAGGTGCTGTATATGAGAATAAATATTTACTGGGAACTTCTATGGCTCGCCCTGGAATTGCCAAGCGTTTAGTTGAAATTGCACGGAAAGAAGGTGCTACTGCTATTTGCCACGGTGCTACCGGTAAAGGAAATGACCAAATTCGTTTTGAACTTGGTATCAAGGCATTAGCTCCTGATTTAAAGATTATTGCAGCATGGAGAGATGATAACTGGGACATGCAGTCTCGTGAAGATGAAATTGAATATTGCAAAGCACATGGCATTGACCTTCCATTTTCTGCCAATAACAGTTACAGCCGTGACCGTAATTTATGGCATATCAGTCACGAAGGTTTGGAATTGGAAGATCCTTCTTTGGAACCAGATTATGATCATTTGCTGGTTCTTGGTGTATCTCCCGAAAAAGCTCCAAACGAGGGAGAATATGTAACCATGACCTTTACTTCCGGTGTTCCTAAAACTGTAAACGGTAAAGAAATGAAAGTGGCTGATATCATTCGGGAATTAAACCGTCTTGGTGGCAAGCACGGAATTGGTATTATTGATATTGTAGAGAATCGTGTGGTTGGAATGAAATCGCGTGGTGTCTATGAAACACCAGGCGGCACTATTCTCTTAGAAGCACAGCAGCAGTTAGAAGAATTAGTTCTTGACCGCGCTACCATGGAAGTTAAAAAAGACATGGGCAATAAAATGGCTCAGATTGTATACGAAGGAAAGTGGTTTACACCTCTTCGGGAAGCCGTTCAGGCATTTGTGGAATCCACACAGAAATATGTAACCGGAGAAGTAAAGTTCAAGCTTTATAAAGGCAATATTATCAAGGCCGGTGCCACCTCTGATTATTCCTTATACAGTGAGTCTTTGGCAAGTTTTACCACCGGAGATTTATATGACCACCACGATGCAGAAGGCTTTATTACACTCTTTGGTCTTCCCTTAAAAGTTCGTGCTATGAAAATGGCAGAGTTAAAGGAAAAGAATACCATTTAACCCAACAGCATTAGGTTTTTAGGAGAATCAAAAGAACCTGAGGAAATAGTAGTACTTTCTCAGGTTCTTTTATTTTTCCACAGGCTCATAACAATCTTTCATCCTGTCTGGATGCAAGTATTTCTTGTATAGTAACTTAAAAGGAGATGATTCTTATGTATTATTTTTTATCACTTTTATCAGCCGCTCTAATTTCCATTATGATTGTAATCAATGGAACTCTTACTAAGTCCTATGATATTTTTCTTGCAGGCGTTATGATTCATTTGGTAGGCTTTACTGCACTCACCCTTTGGATGTTTCTGCGTAAAAAACGTTTTTTTCGTCCATCTCTCCCATGGTTTTTATATACCGGAGGTGCGCTAGGTGTAATCACTACTTTTTTAAGTAATATCACCTATGGTACCATTGGTGTGTGTGCTATTGTTGCATTAGGGCTTTTAGCCCAGTCAGTAACATCACTTATCATTGATCATTTTGGATTTTGGGGAATGCCCGTTAAGAAAATGACCGGTTGGAAATTTGGAGGACTTATTTTTACCCTTTTTGGTATCATCATTCTTTTAAAAGGCAGTACCTTTTCTTTTTTCCCTGTTCTGTTTTCCCTGCTTATTGGTATCACAATTATTATTTCCCGATTTTCAAATGCTGCTTTGGCAAAAAAAACTAGCGTATTCAACAGTACTTGGTACAATTATGTAGTCGGTCTTACCATTTCTTTTATCATTTGGATTTCTATGCTTAAAACAGGATATTCTTCTATTCCAAGCCATTGTGCTCCATCTCTTTGGATATATACTGGTGGATTGCTGGGTGTTGCAGTGATTCTGCTTTCCAATTTATGTACCATCAAAATTCCGGCTTTTCTTATGACACTGACCTTATTTATTGGGCAGGTATTTACCGGAATTTTTCTAGACATTCTATTGGGGCAACTCCCTTCTATGCAATATGTTCTTGGCGGTCTTATTACAACTGCCGGTTTATGTTTCAACTTGTTTTTGGAAAAAAACCACATAAAAGCAACTTGTAATGACCATTAATCATTTTTCCACGTATCATAGAGCTAACCCTGAATATAACAAATCCCGTATGTTTGCAAAAAAAGCTGCAAATATACGAGATTTATCTCAATTTTTTTCTCATTTTTAATTTAGATCCATGATTTTATGAAAAGAAAGGGTTATCGAAAATGTGATACTCCTTCGGTTACATTTTCTGCATATACCATGGTACAGCTTCTGATTGCTCCAGTAACATCATACAAAAATGAAATAGCAAGATGAGGCTGTTCTGGTATTGCAAAGCTGTTTGCGGTTAATTCCTCATCTGTAATCACTACATATTTTCCTTTTGTCAACGTATAGTTGCCGGTTACTGCTGTTCCATCTGCCAAGGTATCATTAATAGGATAATTTCCATCAAACAATCCATCTATCACCTGATAATCCTGATTGGTATAGATATTCTCTCCTGAAGCAATCAATTGATGTCCTGTGCCGTTGGGCTTATCCCCACTCCACTGTCCGGTATATACTTCTTTGTATAAACTTCCGTCATCTGTATTATTATTTACAAAATACCAAATTCCATTTCCTTCTCTAGAGCCTTCGGTATAATCTCCATAATACCATTGATCACAAGTACAGTTTGGAAAGGAATAAAAACCAATTCCTTTTCCGCTGTTTCCACCATTGGGAAAATAAAGATAACTGCCTTCATTCCCAATTAATTCCATCAGCTCTTTTCCTTCTTTGCTGATTTGTAAATTATTCAGTGTCTGTGCATCATCTGCTTCTATTGCTGAAATTGCCGCCTGCATAGTTTTAGTATAGCCGCTCATTTTTTCTGCTTTCTTCTTTAATTTTTCTGCTGCTGCTTGTAAGTCTTTATCTTTTGGATTTTGCTCCAATGCTTTCTTCATGGATGCAGTAGCTGCTTCGTAATTATTTCCTGCCATATAATTCTCGGCTTCCGACTGAAATTTTGCCGCTTTTTCCTTTTCTTCTTTTGTAGCACATCCTGTCAGTGTCATTGCCGTTAAGATAGCTACTGCTGCTGTAATGATAAGTTTTGATCGAATTTTCATTTTATACCTCCATTTACTGTCATTACTACTTTTTGTTTCTTAATTTCTCCATGATTTCTTTTTTTAAATCCAGAGCCATATCCTTCATTCTGCGGCTGGCTGCAGCTGAAGTTAGAACACTTGACAGATACTTGGACGCTATTTCATATTTTTCAAAATGATGTGCCATATAAGAAATCAAATAGTCTACGGTACTTTGCTCCATTCCACACATAGGGTACATTTCCTTAGCAGTTGCCTTCATAAAACTTTCAAAGGCTTCTTGATAAAACAATTCTTCTTGCTGGCTACATTCTTCTTTCATTTGCTTTGCCTGTGGTGTATCTTCTAGAATAGATTCTTTTTTTCCACGAAACAGCCATGCTAATTTCAAGCAGGTGTATGCAGTTTCACTCATTCTTCCTTTTTTTACAAGGGTATTCATCAGTGACAGCTTATACCGGTCAATGGCCATGTCGTATGAATACGTAGCTGTCTCTGGTTCCTCACTCTTATGGAACTGCACGCCTATTTGTTCCCGTATTAATTTTCCCTGTGCTGAGGATAAGTGATCAAAATACCGATTCATGGCAGTGTATCCACAAATAGGACAAGATGTAATATCATATTTTAACGTATCAATATATTGGAATCTAGGACGTAGATCTTGATCCGGCTCCATTCTTTTAATTCTTCCATTTTTTATTACTTTTGTCTTAAATACATTATCACATACTAGGCAGCGTACACTTTTTTCCAGTAAAAATTCTTCTTCCGATGGGATTTTTTCTACTGCTTGTTCCTCTCCACTGACCTTTTTTTCCGGTTCTTTGGTTTCTTCTTCAAATAGACTCATAGATTCTTTGGGATTTAATCCAAATTTTTCTAATCCAGCAAATAAATTCATAATGTGATTCCTCCTTGTAGAATACTAATTTTGAGTTGGGAGCTTAAATGAACTCTTTAGAGACACTATTCTGTTAAATACAAGTGCATCTTCTTTAGAATCCTTAGCATCTGCACAGAAAAATCCCTGTCTTACAAACTGATAGCTATCATATGCTTTTGCTTTTGCTAATGCAGGCTCTGCATAGCAATTTTCTAAGATAGAAAGAGAGTTTGGATTTACATTCAAACTTCCATCGTCTTTATTATATACACCTTTTTCTTCATCTACTAAATTCTCATATAGGCGCACCTGACACTGCTTTGCAAATGGTGCCGGTACCCAGTGAATGGTTCCTTTTACTTTTCTTCCAGTAAACCCACTTCCGGCTTTCGTTTCCGGATCATAGGTACAATGTATCTCTAGAATTGTTCCGTTTTCATCTTTTACAAAACTTTCACATTTTACGAAGTAAGCATGCATTAGACGCACTTCATTTCCAGGAAACAATCGAAAATACTTCTTAGGTGGTTCTTCCATAAAGTCTTCTCGTTCAATATAAAGTTCTCTGCAAAATGGAATCTGTCGTGTTCCTAATTCTTCCTGCTCTAAATTATTGGCAGCCTCTAAATATTCTACCTGTTCCTTGGGATAATTATCAATAATCAGTTTAATGGGGTCTAATACTACCATCATGCGTGGACGCGTTAGTTTTAAATCTTCTCTGATACAATACTCTAGCATAGCATAATCCACAGAACTATTGGCTTTGGACACACCACAAAGTTCTACGAATTTACGAATGGATTCCGGTGTAAAGCCTCTTCTGCGCAACGCTGCAATAGACACCAGTCTTGGATCATCCCAGCCATCTACAACATGCTCTTCCACTAATTTCTTAATATAGCGTTTACCAGTTACCACATTGGTAAGATACAATTTTGCAAATTCTATTTGTTTTGGAGGATTTTTATATTCCAGCTCTGTTACCACCCAGTCATAAAGAGGTCTGTGGTCTTCAAATTCCAAGGTACAAATAGAATGACTAATTCCTTCTATTGCATCTTCAATAGGATGTGCAAAATCATACATAGGATAAATGCACCATTGATCTCCGGTTCTATGATGTGTCATATGAGCTACACGATAAAGAATTGGATCTCTCATATTAATATTGGGAGATGTCATGTTAATCCTAGCACGTAACACCTTTTCTCCGTCTTTGTAAATTCCATTTTTCATATTTTCAAATAATTGCAGATTTTCTTCCACGCTTCGCGTTGCATATGGGTCTTCCACTCCTGGCTGCGTCAGTGTTCCGCGATATTCACGCATCTGTTCTGCATTTAAGTCAGATACATATGCCTTGCCTTTTTGAATTAATTTTACTGCTGCTTCATACATCTGTTGAAAATAATCAGATGCAAAAAACAATCGATTCTCCCAATCTGCACCCAGCCATTTAATATCTTCCTGAATGGATTCTACAAATTCCACTTTTTCCTTGGTTGGATTGGTGTCATCAAAACGCATATTAAACTGTCCCTTATATTTCTCTGCTAATCCATAATTTAATATAATAGACTTAGCATGCCCAATATGAAGATAACCATTGGGTTCTGGTGGAAAACGGGTTCTTACCGTCTCACAATGTCCCTCTTTGATATCCGCATCAATAATCTGTTCAATAAAATTTTTGGAAACTGTTTCATTTTCCATTGATGTTCCTCCTAGATCCTACTATTTTTCAACTAAAGGACTGCTGTAAAAAGCACTATTATCGCTATTTCCAACAGTTCATATTGTTTCTATTATAAAATTTTATATCCGGTTTGTCAATGAAATATCCACTGCTACCAACCTTTTCTATTTTCTATGTTTTCAAAAAAATAAGAGAGAACTTAAAACACGTCTCTCTTATTTTCTTAACTTAGCTGCTTTTATTATGCTTATGTGTAAACAAATGATCTTGACAATATTCATAATTACCATCACATTTAGAGCAAAATCTAAATTCTAAATCCTCTCCATCTTTCTCTGTCCTGCCACAAACAGCACACTTGTGTTTCGTAGCACCTGCTGCCTGACGCATCTGCTGGCGATATACCTGCTTACGGTGAATCTCCTTTGGAGATATCTGCTTGTAATTTCTAGTTCCAAAGTAGAATACCAAAAAGTTTAAAAGAGATGCAATAATAGCTGCTTTTCCTGCCCAGTTCGTACCAAAAAACGCTAAAACTACCCAAAGTAATTCCAAAATCCCCATCCATTTTGCCTTAATGGGAATTAAAAAATATAATCGAAATTCCATATTTGGAAACAGTACAGCAAAGGTTAAAAACAAAGACATATTAACATAAGTAGTCTGAAAGTACCCTCCCATTAACATAGGAGCACCAGTTACTAAATAATTGATTCCGTACAGCACAAATGCTGCTATAATAGAGATTAAAATTCCTCCTAATAAATATACATTATACCGAAAAGTACCAAGTGCTTGTTCAATGGACGTTCCAATAAAATAATAACAGGCTAAAAAGAAAATTAAAAATATTAAATTCGCACCAGGTGGTATTAAAAGCCAAGATACCAACCGCCAAATTTGTCCATGTAAAATATAATAAGGCTCTAAGGTCAGCATGCTTTGTACTGCTGGCATTGTATAACGGATTATAAATCCTACTACGTACGTTCCAATTAGCCAAAATGTCAAATTAGAAATCGCATACTTTCCCCATTTTCGCTCCATTTTATTTAAGAAATTCATAATGCACCTCATTTTTCTAATTATTCCAATTAGTTTACATTATAAAATTTTCCATGGACTTTGTCAATCAAAGGGGGACATACTTAATGAAAAGTTTATATTTCTTCCTGTTCTCCTATCTCATTTTCTCTTGGACAATTGCTGATTGGAATGCATAGTTCATCTCCTATTTGAAGATTGTACACATCTACATAAGGATTGGAAAACATAATCTGTGCTACACTGACATGAAATCGTTTTCCAAGCTCATAAAGAGTATCTCCTTGCTGAATCACATGGACAATTCCTAGGCAGGAGCCTGGGGCATAGATAGGACCAATTGGGATTGTTATAATTTTTGCCATTTTTCTCTCCTAAATTTCTTTTCTCTAGTATTATATTCCTATCCTTTCAAACCGTTCTAACTTCCTCTTGTTTGCATATATATGGACAAAGTAGACAACTGTTATTTGAATTTCTTTCTCTTTTTTGAAACATTACCTAAAATATGCAAAATGAATTGTTTTTTGTAAAGTACTGTCGTATAATAAACTTTGTTTGATTTTTATTTCACCTTAATAATAAGAAGAAACCAATAAAATCAACTCTTTTTAACAAAATGTGGCTCCTCAAACCACTTACCTAACGTAGGAACCTGGGAGGTTAACAATATGGACAAACAAAATTTACATAAGCTGGGTATTGATATTGGCTCAACTACCGTAAAGATTGCAATATTAAATAAAAATAATGAATTACTTTTTTCAGATTATGAACGGCATTTTGCAAATATAAGGGAAACCCTTTCTGATTTGCTTGCCAAAGCACATGACTTATTGGGGGATATCGTCCTCTCGCCCATGATTACGGGTTCCGGTGGATTAACACTTGCCAAGCATCTTGAAATTCCTTTTGTACAAGAAGTAATTTCCGTAGCTAGTGCACTGCAAGATTATGCACCTCATACCGATGTAGCCATTGAATTAGGTGGAGAAGATGCAAAAATCATTTATTTTGAAGGTGGTAATGTTGAACAGCGTATGAACGGTATTTGCGCCGGTGGTACCGGCTCTTTTATTGACCAAATGGCATCTTTACTGCAAACAGATGCTACTGGTCTCAATTCCTATGCTAAAAATTATCAGGCTATTTATCCAATTGCAGCCCGCTGCGGTGTATTTGCCAAAAGTGATATTCAGCCCCTCATTAATGAAGGTGCCTCCAAAGAAGATTTAGCCGCATCTATTTTTCAGGCCGTGGTGAATCAAACAATTTCTGGTCTTGCTTGTGGAAAACCAATTCGCGGGCATGTTGCTTTTTTAGGCGGACCTTTACACTTTTTATCTGAATTGAAAGAGACGTTTGTGCGTACCTTAAAGTTAGATGATGCGCATATTATTGCGCCAGAACATTCCCATCTTTTTGCAGCAATTGGCTCTGCCTTAAATTATCATTCCGACGTAACCATAAATCTTACTTCTATTATAAAAAAACTTTCTTCCGACCTGCACATGGAATTTGAGGTAGCACGTATGGAGCCTTTGTTTTCCTCGCCTGAAGATTATGACTCTTTTGTGTCACGCCATGGAAAGCACCATGTGGTTACAGGAGAATTATCCAGCTATGAAGGAAACTGCTATCTTGGCATTGATGCCGGCTCTACTACCACAAAGGTAGCTTTGGTCAGTGAAGACGGTTCCCTGCTTTATTCCTTTTACAGCAGCAATAATGGAAATCCTTTAGCTACGGCAACTATTGCACTGCAAGAAATTCATAAGCTGCTCCCTGAAAAAGCCTCTATTGTACACTCCTGTTCCACCGGATATGGGGAAGCCTTGCTAAAATCCGCTTTTCTTTTAGATGAAGGTGAAGTAGAAACTGTAGCTCATTACTATGCTGCTGCATTTTTCAATCCAGAAGTAGATTGTATTTTGGATATTGGCGGTCAGGATATGAAATGCATCAAAATTAAAAATCAAACCGTAGATAGTGTGCAGTTAAATGAAGCCTGTTCTTCCGGCTGCGGCTCTTTTATTGAAACTTTTGCAAAATCTTTAAACTATTCTGTCGAGGAATTTGCCCAGGCTGCTTTATTTGCCCAGCATCCCATTGATCTTGGTACTCGCTGTACCGTATTTATGAATTCTAAGGTAAAGCAAGCTCAAAAAGAGGGGGCTGACGTGTCTGACATTTCCGCAGGACTTGCTTACTCTGTGATTAAAAATGCCTTATTTAAGGTTATTAAAGTATCTGATGCAAAGGATCTTGGGAAACATATTGTGGTACAAGGCGGCACTTTTTACAATGATGCCGTACTTCGCAGTTTTGAAAAAATCTCAGGTTGCCAAGCGGTAAGACCTGATATTGCAGGTATTATGGGTGCTTTTGGAGCCGCATTAATTGCAAGAGAACGCTACGAAGAACATCCCTCTACCCAAATGCTTTCCATTGAAGAAATTACACACCTTAAAGTAGATACCAAACTAATTCGCTGCAATGGCTGTACCAATCACTGTCTTTTAACGGTGAACCGTTTCTCCGGCAATCGTAAATTTATTACCGGCAACCGCTGTGAACGTGGACTTGGAAAAGAAAAAAACAAAGAACAAATTCCAAACCTTTTTGAATATAAAAATGAACGTATTTTTCATTATGAACCTTTATCACCGGAAAAAGCAGTTCGTGGAACTGTCGGAATTCCAAGGGTACTAAATATGTTCGAAAACTATCCTTTTTGGGCAGCTTTTTTTGAATCCTTGCAGTTTCGTACCGTACTTTCCCCACAATCTTCTCATAGTATTTATGAAATGGGCATAGATTCCATTCCAAGTGAATCAGAGTGTTATCCGGCAAAGCTTGCTCATGGACACGTATCCTGGCTTATCAAACAAAAGGTTGATTTTATTTTCTATCCCTGTATTCCATATGAGCGGAATGAGTTTCCAGATGCAAACAACCATTATAACTGCCCCATTGTAACTTCTTATGCCGAAAATATTAAAAATAATGTAGATGAAATTACCAATGGTCATATGCGATTTTTAAATCCATTTATGTCCTTTGATAATAAGGACGCTTTATCTGCACAATTGGTTACTGTTTTTCAGAAAGAATTTTCTATTTCCTCGGAGGAAATTATTCTTGCTGTTGAAAAAGGCTGGATTCAGCTTGAAGAAATGAGAAAAGAGATACAGCACAAAGGAGAAGAAACTTTAAAATATATGGAAGAAACCGGACGTCGTGGAATTGTGCTGGCAGGTCGTCCCTATCACGTAGACCCTGAAATCAATCATGGAATTCCAGAGCTTATTAACTCCTATGGAATTGCTGTATTAACAGAAGATTCCGTTTGTCACCTACAGGAAGTAGATCGTCCTCTCATGGTAATGGATCAATGGATGTATCATTCTAGACTTTATGGTGCTGCTAGTTTTGTAAAGACGAAAGATAATCTTGATTTAATTCAGTTAAATTCTTTTGGCTGTGGTTTAGATGCTGTTACTACAGACGAGGTAAGTGATATTTTGACAAAATCAGGTAAGATTTATACCTGTTTAAAAATTGATGAGGTAAATAATCTAGGTGCTGCCCGTATTCGTATCCGTTCTCTCCTTTCTGCAATTCATGTAAAGGAAAAACAGCATACCACACCCACCCTTACCTCTTCTAGTTATAACCGTGTGGTCTTTACCGAAGAAATGCGTAAGAACTATACGATTCTCTGCCCACAAATGTCCCCCATTCATTTTGAATTGCTAGGTCCTGCATTTCAAGCTGCCGGTTATCATCTAGTGGTACTGGACAATGATGGCAAAACTGCTGTGGATATTGGATTGAAATATGTAAACAATGATGCTTGTTTCCCTTCTCTTATGGTAGTGGGACAGATTATGGATGCGATTTTATCTGGAAAGTATGACTTGACAAAAACTGCTGTTATTATTTCTCAAACCGGCGGTGGCTGTCGTGCTTCTAACTATATTGGATTTATCCGCCGTGCACTGGAAAAAGCCGGTTATCCTAATATTCCGGTTATTTCAATTAACTTAAGCGGTTTGGAAGAAAATCCCGGATTTAAACTTACCCTTCCACTGCTTCAGCATGGTTTATACGCACTGGTATTTGGTGATATTTTTATGCGGTGTCTTTACCGCACAAGACCTTATGAAGCTGTACCTGGCACTGCCAATGCACTTCACGAAAAATGGAAACAAAAATGTATCTCTTTTATTGCAACCACCAAAGTACTATCCCATAGAAGATTCAAAAGATACTGTAGGGAAATCATTTATGACTTTGACCATCTTCCCATGTTGGATATTCAAAAGCCAAAAGTTGGAGTAGTTGGAGAAATTTTAGTAAAATTTCTGCCTGCTGCCAATAATTATTTAGTAGAATTACTAGAAGAGGAAGGTGCCGAAGCTGTGGTACCTGATTTAACCGATTTCTTATTGTACTGCTTTTATAGTCACAATTTTAATGTTCAAAATTTAGCTACTAAGAAGTCTTCCGCACGCAATGCCAATTTAGGAATCAAGGCTTTGGAATGGCTTCGCAGTGCTGCAAGAGATGCCTTTACAAAGAGCTGTCATTTCACAGCTCCTGCTAGAATTGAAACACTTGCAAAATATGCATCTCCCATTGTTTCTCAGGGAAATCAAACTGGGGAAGGCTGGTTTTTAACCGGAGAAATGTTAGAATTAATTCATACTGGAACTAGTAATATTGTATGTGCCCAACCTTTTGCCTGCCTGCCCAATCACGTAGTGGGAAAAGGCGTTATTAAAGAACTGCGCCATCAATATCCTCTATCCAATATTGTTGCCATTGATTATGACCCCGGTGCCTCTGAGGTAAACCAGTTGAATCGAATTAAACTGATGCTTTCTACTGCACTAAAAAATATGGAAAATATACAAAACACCAAGGATATTTAATTCCTTCCTGTAAGGATTGTAATATACATACCATTATGAAAAATATTACATTAATATAATTTTCCTTTTAGGCATTAAAAGAATAGATGCAGCATTTATAAAGACTTCGTAGCAATACGAGAGACTTTATAGATGCTGCATCTATTTTAAGAAAATGCCTATGCCAACTAATGTAACATAGTCTAAACTTTATGATTGTTTCTTATTTGTGTCTGTTTGTTTCTTCTTGTACTGCCGCAATGCATACCACCCTGTCCACAATACCATTACGGTAAATAATAAAATTGGATTGGTCAACTGTTTTTCTTTGACGATACAATACACCAAATTAGCACCGGATACTAGAAATGCAACAAGTATTGTTATTTTTGTTACGAGATCTCCATTTAATTCTTTCATTCTTCTTTGTACTCCATTCTTTTTCTATTGTTCTTGGTAATGTTGCTTTAGAATTTCTTTAAACTTAATGTGATAGTGATAAAAACAAAATAAAATAGAAATACAGCAAATTCCAATTAAACAGTTAGCTGCTACATATGGCATATTATAATATAAAATTAATAGAATGGACACTGCATACAATACCACTGTGTTTAATTTGCCATACCACATAGCTCCTCCATTCCAGCCGGTGGTACGCAGCACCTTAAGTCCCATACCACTCATATAACATTCTTTCACTAAAAAAATTGCAAATAATGCTCCCATTAATGGATATCTACTAATCAATGCCAGCATTACAAATCCTTGTGTTACTTTATCGGCAACTGGATCTAATATTTTGCCTACTTCACTTATCATATGAAAGTGACGTGCTATTTTTCCATCCATCACATCAGTAAATGCCGATACCAGTAATATCCCCAAGGATATCCAATACTCTTCTCTGCTCTCAGCTTTTGTGTAACTAATGAAAAACACAAATGCCAGTACTAATCGAAACATACTTAATAAATTTGGAATTGTTATTATTTTTTTAGAATAATCTCTCTCTTCCATATCATCCTCCTGTAAATTTAACGGCAGCACTTTAAAACTTCTTATATACTTTATCATATATTTTGTAAAATTTCCATAGATATGATGGCTTAAATCCATAAAAAGACGCCATGCCACCGGCAAAATGCGTCTTTTTACAGTTATATTAATTTTTTTCTCTACTTCACTTCATATTTTACATGAAGGAGTTCATGTTCCCGTTGCTTCAGTAAATCTTGATATAAGAAATTCACTAATGGATTTTCTTCACTGCGTTTAATTTGAAGTACCTTATCATTCTTATATAGTCCCTCTGCACGCATACGTTTCTCCGTAGATCTTGCAAAAGGCTGACCCGCACCGGATACACATCCTCCAGGACACGCCATTACTTCTACAAAGTCAAAATGTTCTTCACCGCTTTCGATTTTTTCCAAGAGTTTTTCCGCATTTCCAAGACCGCTGACTACTGCGATTCGTACGGTTCTTTCTCCTAATTCTACTTCACATATTTTCAGACCATCCATACCACGAACGCCAATAAATTCAATTTCTTTCAGAGATTTCGGACTCTTATCCTCTACTACACGCCGTACTGCCGCCTCTGTTACTCCACCAGTAGCACCAAAGATAACTCCTGCTCCAGAGTAAATGGAAAACGGCATATCATATGATTCTGATTCTAATTTATCAAAGCGAATTCCAATTTCTTTTAACATTCCAATAATTTCTTCACTGGTCAGTACATAATCTACATCCGAAATTCCATTTCGCTTAAATTCTTCTCTAGATGCTTCAAATTTCTTTGCAGTACATGGCATAATTGCTACAGATACTGTTTCTTTTCCCTCTTTCAAGTCATCTTGCTTATAATATTCCTTAATCACTGCCCCAAACATTTCCATGGGAGATTTTGACGTAGATACATATGGCATTAGATGTGGATACTGTGTCTCCACAAATCGAATCCACGCTGGGCAACAGGAAGTAAATAATGGGTATTTCCTGTCACTTTCTCCTAATGCTGCCACTAATTCTTGTGACTCCTCCATAATCGTTAAATCTGCCCCTACAGAGGTATCGAAAATTGCATCAATTCCTAATTTTCTTAGAGAAGCTACTAATTTTCCAATGGTATTTTCTCCCGGTTCATATCCATATGCTTCCCCGACTGCCACACGAACTGCCGGAGCAATCTGCACTACCACACGCTTTTGGGGGTTATGAATTGCTTCCCACACATCATGGGTATCATTTTTAATGGTAATAGCTCCTGTAGGACAAACCGCTGCGCATTGTCCACAATTTACACAATTGGTATCTGCAATATTTTTTCCAAATGCCGTAGAAATCTCCATTTTAGATCCACGGTGTGCAAAATCAATAGCTCCTACATGTTGAATTTCACTGCAGACTCTTACACAGTCCCCACATAGAATACATTTATTGGGATTTCTCACAATTGCTTTCGAGGACGTATCCAATGGGCGGATTGGATTTGTATTTTCAAACCGTACTCCCGGAATTCCAAATCGAGTTGCCAATTCCTGAAGCTTACATTTTCCATTCTTCTCACAGGTGGTACAATCACGGCAGTGTGCTGCTAATAACAGTTCTAAAATTCGCTTTCTATGATAATAAAGCTGTGGCGTATTGGTACGAATTTCCATACCATTTTTGGGTGGTGTGGAGCAGGATGCTAAAATTCCTCCCCATTTATCTTCCACCACACACATACGGCATGCACCATAAATAGAAAGATCTGAATAATAACAAAATGTTGGTAAAATGATTCCTGCTTTTCGAATGACTGCAAGAATATTTTTTTCATCGGAATAGGTTACCCGTTCTCCGTCAATTATCATATAATTTTCCATGTCAGCCATCCTCCTAGACTTCTACTACTGCGTGGAAATTACAGCCTTCTTTGCAGGCTCCACACTTAATACACTTTGATGTATCTATGGTAAATGGTTTCTTGATTTCTCCTGTAATTGCTCCTACCGGACAAAGTCTAGCACACTTGCTGCATCCTTTACAAAGGTCTGGATCAATTTTAAAATTAATCAATGCCTTGCATTGTCCTGCCGGACATTTTTTATCCACAACGTGCGCTATGTATTCCTCTCTAAAATACTTCATAGTGCTAACCACTGGTGAAGCTGCGGTCTTGCCTAACCCACAAAGTGCCGTAGCAGAGATTGTCTCTGAAAGTTCTTCTAGCAAAGTAAGATGTTCCATGGTTCCTCTGCCTTCGCAAATGTCATCTAATAGTTCCAGCATGCGTTTGGTGCCTTCCCGGCATGGAATACATTTGCCACAAGATTCATTTTGCGTAAAATTCATGAAAAATCTTGCTACTTCCACCATACAGCTTTTATCATTCATAACAACCAAGCCACCGCTTCCAATCATGGCTCCTACTTTTTTAAGAGAATCAAAATCCAAATGCAAATTCAAATGATCTTCCGTTGGGTTGATACACAAACATCCACCAGATGGTCCTCCAATTTGAACTGCTTTAAATTCTCCATCTTTAACACCACCGCCAATATCAAAAATCACTTCTCTTAATGTAGTTCCCATAGGAACTTCAATCAAACCGGTATTCATAACATTTCCAGTTAATGCAAATGCTTTGGTTCCATGGTTCTTGTCTGGTCCTAAGGTCTGATACCATGCAGCACCTTTGTTAATAATAGGAGGAACATTACAATAAGTTTCCACATTATTTAATACCGTTGGCTTTTCAAACAATCCTTTTTCTACCGTTCTTGGGGGTTTTACTCTTGGCATTCCCCGATTGCCTTCAATTGATGCTGTAAGGGCTGAACCTTCTCCACATACAAATGCGCCCGCTCCCTGACTGATTTTAAGTTCAAAATCAAAACCGGATCCTAATATATTCTTGCCTAGCAATCCACTATTCATTGCCTTATCAATGGCTGTTTGTAAACGCTCAACCGCCATTGGATATTCTGCACGTACATAGATATATCCAAAATGTGCTCCTGTTGCAATTCCTGCAATCAACATTCCTTCTATAACCCGATGGGGATCTCCTTCCATCATGCTACGATCCATAAATGCTCCTGGATCCCCTTCATCTCCATTACACACAATATATTTTACTTCACAGTTTTGTGCCAGCACCTGTGCCCATTTTCGTCCCGTTGGAAAGCCACCGCCTCCACGTCCTCGTAAGGAAGCTTGTGATACTTCGTCTACAATCTGCTGTGGAGTCATGTCAAACAACGCCTTTGCTACTGCACGGTATCCTCCTACTGCAATGTACTCCTTTAGGGATTCTGCATTGATTCGTCCACAATCTTCTAATGCTACACGGGTCTGCTGTTTATAGAATGGAATATCTTCCTGCTTTTCAAACGCATGATTCTCTATATCATGATATACCAGTCGTTCTATTACATGATTATTGCAAATACTCTCTTCTATAATTTCTTCACAATCTTCTACCTTGACTTTAATATACAAAATTCCTTCCGGTTCAATACGCAACAGAGGTCCCATTTCACAAAAACCATGACAACCAGACTTTTTCAGTCCTACACTGTCATCATGAGGTTCTTTTTCCAAACTTATGGAACACTTAATCCCTTTTTCCATAAGAATTTCCTGCATTTTTGCGTAAATATTAAGAGAACCTCCTGCTACACAGCCAGTCCCTGCACAAATTAAAATCTGCTTTTTCTGTGTCTGTAAGGAAGCCGCATATACTTTTCTCTTTTGTTCCAGTTCTTCTCGTGTATTAATTTTCATTTGCAGCCTCCTTTTTCAATTCTTGAATTAGTTCTCGTGCCTTTTGGGGAGTCATCGCTGCATGTACCACATCATTTACGGTGCAAACAGGTGCCAGTCCACAAGCTCCAAGGCAAGATACCGTTTCTACGGTAAACATTCTATCGTCTGTGGTTGGTTTCTCCGGTGTAACTTGAAGTAATCCACGGATTTCTTCCAAAATAGCGGTGGATTTTCTTACATGGCAAGCCGTTCCATCACAAATTTTAATTACATATTTCCCTTTCGCTTCCAAGGAAAAATTCTCATAAAATGTAGCCACCCCATATATTTTAGCTTCGCTTAAATGCAATTGTTTTGCTATATAGCAAAGCATTTCCTCTGGAAGGTAACGATATACCTTCTGAATATCCTGCATAATTGCAATTAAAGCAGTTTGGTTGTGGTTATGAGAACATAAAATCTCATCTAATACCTTTTTTTCATTCGCTTTCAATCCTTCTCCTCCTTATGATTTTATTTCTTTTATTATAACATTGTTAATTTATTAACGCAATCAAAATATCTGATTTTTCTTTCTTTTTGATCATTTTTTTGTGCTACATTACTTTTGTGTTACAGTGATGATGATTCTACATTGTTCATTATGTTATTTTTTTGATTATAATTTTGATTTTTTCGTTTTTTTTATTTATTTTTTTATACATATATGATAATAAATACATTATCATACGTTGATTTATCATTTTTGTCATGCTAACATCACATGGTATACGGTTATTTTATCAGCGCAAATTTAATGCCTTTTTCTTCCATCCACCTTGGAAATAACGAAACATAGCAATGGATAAGCCAATAGTCCAGCCAATGGGATTTGCCCATATAATAATTCTTCCATTGGTTACATCTGCCAATAAATAGGTTAATATCACTCTAGAAGACAGGTTGCATAAACTGCATCCCAAAAACCATTTCATATCTGTGGCTCCACGAAGCACACCATTACTTACATTCATCAGTCCCATTACAAAATAAAAGATGGATACTACACTTAAATATTCTGCTCCAATTCCAATGGCTTTGGCACTTGTGGTTGAATTTAGGAATAATCCAATAAATTCTGCTCCGGTAAAATGCAGCAATACCGCTATTCCCAGTCCAATTCCAGCTGCCATGCTTAAACAGATGCCATATCCTTTAGAAATACGCTCCGGTTTGTTGGCTCCCATATTCTGTGCTACAAACGTAGAGGCCGCATTGCCCACTGCTACCATTGGTACAATGGCAATGCTGTCAATCTTGGTAGCTGCGGTATATCCTGCCAAAAAGGTAGAACCAAATTGGTTTACCACCGACTGAATCAACAACATTCCCACCGATACCATTGATTGCTGTACTACAGTAGGAATTGCCACTTTTACCATCTCTTTTAACAATTTAATATCAAAGAACTGAAAGGATTTTGTTTGATATCCTTTTAATTTCTTCACCAAGAATAGAAAGGACAGAATCGCCGAAACCCCTTGTGAAATTAATGTTGCCCAAGCAACTCCTGGTACTCCCATGTGAAATTTAATTACAAAAAGCAAGTCTAATCCTATATTTAGTAATGAGGAAAACAGTAGAAATAATAAAGGCTTAGTAGAATCTCCCAATGCATTAAATACCGCTGAAAAGGCATTGTACAAAAATAAAAATACAAATCCATAAAAATATATTTGTAGATAAGAGGACGCATCTGCGAAAATATTTGCCGGTGCTCCCATCCATTCTAGTAACTTCTTGTTAATAAACATTCCCACAATACTTAGTGCCATGCTAAATACTAATATAGACAATAGTGCCGTAGAAATTGCCGTTTTCATTTTGGCTAGTTGTCTTGCCCCATATAATTGGGATATTACTACAGAACAACCAATTCCTGTTCCTATAGCCACCATAACAAACAACATGGTAATAGACGCTGATGCTCCCACTGCTGCTAGTGCTTCCTCTCCTACCACATTTCCTACAATTATGGAATCTACAATGTTATAAAGCTGTTGAAACAGATTCCCAGCCACAAGAGGCAGGGTAAATATCATTAGTGCTTTTCCCGGGCTTCCTGTGACCATATCACCTTTTAATTTATGTTCCATCTCTTTGGTTCCTTTTCTTTACCTTCTTCACATTTTTATAATTCATAGTGCATCATGTTCATTCGCACTATGTTCGTACATTCTCACTAAGTTCGTGAAATACCTCACTAAGTGTTCATAGTGCATCATGTTCACTAAGCTCGTGAAGTACCTCGCTAAGTGTTCATAGTATATCACAAAATTGGCTTATGTGGTGTTTTTTTGTGTGGAATGAGTTTTTTTATTAGTTTATAAACTTTTAATAATTTCTACACCCATTGATTTTATTGAGTTTTCTTTGCTTTGTTAGCACTCTTTCAAAAAGAGTGCTAATTTTCTATTGACTTTTATTTTTTGTCGTATTACAATTTTTCACAGAGGTTGTTCTTTTCATACTTTTAAGGACACATACTATTTCAAAATTATACAGTATAAAAATAAGAAGGAGTGTTAATTATGAGCAATAAACATGGAAGTCTTTCCATCAACAGTGACAACATTTTTCCAATTATAAAGAAATGGTTATATTCTGACCATGACATATTTTACCGTGAATTAATTTCCAACGGTTGTGATGCTATTACTAAGCTGAAAAAATTAGATTTAATGGGAGAATACAGCCTGCCGGAAGATTTTGAACCACAGATTCAAATTTTGGTGAATCCGGAAGAAAAAACATTGAAATTTACAGATAATGGAATTGGTATGACTGCTACGGAAGTAGAAGAATATATCAATCAAATTGCATTTTCTGGTGCTACTGACTTTTTAGAGAAGTACAAAGACAAAGCAAATGAAGAACAGATTATCGGTCATTTCGGTTTAGGCTTCTACTCTGCTTTTATGGTTGCAGATGAAGTACATATTGATTCTCTTTCTTTTCAGGAAGGTGCTACACCGGTACATTGGGAATGTGATGGCGGTACAGAATTTGATATGGAAGAAGGAACAAAGGACACGGTTGGAACAACCATTACTCTATTTTTAAATGAGGATTGTCTAGAATTTTCCAATGAATACCGTGCAAAAGAAGTAATTGAAAAATACTGTTCTTTTATGCCTACTCCTATTTTCTTAAACAAAGAAAATGCCGAAACGGAATATGAAACTATTCCTGTTGAGGAAGTAACTGAGAAAGATACCGTAATTGAAAACATAGTAGAAGAAGCTAAGTTTGAAGAGCAAGAACAGGAAGACGGAACGAAAGAGCAAGTAGAAGTATCTCCTCGTTTAGAAAAAGCAAAAATTGTAAAACGTCCTGTTTCTTTAAATGACACTAATCCACTTTGGACGAAACATCCCAATGACTGTACTGATGAAGAATATAAAACCTTTTACCGTAAAGTATTCCAAGACTATAAAGAGCCTTTATTTTGGATTCACTTAAATATGGACTATCCATTTAATTTAAAGGGTATTTTATATTTTCCAAAAATCAACACAGAATATGATTCCATTGAAGGTACCATTAAGCTTTACAATAATCAGGTATTTATTGCTGATAACATCAAAGAGGTCATTCCTGAATTCTTAATGTTATTAAAGGGTGTGATTGATTGTCCTGATTTACCATTAAATGTATCTAGAAGTGCTTTACAAAATGATGGTTTTGTGAAAAAGATTTCTGATTATATTACCAAAAAAGTTGCAGACAAACTCACCGGAATGTGTAAAACCGATAAAGAAGTCTACGAAAAATACTGGGATGATATTAGCCCATTTATTAAATTTGGCTGCTTAAAAGATGAAAAATTCTGTGATAAAATGAATGATTATATTTTATTCAAGAATTTAGATGATAAATATCTTACACTCCCAGACTGTTTAAAGGTAGAAGAAACTTCAGAAGCAAAGACAGACGATTCTGATGATACAAATGCCAAAGATGCAGGCGATTCTGAGGTAGTAGACGCTGATGTAGTAGACGCTGATATGGATTCAGAAGATGCACCGGAAGAAAAGGATACTAGAAAAGCTATTTACTATGTCACTGATGTAAAACAACAAGGACAGTATATTAACATGTTTAAAGAACATGATATGGATGCTGTAATTTTAGATCACAATATTGATACTTCTTTCATTACACAGTTAGAGCGAAGAAATGAAAAAGTTAAGTTTGTTCGTATCGATTCCGATGTTACAGAATCTATGAAAGAAGAAGTTTCTCCCGAAGAATTAAAAGAAATCACAGATTCTTTAACAGAAACCTTCAAAAAAGCACTTGGAAATGAGAACTTAAAAGTAACCGTAGAGAAATTAAAGAATTCTTCTATTTCTTCCGTTATTACACTTTCTGAAGAAGGAAGACGTATGCAGGATATGATGAAAATGTATGCCATGTCTGGTATGGATTCTTCTATGTTTGGTGGAGATTTCACCCTTGTATTAAATGCAAATAACAATTTAGTACAATATATTTTAGAACATAAAGATTCTGAGCAGATACCTACGTTCTGCCAACAGCTATATGATTTAGCTATGATGAGTAATCAGCCACTGTCCCCAGATGCAATGACTAAATTTATTGCACGAAGCAACGACATTATGATGATGCTGGCAAAATAATTATATTTGCAAAATCAAAAGAGCATATCCGGTTAAAAATACCAATCGGATATGCTCTTTTCTAATGAGTTGTTCTCACTTTTCGTACCTTTCCCTTAATGGGTTTTATTTGTAGCTGTTCTAATACCTTAGCACCTTTTTGATTTAATATTTCCACATAGGTAAGGCTTTCTCTAATATCAATAATTCCCACATCTTCCGGACTTACTCCCTCTATACTGCATATAGTTCCTACAATATCTCCTGCCCGCATTTTGGATTTTTTACCTCCTCCTACGGACAAACGCAAACTATTTCTATCCAATGCGGCACCTTTTTTGGGTTTAGGGACTACCTTTTTTCGTTGCAATGCCCAAAATGCTTTTTCTTCCGTTTCTTCTAATTCTATGCTTTGAAGAATAGGAAGTGATATTTTTGTATATTCTTCTACCTTTTGTAGCATTCTCACATCTTCTTCCGTAATAAAACTTACGGCACGTCCCTTTTTTCCATTTCTTCCGGTACGTCCAATTCTATGCACATAACTTTCTCTTCCTGTGGGAAAGTCATAGTTCACTACAAGGGAAATATCGTCAAAATCAATTCCTCTAGAGGCTACATCTGTAGCAATTAAATAGCGAAATCCACCTCTTCGAAATGCTTCAATATTCTTCAATCGTTCCTTTTGTTCTAGTTCTCCATGAATCATGCCACAAAAAATACGATCCCTTCGAAGTTTTTGAAACAACACATTTACCATCTCTCTAGTTCCACAGAAAATCATGCAACTGTCCGGATTTTCTTTCATAAGTACCTTTTGAAACATCTTATATTTTTGCGCCTGATTGGTTTCATAAATCATCTGTTCAATGGCAAGGGGTTGTTCTGCCTCCTGCTCTTGAGATACAAATACTGCCTCCGTTACAGTTTCCTCCACCAAAAGCTTCACCTGTTCCTCCAAGGTGGCTGAAAACAGCAGTGTTTTTCGTTTTTCTGGAAGTAAGGCTATAATTTCCTTCACTTCTTCTAAAAACCCCATATCCAGCATTAAATCTGCTTCATCAATTACTAAGTATGCAATCTTAGAAAGTAGCAGACTCCCCCTTCTAATGTGATCCATCATACGTCCTGGGGTTCCTACTACAATATGTGATTTTTGTTTCAATGTCTGAATCTGCTTGTCAATGGGAAATCCCCCAAATACGGCTGGAACCTTTAATCGCTTTCTTCTTCCAATGCGCGCTATTTCATCACTTACCTGAACTGCCAATTCTCTGCTTGGCTCTAGTACCAATGCCTGTGGTAGATTTTCATCCCAGTTCACTTGTTCACAAATGGGAATCGCAAAGGCTGCTGTTTTTCCAGTTCCGGTTTGAGAACGGCCCACTACATTTTTTCCTGCTAACACCAGTGGAATTACCTTCCGCTGAATTTCCGTAGGTATGGTATAGTCTAACAGTGTCAATGCTTCTATCATTGGCTTTGACAAAGAATATTCTATAAAGGAACCTGTTTCTTTTACTTCCTCATCACTGGTCTGCTTGCTTGTCATATGTGTTTATTTCCCTTCTCTTACCATTTGCAATACTTATCATATACCTGAAAAAAACTGTCTGTTGTAATCTTATCATTGATTTTTAATTTTACCTCATCCCAGACTTTTTCATTATACTTAGAAGAAATTGTAGTAAGATATTCTGAATAAACATCCTCAAATGTTTCTTTTCTTCTATTTTCTAAAATAACTGATTTATTGGCATCTGTTAATTCCTGATTGTAATGATTGGTACATTTCAAAAAATAAAATCCATTGTTTGCGGCAATTTTTCCACTGGTTTGCTGATCTTCTAGCTGAAATGCCACTTCTGCGAGTTCTTTAGATACATTTTCCCTGCCAAAGGTAATCGTTCTTTCTTCTACTTCACTGTAAAGACCCGCAAGAGAAACAAAATCTCCTCCCTGACTCAGTTGATTTTGAATTTCATCTGCTACTCTTTCCTCTGTTACATAGATTTGCATAGCTTCCATCACTCTTGCATCATCATCACTTACTTCTGCATTGATAGCTCCTGTTAAACTGGTATATAGCTTATTTGCCAATCCATATCTAGTATATAATTTTTCAATATCGCCTTGGTTGACACACATATACTGCTTTTCTTCCTCGTTTAAAGAAAGATAATATTCCTGAGCTGCTTCTTTGATTTTAGATTTTTCTTCTTCTCCAAGCTTGATTCCTTTTTCCTCTGCTAAGAAATCCATTGTCATAATCTGTGCCATCTGTGAAAGTGTTAAATTCTTCACATAGGTTTCTAAATCACAGTCACCTAAATCTTTGTTCCATAAATCCACACCATACATAGTTGCATACAGATTTTGATAATTGGTCAAAAATACCTTTGCCTGAGGGAGCGTGCTTATTTCACCATTAATTTCAAATACTTCTTCTCCTTGGAACCCGGAATTTACTACCACTTTTGTCTTACCAATTCCACATCCACTTATTCCGCACACGCTTAAGGTAAGCAGTAAGCCTGCACATACTGTTTTAACACTCTTCATCCTCATTCTGCTATCTCCATTTATTTTAAAATTCCATTTTTTCTAAAATGCTGCGTGCTACACAAATTCCATTGGCTGATGCCTGCTGTAATCCTCGGGTAACTGATGCTCCATCTCCAATGGCCCGAAGTCCTGGAATATTCGTTTCAAATTTCTTATTTACCACCACCTTGTTAGAATAAAATTTTACTTCTACACCATAAAGTAAGGTTTCATCACTGGCAATTCCAGGGGTAACTTTGTCTAATGCTTCAATCATTTCCACAATATCTACCATAATTCTGTGTGGAAATACCAAGGATAAGTCACCAGGAACAGCATCTTTTAATGTTGGAATTAAATTATTTCTGCAAAGACGTTCCTCTGTTGTTCTCCTTCCCCTTTTAAAATCTCCAAAGGTCTGTACTAAAATTCTGCCATCGCAAAGCATATTGGACAGCTGGGCAATCTGTTTGCCATATTCAATGGGTGTTTTAAACGGTTTGGTGAAGTTCTTAGATACCAGTAAGGCAAAGTTTGTATTATTTGTCTTTAACTCTTTGGATTTATACGCATGCCCATTTACTACTGCTAACCCATTGTCATAATATTCCGTAGCCACTTCACCAGAAGGATTGGTGCAAAAAGTTCTTACCTTATCATCAAAGGTTCTCGTATGATATACCAATTTTGCTTCATACAGATTCTTATTTAAAAATTCCATAACTTCATCACGCACTTCAACCCGAACTCCTACATCCACTGTTCCGACTTGTGTTTCTACCTTATGTTCTGCACATACGTGACTAAACCAATCTGCTCCTTCTCTTCCCACTGCACACACAATTTCCTGGGCATAATACTCCTCCCCTTTTTCCGTGCGAACTCCTTTGGCAATACCATCTTCCATAATTAAATTGCTTACCATCGTATGAAATACCATTTCAATGCCCTGCTCCAATAAATGTTCCTGAAGACGGCTGTAAATTTTATATCCTTCTTCTGTTCCAAGATGGCGAATGGGACATTCAATTAACTTCAAATTTGCATTAATTGCTTTCCGTCTAATGTCATGAATTTCTTTTTCTTTATTTACACCATACACTTTGGTATCTGCACCAAATTTTAAATAAATGTCATCCGATTCTTTCATAAGGGCTGCTGCTTGTTCATATCCTAAAATTTCTGGCAGATTGCCTCCTACATCTGGAGATAAGGATAATTTTCCATCTGAAAAGGCACCTGCTCCAGCAAATCCTGTGGTAATGGAACATGGCTGACACCCGATGCATACCTTTGTCTTACGTTTAGGGCATTGGCGTTCTTCGATTCTTCTTCCCTTTTCTACCATTAATACCTTAATTCCCTGCCTTTTATGCACAAGCTCATAAGCACAGAAGATTCCAGAGGGTCCTGCACCTATAATAATCACATCATATTCTTTCATATTTTTTACCCTTCTACGATTAAATATCTACCATCCGGTAAGGAAAACACTTCTTGTGCTTCCTCTAAATCTTCATTAGTCATTTCTGCAATATCTGCTCCTTCTTCTTCAAAAAAATCCCGAACTTCACTTATGTTTTCGCAAATAACAGCCATACAGTCCTCTAAGAACATCTCTGCCTCTTCCATATTTTCTGCTACCTTCTCAGAAAATAACTGTCCTTGATGCTCTAAAAAATATTTTACACACATTTCATCATATTCATTCATTTTAATCTCCTCCTAATTTAACTATCATAGTATGAATCTTACAAAATTTCAATATTTAAGTTCTTCATTTCCTGATAAATTCTTGCAATTGGGAATCCTACCACGGTATTATATTCTCCCACTATTTTTTGAATGTAAATTCCACACTTTCCCTGTATAGCATATGCTCCGGCTTTACCCATTGGTTCTTTTGTTGCAACATAAGCTTCCAATTCCAGTTCTGACATAGGATACATTGTTACTTTTGTTTCCTCGTAAAAGGAATGCATACGTTGTTCCCCATTTTGGCAAATAAGTAAGGTTACACCGGTAAATACGCTGTGTGTCTTTCCTGCAAGTAAAGAAAGCATTCTCTTTGCATCTGCATCATCTTTAGGTTTTCCCAAAATTTGATTTTCAAATGCTACCACGGTGTCAGAACCTATCACCACTGTTGTTTCTGCCTCCTGAAAGGGAAGCTTTGTTTGATAAGTGCATGCCACTTCCATAGCTTTTTGGCTAGAAAGCTCTAGTACTACTTTGGAGGGAATGGCACTGGTTATTATTTCTTCTTTAACAGCCGGCAATATTTCAAATTCTACTCCCATTTGCTCTAATAATTCTTTTCTTCTAGGAGATGCAGAAGCTAATATCAATCTAGTTTTCATTTTTTTCCTTTTTTCCTTCCTATCTCTATATTTAAACTGAAATTGTTTCTCCCAGGCAAAAAGAATATAGTAATCTTTCTTTTACCTGTTTTTCAAGTGCACGTTCTATTGCTTCCTGGTAGAGTTCAAGCTGCGTTGTGTAACGTTTTGCCAGTTCTGTTCCATCCCTTACTTTGTCTGTCTTATAGTCCAAAAGTATAATATGATCATCTTCTTCAAAAAACACATCTACAATTCCTTGAATCAACACAATTTCCTCACTGTCCGATTCTGGAAGAACCTGTTTGGCAGGAAGACCCATTACAAATGGTTTTTCCCGATATAGATTTCCTTGTGCAGCAGCTCTTTGTATTCTCTTTCCTATGTCAGAGTTTAAGAACTTTCTCATAGATGGAAGATACACTAATTCTGCCAGTTCTGATTCTACTTGCTTTTTTTCTATCATCTGTTTGACTTGTTCGCCTAAAGTATCAGGCGATTTTGTAAAATCGTAACATTCCAAAATTCGGTGAGTTGCTGTTCCACGTCTAGTTCCAAGATTTTCTTCTTTGACACCTTCCATAAATGCCGGAATATAATGTTCTAATTCCTGTTCCTTTTTAGATTCCCATTTTACTGGCTCCTCTTCCATGGCTAAATCCGTGGCTTTGTGTTTTAGCTCGGACACTGATACTTTGGTTTTCATATTTTCTTCATATTGATAAGGATAAACATAGGACAGGCGTTGTGCCACCGGCTCCATCCATTTATTTTCCATTTCAAGTTTTGCCAATAATTGAATCTTCGTCACTTCTTCTTGAATTACAGTTTGAGAAGCAGTTTTTTCTAATGTCTCCTGTTGAATCACTTGAACGGGGTATTTATCTCCATAACAGCTTCTGGCATTTAGGATAAATTGCAAAAATGTTCCGGCATTCAGCCTGCTTAAAAACGTAAGAAATCCATCTTCTGTGGTATTAGACGTCATTGAAGATAGCTTTTCTTCTGCTTTTTTCAATGTTCCCGTCAAAATCAATTTATCTTTTGCTCGAGTCATTGCCACATAAAGTACACGAAGTTCTTCTCCTATATTTTCTATGGTGATTTTTCTTGCCAAAAACTGTCTAGTTAATCCAGGAGTTCGAAGTCTGCGCTTTAAATCTAGCACATCCATGCCAATTCCAAGCTGAGGATGAAGTACCACGCGCTCTCTAATATCTTGGGTGTTGAACATTTTTCCAAGACCGGATACAAAGACCACTGGAAATTCTAGTCCTTTACTTTTATGAATACTCATAATACGCACTGTGTCTTCTTGCTCTTTTCCTTCTGCTAGAGGGAAGTCAACATCATATTTTTGCAGTTGCTCCATGTAGCGGATAAAGTGAAATAGACCACGGTAGCTAGTGTTTTCATATGCAATTGCTTTCTCGATCAGCATCTGAAGGTTTCCTTGTTTTACTTCCCCACCCGGTAATGCATACACATAAGACTCATATCCGGTTTCCTCAAACAGTTGAAACAGCAGTTCATGAATAGGGGTATAGCTTACTTTTTTTCTGTATTTTTGTAATAAATGCAAAAAATCACTTAATTTTTGCTGTTTTCCTTCCTTTAATTTAGTTTCAATTTCCCCTCCTTCCCGCTGTAGTACTGCTTGATAGAATTTTTCTCCCACCGCTTCGGTGCGTATTACTGCTAAATCTTCTCCTGTCAATCCCACAATTGGGGAAGATAATACTGCTGCCATGGGAATATCCTGTCTTGGATTATCAATAATCCGCAGCAAATTTAATACTGTCTGTATCTCTGCTGCTGAAAAATATCCCGTTCCAGTAGTGGCACGAGCTGGAATTCCCATTTCTCCCAATACCTTTACAAATGTATCTGCCCAGTCTCCTAAACTACGTAATAAAATTACAATATCTAAATATTTAAGATTACGCAGTTTTGGTAGTTCTTCCTTTGTTTTGGGCTTTTCTGTTACCTGCTGTTCTTTCATCATTCTTTCTATTTCGTTTCCAACCATTCTAGCTTCTAGTTCTCGGTCTTTTTTATCTTGGTTTTCTTCTTTTGGCTCTGCCACAAGAATTTTAGGTTCAAACATGCCCTTACTTCCCTTTGGTAGTTCGCTTGGCAAATTAGGATGCAGTGCCGCTTGTGAATCATAAGTAATATTTCCAATATCTTTCTTCATGAGTTTATAAAACATATCATTTACAATATCCAATACTTCCACTCGGCTTCTGAAATTCGTAGATAAATCAATTCTTTGCTGTGTGCTTTCCTCTTCAGTATAGGTATTATATTTTTCCATAAATAGTTCCGGTCTTGCCATTCGAAATCGATAAATACTCTGTTTTACATCTCCCACCATGAACATATTGTTTCTGCCGCTTCTCACACCGGATACCGCTTTTAAAATGGTCTCCTGCACATAATTGGAATCCTGATATTCATCAATCATAATTTCTTCATAATTTTTCTGCAATTCTTCAGCTGTTTTAGTAGGTTCTTTGGTTTTTTCATCTACTAAAATTTGTAATGCAAAATGTTCTAAATCATTGAAATCCAATATGTTTTTTTCTCGCTTTTTTTTTGCAAATTCCTTTTGAAAACGCAAGGTTACTTCAATCAGCATTTCTGCTATTCCTTGATTTTTCCCTAAATCTTCTATCATCTGAACAGGACTTTGAAAAAAGAACTGTTCCCTAGTCTTTTTTATGGAAGCTTTCACTTCATTTCTAAGCTTTTGTACCTTGTCTTTTTTTTCAGAATCCCCTGCAAATTTTCGCGCTGCTGGCAAACGACCAAAAGAAAATCCACGAATTTTCTCATAATATTCCTGATAACTGCTGGAAGAAACTATTTGCTCTAACAGTTTTTCTTCTTGCATCAGCAGTTCTTGATACATTTTAGGACCATCCTCTTCTGAGCTGATTTTATAACACTGCTGCATCTGTAAACACCACTGTTGTGTCACAATTTTTAAGTAGGACAGAAGTTCTTCTGCTATAGGAAGTGCTTCAAATTCTTCTAAATTTTTCACTTGATAAGGTATCTTACAATCTTCCAGCCATTCTTCTACCCAAGGATAACTCATCGCAAAGGTATTTATTTTTAAAATGGCATCTTTCAATGGGGCATCATTTTTTCCAGTGGCTATGGTCTCTGATAATAATAAGAAATCAGGATTTGCTGATTCATAATATTCTTCTAAAACAGAATCCAATACATCACTTTTTTGAAGCTTTAATTCTCCTTCATCTGCCATGCGAAAATTAGGGTCTAATTCAATGCGATGAAAATAATTACGTATCACAGACAGACAAAAACTATGTATTGTAGTAATCTGGGCATTGTGCAGCAAGGTCTGCTGGCGCTGTAAATGTGTATTCTTGGGATGTTTTTCCAATTCTTTTACTATGGCATCTCCTATACGCTCCCTCATTTCTGCCGCTGCTGCATTGGTAAAAGTTACAACCAATAGTCTGTCGATATCAATAGGATTGGTGCTGTCTGTGATTTTTTTTATAATGCGCTCCACCAGCACTGCTGTTTTTCCAGAACCTGCTGCCGCAGATATTAAAAGATTTCGATTTCTTAATTCAATTACCTGTTGCTGCTGCTTCGTCCATCCCATTCTATATCTCCTTCTGCATTTTTTCTAATAGCACATCCTGATCTTTGATATTTTCAAGCTTGCGGTACTCTTGGCCTGGCATCGATGGGTCAAATCCACAAATCCCATGATAAGGACAGTAATCGCACCCTGTACTGTCACCTAACTGGTAAGGTGCTGCTTTTATTTCTCCACTGAAAATATCTTTTCCAATCTTTTTTATCTTATGATTTACATAGTTTGAGAGTATCCGAAATTGGTCACTATCTGCCTTTTGAGATTTCTTATTGACACTTTCATCCTCTTCTTCAGATGATACACCCTTTAATTTTAATTCTTCCAATATTTTTTCTTTGATTTCTATATCTGTTTTCCCGCTATCTCCCTCTACCACAGGATCATCCAAATGGTAATAATACATCCCACCCGGAAGAATTTCTTTATCAGGATACTTTTGCTTCATTAGTTCCATGGCTGAATTTAGATACACCACCAATTGCAGCTGAAGCCCATGATACAGCGACAACAGTTGAAACTGTTTATTTCCTGATTTATAGTCAATTACCTTTACATATACTTTTTCTTGTGTTTTATAGGTATCAATTCGGTCGATTCTTCCTTTCAGACGCATCTTTTCCTCTTCGCTTAATGCGAAATTCACCGCCTCCAAATTCTCTGCAAAGGAAAAGGATATTTCATAACCTTCTGGCGCAAATTGGCTGCTCTTAACCTGATACGCAATGGATTCTATGGTTCGCTTTAAAATTCGTTTGATACGTTCCACCAAATAAGATGTTCTAGCATCATGAAACAGCAATGTATCTGCTGCACCACTTATTGTTTCTTCCACTGCCTGAAGCATTAATTCTTCCTGCACTGTTTCTGGTACATCAAACCAATGATATCCTGCCTGTTCCATTGCCGCGGAATAATGCTCTAATGCTTCATGAAACAAGCTTCCCATATCTACCGGTGCAAACTCGCCTAGGTTTCGTTCCTCTAATTTTAATCCATATTGCAAAAAATGGCTGCAAGCACAAGCACTAAACTGTTCCAGTCTGGTAACACTGTTTTCTAGTACCGTTCCATAAAGGGCATGCGTAATCTCACTTCCCATGGGTTTTTCGTAAAACTGATAAAAGGATGCTTCCACTAGAGGCATTATTTTATCCTGCCATTGCGCATGACTGGTAAACCATTGATATAAACCTGCCCATTCCGGAGTAATGGTTCCTTTTTTAGCTCGTTTTAACCCTTCCACAAAATATCCCATACTTGCGGAAGGTGTTACAATATTTTCAATACCCATACTATTTTCTTGTCGTATTACAGATACCTTTGGAAATAATTTTTCAATCATACCTGCCAAATAAGACCTTCTAGTTTCTTTTCCTTCTTGATTTACACGAAACCATGTAATATATAATTTTTCACTGGGCTTTGTAAGATTCAGATATAAATAAAAGTTTTGAATAAAACTTCTCTCACGGTCTGTAGGTGCAAGTTCCATCCCAAATTCTTTGAAACACTCCCGATCTGACTGAGAAATAATGCCTCCATGTTCTGATGCTTTAGGTATCATTCCATCATTCACCCCTGCCAAAAACAAAATTTTCACATTGGTCAAGCGGCTTCGTTCAATATCTCCAAATACTACCCTGTCATATCCTGGTGGAATAATTCCAACAGTGGAAGCTTCTAAACCTGCCTCTAAAATTTCCCGGTATTCCCGAATTGTCATTTCTTCTTCCCCTAAAAGTCCTACCATCTTATCTAATAAATCCATGACAATTTTATAAATCTGTGCATATTCTTTTGCTAAGGTGTTTTCACCTTGTTCTTGAAATTTCAGCTCATAAGATTTTAGCTGTTCCTGTATCTGCAAATTTACAATAAGTTCATACAGCATTTTAGATATTTCCTGTACCTGAGCTTTTTTCCCATGGAAAATGTTCTGGATAGGTAAAAAATGTTCTAATATAATTTCACGCAGTTCATTGATTTTCATTAATTCTTCTGGCGTTTGAACACCACTTTTTCGTACCCAGGATTTCTTCCACTTTGAGCTGCCTCTTATCCCCTGTGCTAAGAGATAATTCTCCAGCAAATCTGTATCTTCTCTGGAAATACCAGATAGTCCACTGCGCAGATATGCTACTACAGTATCATAGGAAAAATCCTGTTCTAAGAGTAGCAATACTGATTTTAAAAATTCTGTCATAGGGTGAAATACAATATTCTTTTTCGCATCTAGAAACAATGGGATTTCATATTGGTGAAAGATTTCCTCTGCATACTTCGCATACTGTTCTACATCTCCGCAAACAATCGCTATGTCCTTATAACGGTATGTTTCCTCTCTTACCAGCCTCTTAATTTCTCTTGCAATAAACGTAAGCTCCTGCCTGGGATTCAATAAGGAATGCATTGCTATTTCTTGTGTTGCTCCTTGATATGGCGCTGCATTTTGACGAAATAAATTCTGCTCTAACCATTGCAATCCAGGAGAATGTCCAAACCTGCTTTCGTTTGAATAAGAAATCCAACAAGGCTCTTCTACCTTGGTGTGAGTTTTATTTGCAATTTCTTGTAACGTTGCTATTGTTTTTTTACTCATATAAAACAGTTCTTGAATGCCATTGCACTGATATGGATTTTCCCGCTCATCTAATGTTATGGTTACTATCATTTTCTCTGTTATTTCCAGTAATTCTTCTAATAAATGATACTGTACTGGGGTAAATCCGGTGAAACCATCTAATACTATTACTGCATTTTGTAATAATTTTGACTGTTTTGCAACTTGTGCCAACACATCTAATAATTCCTCTGCTGTAATAAATTTTCCTTCTAAATAGTTTATGAATCCTTGATACATTGTCTGAATATCTTGAATTTTATAGCAAAATAAGGGTGATTGCTGTGAATTTTCCACAAAAATATCCAGTTGCTGTGGTTCAATTCCATATTGAGTTAATTCAGAAATGACAGACTTTACTTCACTGATATAGCCGGCTTTTTTCATGCTGCTCTTCATAAGCTGCAGCTGTTCTTGCTGTTCTTCTGCAACTTTGCGCAACACGAGATTCTTTCCGGTTTCTTCCAACACATGAATATTTCCAAGTCCTAGTTCATCAAAAATACGATATGCCAACCGATTAAAGCTTACGATATCTATATTCATAATGCTGTTATTCTTTTGAAGCAATACAAAATCCCGCTGCGTTTCCATAGTGAATTGCTCCGGAACTAAAACAAAAAATGTCTTCTCTGGATTCTTTTGGGATTCTTCTATTATTTCATTGTATACATCATTGGATTTCCCACTTCCGGAACCTCCAAAAATCATCTGTAATGACATGTTATCTCCTTATATCCTACCTTTTTCTACACTGAAAAATACTCTCTAGTGAATTATAACACAAATTTATTTTTTGCATAGAAAAAAGTGCTTCGATTTCGAAACACTTTTTTCTTTTTATCATATCTTGTTATTATCTTGTTCTTATCTGTTATTATCTTGTTCTTTTTAGTCAAATTTGAATCTAGATGTTAAATCGTTTAATGTCTCTGCCTGTGCTGATAACTCTTCACTTGTTGCAGAACTTTCTTCTGCCGTGGCTGAGTTATTTTGAATTACAGAGGAAATCTGGCTAATTCCATTATTAATTTGTTCCATTGAACTTGCCTGCATTTCCGATGCATCTTTTACATGGTTGGAAAGATCTACTACCCCTACAATTCCTTCTGTTACAGAATTCAAGGATTCTGCCGTACGGTTTACAATGGTAGTACCGCTCTCTACCTCTCGTAGCGAAGTCTCTATCAACTGTCTTGTATTATTGGCTGCTTGAGAACTCTGGCTTGCTAATTCTCTAATTTCATTTGCAACTACTGCAAATCCTTTTCCTGCTTCTCCTGCTCTTGCAGCTTCAATTGCTGCATTTAAAGACAGCAGATTTGTCTGAGATGCGATAGAATCAATGGAATTGATAATATCTACGATTTGTTTGGACGTGTCATTAATTCTTTGCATTGCAGTAATCATTTCTGACATTTGCTGATTGCTTTCATTTGCCTGATTTCCAACATCCTGTGCCCTTTTACTAGCTTCTGCTGATTCATGAGAGTTCTGTTCTACTTGATCTGTTACTTCTGACACAGTAGCCAACAGCTCTTCTACCGCACTTGCCTGATCGGTAGAACCTTCTGCTAATGCCGTGGCACCTTGAGCCATCTGTTCGGACGCCATTGCCACCTGCTCGCTGGATTCTTGAATTTCCTTTAATGTAATACTTAGACTAGATTTAATCTCCTGTAATGACTCTAAAATTGCATGAAAATCACCTTTATAATATTCTGTAGCAGTAGAATTGATATTAAAATTGCCCTCTGCCATTTCTTTTAGCAAATATCCTTCATCTTTAATAATCATAGCTAAGGAATCTACAATTATTTTTGTAGCCTCCACCAATGTCTTAGTTTCATCATGGGTATCTACTTCTGGTACTGCCGAATTCAAATCCCCTTCTGACAACAGTTTCAAACGATTTGCACAGGCAATCACGGGTGAAGCAATTGCCACTGCAATCTTTCGTCCAAACATAATCGAAACCAAAAGACAAAACACAATCACAGCAATGACTGCTAATATAATAACCCAAACCAAGGTCGTTAAGCCGTCACTTAACTTAGTTCCGGTGGATACATTTACACTTAATAGCTCTGCCATGGTGGAATAAACCTCATTGTATTTCGGTGTGAGTTCATTTACCATACGCTCTTGAACTGTTGCAATTATCTTTACATCAACGGTATCTCCCTGCTCCATCAATTCTTCTGCAAGTGTTACATATTCTTGATAAGCTGCATACGCAGAATTATAATATCCTGTTTCTTCACTGGTTGTATTGGTTTTTTCCACTGCCGCAAAATAATCCGGAAGCTTTGCCATCTGCATCTTGTAATTCTCTATAGCCTTTGCCTGATTCTCCTTATTAGAAAAACTAATGGCATCATGCACTTCTCCATCTGCCTGTGATAGACACGCCAGTAATTTTCCTATGTCACCTTGTGAAAATCCATAATTCTCCAAGGCACTAGTATACTGTACATCAATCACCTTCATCAGTATCGTGCTCCCAATACCAGAAATACTTCCTAATAACGCAACAACTACAAATCCTAATAATAATTTTTTCTTAATGTCCATTTGATTCATTTTTTTCATCATCTGTACATTCCTCACTTTCTTTCCCGCTTTTTAGCTAATATTTTCTCTCAATTACTATAGTACTACTTCCTTTTTATTTGCGCAATATTATTCTTGTTTTTTGTGTATTTTTTTTGGGAATTTTGTCATAATAAAAACAATATCAAACAATTATGTATAAATACACCTCTGCTTGATATTGTTTTTTATTATATTCAATTATGCTATTTAAAACCAAATGTTATTCTTCTACTTCCTGAAAGCGCTTATCAAACTTATCTGCTCCGCATACGTGACGTTCCATATCCTTTTCTATTACAATGTAATCGTCTTCCCGCAGGAAAATAAGTCCTCTGCGATTTTGAATAAATGGACAAACAATCGTTCCGTCTTCTCTTGTAATTTTCACCAAATTATCTGTTTTTACCCAGCCTGTAGTTACAACAGAGGTCCAAGGCATATGACCATCTTCCAAACCTTTTCCCACTTCATATGGCTCTGCCTCTACTATAAATGATTTTCTTTTATATTTCTTCATCCTTTTCACCCATCCTTTTGCTTCCGTTGTCGTATTGAATCTCTTACAAACGTATTGAACAATGATACTTAGACTAGTATTAATATAACGCAAATTCACGAAAAACACAATCTATTTCTTTGAATTTTCATGTTTTTTCCCTGTTTTTAGTTTCTTTTGTGATGTCTTGTGTTTTTACTAACTCTTCCTTTTCATAATGACGAAAAAGAAAAGTCAAAATTCAAAGATTCTTCTCGAAATAAGGCAGCTACCACCATATTATATTCCGATAAATGCTGGCATTTTTTTATTTTCTTACTATATTTTTCTGAATTTGTAAATGATGCACCCATATAAAACCATAATTCTTTCATCCTATATAGTACCGGAGTATCTCCTTGAAGTGTTTCCTGATATACCTCTAAAAGACGATTATGAAATTCCTGCCATCTTTCTTTTTCCATTCTATTTTCTCCTGCCGCAATAGATTCTGCCAAAAAGGGGTTGGCTATCATTCCTCTGCCTAACATGATACTAGAAATATTGGGAAATGTATGATGAAACCGGTTATAATCTGATACAGTGAATATATCGCCATTATAGCAAATTGGATTTTTACTGAACTTAACAGCATCTTGTACTATTGTCCAGTTAGGCTTATTTTTATAATAATCTTGCTGAGTTCTAGGATGAATGATCAATTCTTCCAAAGGATATTGATTATAAACTTCCATCAATGGATACCATTCCTGTGGACTTTCTTTCCCAATTCTCGTTTTAATAGATATTTTCATAGATGTTTTTTCAAAAATTTTACTTAGAAATTCGTTTAGTTCTTTTGGGTAGGATAAAAACCCTGCTCCTCTCCCTTTTGCCACAACGGTTTTAGAAGGACAGCCCAAATTCAAATTTACTTGTGTATATCCCATTTCCCATAATTCTTTCGCCATTTTTATGAAATCCTCAGCGTGATTGGTTAATATCTGTGGAATTACTATCATGCCTTTGTTGTGTTCTGGTAATAGTTCATTTTGCTCTTTGGAATTAAAATTACGTTTGGTATGAGGCATAATAAAAGGCATAAAATATTGGTCTATTCCCCCAAATAGTTCTTGATGAATTCTTCGGTACAAATATCCTGTTATTCCTTCTAATGGTGCAAAATAAAGTTTTGGTGTACTTTTATTCTTCTGTTCTTCTTTCGTTTGCTTTTCCATGTTCTCCTTGGTAAGTTCCACCCTGCTTCTCCTTTATTAAATATTTTTCCATTAGATAAAAGCTTCCTTTTTGCCAATTTGCCATTCCTACTTTAAGGTATCCTCTTTTTTCGTATAGCTTTACTGCATAACTATTTTCAGTAAACGTATCTAAGCGAATGGCTTCTATTCCTTCTGCTATCATCTGTTGTTCTATTTGTTCCATGGTTTCATTGCCAATGCCCTGATTTTGAAACTCAGGATTTACACAAAAACGATGTATCACACAATAGGATGCCTTGGGATTTTTCCATGCTCCATTTTCATACTGTTGGTCGCTTTCCTGATTTCTAACATAGCAAGATGCAATTTTATTTCCTCTTTTATTAATATATAATTGTTGCTGTTCTATATCTGCTTTTAACACAGCGGCATTGGGATATTCTTCATCCCATTGAAAAAGCTGAAGCTTGTGCATTCTTTGTATTGTTTTTTCATATACATCAATCACCTGCTCTAGCTCTGACAGTTCTGCCCTTCTAAAGTTTTGTTCATTCAACTAGCATTCCCACTCTCTTCATTACTTCCTTTGGCTTGCATTCGTACACAAAACCAAGTTTCATTTGTTTGTTTCACAAAATGGTTGATTTGTACCACCGGATGATCAATATCATTTGGTGGAATATATTTTACAATACCCCTTTTTCCATCCGACATAATTACTGGTACTTCTTTTAAACGTTTCAACATATTGTTTAAAAATACTGCTACTAGTTCCGGATCTAATCCTGCAAACCGCTGATTGCGAAACTGCTCTAAAATATCAAAAGGTACTCCATCATGCTTATAGCTTCTTCTAGATACCATAGCATCATACACGTCTGAGATAGCAGTTATTTTTTGAAACAATTCTATCTGTTTCTCTGTAAACTTTGGCAATTTCAGCAATTCTTCCGATATCATCGTAATTCCAATATCATATAAAATTCCTGTTGTCATTAACATTTTAATCTCATCTTGGGACATCTGTAACCATTTTCCCATGATTCCATTTAAAAGACATACATTAAGAGAATGTCTTTGAAGTCCCTCATCCAAGGGTCTTGGTATTTCAATACATTGAAATATCACCTCAATATCCATTTCTTCAAATTTGCTTGTAATATCCTGTAAGGTCTGTGCAATTTCTGCCTCTGTAATCTGATTCTGTTCCAGTGATTTCCATAAGACACCTGCTATACTCATTTTTAACGCAGTATAACCCGATTCATCTTCTCTTGTTTTTCGTTGGATTTCTGTAAGTTCACTACTGGGAATTGGCTCTAATTCTGTTGTTTCAGCAATTAATTCCTCCATTGTTTCTATTGTATCATCAATTGTTTCTTTTTGTGTTGTGGACTGCTCTGTTATTTTTAATTTTTCTTCCTCATCCATCTACTGCTCAACTCCCATTTTTCTTATGCACCATAAATTGCCTGGGTTCTGCAACCATATTCTTCTGTCCATAATGTTGTATTTTGTATTCTCATGATTTCACACTTTAATATGATGTCTTTTTCATTTAATTTCAAATTTATTTGAATTTCGTCATTTCTGCTAAAACTTCCCGTAAATGTCCGAATTAAAATCCCATTTGCGCTCATATTTACCATATCCACATCAATTGGCTTGCGAAGTTTAATATTATTATTTAGTATTTTAACATTTTCCACGATTCCATGAGCAGTGTATTCATATCGTCTGCATTTTCTTCCTTCTTTTTCTTTTCCTTTGTATAATGCAATTTCCACCTCATCTACTAAATTAATTCTTCTAATATTGCCTAGAAATTCATAGAGTCCTTCATTTCCAATAATTAAAGCAGAAATTTTCTCACATTCTTTATTTTTCAAGCTCATTGCACTAATAGCAACTATATTTTTTCTCCAGTCATATTCTTCTATTATGGTATCTGCAATGGTTTTTCCTGTACTCATGTCATGCACAATTATTCTACAGTCCTTTAATTTCTTTTCATATGCCATAATAGATTCCTCTCAATTCTAAGTTTTCTAATGTCTTGCTGCTCGTTTCTCGACTTTTTGTAAGTACATTTTTTCATCTGCTTGTTCTAGCATTTTATCTGGTGACAGTTCCATCTCTTCTGTTCTAAATATAACTCCATAACTCACCGACATGTTATATTCTCTTTTCATGGATGCTAATTGTTCATTGAGTTTACTTAATTGTTCTTCCGCTGTTTTTTCACTGTAATCACGAAATATAATGATAAATTCATCCCCGCCTATACGGCAGATGCAGTCATCTTTTTTGCTGATTTTACACATTTCTTCACTTACTGTTTTGATGTAGTCATCTCCTGCTGCATGCCCAAATCCATCATTTACTACCTTCAGTTTATCTAAATCAATCATACAAATGGAAAAGGACTTCTTTTCCATGATAAGGGAACTCAATTGCTGCATTCCATATCTGCGATTATATAATCCTGTTAACTCATCTTTAAATACTTTTCCTTCTAGTTTTTCTTTTTCCTCTCGCTCAGTGGTCACATCTGTAATTAAATGAGCATAGGCCATTCTTTTATCCCACTCAATTAAAAATGACTTTGTATATAATACATTTTCATTATTTGGACAATGAAACTCAAAAATTTGTGAAATCATCGGCACCCACTTGCAGACTGGGGAATTACCGAAAGATAAACACTTGCCTATTCTTACAGGAAAGGTTTTGATTTTGGTAGCTTATATCAATATTTTGCTCATATATCCTGTTGGTGTTCTTCTTTGCTATATTTTGCGCTGCAGCTTGCAAATGGAGGACAGCGTCTTCATTTTTACCGGGCATAACCTTTCACAGGCTAACGATTTCGAACATCCCGCCATAAAATGCTTTTGATAGCTTTCGCGCATCTTTTTTTGATGCGCATTTTTGCTGTTCTGTGAACAGGTAAGATACGTCTCATTTACGATAGCCGCTCCGAAAAAACGTGTGCCATCCCTGTAATTAGGACATACCTCCAAACAGATTCCGCACTTCAAGCACTTTGCAGCAGTATATTGGTGCGCATATTCGGCTTGTTCTGGCGGCTTCCTATCATCCAGCCAAAGTCCGCTCTCCACAAGGTTGTCAAAAATAATGCTCCGGTCTACAATCAGGTCTGCAATCACCGGAAATTTGGATAGCGGCTTCAATGTAATTGTGTCATTCTTTATTTTGAGCTCTTTTAGAAACACATCACAGGCAAGCGCCGGAACGCCGTTTATGACCATCGCGCAGGCGCCGCACATTTTCTGCTGACAGCTGCACTCCCATCGAATCCGGCTGGCGACCTTTCCCTCGGCATCAAATAAGTCATCGTGATAATTGAGATAATCCAGAAGAGCAGCAACTGTAATATTCCGCTCGCCATTATAGGCAAACTCTTGGTAAAAAGGGAGACTCTCTCTGTCTTTTTGCCTTAAAATTTTGATTCTCACCTTACAACACATCCTTTTCAAGTTGATACAAAATTTTCCCCTCTTCATATGTAACAATTGACGCCGCCTCATAGTCCGGACTTAACAATGGGTAATCCTCTCTAATGTGTGAGCCTCTGCTCTCTTTCCTGTTTTGCGCGCACAAAAGGATTGCCTTGCATAAAAGAATCTGGTTCCCAATCGCATAGGTCTGGTAAGGCGAAATTCCGGAATCAAAATGAATCTTTTCAATGATGTCAAGGTAAAAATCCATTTGGGCAATCCCATTTAAAAGGGTTTCCTCGCATCTTGTAATGCCCAAGTCTTCATTCATGATGTTTGCAATGCTGTTTAGAATATAGACCACGGGAAACTTGCTTTTGGTCTGCGTGCACTGAAGCATCTTGCTTTTTTGGAGTGTAATAAACGCTGTGAAATCAGGTGTTTTTTTCTCTTCCACCGCAATACTATCCGCTGCCACCTGACCGCTGTATACTGCCGCCAAAAGGGAATTTCCACCCAGACGGTTTGCGCCGTGGTAGATGGACGCACATTCGCCCACCGCATAAAGATCTTTGATATTGGTTTCATGCCGCCGATTCACCCAAAGACCGCCCATAAAAAAGTGGACGGATGGACGCACCGGTATCGGCTCCTTGGACACATCCAGCCCAGCGTATTTGAGGCAGATTTCATCTATTTCCGAGAGCTTTTGTTGGATCAGCTCTTTGCCCAGAAATGTAATGTCTAGATATACCTGCTTTTTTACATCGTAGATTTCCTTAGAAACCACATCCCGCGGCATGAGATTGCCTTTTTCTCCGTACTTATCCTCCATAAAGTAGACACGCTGCCCCGCATCGCTTAAATAAAATAGGCGTCCGCCCTCTCCGCGCGCCGCTTCGGAAATCAGCATCCGCTTTTGGGATGTCTCAATAGTAGTTGGGTGATACTGGATAAACTCCAAATTTTTAAGCGCCACACCCTGCGCAAACAGAGCTGCCGCCGCGCTTCCGTCACAGAGCATGGAGCCAGTCGTCTTTCCAAACAGCGTGTTCTGACCGCCGCAAGCCATAATGACCGCGTCGGCATATTGCGCATACACCTCTCTCTTCCTGATATCGTAAAGTAGCGCGCCATAGCAGACGCCATTTTGGATCAGACCGTATAAAAACTGACTGCCCAACATTCTTACGACACGACCTGATGCTTCATATTCCCGACACTTCCTTGCTAAAGCCGACACAATCTGCTTTCCGGTGGACGCTCCCGCATAAGCGGTGCGACGGTTTGTCTGTCCTCCAAAGGCGCGCAAATCTACCCGATTTTGTTCATCGAGAGTAAATACAACGCCCAGCTCCACCAGCATCTTTATGATGGTGGGTGTAGAATTACAAAGCCCCTCTACCGCCTTTTCATTGGCGATAAAGCGCCCACCCTTTAGCGTGTCCATCTTATGGATATTCGGCGAATCGCCTTCTCCTTTTGTATTGAGCGCCGCGTTGATGCCGCCCATCGCCATTACTGACTGAGAGCGTTCCGAGGCATAGGGGGACAGGAGCAAAACCTGCTTGCCCTTTTGCGCGAGGGAAATTGCTGCCGATAATCCTGAAATCCCGCTTCCAACAATCAATATTTTTCCCATATTAGCCTCTCTACAGGGCAAAAATACCATATGAAATGGCTGACCATACAGTTATTGCAATTCCCAAAACAACGGACATAAGCTGAAACCTTTTATAAGCTGTTTCCGATTTTACCGCACCTGCCGTGAGCAGTGTTCTAGGTAAAGATACTCCGATATGTACACTTGCTATGGCGATATACACAACTTGATATACCCACAGTTCTGCACCGTTTTTTACATGTAGAACCGTCATGAACAACAACAGAATTGACATCACACGCTGTACAGTAGTTGATTTGTTTTGTGCCCAATACTCTGTTCCGGTTTTCTCTTCCTTGACTCTAAAGAAAATAAATATAGAAAGAGCGGCATGTGCCACAGCTAGGATAAGCAATAAAAAGGCCGCTATAGAATATTGGGGCCGGTATGGAATCACTCCGCTTAAAAGTAGACACATAAGACTCGCGTGTATGATGAAAAAGGTTACTGTAGCCATTGAAAGATAGCTGTTAATTTTTTTGCACATTTTTTTCTCTCCTTATAGGTAAATATGTTATTTTCATTGGATTCAGCAGTTCGTCCAGCACTGATTCCTCCACACCAAAACGCTGTTTTCCTTACGGTTCTGCCGTTTTGATACGTTTCCTTGGCGATTTTCGCCGCTTTCATATGGTCCACCGCAAGACAAAGGACGGTTGCAAGTTGGAAAATTTTGCTTTGCTCGAAGACTTTGGACTCTGTAGTATGCCTCCATCGGAACTTCCATTGTTCTGATGGAATCTTGTTCCATTCTATATGTTTGACTTGGATTTATCATAGGTGCCCTCTTCTCGTGATAGCTTTTCAGAAACGCTTACGCACGTTTTCGTTCGACACCTTTTGGCACTACAGCGGGACTTTCCTGCGACTCTCATAGCCGGCAAGTCCCACCAAACTCGGCAGACTATAATATCAAGTGCAACACACAAAAGATAAGTTGGGCTTATTTTTCCGACAACTTTTTAATAGACTTTTCTTCGCAACATGATATTACTTTTTCAGCTTAGTTTACTCTCTTTTTACGCTATTTGTCAAGATATACCTATTTCTTGAATAGGGTTCTTGTAATGTTTTTGAAGTTTTTGAAGAAAAAGAAAATCGGTTCTAAAAATCAGAAACCGCTAATTGAAATCATTTCATCACCACTCCTTTCACAGTGCGCCCCCGACGCTTGGGGTCAAGGCTGATTTCCAGCCGGGATAATAACATCGTCATAGTATTTGCAACAAGGAAGTAAATAATCGCCGTGGCGATGAGCGGGAAGAATGCTTCCAACGTGCGGCTGCGGATAATGTCAGACAT